>NZ_JBNPTK010000010.1:0-269635 GCF_051167615.1 Bradyrhizobium sp. HKCCYLS3013
GGCGCGCCTTCGCGCCAGCCTTGAGGCCGGCCGATCACCGGTCTACAAAAAAGACAGTTGCTCCCCGGGGACCGGCTCATTGACCCCGTCGCCGGCGGATCATCACCACCGGCTTGGCCTCGGCACCGGGAGGCCAGGACGACACGCTTTCCTGTCCGCAGTCCGCCGTTCGTCGGCGAGGCCAAAACCCCGCTGCGGCAGCCCGCATCCATCGCATTCCATCCCGACGTCCGTGACGATCGCGATACGCCCCCTCGGTGGAACGGAACGGCGCGGAGGATAAGGGTGATTTGGGGTAGGAGGCAAACGATTTATGTTTTTCGGAATTACTTGACGAGTTTTCGGAAGGCGGCTGATTTGGACGACGGGCTATTGGCGCTAGAGTTGAGACGCGAAAAGTCGACGCGGAGTGAAGGCGCTGCACAAATAATTGGGTTATCGACGTCTGCCGAGCGATGGCAGGCCACCTGACGCGGATCGACCCCGAAGTCGGCCCCAGTCATTTGAGACCCAGCCCCTGTTGATCTTCTTCACGGTCTGAGCCTCGGCTTCGGTAGCCGGTCGCGTGGTATCGACGACGTCGTCCCAATCATCGACCAAATCGGGATCGGCCTCGGGATGTTTCGCGTGACCGGCGGGCTTCCGGTTCTTTTTCTTATTGAGCGACCCGCGTTTAACTACCATCGCCGCCAGCATCTCCGCGCGATGGGCCAGATATTTCTTTCGCTGCTCTTTCGATCCAGCCATTTGACTAAATCCTAGCTCTCAGGTGCGCAATGAGTCGGGCGAACGCAAAGGCGCGAGCGCTGAAATCTGTCAGCCCTCGCTCAGCAAGTCGTCAAAAAGCTTTGCCCAATTGTCCAAAGTATGGTTGTCGAAAAGAGGTTTCGCCGCCTCCAATGCTCGCCTTTTAGCTTCGCGCGCCACGTCCACTTTCCATCCATCATCAAGTGACACGCCTTGCGACCTCGCCCACACCTCGATTTGCGGAACGATGGGCTGCCCGGATTTCACAACGTCAGCAAATGGCACGTCTGCCTTTCTTCCCCAACGGTCAACGGCTGCAACAAGGAAGATTTGCGGGAAGAGGTCTTCAATCTCGGAATCGGCAAAGCCAACGTACTTGTCCGTAGTTTTTACTTTACCCTTTGCACCTTGGTACAAGCCATTCTGCAGGTCGCGCGCCATCTTCTTTCCGGCGTCATCCCCGTCGAGGAGCACGTTTGGCAAAACCTCATCTTTTCCGCCAAGGATACTCGCGATTACCTTGGCGTTGTTAGCGCCATGAGAGGGCGGAAAAACCATCTCTCGCTTCGGATTTATCTTCTTGTTGGCAATCAAAACTGTTTTGATCAGAGCCAGATAATGCTGGTCCGATGGACCCTCCACGATCACCGGGTGGCAACCATATAGGATGCTCTCGGCAAGACTCATATTGAGCGCGGAGTAAATCGCATATGTCGCTCCAGCTCGTCGCGGATCATCGTTACCCTGTCGCAAGTCTGGCGAGGATTTGGTTGAGCCATCCTCCGAAACAAAGACCTTCCGCACACGGTCGAGCATGTCTGCATCGACAAGAAAGGGCGAATGGGTTGTATAGATAATCTGATTGGTCGAAGAGAGGTTTTCGAAAAACGCCGACAAATCGCGTTGGGCCAGCGGATGGAGGGAAAGCCCCGGCTCGTCTAATAGCAGAATCGCATCGGCATGCACACCACTGCTCTCGACCAAGAAAATAAGATAGAAGCTCAAGAACCATTGCAGCCCACTGCTGCGATCTTCAAGTTCTATCTTTTCTGGTCGCCTTGCATCGCTGACCCAAATCCGAAAATGGTCTCCGTCGGCTTGAAATTCGAACGTATAATCGCCTTGCTTCCACCACTCACGGAACTTTTTGGTTAAGTCAGTTCCGGCTGAGTTCAATAAAATCGTGCGTTCACGTTTTTTGGTTGCGATCTCAGCGATTTCTTCGTCATTCGGCTGCCTATTGGGATCTTTGAAGTCGCGCCCAAGCTGCAGAATTTCCTTGGGCTTTAGTCTGACAAATCGGAATAGGACCCGGAGCGTTCTGGCTTTTGCGGCTTCCTTAGCGCCAAGGTCTTCGCGCGCCAGATTCTGGACGACATGCGGCAAGTAGATTTCGGAATCGAGATTACCGTAGTTTGAGTAATACACAAATCGCGGGAGGCTTCCTACGACGAACTTCGCCACTTCATCAATTTCGTTCGGCGCGGGAGCTTCCAACTTCAGCTTGGCAGCTTGGAGGTCTTGAATTAGCAAATTCAAGCGCGGTACGATCGAGCTTGTCGCTGCTGGTGCTTCAGGCAGCAGAGCGGCGAACGGCTCAATAACATCATCTAGCGCTTTGGCGTCATAAGCCGAGACTGGTCCGTCGCTCTGTTTGGCAGATGCCAAGGCACTTTGTATGTCGGCCTTCAAACTCCCTTCTTTGCTGAGTTGATTCATCGCGCTGATTTCAGTCTCAGCAGCCGTAAGGATCGCGATCAAGTCCGCGCTGGTAAGCGCATCGACTTTCTTGAAGTTCGGAAATGTGACTGCGTACCGCCCATCGAAGAACCGCTGCACGCAAATAATATCAAGCGATCTCTCGTCGAGTCCAGCAAGCTCGGCGAGCTTCGTTTTGACTGCATCAGTCGGCACAAACTCGGCACGTATGAACGGAAATGAACCGGGAGCGGCGCGCACCGCGGCGTAATTGCCTTTTGGATAATCCGAGGTGGGTCTAATCTCGCCTTCATGTGCCGGGTTCAACTTCCAAAGGGGGAGTAACAGATTGGTCTTGCCCGATTCATTAACACCAATAAGCGCTGTAACCCGCTCAGCGTCGATCCAGCCGCTGTCAACCACGGACCGAAAATTCGTCACTTGAAACCTAAGCAGCCGCATTATGCCCCCCAGCGCCTCGTCAGATTGTCGCGAAAAGACGGCAAACGCAATGCGATTAACGTTGAGGATCCACAACTTGACGGAGTTTCGGACGTAACCAGATGGGGGCATTCCCAGACGGATCGACTGTCTGAACCTCATGACACCTCCGCCCACGCGCTCGATCGATTCCCCAGTACCAAGCGCCGACCCGCTGGCCGACGCGCCAGTGGCGAGATGGCGCGTGCCACGGTGCTTCGAATAAAATCCCTGCCGGCGAAGCTGCTCAAATAACCAATGTCATTCGGACGTTGATTTGGCTGCGAGACGCAGCCTCCGCTCCATCACGCCGCCCGCAGCGACCCCAGGAACCGGCTCACCTCGCGCTTCAGCCGTCCGCTCTCCGCCGACAGCGACCTTGCCGCCGCCAGCACCTGCGACGACGCCGAGCCCGTCTCCGATGCCCCCCGCTGTACGTCGTCGATATTCCGCGAGACGCGCTGGGTGCCGTTGGCGGCGTGCTGGACGTTGCGGGAGATCTCTTGCGTCGCGGCGCCCTGCTCTTCCACGGCGGCGGAGACGGCGGCGGAGATTTCGGACAGGCGGCCGATGGTGCTGCCGATCTCCTTGATGGAGCCGACCGACTCCTCGGTGGCGGCCTGGATGCCGGAGACCTGCTGGGCGATCTCGCCGGTGGCCTTCGCGGTCTGCTCGGCCAGCGCCTTGACCTCGGCGGCGACCACGGCGAAGCCGCGGCCGGCCTCGCCCGCGCGCGCCGCCTCGATGGTGGCGTTGAGCGCCAAGAGGTTGGTCTGGCCGGCGATGCTCGAGATCAGCTCGAGCACGTCGCCGATGCGGGTGGCGGCCTTCGACAGGGTGCCGACGCGCTCATTGGTGCGGTTGGCCTGCGCCACGGCTTCGCTGGCGATGCGCGCAGATTCCTGCACCTGGCGGGAGATCTCGCTGACCGAGGACGACAGCTCCTCGGCGGCGGAGGCCACCGTCTGCACGTTGGACGAGGCCTCCTGCGAGGCGGCGGCGACGTCCGCCGACAGGTCCTGGCCGCGCGCGGCGGTGCTGGTCAGCGTCCCGGCGGAGGCTTCGAGCTCGCTCGAGGCATGCGACACCGCATCGACGATCTCGCCGACCGCCTGCTCGAACTGGCGGGCGAGCTTCGCCATGTCGTCCCGGCGCTGCTGCTCCTGCCGCGCTTCGGCGTCCGCGTGCTCGGCGCGCAGCCGCTCGGTCTCGGCCATGTTGTCCTTGAACACCTGGATCGCCGTCGCCATGGCGCCGATCTCGTCGCGGGCGCCGCGGCCGGGGATCTCGACGGCGACGTCGCCGCTCGCGAGCCGGCCCATCGCCCGCGTCATCGACGCCAGCGGGCCTGTGATGCTGCGCGCGATCAGGAACGCGACGAGGCAGCCGAACAGGATGGCGGCGGCGCCGACCAGCATCTGCAGCGAGATCGTGCTGGCGATGGCGCCCTCGGCCGATGTGCGCGAGGCGTGATAATCGGCATTCACGCCTGTTTCGGCGGCCTTGAGCGTGTCGATGCTTTTGGCGATCAGCGGCTCGATCGCATTGGCGTAGATGTCCTCGGACTTCAGCGCCGCGGCGGCGGTGGCCTCGAACGCGGTCTTGTTGAGCGCCAGCGAGGCCTTCACCGGCGCGATCGCGGCCAGCACGCCCGCCGGCGGCGACGCGCCCTCCAAGGTGGCGAGCCGCTGCTCGACATTGTCGACGCCGGCGCGGAAGGCCGACGCCGACTTGGTGTCGCGCAGCGCCAGGAAGCGCCAGGTGGCGATGCGGACGAGCTGCAGCCGGGCGTCGATGTCGGCGACCGCGGTCATCACCTCCGGCTCCTTGCTGATGCGCGCGGCGATCGACAGCTTGGCGGCCTTGGCGGCAAGGTCCTCGCCGCCCGGCAGCAGCGCGGCGCGGCCGGACTTCACCTGCTTGACGGCGTCGCTCAGGGCATCGCGCTGGGTCTTCATCTGCGCGATCTCGCTGGTGAGATCGCCATAGAGCTTGAGCCGCTCGGCGGATAGCGGACCGGCGGTGGCCGCCTGCAGCAGCGCCGTCGCCGCCGCCTCGCGCTCGGCCGCCTCCTTGAGCGCCGGCTCGTTGGCGTCGTGGATGTAGCGCAAATTGGCGCGCTGGATCGCCTGCAAATGGTTGGATATCTGCAGGATGCGCGCGGTCGCGTCCGACAGCGCCGACATGCTCGCGACCTGGTCGCGCACCGCCCACAGATTCCACACCGCCACAGCGGCCATCACGGCACCGGCGACGATGAGCGCCGCAAAGCCGGCGTAGAGACGCCCCCTGATCTTCAAGCTCATCATGTCCTCGTCCGCTCCCCCAAGAGCGGCAGGCGGGCGAACCGACGTCGCCACGCGCCTGCCCCGCAGCAGCGGCCGCCTGGCTGGCGACTCACAGCTGTGCTGTATGCACGATGGGCGGTATTTACTAGTAGCGGGTTAGACGGAGCCGCGGGGACGGGGCATCGTTTGTCGCCGAGCTACGCAGTCCGGATGCGTGCCGTCCGGTGCCCTCAGCTCGCGGCGGACGCAGGTGCGCTCAACTCACCCGGTCGTCATGCGCGGGCTTGACCCGCGCATCCATCCCTTGCGCAGACGGACCGGCGTGGATGGCCGGGTCAAGCCCGGCCATGACAGGAGAGAGGTGGGCTCACAACGCACGCCATGACAGCGGAGAAATACAACTGGCGCCCCCGGCGGTGCGCCTGCCCTCAGCTCGCCTTCACGCTGATGATGAACGCATCGACCTCGCGCTTCAGCGTCTCGGCCTGCTGCGACAGGTCGCCGGCGGCGTCGCGGGCCTCCGAGGCGAGGCGGCCGGTTTCGGCCGAGGTGGAGCTGATCTGGGCGATGTGGTTGGAGACGTCGAGGGTGCCGCGGGCGGCCTCCTGGACGCTCCTGGAGATGTCCTGGGTGGCGGTGCGCTGCTGCGAGGTGTCGACCTCGATGCCGGACATGATGGCGCTGATCTCGCTCAATGTGGTCGAGATGCCGTCGATGGCGCCGCGGGTCTCGGCGGTGATGCCCTGGATGCTGGCGACGTGGGCGGAGATCTCGTCGGTCGCCTTGCTGGTCTGGTTGGCGAGGTTCTTCACCTCCGACGCCACGACCGAGAAGCCCCGGCCGGCCTCGCCGGCGCGGGCGGCCTCGATGGTGGCGTTGAGCGCCAGCAGGTTGGTCTGCGAGGCGATCGCCTGCACGAGCTGCACCACGGCGCCGATCTTCTCGGCGGCGTCCGACAGCGCGTGGATGGTGTTCTTGCTCTTCTCGGCCTGCGAGGCCGCGCCCTCGGCGCGCTGGGTGGCGTCGGAGACGCGGCGGCTGATGGTGCCGATCGAGCTCGTCATCTCCTCGGTCGAGCCGGCCACGGTCTGGACGCTGCGATTGGCGTGGTTGGCGGCGGCCTCGACCGCATTGGCCTTGGCCGAGGTGTCGTTGGCGGCGCGCGACAGGGTCTCGGCATTGCTCTTCAGCCGGATGGCCGACGACGCCACGCTGCCGACGACGCTGGCGACGAGGTCGTTGAAGGAGTGGATGCGGCCGTCGAGAAAGCGCGAGCGCTCGCCCTGGCGCTGCGCCTCCTGCAGCTCGCGCGCGGTGAGGCGCTGGCGCTCGATGCCGTTGGTCTTGAACACCTCGAGCGCGCCGGCGAGCTGGCCGATCTCGTTGCCGAGGCCGAGGCCGGGAATCGGCGTGTCGTATTTCTGGCCGGCGACGTCGCGCATGGCCGAGACCATCGCGGCGAGCGGGCGCAGGATGCCGTTCTGCACGGCGGCATAGGTCATCAGGCAGACGGCGCTGGCGAACACCGCGATGGCCGCGCAGGCCATCAGGAAGTAGGAGAACGCCGACTGCGCCTGCTGATAGATCAGCATCGCATGATCACGGGCCGGACCGCTGAGATTGGCGAAGTCCGACGACAGGCTGGTGATCTGGTTGTTGAGATAGAGCACCGCGATGAAGCCGGTGCCGCCGCCGATCGCCAGGAGCATGAGGAGAGAGGCGACGACGCCTCCCACGAGGAAGCGGATCGTCAGATTGCTGCTGGAGAACATTGGCCTTGCCCGGACGCGTCACATGGAATGTCAACGCACACTTCCAGACAAAGGTAAAATAAGATGAAAGCGCGGGTAGGCGCGGAGCACGGGAAAGCACGGGGTTTTGCGGATCCACGGCGCGTTCCCATTTGCTGCGCTCGCTTCTTACTCGCGACAGCCGGCCTTCGCACCACGCGCTTTCAGCCCGCCTCTCTCCGTCGTCATGGCCGGGCTTGACCCGGCCCCGGGTCAAGCCCGGGCATGACGGGGTAACTAACTGGCAGGGGATCGTGGCGTTAGCGGATCATCACGTCGCCGGCGGCTGCTGCTCGGCGGCCATCAGCGCGGCGAGGCGCGCCTCCTCCTCGGCCGTCAGCTTGGGCGTGGCCTCCGCGCCGCGCTGGCCGCGGCGGCGCACCTGCCACCACAGCGCCAGGCCGCCGCCGAGCAGCAGCACCGGCGGCAGCAGCCACAGCAGCAAAGTCTGGCGCTCGAAGCGCGGCTTCAGCAGCACGAACTGGCCGTAGCGCGCGACCAGGAAATCCAGCACCTGATTGTCACTGTCACCGGCCGCGAGCCGCTCGCGCACCAAGAGGCGCAGATCGCGCGCCAGCGGCGCGTCGGAATCGTCGATCGACTGGTTCTGGCAGACCATGCAGCGCAGCTCGCGCGACAGCGCGCGGGCGCGCTGCTCCTTGGCGGTGTCGGCCATGACCTCGTCGGGCTGCACCGCATGCGCCACCGGCGAGCTCAACAGCAGCAGCGCGAGCGCGAGGAGGCTGAGACTGCGTCGCATCCGCCCTACTCCGCCGGCTGCAGCGCGCGCGCCGCACGCGCCGGCCGCGGCGCGCCGACGCGCAGGCGCCGGTCGGACAGCGACAGCAGGCCGCCGAACGCCATCAGCACCGGACCGAACCAGATCAAGAGCACCAGCGGCTTGTGATAGATGCGCACGGCCAGCCCGCCGTCGGCGGTGGCATCGCCGAGCGAGACGTAGAGCTGGCTGACGCCGCGGGTCATCAGCGCGGCTTCCGTCGTCGACATGCCGCGGGTGGCGAAGCTGCGCTTGCTCGGCGTCATCACCGCGAGCTGCCGGCCGTCCTGGCTGATGACGAAGGTGCTGACGACCTCGCTGAAGTTCGGGCCCTGGCGCTGGGTCATGCCGTCGAACTTGATCTGGTAGCCGGCGAGATTGCGGACGTCGCCCGGACGCAAGGTCGAGATCAGCTCGCTGTTCCAGGTGGTCTCGCAGACGATGCCGAGCAGGGCCACGCCGAGGCCGGCATGCGCGAACGCCGTGCCCCACACCGAGCGCGGCAGGCCGCGGGTCCGGTGCAGCGCGGTCTTGAACGGCACGCGGGCCACGCCGCTGCGCTCGACCAGATCGACGACCGAGCCGGTGATGACGAACACGCCGAGGCCGATGCCGAGCGGCGCCAGCGCGCTGCCGCCGCGCGCCCAGGCCCAGACGATCGCGATCGCCACCAGCGCCGTGACGCCGGCCGCGAGCAGCCGCTGCGTCGCCGCGACGAGGTCGCCGCGCTTCCACGCCAGCATCGGGCCGAACGGCACCATCAGCAAGAGCAGCGCGAACAAGGGGCCGAAGGTGATGTTGTAGAACGGCGCGCCGACCGAGAGCTTGAAGTCGAGTGCCTCCATGATCACCGGGTACAGCGTGCCGAACAGCACGGTGGCGCAGGACACGGTGAGCAGCAGGTTGTTCAAGACCAGCGCGCCCTCGCGCGAGATCGGCGCGAACAGGCCGCCCTGCTTTAGCGCGGTGGCGCGGCCGGCGAACAGCGTGAGGCTGCCGCCGATGAACAGCACGAGGATGCCGAGGATGAACACGCCGCGGGTCGGATCGCTGGCGAAGGCATGGACCGAGGTGATGACGCCGGAGCGGACCAGGAAGGTGCCGAGCAGCGACAGCGAGAAGGTCAGGATCGACAGCAGGATGGTCCAGACCTTGAGCGCGTTGCGCTTCTCCATGACGACGGCGGAGTGCAGCAGCGCGGTGCCGGCGAGCCAGGGCATCAGCGAGGCGTTCTCGACCGGGTCCCAGAACCACCAGCCGCCCCAGCCGAGCTCGTAATAGGCCCAGTACGAGCCCATGGCGATGCCGAGCGTCAGGAAGATCCAGGCCATCAGCGTCCACGGCCGCACCCAGCGCGCCCAGGCGGCATCGATGCGGCCTTCGAGCAGGGCCGCGATCGCGAACGAGAACGAGATCGAGAAGCCGACATAGCCGAGATAGAGCATCGGCGGATGCACCGCGAGGCCGATGTCCTGCAAGACGGGATTGAGGTCGCGGCCCTCGATCGGCGGGTTGGCGAGGCGGGCGAACGGATTCGATGTGGTCAGGATGAACAGATAGAACGCGGTCGCCACCCAGGCCTGCACCGCGAGCACGCGGGCGCGCAAGGACAGCGGCAGGTTGTTGCCGAACATCGCGACCATGGCGCCGAACAGGGCCAGGATCGACACCCACAAGAGCATCGAGCCTTCGTGGTTGCCCCAGACGCCGGTGATCTTGTAGAGCAGCGGCTTCATCGAGTGCGAGTTCTCGAACACGTTGGCGACGGAGAAATCCGAGGTCACGTGCAGGGTGACCAGCGCGATGAAGGAGAGACCGGCGAACAGCAATTGCGCCAGCGCGGCCGAGCGGCCGACATTCATCAGGGCGATGTCACGTTGATGCGCGCCGAGCATCGGCACGGTGGACTGGATCAGCGCCAGCGCGAGCGCCAGCACCAGGGCGTAATGTCCGCTCTCTGCAATCACTGCGTCGCTCCTGCAGCCGTCTTCTCGGCGCCTTCGCGCATCGACACCGGGCCCGGTTTGGCGCCGGCTTTCGGCTTGCCGTAATCGTCCTTCCAATGGCCCTGCTTCTTCAGGGCATCGGCGACTTCCTTCGGCATGTAGGTCTCGTCATGCTTGGCGAGCACGGTGTCGGCCTTGAACACTCCGGCGGCATCGAGCGCGCCCTCGGCGACGACGCCCTGCCCTTCGCGGAACAGATCCGGCAGAATGCCCTTGTAGGCGACCGGCAGCTTGGCGCCGCCATCGGCCACTTCGAACGTCACGGCGAGATCGTCGCCCTTCTTCAGCGAGCCCGGCTGCACCAGGCCGCCGAGCCGGAAGCGCTTGCCCGGGCCGATATGCTTTTCCGCCACCATGGTCGGTGTCGAGAAGAACACGATGGAGTCGCGCAGCGCATTCAGCACCAGCCCGGCCGCGACCGCGAGCACGAACAGCGCCCCGCCGATGATCGTCAAACGCCTCTGCTTGCGTGTCATCCCTTGATCCCGTTGGCGGCGGAAGCGCCGCTCATCCATCCAAGCCGAAAGTCTTCACACCCTCGTTGAGCTGCCGCAACCGCTCGGCATCGCCGGACACCGCCTGCCGCGCCTCCGACAGCGCCCCCTTGGCCTTGTCGAGATCGCCCATCACGACATAGGCGCGCACCAGGCGCAGCCAGCCCTCGACGTCGTCGCCATTCTGCTTCAGCCGCGCCGCCAGCCGGTCGACCATGCCGCGGATCATCGTCTCGCGATCGCCTGCGCTCATGTCCTTGGCCGCGGCGATCGTCTCGCTCGGCAGCGCCGGCACCTCGCCGCCGCCGACGCGGGCCAGCGCCGCCGTCACCAGCGGCCGCCATGGCGCATCCGCGGGCGCCTTGCCCAGCATCGCCCGCCAGATCGCGCTCGCCTCGTCCTTGCGGCCGTCCTGCTCGGCAGAGAGGCCGAGATAGTAGTTCGACTTCGGCTCGTCGGCCTCGAGCGCATGGGCGCGCTCGAACTCCGCCTTGGCCTCGGCGGTGACGACGCCGCCGGCGGCCGCGGTGATCATCTCGCCGAGATCGGCGCGCTTGGCCGCACCGTCGCCGGCATAGGTGATCATGTTGCGATAGGCCCGAATCGCGTCATCGGTGCGGCCGAGCCGCGCCAGCACCGGGGCGAGCACGGTCCAGCCGCGGCCGTCGGTCGGGTTCTTCTGCAGGTGCTGCTCGACCTGCGCCACCAGCGTTTCCAGCGGCTGCGTCCCGTTGGGCGCCGCGCGGGCGGTGAGCGGGAAATCCGGCAGTTGCGGCGAGCCGAGCGGGAGGTAGACCGCGAGCGCCACGATCGGCACGCCGATCAGCGCCAGCACCGCCGACGCGCGGCGCAGGCCGAGGCTCGGCTTCCCCGCGGCCTCGCCCTCCTGGTCCGCGGCGGCCAGCAGGCGGCGGCTGATCTCGACCCGCGCGGCTTCCGCCTCGACCTTGCCGATCAGCCCGGTCTCGACGTCGCGCTCGATCTCCGCCAGCTGGTCCTTGTAGACGGCGACCTCGCGCCCGTCCGACGCGGCCCGCGCGCCCAGCCCGAGCGGCAGCAGGACGGCGAAGATCGCCGCGGCCGTCATCACGGCGAACACGAACCAGAGAGTCATCGGACAGGGTTCCAGTCAGCGCCTACCGGCAGGCGCGCCTCGCGCCGCTTTTAACCAGCACCGTTCCCGGCGGCAATTCACATTTGCCGCCGTGGTAGCCCAGCCGTCCGAGCCGAAAAACTCAGGACAATTACGTAATTAGGGGACCTCGAACTCGGCGCTCTTGGCGAGATAGCTGCCGTGCCCGTTCAGGGCCACCAGGAAATAGGTCCCCGGCCGGACATGGTCGGTGAGCCTGATCCGCAGCGACCCGACCGGGACCGGAGAGGCGATGGTGGTGACGGGATCGGGGAGTGGCGCCCCGCTCGTCTTGTCGACGAGCACGACCTTGGCCTTGATCATGAGGTTGCGATAGGTCGCGCGCACGACGCGGTTCTCGACCTCGACGAAGTTGATGACGGAAATCATGGTCTTGATGAAAACGGATGGAACCTGCGGGAACCTATGCGTGGCCCCGGGGCGGGGTCAACCTGAAATTGCAAAAATCAAAACGTGGACAGACTAGCAGAAAATCTCAACCGGCGCGCGAGGATTTTCGCTCGCCGTTCATCGCGTTCTCGGCCGCCCTGCTCATCAATTGGGCGTAGTCGTTGCCGAACAGGACGTGACAGAAGCGGATCGCCGCCGACACCTGCGACTGCCGATAGGCGCGCGCCCGCGCGTCGCCCGAGCGCAGCGACTGCACCAACGCTTCGGTGGCCTTCTCGACATATTGCTGCAGATCGGAATAGGTCCGCAGCGTCACCTCGTTGATCGCGAGCTCGCTGGCATAGTTGCGGCAGACCGCGACGAACTCGATCAGCGCCGCCACCTCCTCGACCTCGCCGCCGTCGACGCCGGCGCCGGCCGGAATGTCCTTGTCGGCGCGCTGGCGCAGGATGCGGCGGACGCGGCCCGGCACGCTGTCGATCTCCGATTGCAGGGCATTGGAGATGTCGGCGCGGATCGCGGTGAGCTGCTTGCCCCAGTTCGATTCCGAGCGCAGGTCGAGCTCGGTGCGCAGGCCGCGAACGCCGTCATGCAGCGTCTTCAGCGTATCGCCGAGATTGGAGAAATGACCGCGCCGGATGTCGGCGCGCAGCACCGAGGCGAGGCCGGCGAGATCGTTGAGCGCGATGGTGACGGCGACGCCGAACGGGGTCGCCGCCACGCGGATCTCATCGTCCGATGCCGCGATCTTGGTGGCGAGCCGGATGATCTGCCAGGGCGCGGCGAGCCGCTGCATCACCAGCGACAGTGCGAACGGCAGCATCGAGGGCGTCTGCAGTGACGGCACGTTGATGGCTTCGGTGACGGAGGCAATCTGCGAATCGCCGAGCACGCGGATGATGCCGGGCAGCCGGCCGTTGAGGCCGTCGAGCGCCTCGCGATTCTGCAGCACCAGCCCGATCGGCAGCAGATCCTCGATCACGCTGGGTGCGCCGATGCGGGCGAGCGCGCGCTGGCGGTCGCCGGTCGCGTTGGGGCCGACGAGGTTCATCAGCGCCTCGGCGGCGGCGCGCTGCAGCTTGCGTGCGGCCATCTCGACCTCGCGCGAACTGTCGCCGGCGACCGACATCGCGGCCTCGAATTCGGCGTAGCGCTCCGGCGCGCCTTCGCGGCCGAGCCACTGCCAGACCGGCAACAGCGAGGCACGGCGGATCTGGCCGGGACGGAGAGGACCAGTGGAATCGGTGAGGAACGGGTCGAGCGGCCGGAACAGCCGACGCGGGCCATCGCCACTCTGGCGGCGCTCCTCGCGGGCCGGCGGACGAGCGACCTCGATGGCGGGTTGGGGACGCACGGGATCCAATGTTGGAGCGGGAGCCGGCGGCGCGACGGGCCGCACCACCTTGCGCAACTGCTCGAGCACCAGGGTCGCCACGGCGACGTCCTGGCCACGCTCGATGGCGCGCTCGAATTCGCGCATCAGGAGCGACTGCGCGTTCGGCGGCAGCTGCCCGAGATATTCCCTTAACCGCTCGTGAGCTGTCTGACCCATGCGCCGGCGTGCAAATTTCCACGGCGAGAGCGCACATCGCGCACCCCTGCCCGGACCATACGGTCCGCGGTATTAAGAACACCTTTAGGATGGCGAAATTCGCCGCCCCGTCAAACGCCGGGCAATCTCAGCTCCGCCCGCAGGCCCCCGGTCGGGGCATCGCCCAGGGTCAATCGGCCGCCATAGAGCGCGGCCAGATCGGTGACGATCGACAGCCCGAGCCCCGACCCCGGCTTGGATTCGTCCAGCCGCTGGCCGCGCCGCAGCACCTGGGCACGCTCGGCGGCCGAGAGGCCACGGCCATCGTCATCGACCACGATCCGCAGCATCGGCGAGGCCCCGGACTGGGCCGGCCGCTCCACGGTGAGCTCGACCGAGACCCGCGACGTCGCCCATTTGCAGGCATTGTCGACCAGATTGCCGACCATCTCCTCCAGATCCTGGCGCTCGCCACGAAACCTCGCCGCGGGATCGGCGGTCGCCGCGACCACGATGCCGCGGTCGCGGTAGATCTTTTCCATGGTGCGGCGCAGCGCCTCGATGGCCGGCGCCACCTCGGTCACGGTGGACACGATGGTGACGCGCGCGGCGATCCGCGCCCGCTCGAGGTGGTGGGCGACCTGGTCGCGCATGACGTCCGCCTGCTCCATCACCTTGGCGGCGAACGGGTCCGCCGCATGGGTCGCCGCTTCATTCACGATGACCGAGAGCGGCGTCTTGATGGCATGGGCGAGATTGCCGACATGCGTGCGCGCCCGCTCGACGATCTCGCGATTGGCATCGATCAGGGCATTGGTCTCGCGGGCCAGCGGCGCGATCTCCACCGGGAACTCCCCTTCCAGCCGCTCGGCGCGCCCGGACCGGATGTCGGCGATCGATTCGGAGATGCGTTTCAGCGGCGCGAGGCCATAGCGGACCTGGAAAATGGTCGTGAGCAGCAGCACGATCCCGAGCGCGGTGAAGGTGCCGCCGAGGTAGTAGTCGAAGCTGCGGGTCTCGTCGAAGATCTCCGAGGCATCGCCTGCGACGCTGACCAGGAACTTGCCGTCGGAGCCGAGATCCACCGGGCGCTCGACCATGCGCAGGTCCTGGTTCTCCGGCCCCTCGACATAGCCGATCCGGATCCCGGCCGCCGTCAGCTCGATCCCCTGCTCCTCCAGCTTGGGCAGCTTCTTGTCCCACAGCGAGCGCGAGGCCCGTACCTCCGGCTTCTCGGCGTCGGTACGGGTGATCTGCCAGTACCAGCCGGACAGCGGCAGCTCGAACAGTGGCTCGCCCAATGACTGGAATTGGCGGTCCGGCGGATCGTCGGGGGTGGCGACCTCGGCGATCAGGGTGCGCAGATAGAGATTGAGCCGGCGATCGAAGGCGCGCTCGGTCGCGTTGCGATACACCGAGGACAGCACGATGCCGGTGATGGCGAGAATGACCACGAGCCACGCGGTCGCGGACAGGAACAACCGGGTGGCAAGTGAGCTCTGGCGCATGACCGCAAACTAGCGAAACGGCCGGCGCCCGGCCACCGCGAATGGCTGGCTCCGGAAACGGATCAGGCGCCTGCGGCCGGCGGCGGGGTCAGCAGATAGCCGAGGCCGCGCACGGTCTGGATGACGTCGCAGTCGAGCTTCTTCCTGATGCGGCCGACGAACACCTCGATGGTGTTCGAGTCGCGGTCGAAGTCCTGGTCGTAGAGATGCTCGACCAGCTCGCTGCGCGAGACGACGCGGCCGGAATGATGCATCAGATAGGACAGCAGGCGGTATTCGTGTGAGGTCATCTTGACGGGGTTGCCCGACACGCTGACCTTGCCGGTGCGGGTGTCCAGGGTGACCGGCCCGCAGGTCAGCTCGCTCTGGGCGTGGCCGGCCGAGCGGCGCAGCAACGCGCGGATGCGCGCCAGCACCTCTTCGAGGTGGAAGGGCTTGGCAACGTAGTCGTCGGCGCCGGCGTCGAAGCCCTGGACCTTGTCGCTCCAGCGGTCGCGCGCGGTGAGAATCAGGACCGGCATCGCCCGGCCATTGCGCCGCCACGCCTCCAGCACCGAGATGCCGTCCATCTTGGGCAGGCCGATATCCAGCACGACAGCGTCATAGGGCTCGCTGTCGCCCAGATAGTGCCCTTCCTCCCCATCGAACGCACGGTCCACGACGTAGCCGGCGTCGCTCAGGGCCGTGGTGAGCTGACGGTTGAGATCCGGATCGTCCTCGACAACGAGCAGACGCACGCTTGCCTCCAAAGCTGAACTGCACGATTTCCGCCCTCAAGATGAACCGGAAGGCCGTGAACCGTGCATGAACGGAACCCGAGCGACCAGGTTACTTTTTGGTCATCTCGATCGGGACCGCCGGCAGGCGGCCGACAGAATTGGGGCGGATATAAGCTCCGGGACACCACGATGAAAAGCCCGGCCATGGGAATGGCCGGGCTGGATTTCGTGACCAGGCGAAGGGCGGCGGCCGCGGCGTCACGCAGCCGGCCGACCTCGCGATGTGCCTCTCAGGTGTGGAAGAACACGAACCACACGAGGCCCAGGACCAGCAGTGCCAGCCCCGTGGAGATGGCCAGCATCGCGAGGACCGACGGGCCGGGCTCACCCTGCCGCGCTTCGGTTGGAGTTTCGACGATCTGCGACCCTCGTCTTGTTGCCATGGCGCCCTCAGCTCGCTGCTGTTCGATATCGAGCGCGGTATCGCGCTCCCTCAGTTGCTCCCGTTGGCAACGTCGACCGCCAGATGATGTTCCGGGTCGGATACGGCTGCGACCAGTTAACGCCGCTCTCAGAATCTGCAGCTACGCTTGTTGAATCCGGGGCCTGCGGTGTTATCCTCGCGGCAGCTGGCGACAACTACGTCCGCAGCAGCCCGGTCCCGGGGGAGCACGCCCGTCAGTTTGCAGTTGAGTGGAGTTGAGGAATGGCCCCGCGCGCCAATTGGAAGGGTTTTCTGCGCCTGTCGCTCGTGACCTGTCCGGTCGCGCTCTATCCGGCGACGTCGGAGTCCGAGAAGGTCTCCTTCAACCAGATCAACCGCAAGACCGGCCACCGCATCAAATACAGCAGGGTCGATGCCGAGACCGGCGAGGAAGTCGCCAGCGACGACATCGTCAAGGGCTACAAGGTCGACACCGACACCTACATCGAGGTCACCAAGGACGAGCTCGACGACATCGCGCTGGAATCGACGCACACGATCGAGATCGACGAGTTCGTGCCGCGCACCGACATCGACAGCCGCTATCTGATCCGCCCCTATTACCTCGTGCCCGACGGCAAGGTCGGCCATGATGCCTTCGCGGTCATTCGCGAGACCATCCGCAGCATGGACAAGGTCGCGATCGGCCGTGTCGTGCTGACCAACCGCGAGCACATCATCGCGCTGGAGCCGCTCGGCAAGGGCCTGATGGGAACGCTGCTGCGCTACCCCTACGAGGTGCGCAGCGAGGACGAGTATTTCGACGACATCCAGGATGTGAAGATCACCGGCGACATGCTGGATCTCGCCAAGCACATCGTCGAGAAGAAATCGGCCGACTTCCAGCCGGAGACCTTCGAGGATCACTACGAGGCCGCGCTGATCGAGCTCATCAACAAGAAGCGCAGCGGCGTGACGATCGCCGCCAAGACCGCGCCGAAGTCGAGCGGCAACGTCATCAACCTGATGGACGCCCTGAAGCGCAGCCTTGCCGGCGAGGGTGACAAGGCGCCCGCCGCGGCCGCCCCCGCGCCGAAGGCCAAGGCCAAGAAGCCGAAGAAGCGCGTCGAAGGCCAGCGCGAGATGCTGCTGCCGATCAGCGGCAAGAAGGCCAAGGACGAGCCGAAGAAGTCGGACAAGCCAGCGCGGACCACCGCACGCTCGCGCAAGGCGAGTTGAGAGCGACGTCCGAACCTTCGCACGGCCTGCCGAACCTGCGCATCACGATCGCTCGGCCGCGAGTTCCGAGTGTTGCCGCGGGTTCGCCACCGCGTGTGGCGCCACCGCATTCCGATTGGCGCAGGAAATATCTGCGTTGGTCAGGTAAGTCGATCCGGCGATGGTGATCCGGCGATCAGGCGCGGATTCGTGATCGTTTCGACATCACTTGGATGCTTGCGGAATGATCACGTCGCGCCTAGCTCTGCCCCGCGGGATGGTGATCCGGGCGTCAGCTTCCTGACGGAAGATCGATGTGCCTGATCGGTCGGGACGACGCTGGCGAAGTCGTCCCAGCCGCACGACGCGGCGTATCAAGGGGATGTGGATGTTTCAGCACGATGCGGACCAACGCCGGGCGCAGTACGCCTAGCGATGGCACGGGTTCAGCTGTCCGAGCTCTCCGCTTTCGCAGCCGTCGCGGATTCGTTGAGCTTCACCAAGGCGGCCGCTCATCTCGGCTGCTCCTTGCCGACCATCAGCCAGACCATCAAGAGCCTCGAGGAGCGGCTGGACGTCAGGCTGTTCAACCGGACGACGCGCAGCGTGGCCCTCACCGAGGCCGGCGAGCGCCTGCTGGCGGAGATCCAGCCGATTCTCGAACGGGTCGACCAGGCCATCGAGAGCATCAACGCGTTCCGCGACAAGCCGATGGGCACCCTGCGCCTGACCGTATCGCGTGTGTTCGCCGTGAGAGGGCTCGGGCCCCTGATCAGGTCGTTCCTGGCCGAATACCCGGACATCCATATCGAACTGGCTGTCGACGACACCAACAGTGACATCGTGCGCAATCGCTTTGATGCCGGCATCAGATCCGGACACCGGGTGGAGCGCGACATGAAGGTCATCCGCGTGTTCGACGAGTGCAGCTTCGTTGCGGTTGCTGCCCCCGGCTATCTCGCGGCGCATCCCGCGCCGGCCGTTCCCGAGGATCTCCAGGCCCATAACTGCATCCGGCATCGGGTCCCTGCCGACGATACGCTGCAGCCCTGGATCTTCGAAAAGGGCGGCGAGCGCACCGAGATTGCCGTGGACGGCTCTCTTATCGTCAACGACTTCGATCTCGCGCTGAATGCCGCGCTCGACGGCATCGGCGTTGCTTATCTGGTCGAGCCGATGATCGAGTCGCATCTGGCCGAAGGACGGCTGATGCGGCTGCTGCCCGGCTGGCGCTACGCGACGCCCGGACTGTTCCTGTACCATCCGAGCCGCCGGCAACCGCCGATGCCGCTGCAGGTCTTTCTCGACTTCGTCAAGCGCTGGCGCAGCGGCGTCACGCTGGACGCAATGTCGCGCGCGGCGGATTACGATGCACGCGGGTTGGTAGCAGCGACGTCACACCGAGCGTCGATGCACGTCGAGCCGAACCGCCGTTGATATCTCACGTGTGGCCTGAGAATCTTCGCGCGTCGCCGACGGCGCCGCGGAAGCACAATGACGTGCGCAGTTTGCACTGAGCGCCCGGGATTGTTCGGGATTCCCATCTAGCCTATTCACGATTATCACCATTAACAAATCGACACCGCGAGGCCAAAACCGCGGCGTCACTGCGTCGATGCTGGTGCGTGCGAGCAGCGTGTTAACGACGATCGAGTGGGCTTCGAACAAGGCAGAGCACATTCATCAAATCGAAATTGGCTCATGCACACTTCATTCAACCATTCCGCCGGTCGCGCCGATCGAGCCGTCGTCGGAATCAGAGGTGTGAGAGCGGCAATCTGGCGAAGCCAGAGGCGACACGCGGGGGGCCGTGTGCATCGCCGTCAACCGGAGAAACGGAAATGAAGACGTTGAGGGGCCTGCTTCTCGGAACGGGAGCAGTGATACTGTCCGCCGCTGCGGCTCAGGCCGCGGACCTTCCGCTGAAGGCCAAGGCCGTCGAATATGTGAAGGTGTGCTCGCTCTACGGCACGGGCTTCTACTACATTCCCGGCACCGACACCTGCATCAAGCTCGGCGGCTATCTGCGTGCCGAGACCGCGCTGTGGACCAACAGCAACTATGGTGGCGCCTATTCGGGGCAGGCCGGCGCCGACAACCGCCTGAGCAACCGCTATCAGACCCGTTCGCGCCAGGATCTGAACATCGATACACGCACCGCGACCGAATATGGCGTGGTGCGCACCTACTTCGAAACCGTGCTGAACTGGACCTCGGGCTCCTACGGCGGCACCGGCGCCGGCGCGACGTCCTACACCGGCGACGCCATCTCGGGCGGCATCGTCGGCGTCTACTACGCCTTCATCCAGTTCGCCGGCTTCACGATGGGCAAGGCGGTGTCGACCTTCGACGCGCCCTGGACCAATTATCCCGGCAACAATTTCGACGGCCTGGTCGGCGGCAGCGGCTCCAACAACGGCGTCAACCAGTTCACCTACACCGCCGATTTCGGCCAGGGCATCACCGCCGCGATCTCGCTGGAAGACCAGACGCAGTTCTTCACCACCAACATCTGGAACACCTCCGGCATCACCGCGGCTGGCGTGCTCGGTGGCAATTACGGCTCGAGCGCCTTCGGCGGCACTGTCGCGCCCGACATCATCGGCATGGTTCGCGTCGACCAGGCCTGGGGCCTCTTCCAGGCATCGTTCGCCGCGCATGACAATCATGCCGCCTATTACGGTGCGGCCGAGACCTCGGGTCACCCCTCCGACAAATGGGGCTGGGCCGCGCAACTGGCGCTGTCCATCAAGAACATCCCCACCGGTCCGGGCGACGTCGTCAACCTGCAGGCGGTCTACACCGACGGCGCGAGCCGCTACAACTTCCAGAGCCTCGCCAACACGACCTATTCGATGTACGGCAGCACGGGCGTGGCCGGCGCCTATCAGAGCATCGGCTTCGCCGGCGTCGGCGACGCGGTGTTCGGCACCGGCACGGGCCTGTCGACCGTGCAGACCTGGGGCATGCGCGGCGCCTTCACCCACAATTGGGATCCGCGCTGGAATACGGCGCTGTATGGCGCCTATGCCCAGGTGAAGTATGGTCAGACGGGCTCGGCTCTCGTCTGCGCCGGCATTGCCGCCACTGGCATGCTCACGGCGGGCTCGACCTGCAATCCCGACTTCAATCTCGGTCAGATCGGCCTCATCACCCGATGGACGCCGGTCAAGGGCCTGACCTTCTCGGCCGACGTGACCTACAGCCACCTCGACCAGAAATTCTCGGGCACGGCCATTGCTCCGGCCGTCACGAGCACGGCCAAGCCGGCCGCGACCTACCAGCTCAAGGACCAGGACACGGTGAGCATGCTGCTGCGCGCCCAGCGCAACTTTTGAAGCTGGGCCGTTGAACCTCTGACCGCTCGACGAGCTTCCGGCGATGCCCCCGCCGGAAGCTTCGTTCGTGGAGACGAGCGGCGCGTCGCGAGGGATGGGGCGAAATGCGGCAGGCGTCGTGCGGGTCACGACGCCTGTGACTTGTCGGACGGCGATGATCGCCGCGCTGACCTGATCGCGCGGCGGCGTGACCGGCCGGCTACTTGATCGAGGTGTTGATCGCGGTGAACTTGCTGCTCAGCCCCGAGCCCAGGCCATTCACGGCCGCCAGGATCACGATGCTCAATCCACCGGCAATGATGGCGTATTCGATCGAGGTCGCGCCAGCCTGATTCTTCAGGAAGCTCGCAATCAACTGCCGCATCTACCTCTCCGGTCGGGCTCGATCATGGGATCGCGCCGGAACGGCGCGCGCAGGCCGGGACGGACGCCCCAGCGAAAACCCTCGGTCATCCGCTTGAACAATCAGTTAACCCGATCAGGTACCTGGCGGGCCCGCCGCGCCGGCCCCCGGCCCCGCCCTTGCTCTCTGATCCGGCACGCAGCCGCGCCGCCGACTGATCCGCAAACATCTGGATTGATTGAGCTTTATTTTCTGCTTGCCACGCCTTCGGCAGGCCGGCCCGGCCATCGCCGAGCTCGGCCCTTGCCCGGACATATTGAGAAAAAATTCGGTCGGCCCGGGTAGACGCCGGCCGCATGATCTGCGTCAACGGCCATGGCGCGGACGGGCTTAAGGGGTATCCTGGCCGCCATGAGCACAACAGATTCCGCCCGTCCCCAGCTCAAGATCCGCAGCGTCGCGCTCGATACCGGCCGCGAGAACGTGGTCGTGATCTCCCGACGCTCGAAGGCGTTGCGGCCCGAGGTCTTCCGCGGCTTCAGCCGCGTCGAGCTGCGCTGCAACTCGCGGACGCTGCTGGCGACCCTCCTGATCACCGACGACGATGCGCTGGTCGGCCCCGACGAGATCGGCCTGTCGGAGCCGGCGATGCGGCGCTTCGCGGAAGCCGCCGGCACGCTGGCGACGGTGTCGCCGGCGACCCCGCCCGAGAGCCTGGAAGCGGTGCGCGCCAAGATCCGCGGCGAGACCCTGAGCGACCAGGCGATCGCGGCCGTGATCGACGACCTCGCCCACTACCGCTACTCGGACATGGAGATCGCCGCCTTCCTGATCGGCTCAGCCAGCTTCATGAGCTCCGGCGAGCTGCTGGCGCTGACCCGCGCGATGGCCAATGCCGGCACGCAGTTGAAATGGCCCGAGCCGGTCGTGGTCGACAAGCACTGCATCGGCGGCATCCCCGGCAACCGCACCTCGATGGTGGTGGTGCCGATCGTCGCCGCCCACGGCCTGACCATTCCAAAAACCTCGTCGCGCGCGATCACCTCGCCGGCCGGCACCGCCGATACGATGGAGGTGCTGGCGCGGGTGAATGTGGGCGCCGACGAGATGAAGTCGATTGTTGCGGCCTGCAATGGCTGCATGATCTGGGGCGGCCACGTCAATCTGTCGCCGGCCGACGACGTCCTGATCTCGGTCGAGCGCCCGCTCAGCCTCGACACCCGTGAGCAGATGGTCGCCTCGATCCTGTCGAAGAAGCTGGCCGCCGGCTCGACGCATCTGCTGCTCGACCTGCCGGTCGGGCCGACCGCCAAGCTCACCAGCGGCGCGGAGGCGATGCGGCTGCGCAAGCTGTTCGAATTCGTCGGCGACCGGTTCGGGCTCAAGGTCGAGGTGATCACGACCGACGGCCGCCAGCCGATCGGCAACGGCATCGGCCCCGTGCTGGAG
Organism: Bradyrhizobium sp. HKCCYLS3013; assembly: GCF_051167615.1. Lineage (NCBI taxonomy): Bacteria > Pseudomonadati > Pseudomonadota > Alphaproteobacteria > Hyphomicrobiales > Nitrobacteraceae > Bradyrhizobium > Bradyrhizobium sp. HKCCYLS3013. The sequence continues at coordinate 22,355 of NZ_JBNPTK010000010.1, forward strand.
GCGCGTGACGTGATGGCGGTGCTGGGCAACGAGCCGTCGGCGCCTGCGGACCTGCGCGAGAAGTCGCTGCGGCTCGCCGCGCATCTGCTCGAATATGATCCGAAGCTGCGCGGCGGCGCCGGCTACAACAGGGCGCGCGAGCTGCTCGACAGCGGCGCGGCGCTCAGGCAGATGCTGAAGATCATCGATGCCCAGGGGCCACCGGAATGCCGCAGCGAGCTCGGCGATCTCGCCTTCGACGTCAAGGCCGAGCACGACGGCATCGTCTCCGCGATCGATTGCCTGCGGCTCAATCGCCTGGCGCGTACCGCCGGCGCGCCGGTGAACAAGGGCTCCGGGATCATGCTGTTCAAGAAGATCGGCGATCGCGTCGACCAGGGTGAGCCACTTTATCGCGTGTTCACCTGCGATCCGTCGGAGCATGATCTGGCCGCAGCCGCAGCCGCCGTCAACCACGGCTATGGCTTCGCCGACGGCGCGAATGGTCGTTCGCAATGAACTGTCAGCAATCGTCGATCCAGAGTTCTCGGGAGACCGCCGCATGAGTGTGACCGTTCGCTTCTGCGGGGCCGCGCATACCGTGACCGGGTCCTGCTATCTGGTGCGGAGCGGCAAGAGCCAGTTCCTGATCGATTGCGGCCTGTTCCAGGGACAGAAGACGCTGAAGGAGCTCAACTACGGCGACTTTCCGTTCCGTCCCGCCGACATCGACGCGGTGCTGCTGACGCATGCGCATATCGACCATAGCGGCCTGCTGCCGAAGCTCGTGCGCCTGGGCTTCGACGGCAAGATCTTCGCCACGCGCGGCACCATCGATCTGTGCTCATGGATGCTGCCCGATGCCGGCAACATCCAGGAGCAGGAGGTGCTGGCGCTGAACCGCCGCAACATCGCGCGCGGCCGCGGCGAGGTCAGCCCGATCTATACCCAGGCCGACGCCATCGCGGCGATGCAATACTTTCAGCCGGTCGCCTATGAGACCTGGACCGACATCGTGCCGGGCGTTCGCGCCCGCTACTGGAATGCCGGGCATCTGCTGGGCTCGGCCTCGATCGAGATCGAATTCGCAGGACAAGGAGCCGACGGCGCGGCGCTGCGGCTGCTCGCCTCCGGCGATGTCGGGCCCGACGCCAAGCTGCTGCAGCCGGACCCGAAAGCGCCCGAAGGTTTCGACTACGTGATCTCGGAGGCCACCTATGGCGACCGCATTCGCGAGCCGACCACGCCGGAGCTGCGCCGCGGCCGTCTGGCCGGCGAGGTGCGCGACGCGGCAGCAGCCAAGGGCGCGCTATTGATCCCGGCCTTCGCGGTCGAACGGACGCAGGAGCTGATCGTCGATCTGGTCGGCCTGATGGAGCGCGGCGAGATTCCGGCCGCACCGGTGTTCCTGGATTCGCCGCTTGCGATCCACGCCACCGAGGTGTTCCGCGCGCATACCGAGAGCCTCGACGGCGGCAGCGATGTCGGCCGTCTGCTGTCGTCGTCGCATCTGCGCTTCACCGAGACCGTCGATGAAAGCAAGGCGATCGCCAAGCTGACCGGCTTCCACATCATCATCGCCGCCAGCGGCATGTGCGATGCCGGCCGCATCCGCCATCATCTCAAGCGCTGGCTGTGGAACAACCGCGCCACCGTGCTGCTGGTCGGCTACCAGGCCAACGGCACGCTCGGACGTTTCCTGCAGGACGGCGTCAAGGCGGTGCGCATCCAGGGCGAGGAGATCAAGGTCGCGGCGCGCATCCGCATGATCGACGACTATTCCGGCCACGCCGACGGCACCGAGATCGCCCGCTGGATCGCGGCCCGCCGTCCGATCGCGCGCGGCCTTTTCCTGTCCCATGGCGAGGAGGCCGCGATCACGGCGCTGGCGGCACGCGTCGCCGAGCGCATCGTGCCGACCGCGAAAGTGTTCTCCCCCCTGCTCGACGACGTCTACGAGCTGACGACCGCGGTGCCGACGCCGCTCGACGTCGCACGCCGGCGACGGCTGGCGCCGGAGGCGGTCACCCGGCTGGACTGGCACAACGACATGTCGGGCCTGCTGCTCGACATCCACGAGCGGATCGAGCAGGCCGCTGACGACCGCGCCCGCGGCGTCATCATCCGCCGCCTGCGCCGGGCGCTGGAAGAATGATGCGAGCGGCGCCGCCGCGAAGGCTGCGCGCCTGCGATGTTCGTCGTCGAACGGTCACACTTTGATCGCACCCTGAGGACGATCAGGTGCGGTGCGAAGCTCGCAGACGGCGACGCTCCTGCAGCTTGTGCATATTGAAACACACAACGTGCCGACGGCTGGTCTCCGGGAGCTGTTCTGATAGGCTCGGCACGTGGTTCATAACAACGGAACGATCCGGGTGAACCGGGCGCAGGTGGGGAAACGAGGGGCTCTCACATGCATCAACCATCGAAATGGTGGGCGGGACTGATCGCTGTTGCCGTGCTGTGGCTCGCCGCCATGAGCTTCAAGACGGCTGATGTCGAGGACGACATTGCGCCGCGAGTCCGCGCCGCCATTGCCGCCGCCGTCCCCGATACGGCCGCAGCGCTCAAGGTCTCGGTCGCGGGCCGCGACGTTCGCATCGCAGGGCCGGAGTTCAGTCCCGACCAGTCGACGAAACTGGCAGACGCCGCCACGGTCAATGGCGTCCGGCTCGTCGACGGTACCTACGACAAGCTGCCGACACCGAAGCCCTATGCTTTCCGCGCCACGCGAAACGGCGGCCAGCTCGTGCTCGAAGGCGCGGTGCCGACGCCCGCCGTTCGCAATGCCGTGCTCAATGCCGTCCGTTCGTCCGGCGGTGAGGTGGTCGATCGCCTCTCCTATGCACTGGGGGCTCCGGCCGACTTCGCGGCCATCGCAAGCCACGGAGCGATCCAGGCCGCCAAGCTCAATGGCGGCACGTTCGCGCTCGCGGACAAGGCCTATTCGATCGCAGGCGCCGCCGCCTCATCGGACGTCTACGAGGCCGCCGTCGCCGCGACGCGGCAGCTGCCCGGCGGCGCCGTGCTCGACAAAATGGCGATCCTGCCGCCGGAGGCAAAGCCCTTCATCTGGAGCGCGGTCCGCGAGGGCAACACGCTGGTGATGTCCGGCGTCGTCCCGAACGACGACATCAGGCGCGCGCTCGAGGCCGCCGCGACCAAGGCCTGGCCCGGCACGTCGGTGATGCATCAGATGCAGATCGCACGCGGCGCGCCTGACGGTGATTTCGGTGCCTACACGTCCTACGCGCTTGCGGAGCTCGCCAGGCTGAGCACGGGCCGCGTCGTCATCTCCGACGCCACCTACGCGATCTCGGGCGAAGCACCCTCGACCGCCGCCTACGACGAAACGATGGCCGGCGTCGGCAAGCTGCCGGCCGGGCTGACCTTGGCCAAGGCCGACATTCTGCCGCCGGAGATCAAGCCCTATCGCTGGTCGGCGGAGTTCGACGGCACCGGCCTGAGCCTCACAGGTCTCGCGCCGAGCGCGACCGCCCGCGAGGCGATGCTGGCCTCTGCCAGCGGACAGTTCGACGGCAAGCCGATCAAGAGCCAGATCGGCATCGCCCGCGGCGCCCCCGATGGCGACGTTGCCAAAGCGAGCGCGAGCCTGCTGCAGCAGCTCGCCAAGCTTGCGCAGGGGCGCGCCGAGATCAACGACACCCAGGTCTCGCTCAGGGGCGTGGGACTCGCCAATGTCACCGGCGCGACCGTGCGCGAGCAACTGGCCGGCGCCCTGCCCGCGCCGTTCGCGCTCGCATCCATCGACGTCCGCGACGGCCCGGTCTCGCCCTACGCGTTCGGACTGCAGAAGCAGGATGGCCGTGTCAGGCTGAGCGGCTACGTGCCTGATGATGCCGCCCGCCGCGATCTCGTCGACGCCGCCACGACGACCTTCATCACCGAGACGGTCGAGGACGGCCTGAAGATCGGCGACGGTGCGCCAAAGGATTACGTGCAGTCGCTGAAGGCGACGTTCCCGGCGCTGGCGCGGCTGTGGTCCGGCGCGCTGACGGCGAAGGATGCGGCGATCACGGTCGACGGGCTCGCCATCTACGACAAGTCGGCCGAGCAGGTCCGCAAGGAGCTCGCCGACGCGGTCGGCAGCGGCTTCAAGCTCGACGACGTCAAGATCGGCCTCAAGCCGGAAGGCCCACCATTGGCGGTCGCGGAGTGCCAGCCGGCGTTCAACGGGCTGCTCGCCAAGGGCCGCATCCGCTTCAGCACCGGCAGCGCCGAGCTGAGCCGCGCCTCGCTGGCGCTGCTCGACCACCTGATCGAGGTTGCGCAGCGCTGCAAGGACGCCGAGATCGCGATCGAGGGCCACACCGACAATGTCGGGGACGAAGCTGACAACATGGACCTCTCGAAGCGCCGGGCGGCGGCGGTGGTCGGCTATATCGGCGACGCCGGCATCGACACCTCGCGCATGACCTCGGAGGGCTACGGCCAGAACAAGCCGGTCGCCTCCAACGACACGGCCGAAGGCCGCGCGCAGAACCGCCGCATCGAATTCGTCGTCAAGTGAGGCGCTGACATCATGATGTACGACCTTGCGACATTTCCGTTCTGGATCATCCTCGCCGCCGGCATCGGCGGCTTCGTCGGCTGGCGCACCTGGTCGGACGAGCCGCGGCCGGACTGGCTGAGAAGCTGGCTGCTGCCGGCGACGCTCGCCCTTGTCATCGGGATCCTGATGGCGCTGCTGAGCGTGCTGCCCGGACGTGCCGGCCTGTGGCTCGAGGTCGGCCTGCTGATGGTCGGCGCCTATGTGCTCGGCTGCCTGATCGGCGGACAGCTCAAGGAATATGTCGGGCTGGGTGACACCAGTGCGATGTCGCCGGGCGGTCCTGGAAACAGCGTCGCGTTCGCCGGCGCAACCGCGGCGGCTCGTCCTTGGGCGGACAGCCCTTCCCCGGCTTCGCAAGCTGCAGCCAGCGTCGAGGCCGACCGCCTCGCCACTGAAGCTGCCGCAAAGGCTGAAGCCGAACGTGTTGCGGCCGAAGCCGCGGCAAGGGCGGAGGCCGAGCGGCTGGCCGCCGAAACGGCCGCAAAGGCCGAGGCTGAGCGGCTCGCCGCGGAAGCCGCGGCAAGGGCCGAGGCTGATCGTCTGGCGGCTGAAGCCGCAGCGAAGGCCGAAGCCGAACGTCTCGCTGCCGAGGCGGCGGCGAAGGCCGAGTCCGATCGCCTTGCTGCGGAGGCCGCCGCGAAAGCCGAATCCGACCGCCTCGCTGCGGAAGCCGCCGCGAAAGCAGAGGCCGATCGTGTTGCGGCAGAAGCGGCTGCAAAGGCCGAAGCTGAACGCTTGGCCGCCGAAGCAGCGGCGAAAGCCGAAGCGGACCGTCTTGCGGCGGAGGCCGTTGCGAAGGCCGCGGCGGAAGCCCAGCGTCTCGCGGCCGAAACGACCGCCAAGGCCGAGGCCGATCGCCTGGCCGCCGAAGCGGCCGCACGGGCGGAAGCCGATCGCCTCGCCGCCGACGCCGAGGCGGAACGGCTCGCAGCCGAGGTTGCCGCATCAGCGGCCCCGGACAGCCCAGCCGCGGCCGACGACAGACCGCCGGCCCTGCCCGCGCCCGAGGGCGCCGCCGACGATCTCAAGCTCATCAAGGGCATCGGACCCAAGAACGAGCGCATCCTGAACGACATCGGCGTGCATCATTTCAGCCAGATCGCGGCGTGGTCGCCAGCGCATGCCGACTGGGTCGGCCATCACATGGCCTTCCCCGGCCGCATCGAGCGCGAGCATTGGATCACGCAGGCCAAGCTGCTCGCGGCCGGCCTCGACACCGCGCATTCCAGCGCGGTGAAGTCCGGCGCGATCACCATCGACGAACACGCCGACACGCCGCTGAGCGAGGACGAGGCGAGCTACCTCCTGGCCCACCTGCCGGCGCTGATGCCGCCCGTCGAGAACGAAGACGCCCATGGCGGCGCCCGCCCGCTCGGGCTCGTCGCGCCGCGCGGCGGCCAGGCCGACGATCTCAAGCTGATCAAGGGCATCGGCAAGCAGAACGAGGCGCGGCTGCACGGCCTCGGCATTTGGCATTTCGCGCAGATCGCGGCCTGGACCGCCGAGCACGCCAAATGGGTCGGCTCGTATCTGGCGTTCGCAGGACGGATCGAGCGCGAGCAATGGATCAGCCAGGCCAGGGAGCTGGCGAGCGGCGGCACGACCGAATTCGCGAAACGCGTCGAGGCCGGTCTGGTGAAGTCATCGCTCGACGATGGCTCGCGCGGGCAGGACAACATCGAAATCGTTCAGCCGCGCGAGTAGATGCGCCGACGGGCGAACCGTAGGGTAGGCAAAGGCGCTGTCGCGCCCTCGCCTCACGCGCGCTCGTGGTGGCGCCGTGCTCACCGTCTCGCCGCGGCCGTGCTGGACGATGGTGGGCACGGCGCGCGACAGCGTGCTTCGCAGGGCCGTCCTGCCGGGCGCCTTTGCCCACCCTACGGCCCTATTCCGCCAGCTCCACGGCCTCATTCCGCGACGGGCCGGCCAGCGGCCGCTCCTCCATCAGCATCATGCAGACGGAGGCGCAGGCGAGCATCGCGGTGGCGGCGGCATAGACGAAGCGGAAGGCATGGATCATGTCGGCTTCCGCAATGCCGCTGACGGCGCCATGAGCGCCCTCTGCCAGCGAGATGTCGGCGCCCAGCGCCATCAGCAGGATGGCGCTGAAGGCCGCGACCGTGAACGAGGACATCATCGAGCGGAAGAAGTTCATCGCGCCGGTGATGGTGCCGATCTGGGAGCGGTCCACCGCGTTCTGCAGCGACACCACCGAGATCGGGAACGCAGTGCCAAGCCCGATGCCGTAGATCGACAGCAGCACCATCAGCACCCATAGCGACGGCGTCGTCACCGTCATGACCGCGGCGGCGATGGTGCCGATGATCGTGCCCACGATGGCGACGCGCTTGTAGTGCTTGACCCGGGCCATGGTACGACCGGCAATCGCGGCACCGAAGGTCGAGATCGCCGCGATCGGAATCAGGCCGAGGCCGGCCTGGCTCGGGGTCAAATGATAGACCAGCTCGTAGTACAGCGGCAGATGGACCGTGAGCCCGATCAGCGCGCCGAGGGCGCAGCCGCTGGCCAGCATGCCGTAGGGCACGACCGTGCCGCCCATCAGCGACAGCGGCAGGAATGGCTCATCGGCCCGCTTGGCGTGCCAGACGAAGGCTAAGCCCAGCGCCACCGCGCTGCCGATCATCGCGAGCAGCGTGGGCGACAGCCAAGCCAGCTTGTGCCCGCCCCAGGTCAGCACCAGCATGAACACGACGGCCGAGGCCATCAGCAGCAGGCCGCCGGCCCAGTCGACCTTGCGCAAGCGGTGATAGACCGGCAGCCGGCCCATCTTGGGCAGCAGCAGCGCCAAGGCCGCGACCGCCAGCGGCACGTTGATCCAGAAGATCATCGACCAGTGCAGATGGTCGGCGAAGAAGCCGCCGATCACCGGCCCGAGCAGGCCGGCCAGCAGCCAGACGCCGCTGAAATAGGCCTGATACTGGCCGCGCTCGCGCGGGCTGACGACGTCGGAGATCACGGTCTGGACCACCGGCATAATGCCGCCGCCGCCGAGCCCCTGCAGGCCGCGGGCAAGGATCAGCACCGGCATGTTCGGTGCCAGCGCGCAGACCACCGAGCCGACCACGAACAGGCTGAGCGCGGTGATGATCATGGAGCGGCGGCCATAGATATCGCACAGCGTGCCGAACACCGGCGCCACCGCGGTCGACGCCAGCAGGTAGGCCGTGATCACCCAGGACAGGTTGGTCACGTCCTGGAACTCGCGGCCGATGGTCGGCAGCGCCGTCGCCACGATGGTCTGGTCGAGCGCGGCCAGGAACATCGTCAGCAGCAGGCTCATCAGGATGGTGCGCACCTCGGCCTGGGTCAGCGGCACCGGCGGCGCAAGCGACGGCGCATCCTCGATCGCCTGCACCTGCGGCGGAATGGCCGGCAGCTCGGCGGCAATCTCTTCAGGCAAGGACTGGGACGCGGCAGGGTAATGCGTCTGCCGATCAAACTTGTTCATGGGATGAATGCTGTGCCCGGGCGCGACATCGCCGCGCGGATTCGCCGACTGGCGAACTACTTAAGGCATAATTTTCCCGTGCGGCAGCGGGTCGGGTGCATGGGTGCATTCCGACAGCACGGGAACGGTCGCATCATCGTGACTTGCTGCGGGCGCGAGGTGATCGCGCTATTTCGGCCGACGCTTCAGCTTGGCCCGCTTCGGCAGCAGCACCGGCCACTGCACGATGTGGTCCTCGAGCTGGTCGTCCGGAACGTCCTCCTCGGTGCCCTCGACCCGGCCGCGCACCGAGACGCCGGCTTCATGGACCGTCTGAGGATCGCCCGAGATCAGAGGATGCCACCAGTAGAGATCGCGCCCCTCCGCCACGAGGCGGTAGCCGCAGCTCGGCGGCAGCCACGTCAGGGTGCGGACGTTCTCAGGTGTCAGTCGAACGCAATCCGACACCTGTTCGGAACGATTCGGGTAGTCCTTGCAGGCACATAGCCCGGCATCCAAGAGTTTGCAGGAAATGTGGGTGAAGTAGATGTCGCCGGTATCCTCGTCTTCCAGCTTCTCCAGGCAGCAGCGCCCGCAGCCATCGCAGAGGCTTTCCCATTCCGCCTCGGACATCTCTTCCAAGATCTTGGTTTTCCAGAACATTCCCTCCTGGCCCGAGGGACGTTTGAGCGGTGCGGTCATCGGGCGATTCTCAAAGAGGGCGTGGGACTTGGCCGCCATCTAGGTGCCCGGCCCCGAGCCGCGCAAGGGGCTTTGCCGGCTTCAGCGGCACGTTAGCTTTGTGCATCAAATTGTGAGCGGAACCATTGGTTTGTGACCCCCGCTCGGCTAGATAGATGATTGAGTCACTCCGGCGGCGGCGCCGGCACGCGGCTTGGGGTCAGGTGCTCGGGTTCGGGCGGCTGACTGTGCAGTGCCATGGGTTTGCCGCAACAATCGCGCAAGACCCTTCGATGGCCCCCAGCCCACTTGCTGAGTGCTTTCGAAGCCAGCTGACACGCTTTCGAAACGACCAGGGTTCCCGTGCGGCAGTTCATTCCAGACGATTGGAAGAAGCGGATCAACAATTTCCGCCTGGATCTCGACGCCCGCTTCGATTCGGCGCTGTTCTCCTCCCTGCGCGGCACCCGTGAGCTCTACGAGCGCTATTCCGCGTTCATGGACCGCTTCTATGTCGGCGGCTGGAAGCGCTGGGTGTTCGTCGAGCCATTGTCGGAGGCGGCCACGATCGGCCTCGGCGGCCTGGTGCTGATGCTGGCGCTGGCGATTCCCGCCTTCCGGGAAACCGCCGACGAGGACTGGCTGAAGAAGTCCGACCTCGCCGTCACCTTCCTCGACCGCTACGGCAACCCGATCGGCAGCCGCGGCATCAAGCACAACGATTCGATTCCGCTGGAGGACTTCCCGGACAATCTGATCAAGGCGACGCTCGCTACCGAGGACCGCCGCTTCTACGACCATTTCGGCATCGACATCGCCGGCACGGCGCGTGCCCTCGTCACCAACGCCCAGGCTGGCGGCGTCCGCCAGGGCGGCTCCTCGATCAGCCAGCAGCTCGCCAAGAACCTGTTCCTGTCCAACGAGCGCACCATCGAGCGCAAGGTCAACGAGGCGTTCCTGGCGATCTGGCTGGAAACCCGCCTGACCAAGAACGAGATCCTCAAGCTCTATCTCGACCGCGCCTATATGGGCGGCGGCACCTTCGGCGTCGACGGCGCGGCACACTTCTATTTCAACAAGTCGGTGCGCGACATCAACCTCGCCGAAGCCGCGATGCTGGCCGGCCTGTTCAAGGCGCCGACCAAGTTCGCCCCCCACATCAACCTGCCCGCCGCCCGCGCCCGCGCCAACGTCGTGCTCGACAACCTGGTCGATGCCGGCTTCATGACCGAGGGCCAGGTGTTCGGTGCCCGCCGCAACCCGGCGTTCGCGGTCGACCGCCGCGACGAGAGTTCGCCGAACTACTTCCTCGACTACGCCTTCGACGAGATGCGCAAGCTGGTCGACACGTTCCCGAAATCCTACACCGAGCGCGTCTTCGTGGTGCGGACCTCGATCGACATGACCGTGCAGCATGCCGCCGACGAGGCGATCGAGAACCAGTTGCGCCAGTTCGGCCGCGACTATCACGCGACCCAGGCGGCGACTGTCGTCTCCGACCTCGACGGCGGCATCCGCGCCATGGTCGGCGGCCGCGACTATGGTGCCAGTCAGTTCAACCGCGCCGTCGACGCCTACCGGCAGCCGGGATCCTCGTTCAAGCCGTATGTCTACACCACCGCGCTGCTGAACGGCTTCAAGCCGACCTCGATCGTGGTCGACGGCCCGGTCTGCATCGGCAACTGGTGCCCGCAGAATTATGGCCATTCCTATTCGGGCTCGGTGACGCTGACGCAGGCGATCACCCGCTCGATCAACGTCGTGCCGGTCAAGCTGTCGATCGCGCTCGGCGGCAAGGAAGGTCCGAAGGCCGGCCGCGCCAAGATCATCGAGGTCGCGCGGCGCTTCGGCCTCAAGGCGCCGCTGCCCGACACCCCGTCGATGCCGATCGGCTCCGACGAGGTCACGGTGCTGGAGCATGCGGTCGCCTATGCGACCTTCCCGAACAAGGGCAAGGCGGTGACGCCGCATTCGGTGCTGGAGGTGCGAACCGGCGCCGGCGACCTGGTCTGGCGCTGGGACCGTGACGGGCCGAAGCCGAAGCAGGCGATCCCGGCCTCGGTTGCCGCCGACATGGCGGGCATGATGAGCCACGTCGTCAGCGAGGGCACCGCGCGCCGCGCCGCACTCGACGGCATTCCGACCGCCGGCAAGACCGGCACGACCAATGCGTATCGCGACGCCTGGTTCGTCGGCTACACCGGCAACTTCACCTGCGCGGTCTGGTACGGCAATGACGACTATTCTCCGACCAACCGCATGACCGGCGGCTCGCTGCCGGCGCAGACGTGGCACGACATCATGCTCGCCGCGCATCAGGGCGTCGAGGTCAAGGAGCTGCCCGGCGTCGGCATGGGCGAGAAGCTGCCGCAGTCCGCGTCCGCCGCGATGGCACAGGCCGGCCAGCCGAAGACCCTGGAGATCAAGCCCGGTCCGCCGCCGATCCTGACCCGCCGCGGCGCCGAGGTGCTGGTGCAGGTCGAGAAGATGCTCGACGATGCCGCGCGCGTCGCCGAAAAGAGCGCGCCAGCGGATCCGCGCAAGCCCGCCAAGCCGGTCTCATCGAGCGCGCTGGCCTTCCCCGAGAACTACGCCGCGGCAACGGCCGACGGCGTCGCCACCCCTGCCTTGCGCAAGAACTGACGTCAGCGATTCCCGTGCGGCTGCTCTTCATCACCTTGGTCACGCTCCTGATCGCCACCGGCGTCGGCATCGGCGCGACCTGGATGACGACGACCCGCGGCACCGAATTCGGCACGCTGACGATCGGCGCCTGGACGGCGCGTCCGAAAACCGGCACGGCCGATGTCGACCCCTATGCGCGCGCGACCATCACCCGCAATGGCGAATTGCCGATCGGCACCGGCGACGGCGTGGCCTTCACCGCCACCACAGACGACAAGAGGAAGCCGCTCGACGGGCGCTGCGACATCCTCGTCAGCGGCGTGACGCCGCCCGCCCGCTTCTGGACGCTCACGCTGTACGACCGCAAGGGCCACCTCGTCGCCAACACGCTGCAGCGCTACGGCTTCACCAGCCAGGAGCTGGTGCGAGGTGCCGATGGCTCGTTCGAGATCCGTGTCGCCGCACGCTCGCGCTCCGGCAACTGGCTGCCGACCGGCGGCATCGAGCGCTATGCGCTGATGCTGCGGCTCTACGACACGCCGGTCGGCGTCGCGACCCGCACGCAGCGCGACGCGCCGATGCCCTCGATCACGACAGTAGGCTGCCCATCATGATCCGGCTGCTGTTCACCATCGTGGTCGGCGTGCTGCTCGGCGGCGTGGTCCATCTCGTCAGCGTGCTGGCGCTGCCGCGGATCTCGACCCAGGACGCCTACTCCCGGCTGACGCCGATGACCAAGCTGAACGCCGTGACGCAATTGCCATTGGCCGACCCCGGCAATTCACCGATGCCGTTCATGGATCCGGCGTTCGCGATGGCGATCTGCCGCTACGATCTGTCGGACGGCCCGCTGAAGCTCACGGTCCCGGTGAGCCAGGCCTATACGTCGGTGTCGTTCTACACGCGCAACGAGATCGCCTACTACGCCATCAACGACCGCTCCGCCGGCAAGCGCGTGATCGAGCTCAACCTGATGACCGAGGCGCAGCACGAAGACCTGCCCGAGGACGAGGAGATCACGGCCGCCGACCGGCTGATCATCGATTCGCCGACGACGACCGGTTTGATCGTGCTGAAGGCCCTTGCCGCCGAGCCGGGCCTCATGCCGCAGGCGCAGGCCTCCCTTGCAGCGGCAAGCTGCGGCGTACAGACCGAGGCACCGGCCAAGGCCGAGAAGCCGCGCGGCAAACGATAAGTCAATACGACGTCCGGAATGAATTCGACAACACTCTCTTCACCCTTGGTGGCATAGTCGTTGTCGCGCGCCGCTGCTATGACGTATCAGGACGGCGGCGCTTCGCTCAACATCAGGTCATGCCTCTCGAAATCGAACGGAAGTTTCTCGTCAAGTCCGATGCTTGGCGGGATCAGGCGACGCACAGTGAACGCCTTCGCGACGGCCTCGTCGCACGTCAGGACGGCCTCAAGGTCCGCGTTCGCTGCTATGGCAACCGGACGACTCTGTGCGTGAAGAGCGGCCGCCGCGGTCTGGCCCGGGATGAATTCGAGTACGATATTCCCGCGGACCACGCCGCGGTGCTGTTCGCGCATTGCGCGGGACGCATCCTCGAAAAGACGCGTCACTACGTGCCGGCCGAAGCCGGCGTCTGGGAGATCGACGTCTACCACGACCCGCTCGAAGGCGTCGTCATCGCCGAGATCGAGCTGCCGACCGAAACGACCGTCGTGACCCTTCCCGACTGGGTCGGCGACGAGGTCACCGGCGACCCGCGCTACAGCAAGGCCAACATGCTGACAGAGCGCTCGCGCGCGGCGAAAGTCCGGGAACTGCGGCGCGCGCGCCTTGCAGGGCTGTGATGCACGCACGGGCCGTTGCGGCTTGACCCCTGTCAAATCACGCGCCGAGCGCACGCCTTAAACAGCGCGGACTTGGCGGTCTGAACGATCGCGCATGGAGTTTGCACGATGAGTTCATCGCAGGTGATGTCGCAGGCGCTGCGCGCCAAGATCATGTCGGCCGACGAGGCTGCCGCGCTGGTCGAGCCCGGCAACCATGTCGGCATGAGCGGCTTCACCGGGTCGGGCTACCCGAAGGCGGTGCCGCTCGCGCTGGCGCGCCGGATCGAAGCGGCGCATGCGCGCGGCGAGCCGTTCCGCGTCGGCGTATGGACGGGGGCAAGCACCGCGCCCGAGCTCGACGGCGCGCTCGCCCGGGCTGACGGCATCGACCTGCGCCTGCCCTATCAGTCCGATCCGGCGACACGACAGCGCATCAACGCCGGCAGCATCGACTATATCGACCTGCATCTCAGCCATGTCGCGCAGTTCGTATGGTTCGGCTTTCTCGGCCATCTCGACGTCGCGGTGATCGAATGCGCCGGCGTCCTGCCCGACGGGCGGCTGATCCCCTCGACCTCGATCGGCAACAACAAGACATGGCTCGATCTGGCTGACCGCGTCATCATCGAGGTCAATTCGTGGATGAATCCGGCGCTGCTCGGCATGCACGACGTCTACTACGGCACCCGCCTGCCACCGCATCGCAAGCCGATCCCGATCGTGGCGCCCGGCGACCGCATCGGCGAGACCACCTATCGCTGCAATCCGGACAAGGTCATCGCGGTCGTCGAGACTCATGCGCCGGACCGCAACACGAGCTTCGCCGCGCCGGACGACGTTTCCGGCGCGATCGCCGGGCACATCCTGGAGTTCTTCGAACACGAGGTGAAGCAGGGCCGCCTGCCGCGCAACCTGCTGCCGCTGCAATCCGGCGTCGGCAATGTCGCAAACGCCGTGATGGCCGGGCTCGATGACGGCCCGTTCCCGCATCTGACCGCCTATACCGAGGTGCTGCAGGACGGCATGCTCAATTTGATCCGCTCGGGCCGCATGGATCTCGCGTCGGCCACCGCGCTGTCGCTGAGCTCGGAAGCTGCGGTCGAATTCAACCGCGAAATCGAGTTCCTGCGCGACCGCATCGTGCTGCGGCCGCAGGAGATCTCCAACCATCCCGAGGTGATCCGCCGGCTCGGCGTCATCGCCATGAACGGCATGATCGAGGCGGACATTTACGGCAACGTCAATTCGACCCATGTGCGCGGCAGCAGCATCATGAACGGCATCGGCGGCTCCGGCGACTTCGCCCGCAACGCCTATCTGTCGATCTTCATGACGCCCTCGACCGCCAAGAACGGCACGATCTCCTGCATCGTGCCGATGGTCACCCATGTCGACCACACCGAGCACGACGTGCAGGTCCTCGTGACCGAGCGCGGCCTCGCCGATCTGCGCGGCCTGTCGCCGAAACAGCGCGCCCGCACCATCATCGACCAGGCGGCGCATCCGAAATTCCGGCCGGCGCTCGCCGACTATTTCGAACGCGCCTGCCGCGATTCGACCGGCAAGCACACGCCGCATCTGCTCGAGGAGGCCTTCCGCCTGCTCAGGCCGGACTGAGCGAAGCGGCGTGCGACCGCGTGCGGGCTAGCCCCGCGTCGTCAGCGGCCGTTCGATCAGGGGCCGCGCCGCGACCGGCGGATTGGCGGTCTGGGCCGCCAGTTCATGGATCAGGCGATCGGCCTCGGCGGCCATGCCGTCGGGCGCCTGCAGCACCAGGCGCTCCAGCGCCCAGCGATAGGACGAGACGCGCTGCTCCAGGCTGATCTGCACCCATTGCACGATCAGCGAGTTCTCCTGCATGCGCGCGACCGCGTCGGCCTTCTCGCGCGGCGAGAGTTCGGTCATGTACTTCATGCTGGCATCGCGCTTGCGGTCGAGATCGATGACGCGGATCGCCGAGGCGAAGAACGGCTCGAACCGGGTGATGTCGTCGCGCACGTCGTCGATCAGCTGGGTGTAGCGCGAGGCGTGCGAGCGGTGCGGTTCGTCGATCAGGGCGCGGCCATAGGCGGTGCGGTCGAACACGACCTTCTGGCGCCAGGGCGAGGCCGACGGCTGATAGTCGCCGAACACGCTCTTCCAGGCGGGGCGCGAATGCGGCGGCTCGATCAGCGGATAAGCGAGATCGCGCAACTGGCGCTCATTGTCGGTGAGCTGGAACTGCGATGGCATGACACCGACGCTGGCGGTGGCTTCCGCGCCGATCCATTTGTGCATGTCGTCATTGCGCATGTCGGCGCGGGTGCGGCCAAAATCGCCGCCGCTGCAGGCGCCGAGCAGGTCGCCGACGAGGACGAGCGCGAGGACCGGCAGCGCGCGCCGGACCGGATTGACGATGGCCGGCATTCCCATGTCCCCCGACCTGTCAGCGGCGACGGCGGCGGCGGCTTGGCGCTGTGCCCTCGCGGGGCCCGCGATCGTCGGTCGTGGTCTCGCGCTCGATCCGAACGACGGGAAGAATCAGGATCGTTCCCATGCCCTCCTGCGGCGCGCCGGTCACGGCAGGCCGCGCGCGACGCGCAACGTCCGCCGGGAATTCAATGATGGTCGCCATGTCCACTCTCTTTCGTGCCCGAAGTTCTTACCCCCTGAAAACTCCCCGTCGCCCGAACTTCGCAGGCAAGAGGGCACGCAGAACTGACGATCACGAATGCCGGCGCATGACGCTGCACTTTGGCATTCGGCGCGGCGAAGATCAGGCTGGGCGCGAGACGCGGCCAAGGCGAGATCATCGAACGGATCGATTAAGATCAGGACGTGGTTAAGAGGATATTAATGCGCGGGCCGCCCGACACGGATCGCGTGCACCGGTGGGAGAGAAGGCAAGCCGGCGTTGCGCCTTTGTCTCACCGGGTCATTTCGACCCATCTTCACCGATTGTTTTCCTTAACGCCGCATTAAAACAACTCCGCTCTAATCGGCGCAACGATTGCCGAAGTTGCGTACCCCGACATGACAAGATCATCGCTGTTCCCCGGCTTCGACGGGTTGCTCACGCTCTCGCGCCGCGAGGGCGTCGACATCAAGCCCACTCTGCTGCGCGTGCTGACCGACCTCTATGTCCAGGCGAGCGCGCATTCCGCTGACGAGGAGCGGCAGTTCGTCGAATTGGCTTCCCGTCTGGTCGACGACGTCGATGATGCGACCCGTGCGGCGGTGCGTGCGCGGCTGGCGATCTATCCGGCGACGCCGATCGAGATCCTGAACAAGCTGGGCTTGCGCCCGGCGCAGAGCGAGCCGGCGCCGCCGCTCGCCGGCCCCATTCCCGCATCGCTTCGCCCCTCGTCTCCGATGCCGCCGCGCGACGACGCATCGTCGGGATTGTCGATGCAGCCGAAGGATGCCGCCGAGCTGAGCGAGATGTTCATGCGCGCCGCCTCGCACGAGCGCATCGCCATCCTGCAGAACCTCGCCACCACGCCGCTGAGGCCCGCCGCGCCGACGCCGTTGCACCGCGCGGTGCATGCGATCGAGGCGCTGGAGATGGCCGCCTTCAACGCCGACGTCGAGACGTTCACGATCGAGCTCGGCGAGAGCCTGATCCTGCCCTCACGCATGACCCTCGAGGTGGTCAACGATCCCCATGGCGAGCCGCTGGCCTGTGCCGCAAAGGCGCTCGGCATGCCAGCGCCGGTGTTCGAGCGCGTGCTGCTGTTCCTCAAGCCGGAGATGGGCCAGTCCGTCCAGACCGTGTTTCGGCTGTCACGCTTCTACGAACGCCTCAGCGAGCGCGCGGCGCTGATCATGCTGGCGGCCTGGCGCGGCTCGGGCATGGCGGCGATCAGGGCCAAACATCGCACGATGCTGTACGACGACGAGCGCCAGTCTGTCCGCGCAGGCGGAGCGCGGCCCGGCACAGCGACGCGACCGATCGTGCGCACGGGCACCGACGGCTTCAAGCGCTGACGCGCGATCACCGTCGCGGATCGGAGGATGATCAGGGACGCTCGCGCACGAGATCGAGGAAATGACGGCCCTGCCTGTCCTCGGTCTCGATGATCCAGGCGTCGGGATCGAAGCGCAGCTCCTTGACGAGACGCTCCTCGACCTGCGCTTCCGCGATCGGCTGCGGCGATACCGGTACGAAGAAGCGGTCGATCGGCCGGCTGTCGTCATAGACGGTCTGCGGCGCGGGGACATAGAGCTGCGCCGTGCCGTCCATCAGCGCGACCTTGACGAACACCGCACCGGCCTCCTCGGCGCCGCGGTGGCGGATCGCGCTGAACGCGCCGGCCGACTGGCAGCGCCGCAGATAGGCGCTCACCCAGATGCTGGTCTTCAATCGCATGATGGTTCGATGCAGGAGCAAGCGCGCTGCACGTCGCAGCCGCCCTGCTCTATTCGATCGGGTGACCGATGACAATCGCAAGCTCGCGCACCAGGCGGTCCGAAACCTGGCCGGTCACCGGCAGCTTGCGCTCACGCTCGAACTTCTGGATCGCGGCCTGGGTGTCGGAGCCGACCATCCCGGTCGGCTTCAATTGGCCATAGCCATATTCGGTCAGCGCACGCTGGACCGCAGCCACACGGCGAACATTGCCGCCCTGCTGCGTCGGCTGCGGACGCGGCACGTTGCCCTGCCCGCCGCTGACCGAGCGGACGAGATCGGCCAGGGGATCGGCATATTTCTGATCCGGACGCGCCTCGGTCGCGCGCTGCTCGACCGCCCTCTGCTCCGCCGCCCTGGTTTCAGCGGGCCGCGTCTCGATCACCTTCGGATCGAGCGGCGAGATGTCCATCGGCCGGGGCCGCGGCAGCGGATTGGAGCTCGTCAGATTGGGCGGAATGGTGACGATCGATCCGAACATCGGCGCCGGATGCGGTCCCGATTGCAGGAACACGGCATTGATGATGATGGCGCTGCCAGCCGCACAGGCCAGCAGGCCCGCAAACAGATCCTTCGGGCTGTAGAGCATGGCCCGCAGCAGCCAGCCGCGCTCCTCCGCCACGTCGGCGACGGCCGCAGCCGCAGCGGCGCGCTTGCGACGGCGCGGCGGCGCCGGATCATCCTCTGCAGCTCGTCTAGGCACTCTTCTTCACCTGCATGACCTGCCCTGGCTGGGCGGAGCGCGAGGGTGACAGCGGCGTGACGGTGGCGCCGGCGGCCGCCTCGGCCACGAAGTTGATCGGCAGCGCGATCGTGACCGTGGTCCCCTCGTCGATCTTGCTTTCTATCGACATTTCGCCGCCGTGCAAGTTCACGAGGCTCTTGACGATGGACAGCCCGAGCCCGGTTCCCTCGTGACGGCGCTGGTAGGTCTTGCCGGCCTGAAAGAACGGATCGCCGATGCGCTTGAGATCATCGGCGGCGATGCCGACGCCGGTGTCGGTGATTCGCAGCAGCAGGCGCGCGCCGTCGACGCCGGCAGAGACCGTGACACGGCCGCCGCGCTCGGTGAACTTGATGGCATTGGAGACGAGGTTGAGCACGATCTGCTTGAAGGCGCGCGGATCACCGGTGACCATCGGCAGGTCCTGCGGCACGTCGGCCGACAGATCGACACCGTTCTCGCGCGCCCGCAGCGCCAGCAGGTTGCAGCAATTGATCAGCGCAGCGCGCGGCGCAAACGGCTCCGGCGTCAGCTCGAAATTGCCGGACTCCATCTTCGACATGTCGAGGATGCCGTTCACGACCGACAGCAGATGCTGGCCGGAATCGTTGATCAGCTGCGCATATTCGCGGCGCCGCGCCGCGTTCAGCACCAGCACCTGCTCCTGCATCAGCATCTCGGAGAAGCCGATGATGGCGTTCAAGGGCGTGCGCAGCTCGTGGCTCATGGTCGCGAGGAATCGCGTCTTCGCGGCGTCGGCGCGCTCGGCAGCGCTGCGCGCCAATTCGAGCGCCTGCTCCTGCAGCTTGCGGTCGGTGACGTCGCGCATGACCGCGACCACCTCCTGCTCCGACCCGCCCGGCATCACGCCGATGCGGTCGAGCGGGCGGCACCGCATCTCGACCCAGATGAAATCGACCGGATGATGAAAGCCGCGGCCCTCGCCCGGCGCATCGCGGCGCAGGCGGAACTCGACGCTCGAGGCTTCGCTGCCGCCCGCCGCTTCCGACAGCGCCGTGAGGTAGGCCGGCCGGTCGGCGACATGGACCCGTTCGAACAGGCCGTGGCCGTGCAACTGCGCGACCGGCGCGCCGAGCAGCGTCTCGGCCGCCGGCGAGATGAACATGACCGCGCCGTTGCGACGGTGACGGGAGATCACGTCGCTCATATTACGTGCGAGCAGGCGATAACGCTCCTCCTCCATCGACAGCAGCGTCACGCTGGTGCGCGCGAGCGTGTCGGCGGCAAAGGCGAGCACGGCCGCATAGAGCGTGGCCGAGGCGACGCCGAACGCGAGCAGCCCGGTGCGCAGGGCGGGGTTGATCTCGGGCTTCGGCAGCCACCCGAAATGACCGATGAGGATGAGCAGCAGCGCGCAGCACAGTGCGAGCCCCGCGGAGAACACGACGACGCGGCGCGAGGCCGAGAACGAGGCTTCCAGGGGTACGACGATCAGCCACACCGCGGCAAAGGATTCGATGCCGCCGGTCTCGATCGACACCGCCATGATCAGCGCCGACAGCGCCATCGACGACAGCGCGCAGGCGCTCTCGTAGCGGCCGGTGCGTGACAGATACCAGGACAGCAGAATGGGCGCGATCAGCCAGGACAGCGCGCCGACCTCGAGCGCGCTCGGCGCACCGCGTAGCGCGAGATAGGCGGGAAACACGGCGAAGGCGGCGAGGCTGCCCAGCAGGCGCGGCGCGATGAAGGCGCGATGACGCGCGCGCGTCATCGCATCAGTTCGAGCCGATGGATGCAATAACGCATCGAGACAATCGCGGATGATACTCAACACACTCACGGCTCTCGCGCCTCGGCCTAATCGGTGGTTCTCACAAAGAGAACGCGCCGGGACGCCCCCTGTCGTCGGAAGTCACCGTGTCAGACTCGCATTAAGCGAACGCTAAGGTCCAGACTGCGGTGAGCCCGCCATTCGGCCGGGATGGTGAATGCATCGTTTCCGGCCGGGCCTGCGGTTGCGAAAGCGGCGCGATCTACAGCCGGTTGCACGGCGCGGGCGCCCGACGCCAATGAAAAATTGACTCCGAAAAAAATCCAGCGCCCGGCTTCGCGAAATCTCAACCAATTAAGCCCAATGCAAGCAGTCGCGACATAGAACAATCAGCTGCGATCCCGTTGCGCGATTTGAGCACGCGAGATCAGCAGCACGGTCGGGGTTGCGTGATGTTCTTTCTGCTTCGGATGGCATTCTGGCTCGGACTCGTGCTGGTGCTGCTGCCGCGCGAGAAGAGCCCGGACGCCGACAAGCTGCCGCAGATCAATGCGCACGAAGCCGTGCAGGCCGCGACCGCGGCCGTCTCCGACATGAGCCAGTTCTGCAAGCGCCAGCCGCAGGCCTGCGAGGTCGGCGGCCAGGCCGCGACCGTGATCGGCCACCGCGCCCAGGAAGGCGCGCGCAAGATCTACCAGATCATCACCGACAAGGCCGAAGGCGCGGAGAAGCCCGCCGGCGCCGACAAGTTCATCGGCCCGGTGAAGCCGGCCAGTCTCGACAAGCGCGGCAACGATCACACCGGCTCGATCGACGCCCCCGTGCTCGAGGAGATTCCGCCGGGCGACGCGCCGGCCGATACGCTCTCGACCGACGATCTCGCCGTCGAATGGCATCTGCCGCCGACGCCCTGAACCGGCGGAACCGACTGTCGCTTTCGTCGTCCCGAACGCCTATATGAAAGCCGACATCGGGACCGAAGAGCATCATGACGATCGACGACATCCGCGACAATTTCGCCCTGCTCGACGACTGGGACGACCGCTACCGCTACGTGATCGAGCTCGGCCGCACCCTGGCCCCGATGCCGGAGGACGAGCACTCCGCCGCGAACAAGGTGCAGGGCTGCGCCAGCCAGGTCTGGCTGTCCAAGCACGTCGATCACAGCAGCGCCGTGCCGGTCCTGAACTATCTCGGCGACAGCGACGCCCATATCGTTCGCGGCCTGATCGCAATTCTGCTGACGCTGTATTCGGGGCGGACGCCGCAGGAGATCATGACCATCGATGCGCCCGCGGTGTTCGACGAGCTCGGGTTCCGCGAGCATCTGACGCCGCAGCGCTCCAACGGCCTGCGCTCGATGGTCGAGCGCATCCGCGCCGACGCCCGCGAGGCGCTCGCCGCGGCGTCCTGATCGGCTCGGCTACTTTTCCCGCTCGGGCCGCTGCTGGCCCAGGCCCATCTTCTTGGCAAGCTGCGAGCGGGTGACCGCGTAGTTCGGCGCCACCATCGGATAGTCCGGCGGCAGGTTCCATTTGTCGCGGTATTGTTCCGGCGTCATGTTGTACTGCGTGCGCAGATGCCGCCGCAGCGACTTGAAGCGCTTGCCGTCCTCGAGGCAGACCAGATAGTCCGGATGGATCGATTTCTTCACTGGGACCGCGGGCCGCGCCGGCTCCGGCGCGGGCTCGCTTCGTCCCGCTGCGACCCGCGTCAGCGCCGCATGCACCTGGCTGATCAGCGAGGGAATCTCCGCCGCCGGGGTCGGGTTGTTGCTGAGATAGGCCGACACGATGTCAGCCGTCAGATCGATAAAGCTCTTGCCGACCGCTTCGGTCATTGACCCCTCATCCCGCTCCGCCCTGTGACCGTCGATCGCAAGTATCCCTCGATCGCAAGTATCACTCGCGCCGAGTGGCAGCGTTGTCTCGCGATTCTGCAAGCAATATGGGCAAATGACTGGCAAAATGACAAGATAGTGAGGACTTCTTCTTGAGAAGTCTGTCACCCGCCAAGTACTGTGTACCGTATGCCAGCCGGGTTCAACCTGACCGTGTGATCCCGCTGCCTCAGGTCCGGCCTTCCAGATGGGTGCGCAGCTCGTCGATCGACGCAAAGCGCATCATCCCTTCGGGCATCTGCGCCTCGATCGAGCCGTCGGAATAGAGCGAATAGGCCATCCCATCCACCACGCCCGACTTGACGATGCTGACGGCCGGCGCGTCCAGATCCTTCGGCTCAGGCGGCGGCGGGGTTGGCTCGGGATCGACGAAGGCCGGGGCGGCCCGCGCCAGGCGCCGCGGGAACGGCGGGCGCAGAGGCTCCGGCGTCCGCTCCGGTCGCGACCAGCCGTCCGACGCGCCCGGCTCGGTCGCGGCAGGTTCGTCCAGCGGCACGGGCGGCGGGGCGCTGAGGGGCGGTGACCGGAAATCCGTCGGCAGCGGCTCGGCGCCGCGCTTCTCCGCGCGTTCCCGCTCCCGGCGCGACGACGCAAACAGCAGGTTGCGCTTGGGCCGCTCGGCGGGTTCGGACGGCGACTCGGCGGGATCCCGCAAGGACTCGGAGGCGCGCAGCGAGCTTGACAAGGGAGACGAGGACAGCGGTGAGGACGACGACAGCCCCGAGGACAAGGGGGCCGACAGGTCCGGCATGCGGGGACGCGGACGCGGCGAACCGCCTTCGCGCCAGACATCTTCTGTCGGCGGCACCGGGGCGGTCTCGAAGTCGGTCGTCCCGGCGGCAGGCGGGAGCTGCAGGGGCCTGGCGTCGGACTCGGCGCCCGAACGCGACCTCAGCCGGCTCGAAATCACCTTCAGCTCGTTGAGGACGGCCGCCAGTCCGAACAGGATCAGCCCGCTGCACACGCCAAGGGTCCCCGACAGGATCAGCGTATTACCGACGCTGAACTCCTTGACCGGAATTCCCCAGGCGATCGCCCCGAGCCCGGCCAACACGGCGAGGGCCCCGGCGGCCAACATTGCACTCATCATCGAACTCATCCCCTAATGCGCCGGTTCCGGGCGGTGTCCCGACCGAAATCACATTAGATAGCTGCGGTTGCGCGCGTCCTTGAATCCGGTTTCTAGTCCAAATCCGCGACGATTTGCAGCGGAAGTTCGTCCAAGACCGCCGAAGTTCGTATCCGACCTGCGCCGCCCGCCACGATCCCGCCACAATACGGTTCAGCCAACCCTCGGAATTCCTGGAGGTTCCTCTCGGGTTCTCCCGGTCCTTCTGGTTCAGCGGGCGTTCATTTGGCTGTGCCAATATGGCGCTTAGCAGCCGAAATTCGGGTCCCCGCTGCGCTGCGACAAGGCGTGCCTCCCATATTTTCGACACCTCCGAACACGGGACGCGCTATACGCAGGCGGGGAACACAAGCCTGAAACGCGGAAGCGGGGTCGCCAGGGGACGCCGGGTCACACTCAGCCATGACAACGATAACCACTTCGGTCCTCGAGACGCCGACGCGGCGGTCCCTCGAGCGGACGTATGACGATCTCGCCGTGTTCGTGCTCGCCGCAGTCGCGGTGGTGGCCGGACTGACGTTCCGGGATTACGGCCTCGGCTGGGACGATTACACCCATGCCGAATATGCCGATCTGTTGCTGCGCATGTACGGCTCCGGTTTCAGGGACCAGGCGGCGCTGTCGTTCGCCAACCTCTATATGTACGGTGGCGGCTTCGACATGGTTGCAGCCCTGCTGCACAAGATCATGCCGCTGGAATTGTTCGAGACCCGCCGGCTGGTCGGGGCCATCGTCGGGCTGATTGGCCTCGGCGTGACCTGGCGCCTGGCGCGCCGCATCGGCGGCCCCGTGGCCGGCCTCGCCGCGCTGCTGCTGCTGGCGCTCTGCCCGATCTTCTACGGCCACATGTTCATGAACCCGAAGGACGCGCCCTTCGCGGTCGCCATGGTGGTGCTGCTGATGGGCCTCGTGCGCCTTGCCGAGGAGTATCCCTACCCCTCGCCACGCACCATCCTGATCATCGGCCTCGGCGCCGGCTTCTCGATCGGCTCGCGGATCCTCGGCGGCATGGCCGTGGTCTACGCCATGGTCGGCTTCATGCCGCTGTTCATGGAGGAGTACCGCACGCAAGGGCCCCGCGAGGCGATCCGCCGCTTCGCCCACGTGCTCTACGTGCTGATCCCCGGCCTGATCCTGGGCTACCTGATCATGGGGTTGATCTGGCCCTGGTCGATCATCGAACCGGCCAACCCGTTCCGGGCCCTGACCTACTTCTCGCATTTCTTCGAGAAGCCGTGGAAGGAGATGTTCGACGGGGCGCTGGTCTCGGTGCCCGACATGCCCTGGTCGTATCTGCCGACGCTGTTCGCGCTGCAACTGCCCGAACTGATGATCGCGCTGTTCGTCGCCGGCGTCGTCGCCTCGATCATGTCGCTGTCGCGGCCCGACATGCCGGCGCGCCAGAAGAGCATCCTGTTGATGCTGACCCTAGCGGCGACGCTGCCGATCCTGATCGCGATCGTCAAACGCCCGGCGCTCTACAACGGCATCCGCCATTTCGTGTTCGTGATCCCGCCGATGGCGCTGCTCGGCGGCATCGCCTTCTCCTGGCTTCTGTCGTGGCTCAACGCCGACGAGCGCCGGAGCTGGCAGCCGGTGGCGATCGCCGCGTTCTGCTTCGGCCTGCTGCTGCCGCTGGCGGAGATGATCCGGCTGCATCCCTATCAGTACACCCACTTCAACTTCATCGCCGGCACCGTGCGCGAGGCCGACACCCGCTTCATGCTCGACTATTGGGGGCTGGCGCTGAAGCAGGCCTCCGACGGGCTGAAGGAACAGCTCGACGAGCGCCAGGAGGTGCCGCCGATCGGGCACAAATGGAAGGTCGCGGTCTGCGGCCCGCAGCGCCCCGCCCAGGTCGCGCTCGGCCCCGATTTCACCATCGGCTGGGACAGCCATGCGGCCGACTTCGCCATGACGCTCGGCGAGTTCTACTGCAAGGGACTGACCGCACCCGTGATGGTCGAGATCAAGCGCGACGATGTCGTGTTCGCCCGGGTCTACGACATCCGCGGCCGCAGCATCTCCAGCCTGCTGTCGATCCCGGCGCCCTGAGCGGCGCACTCGGCCAAACGGCATGACTGCCCCCCCTGCCCCGCGCCGGCGAGCCGCTTAGGCTCCGGTCAACCAGGAAATCGGAGAATGCCATGTCGCCAGCCGAAGCGCGCCTCAAGGAAGTGCCGTCGAACATGACCGAGGCCGAATGGTCACAGCGGGTCAATCTCGCCGCCGCCTACCGGCTGGTGGCGCTGTTCGGCTGGGACGACCTGGTGGACACTCACATCTCCGCCCGCGTGCCCGGCCCCGAGCATCACTTCCTGATCAACCCCTACGGCCTGCTGTTCGAAGAGATCACCGCCTCCAGCCTGATCAAGGTCGACCTCTACGGCAATCAGTTGTCCGAGAGCGAGTACAGCATCAATCCCGCCGGGTTCACCATCCATTCCGCGATCCACGAGGTCCGCGAGGATGCCGGCTGCGTCATCCATCTGCACACGCTGGACGGCGTCGCCGTGTCGAGCTGCGCCGACGGCCTGCTGCCGCTGAACCAGATCGCGCAATACGTGACCCACGACCTCGCCTATCACGACTATGAAGGCGTGGCGCTGGACCATGACGAGCGGCCGCGGCTGCAGCACGACCTCGGCAGCAAGAACCACATGCTGCTGCGCAATCACGGCACGCTGACGGTCGGCCGCTCCGTCGCCTCCGCCTTCGAGCGCATGTATCATCTGGAGCGCGCCTGCTCGATCCAGGTGCGCACCCGCACGCTCGGTCCCTCGGCCTATCCGGTGCGCGACGAGGTCATCGACAAGAACGCGAAGCTGTTCGACAACGAGGATCGCGTCGAGCTGCGCTCCAATCAGTTGGTGTGGCCGCCGCTGCTGCGCCGGCTCGATCGCGTCAACCCGGGCTACCGGAATTGATTTTTCGCCGACGATCGGCTAGCCTGGGTTCATCACCCTCTACGCTTTTCGGAGTCAAACGCCGCCCAATTCCGGGCGGCGTTTTCATTCGTCCGGCGATGTCCCTCGTCAGCAGCACCCGGCCCGAGCCGAGCCATGCCGCTCGGCCGGGCCGTGCACTTGTTGCAGCTCCTCGGCCAGCCGGCGCTCGACGAAGCGCCGCTCGTGCTCGGCAAGGCGGGTGGCAAGCAGCTTGCGATAGCGCCGCACATTGGCCTCGCGCGAGAACCGCAGGCGGGCGGCGGGCCGCATCCTGCCGCTAGCGGTGCTGTCCATCGCAGCGCCATCGGCCTCGACATCGACACGCGGAACGATGCGCATGGCCGCCCCGCCGCGCGGGCGCGGCGGCTGGTCCTCGCGGTCGAGCTGACGCAGCGCGCCGAGCACATCGGCCAGATGCAGCGGCCTGGAGATGCCCGGAATCTTGCGCAGGCCCGGCTGCGACTCGACGGCATACATGTCCGACGCCCAGGACGACAGGATCAGCCGCTTCTCGGCCAGTGACAGCTTGCGATCGTTCAGCAGGTCGGCCGGCGACTCGTAGTGCGAGACCGGATGGAATCCGGCTCGGCCCGCGGTGATCGAAAAACGGTGCTCGCTCATGGCGTCTCTCCTCTTCCGCTCCTTTCACAAGAGACAGATGCTGCAAGGGCGCGGGCGACACGCCGCCCGCGCCGCAACTCGAACAAGGCGTCAGGCCGCCTTCTGCTGCGCGATCTTCTCGACCGGCGCCGTGCCGATGGCGATGCGGCGCGGCTTCATCGCCTCGGGAATCTCGCGCACGAGCTCGATCCGCAGCAGGCCGTTGTCGAACGCCGCGTTGGTCACCTGCACATAGTCGGCGAGATTGAACTGCCGCTTGAACGGCCGCGACGAGATGCCCTGATAGAGGTATTCGCGGGTCTCCTTGTCGCCCTTGCGTCCTTCCACCGTGAGCACGTTGTGCTCGGCGGTGATCGACAGCTCGTCCGGCGCGAACCCCGCCAGCGCCAGCGAAATCTGGTAGCGGTCGTCGCCGAGCCGCTCGATGTTGTACGGGGGATAGTTGTCCTCGACCGCGCGCTGGGTCTCGTCGAGCAGATCGAACAGACGGTCGAAACCGATGGTCGAACGCCACAGCGGAGAGAAGTCGTAGGTCCTCATAGCCAAGTCCTCCTGAGAGCAAGATGGATACGAAGGAGCGCCGAGCCGATGCGGACTTCAAAGTCCCGGAGATGTCTAAGTACCAAGAGACTTGGTACAAGAGACTTCTGAGTACCAGACAACCGGTCAGCGCCCAGATTTCGACCGGGCCCTGATGGCACCCGGCGCCGCCGAAGCGGCAGCAGACGAATTAGAACAACCGATATCCATTTCAAGAGGGGAAGATCGAATTTTTTGTCGTAGCCTTTTCGCGGCGCAACACCCGTCAGGCGGCCACGGCAGACAGCCGCTGCAGCCGCATCGTCGCCTCGCGGAGCACGCTGACCAGCCGGTCGCGCTCGCGCTGATCGATGTCACCGCGCGACAGCACGGCCTGGCAGTGTGCCACCACGCGCTGTTCGCTCTCGATCAGAAACCGTGTCAAGCGACGCGGATCGCCCATGCTCATGACGGAGGTCGGGTTGGGCGGCGGATGATCGTATTGCCAGGCTGGCATGATCGGGCCTGCGAGCTCGCGCTGCTGATGAGACCGGGCGGCGCGACAGCGCTCAACCACACCTCCCGTCGACCGTCGGTCCGTTCTCAGCCGGCTCACCGAATGCAATTGTGGCCGGTTGTGGACGGATTGCGGTCGTTGGCCTGATTGATAGCTGCGCGTTGTGGCCGATCCACGACCTCACGGGGCAGCGATCAGTTGTTTGTCGATATTTCTTTCGGGGAGCCGGGGGTGGCTGCGGCCAGCCGCCCCCGGCTGCATCGGATCAGAAGTCCATCGACGGCGCGGCCGCGGTGGCGTCGGCCTTCTTCGGCTTGTCCGCCACCAGCGCCTCGGTGGTGATCAGCAGCGAGGCGACCGAGGCCGCGTCCTGCAACGCGGTACGGACCACCTTGGCCGGGTCGATCACGCCGGCCTGCACCAGATCCTGGTACTCGCCGGTCGCGGCGTTGAAGCCCCAACCATAGGCATCCTTCTCCAGGAGCTTGCCGACCACCAGCGAGCCGTCCTCCCCGGCGTTCTGCACGATCTGCCGCACCGGCACCTGGATGGCGCGGCGGACGATGTCGACGCCGGCCTTCTGGTCGGCATTGGCGGTCTTGACGCCGTCGAGCACCTTGGTGGCGCGCAGCAGCGCCACGCCGCCGCCGGGCAGGATGCCCTCCTCCACCGCGGCGCGGGTGGCGTGCAGCGCATCGTCGACGCGGTCCTTGCGCTCCTTGACCTCGACCTCGGTGGCGCCGCCGACCCGGATCACCGCGACGCCGCCGGCGAGCTTGGCCAGCCGCTCCTGCAGCTTCTCGCGATCGTAGTCGGAGGTGGTCTCCTCGATCTGCAGCTTGATCTGCTGCGCGCGGGCCTCGATGTCCTTCCTGGCGCCGGCGCCGTCGACGATCGTGGTGTTCTCCTTGTCGATCACGACCTTCTTGGCGCGGCCGAGCATCGACAAGGTCACGTTCTCCAGCTTGATGCCGAGATCCTCCGAGATCGTCGTGCCACCGGTGAGGATCGCGATGTCCTCAAGCATGGCCTTGCGGCGATCGCCGAAGCCCGGCGCCTTGACGGCCGCGATCTTCAGGCCGCCACGCAGCTTGTTGACGACCAGGGTCGCCAGCGCCTCGCCCTCGACGTCTTCAGCCACGATCAGCAGCGGCTTGCCCGACTGCACCACGGCCTCGAGCAGCGGCAGCATGGTCTGCAAGCCCGACAGCTTCTTCTCGTGGATCAGGATGTAGGGATCCTCGAGCTCGACCCGCATCTTCTCGGAGTTGGTGACGAAGTACGGCGAGACATAGCCGCGGTCGAACTGCATGCCCTCGACCACTTCCAGCTCGGTATCGAGGCTCTTGGCCTCCTCGACCGTGATCACGCCCTCGTTGCCGACCTTCTGCATGGCCTCGGCGAGGAAACGCCCGATCTCATTGTCGCCATTGGCCGAGATGGTGCCGACCTGGGCGATCTCGTCGTTGCTGGTGATCTTCCTGGCGTGCGCCTTGAGGTCCGCGACGATCGCGTCGACGGCGAGATCAATGCCGCGCTTGAGATCCATCGGGTTCATGCCGGCGGCCACCGACTTGGCGCCCTCCTTCACGATGGCCTGGGCGAGCACGGTGGCGGTCGTGGTGCCGTCGCCGGCGAGATCGGCGGTCTTCGAGGCCACCTCGCGCACCATCTGCGCGCCCATGTTCTCGAACTTGTCCTCCAGCTCGATCTCCTTGGCGACCGTGACGCCGTCCTTGGTGATGCGCGGCGCGCCGAACGATTTCTCGATCACGACATTGCGGCCCTTGGGGCCGAGCGTGACCTTCACGGCATTGGCGAGGATGTCGACGCCGCGCAGCATGCGGTCGCGCGCGTCGGTGGAAAACTTCACGTCCTTGGCAGCCATGTTCGTCGTCTCCTTTCCTTCGATGACTGTCAGTTGGGGATCAGGCGGCCTTCTTCGCCGCGGCGGGCGCGTCGATGATGCCGAGCAGGTCGCTCTCCTTCATGATCAGGAGATCCTTGCCGTCGATCTTGACCTCGGTGCCCGACCACTTCGCGAACAACACGCGGTCTCCCGGCTTGACGCCGAGGGCGACCTGCTGCCCCTGCTCGTTCCGCGCCCCCGGACCCGCGGCAACGATCTCGCCCTCCTGCGGCTTCTCCTTCGCGGTGTCGGGAATGATGATGCCGCCCTTGGTCTTCTCCTCGGCATCGATGCGGCGCACGAGCACGCGGTCGTGCAATGGACGGAAATGCATGCACATCCTCCTTTACAGATCAGCGATGTCATAAGCCTCGGGTCCCATCAGGCCCCCGGGCGAGCAACGACCTAGGAAAGCCGAACTTTTCGTTCAAGAGGGTCACGCAAATTTTTTGGCACTCTCGGGGAACGATTGCCAGCCCGGCTCTTGAACCGGGCCGGCCGCCTTCCCAGCTCTGTCGTCGCCAAAAAATCCTGATCGCGCTTGTTGGGGATCACGATGCAGCTTCCGCCTTCTCTCCGGGCCGTCCTGGCGCCTGCCATCCTGCTTTGCCTGATGACCGGGCCTGCCTTGGCCCAAATTCCCGATCTCAAGCTCGGCCGGGTGCCGACGCTCGCGCCGCTGGTCAAGGAGGTGACGCCGGCCGTCGTCAACATCTCGGTCGAGGGCAAGGTCCGCCAGGACAATCCGCTCTATCAGGACCCGCTGTTTCGCGAGTTTTTCGACGTGCCGAAGCAGGTCGAGAAGCAGATCAGCGCCACCGGCTCCGGCGTCATCGTCGATGCGCAGCGCGGCTACGTGATGACGGCCAATCACGTCGTCGAGCACGTCACGACGGCGCAGATCCGCACCAAGGATGGCCGCAAATTCGCCGCCCGCCTGGTCGGGCGCGATCCCGCCACCGATATCGCGCTGCTGCAGATCAGGGACCCCATCGACCTCAAGGCGATCTCGCTTGGCGACAGTGACGCGCTCGAGGTCGGCGACTTCGTGATCGCCGTCGGCAACCCGTTCGGTCTCGGCCAGACCGTCACCTCGGGCCTCGTCAGCGCGCTCGGACGCACGGGCCTGGGCAAGCAGGGCTACGAGGATTTCATCCAGACCGACGCGGCGATCAATCCCGGCAATTCCGGCGGCGCGCTGATCAATCTGCGCGGCGAGCTGGTCGGCATCAACACCGCGATCATCTCGCCGGGCGGCGGCAATGTCGGCATCGGCTTCGCCGTCCCGATCAACATGGCGCGGCGGGTGATGGAGCAGCTCGTCGCCAACGGCCGGGTTGATCGCGGACGCATCGGCGTGACCCTGCTCGACCTCGACGCGCCGGCCGACGGCCGCATTCAAGGCGCGCGCGTCGCCGACGTCACCGTGGGCTCGCCGGCCGAACGCGCTGGATTGCGCAAGGGCGACATCATCGTGAAGGCGAACGACATGCCGGTGCGCAGCGCCACGCAGGTGCGCAACCTGATCGGCCTCACACCGGTCGGGCAGCGCGTCCGCCTCGTGTTCGAGCGCGACCGCGCGCTCGGCAATGCGACGGTGGAGGTCGCGCCAGTCGCCGAAGAACGTGCGCGTGCGCGGACTTCGGGCTGAGAATTCAACTTCAGTACGCTGTGAGCTGCGCATACCACGTGGAGTAAATTTTTACCGTGCATCAAGCATGCAGCGAGACGCCGATACCTCTCTAAATGCCTGTTAAGTGCCGTCGCGCTTATTGCAACCCCGCGGAGGTATTGAAATGCGGGGTGATGGTTTGTCGTTCAGTTTGCCACGCTGGCGCGTGACGCGCTGGCTGGCCGACCCGGGATATCCGGTGTCATCAGATATCCGCGGCGCATTGACCGGCGAGCTCTACGGCTGCTGGTCGGTGTTCGCCGGGGGCGCCATCAACACCGTCGCCGTTGCAGGAGCGCTTGCGCTGCGCACGCCGAGCCCGCTCTTCATCACCTGGTTCGTGCTCGAAGTCGCGGTCTGCCTGTCGCGTCTGGTCGTGATGATGATCGCCTACCGCCGCGCGCGCGAGCGGCTGGCGACGCCGACCGACATCCACATCCTGCTGTCGGTCGCCTGGAGCGCCAGCGTCGGCTTTGGCGTCGGCATCAGCCTCGCGTCCGGCGACTGGGTGGCCGCGTCACTGACCTGCATCTCATCGGCCGCCATGGTCGGCGGCATCTGCTTTCGCAATTTCAGCGCGCCGCGCCTCGTCGGCACGATGATCCTGTTCAGCATCGGCCCCGTGATCCCCGGCGTCGCGACGTCGCATGAGCCGCTGTTGTTCGCGATGTATCTGCAGATGCCGGTCTACTTCCTCGCCATGACCGGCGCGGCGTTCCGGCTCAACAGGATGCTGGTGGCGGTGATGCAGGCCAAACGCGAGAGCGACGAGCGGGCGCGGCTCGATCCGCTCACGGGACTGTCCAATCGCGCCGGCCTGATCGACGCGCTGCAGAGCAGGCTCGACGCCAGCGGCGATCGCAGCCTTGCTGTCCTGTATCTCGACCTCGATGGCTTCAAGCCGGTCAACGACACCTTCGGTCACGCCGCAGGCGACGAGCTGCTGAAGATCGTCGGCCGGATGCTGCGGCAGACCGCCTCTTCCGACGACGTCATCGCCCGGATCGGCGGCGACGAGTTCGTCGTGCTCGCCGGCGATCCTGCGGTCGACCACGCGCTGGCGCTCGGCGAGCGCATCATCGAGGTGATGACCGCGCCGATGGCCTTGCCGGGCGGCGCGCATGTCCAGATCGGCATCAGCATCGGCATCGCCGTCGCGCCCGAGCACGGCACCGATCCGGAAGCCCTGCTGTTCGCGGCGGACGCCGCATTGTATGAAGCGAAGTCGAGCGGCAAATCCTGCTGGCGGCTGGCCTCCGCCGAGGCCAATCTCGCAGCGCTGCGCAAGATCGCCGGCAGCGACCCGACCGCGAGCTCGGTCGCCAGCGCTGCGTGAGTTGCGCCTGGTGCAAACGACCAGCGCATCGCAGCCCGGATGAGCGCCTGGCTACCGTGGCATCTCCGCGAGCGCGGCGAGGATGCGGGCCCAGGAGCGGATGCCCTTGTGGTAGCTCTTCAGGTCGTATTTCTCATTCGGCGAATGAATGTTGTCGTCGTCGAGGCCGAAGCCGACCAGCAGTGAATCGAGACCGAGCGTCTTCTTGAAATCGGTGACGATCGGGATCGAGGCGCCCGAGCCCATCAGGATGGTCTCCTTGCCCCACTCCTCGGTCAGCGCCTGCTTGGCAGCCGCCAGCGGCTTCATGGTCCAGTCGAGCGCGATCGCAGCGCCCGCCGAATGATCGCCGAACTCGACCGAGCAGTCGCCGGGAATGCGCGCCGAGACGTAGTCGCGGAACGCCTTGCGGATCTTCAGCGGGTCCTGGCCCTCGACGAGGCGGAACGAGACCTTCGCATGCGCCAGCGACGGGATCACGGTCTTGGAGCCCTCGCCGATATAGCCGCCCCAGATGCCGTTGATGTCGCAGGTCGGTCGCGACGAGATCTGCTCGATCAGCAGACGATCCTTCTCGCCGGCGGGAATCGACAGGCCGATCGGCTTGAGAAAGCTCTCGGGCGTCAGGTTCAGCTTCTTCCACTGCTCCAGCACCTCAGGCGGAACGTCCTTCACGCCATCATAGAAGCCGGGAATGGTGATGCGGCCGTCGGCGTCGAACAGGCCGCCAAGCACTTCGGTCAGCACGCGGATCGGATTGCGCGCGCCGCCGCCGAACACGCCGGAATGCAGGTCGCGATTGGCGGCCTTGATCTTGATCTCCTCATAGAGCAGGCCGCGCAACGAGGTGGTGATCGCCGGCGTGTTCGGGTCCCACATGCCGGTGTCGCAGACCAGCGCGAAATCGGCCTTGAACTCGTCCTTGTTGGCCTCGAGGAACGGCACGAAGTTCTTGGAGCCGACCTCCTCCTCGCCTTCGATCAGCATGGTGATGTCGAGCGGCAGCGCGCCCGTCACCTTCTTCCAGGCGCGACAGGCCTCGACGAAGGTCATCAGTTGGCCCTTGTCGTCCTCGGCGCCGCGCGCGACGATGATCTTGCGGCCGTCGGCGTGATCGGCGACCACAGGCTCGAACGGCGGCCGGTGCCACAATTCGAGCGGATCGACCGGCTGCACGTCGTAATGACCATAGAACAGGACATGCGGCTTGGCGGCGCCATGACCGTTGCTCTTGCCGACCACGGCCGGATGGCCAGCGGTCGGGCGCACCTCGGTCGCAAAGCCGAGCGTCGCAAGATCCTTGGCGAGGTGGTCGGCCGCCACCCTGCAATCGTCAGCAAAGGCCGGATCGGCCGAGATCGACTTGATGCGGATCAGCGCAAACAGCCGTTCCAGGCTGTTGTCGAAATCGGCATCGATGTGATCGAGAACGGATTGAAGCTGCGCATTGGCCATGGCCACCGGATCCTTCGCATGTAACGGCTATTGGCCCGCTTGTAGCTCCGTTGCGCGGTCCGGGCCAGCCTCATGCAAAGGCAGTGAATGCCGCCTGCGTCCCAAGTCGGCCGATGACATGGCAAGGCCATCACGCCGACCGGAAACACGACATCATCTCAACGCCGCAGCAGTCCACCGAGCGCGCCACGCACGAGGGATCGGCCGATCGAACTGCCCAAGGAGCCACCGACCTGCTTGCCGAGATCGGCCGCGATCCCGCCCACCACCTTGTCGGAGACCGAGCGGGCGACGTTGCGCGCGATCACCTGCGTGGTCGAGAGCTGGCCGCGCTTGACGTTGGTGCCGAAGATCGTCGCGGCGATGTCGCCGATCTTGCCGAGCACGCCGCCGGAGGAGGCTGCCGTCGTCACGGCGTTTCCCGCGATCCGCTTCTGCAGCAGCTCGTAGGCGGACTCGGCGTCGATCGCGGTGTCGTATTTGCCCTTGACCGGGCTCGCGGCGATGACCGCCTTGCGTTCCTCCGGCGTCACGGGTCCGATCCGCGCCGAGGGCGGCCGGATCAGGACGCGCTCCACCATCGCCGGTGTGCCGTTGCCCTCCAGGAACGACACCAGCGCCTCGCCCTTGCCGAGTTCCGTGATCACCTTCGCGGTATCGAGCTTGGGGTTGGGACGGAAAGTGTCGGCGGCGGCGGCCACCGCCTTCTGGTCGCGCGGCGTGAAGGCGCGCAGCGCGTGCTGCACGCGATTGCCCAATTGCCCGAGCACCCGGTCCGGAACATCGAGCGGATTCTGCGTGACGAAGTAGACGCCGACACCCTTCGACCGGATCAGCCGCACCACCTGCTCGATCTTGTCCATCAGCGCCTTCGGCGCATCATTGAACAACAGATGCGCCTCGTCGAAAAAGAAGACCAGCTTCGGCTTGGCGACGTCGCCGACCTCCGGCAGTTCCTCGAACAGCTCGGACAGCATCCAGAGCAGGAACGTCGCGTAGAGTCGCGGGCTCTCCAGCAGCCTGTCGGCGACGAGGATGTTGATCATGCCGCGGCCGTCGCGGTCGGTCTTCATGAAGTCGGTGAGCGCCAGCGCCGGTTCGCCGAAGAACTTCGTGCCGCCCTGGTTCTCGAGCACGAGCAACTGCCGCTGGATCGTGCCGACGGTCGCGCGCGTGACATTGCCGAACGACTGCGCCGCCTTCCGGATCGGCGCCAGAGGGTCGGCGTCCGCATCCGCGCCCTTCTTGGCTTCCGGAATGATGGCGTCGAGCAGCGCGCGCAGATCCTTCATGTCGATCAGGGCGAGGCCGTTCTCGTCGGCCACGCGGAACGCGACGTTAAGCACACCTTCCTGGACATCGTTCAGGTCGAGCATCCGCGCCAGCAGCAGCGGTCCCATCTCGGTGACGGTGGCGCGCACCGGATGCCCCTGCTCGCCGAACACATCCCAAAATACCGTCGAGAACTGATCGGGTTGATAGGTGAGGCCGAGCTCGGTGGCGCGCTTGAGGATGAAGTCCTTCGCTTCGCCGGTTTGCGAAATGCCCGAGAGATCACCTTTGATATCGGAGGCGAAGACCGGAACACCGGCACGGGCAAAACCTTCGGCCATCACCTGCAGCGAGACCGTCTTGCCGGTGCCGGTCGCGCCGGTGACCAGTCCATGGCGATTGGCAAGCGCCAGTGTCAACCAGGCCGGCTGCTCGCCGGCACCCACGAAGATCTTGTCGTCGGTATCAGCCAGGGGTTTTCCGGATGGTGCCATGATGATCCATCTTTCGAGAGAGAATGTTTCGCATCACACGTGGTGCGGAGCATCGCGTACGATAACATAGTTGAGTTTCGCGAGCTGGAACCAGCGTCAGGGTGCCTCACCTCTTCGCACGGCACGCACTTTTCTTAGCATTGGTGCCGCGCGATGCGCACGTTTGGTACGTAGATTCAACATCCGGTCTTGCATCGCTGCAACAGTTCATCGTCGATCGCGAATCGATTCGCGCACCAAGCCGGCTCCTCGCTTGTAATTCACGGATCGTCCGATCAAGATGAATTCAGCGAGAGGACGTCCGGTCGTGGGGGACCGGATGAGACGGGGTTCACATGAGCGAGTTGATTGAGCCGCTGGCCAGAACGGCCGGCATCAGTAAAGTCGTGGCTGAAATCATCGGCATCGGGCCTGACCTCCTCAGCGATATTGGATGGCGACGGCAGGGGCAGCAGCCGTCAGCCGGTGAACTTTTTGCGTTCGGCCGCGACCAAATCGAAGCCGATCAGTTGGCACGATCGCGACAGGCACACCCGGCCTGAGCCGGTTGCCCCAAGCCCGACCGCCTGGGCCAGATCATCTGAAGCACCTTCGCGCGCGCCGAGTATCATGACATATCCGATCACCGAACTCGAAGGCATGACGACCTTCTATGCCGCCAAGCTGAAAGCTTTGGGCATCCGGACCACCGACGCATTTCTCGAAGCCGCCCGGACCGTGAAAGGGCGCAAGGCGCTGGCCGCCAAGACCGGCATCAGCGAGCAGCAACTGCTCGATTGGGCAAACGCCGCCGATTACATGCGCATTCCCGGCATGGGCAAGGCCAAGGTCTGCCTCGTCCGCGCAGCCGGCGTGACCACCGTGCGCGAGCTGGCGCACCGCAATCCGGCCCGGCTGGCGCAGAACATCAAGGAAGTGAACACCCGGCGGAAGCTGGTTCGCATCCTGCCGTCGGAGAAGTCGGTCGGCCAGCTCATCGAAAAGGCGCGGCGGCTGGAGCCGAAGATCAGCTATTGATCGCCCTCTGGATTGACCGCGCTTGTGCAGTGCGACACCTTGACTTGACGGTGCCAACCGCGCAAAGCGGCGCCCATGAGCGCCATTTCGCCGCACTCCGCCCCGGACCTCGCGTCGAGCCACCCGCTGCTGCGGCCGTGGCTTTCGCGTCCATTCCCGGCGGTGATGGGCATTCTCAACGTCACACCGGATTCGTTCTCGGACGGCGGCCGTTTCGATGCGCCGGAACGGGCGATCGCGCAGGCCGAGCGCATGATCGCGGCCGGCGCCGACATCATCGACATCGGCGCCGAGTCGACCCGCCCCTACAAGGGCGCGGTGCCGGTCACAGCCGAGGAGGAACTGGCGCGCCTGCAGCCGATCCTGCCTGCGATCGTCGCACTCGGCGTGCCCGTGTCGATCGACAGCATGAAATCTCAAGTTGCAGGTTACGCGCTGGACCATGGTGCCGCAATCGCCAATGATGTGTGGGGCCTGCAGCGCGATCCCGCGATGGCCGCGGTCGTCGCCGCGCATGGCGCGCCGGTCGTGGTGATGCACAACCGTGCTGCCGTCGATCCGGAGATCGACATCATCGAAGACATGCTGGGCTTCTTCACGCGCTCGCTGGACATCGCGGCCAAGGCCGGCATCTCCATTGGGAACATCGTGCTCGATCCCGGTATCGGCTTCGGCAAGACGCCGCAGCAGAGCATGACGGCGCTGGCCCGGCTCGATGCATTCGCACGCTTCGGGCTGCCGCTGCTGGTCGGCGCATCGCGAAAACGTTTCATCAGCACCGTGGTGGCGTCGGAGCCGCAGGAGCGGCTCGGCGGCTCGATCGCGGCGCATCTGATTGCGGCTCGGCGCGGTGCTGCAATCATCCGGGCGCATGACGTCGTCGAGACGGTTCAGGCCGTGCGCGTGACCGCGGCAATCGAGGCACTGCGATGACCGATACGATCTTCATCAAGGGCGTTCTCATCCACGCGCGTCATGGCGTGATGGAGCATGAGAGCGAGGTCGGCCAGCGCTTCGTCATCGACCTCGAACTCTACACCGATCTGTCGGACTCCTCGCGCAGCGACCGCCTCGCCGACACCGTGTCTTATTCCGACGTGGTGGAGACGGCGACGGCGGCGTTCAAGGACACCAACTACCGCCTGCTCGAACGCGCGGCCGGCGCGGTCGCCGATGCGATCCTGTCGACCTTCGCCCGCATTCGCGCCGTCAAGGTCACGGTGCACAAGCCGCATGCGCCGATCGCCGCCATCTTCGAGGATGTCGGCGTCGTGCTGACGCGCTCGCGACATCCGTGACGGCGATGGCAAGCGCGCTGGTTGCTCTCGGCGGCAATGTCGGCGACGTCAGGGCGACGTTCCGGCGCGCCATTCCGGAGATCTGCGCGCGTGCCTCGGCTGCGCTCGTTGCGCGGTCGTCCGACTACACCACGCCGCCTTGGGGCGAGGAGCAGCAGCCGCCCTTCATCAATGCCTGCATCGAGATCGCAACCGCGATGCCCCCACGGCGGCTGCTCAGCGCTCTGCACGCGGTCGAACGCATGTTCGGCCGCGATCGCGCGCAAGAGACGCGTTGGGGTCCGCGGACGCTCGACCTCGATCTGATCGCCTATGACGACATCGCGGTCGACACGCCCGATCTGACGCTGCCGCACCCCCGGCTGTTCGAACGCGGCTTCGTGCTGGTGCCGTTGTCCGAGATCGTGCCGGCGCGACGGATTGCCGGGCGCCGCGTCGACGAGGCCGTGCTCGCCGTTTCGCGCGACGGAATCCGGCCGCTGCCGTCAGCCGAATAGCTGACATCTCCGGCCAAACAACCGTTTGGCTTGGCCGCCCTGACGTGGCATTTTGCGCCACAACAATCGCGATAACAGACGCCCCGGGAGACGCGTGCCGACATGACGACCGAGACCGACGATCTGCGACTGGCGGCCGATTTCGCTCCGGCCGGCGAGGCGGACTGGCGCAAGCTGGTCGATGGCGTGCTGAAGGGTGCGGCCTTCGAGAAGCTGGTTGGCAAGACCTATGACGGGCTCGAAATCCAGCCGATCTATCCGCGCGCCAAGCATGCCGCGCCGGTCGCGGGCCGCGCACCATCAGCGCCGTGGCAGATCATGCAGCGCGTCGATCATCCCGATCCGGCCAAGGCCAATGCGCAGGCGCTGATCGACCTCGAGAGCGGCGCGACCGGTTTGTCGCTGGTATTTGCCGGCTCGAATGCCGCGCATGGCTTTGGCCTCGCCGCCAACGCCGACGCGGTGGCGCGCGCGCTCGACGGCGTGCATCTCGATGCTGCGATTGCAATCGAATTGCAGCTCGGTGACTCGCTCTCGCCCGCCTCGCTCGTCGCCGATATCGTCAAGCAGCGCGGCATCGCGGCCGCGGCCTGCGACATCCGGTTCGGCCTCGATCCGATCGGGGACGCCGCTGTTCGCGGCGCAAGCACGCATGACGCATCGACGCTCGGCGGCAATTCGGGCGCGCTGGTCAGGCAGCTGCACGAGGCCGGCTTCAAAGGCCCGTTCTTCGCCGCCGACGGCCGCGTCGTGCACGACGCCGGCGGATCGGAGGCGCAGGAGCTCGCCTTCGTGCTCGCCTCTGGTGTCGCCTATCTGCGGGCGCTCGAAGCCGAAGGCATCGCGCTCGAGACCGCGCGCGGCATGATCTATGGCCGGCTCGCCGCCGACACCGATCAGTTCCTCACGCTGGCGAAATTCCGCAGCCTGCGCCGGCTGTGGGCACGCGTCGAGGAGGCGTGCGGGCTGGCACCGAAGCCGCTCTTCATCTCGGGCGAGACGGCGTGGCGCATGCTCACCCGGCGCGATCCTTACGTGAACATGCTGCGCGCCACCATCGCCGTGTTTGCGGCCGGGCTCGGCGGCGCCAACGCCGTGACGGTGCTGCCGCATACGACCGCGCTCGGCCTGCCCGACGCGTTCGCGCGCCGCGTCGCCCGCAACACGCAACTGGTGCTGCTGGAGGAAAGCAATCTCGCCCGCGTCGCCGATCCGGCCGCCGGCGCCGGCGGCGTCGAGGCGCTGACCAGCGAGCTGTGCAGCGCCGCCTGGGCCCTGTTCCAGGAGATCGAGAAGGCCGGCGGCGTGGGCGCGGCTCTGCAGACCGGGCTGATCCAGTCCAAGGTCGCCGCGGTCAAGGCGGTGCGGGATGCCAACATCGCGAGGCGCCGCGACGTGCTGACCGGCGCCAGCGAGTTTCCAAATCTCAACGAGGCCGCGGTCGCGGTCGAAGCGCTCGCACCGGTGGCGCCGCAACCGATCGACAAGGCTTCGCTCACCTTCGCCGCGCTCGCGCCGATCCGTCTCGCGGACGGTTTCGAGAAGCTGCGTGATCGCTCGGACGCGCTGTTGGAGCGCCAGGGACAGCGCCCCTCGGTGTTCCTCGCCAATCTCGGCACCGCCGCCGACTTCACCGCGCGCGCCACCTTCGCCCGCAGCTTCTTCGAGGCCGGCGGTATCGCCGCGATCGACGGCCAGGGCGGCGCCGATCCGGCCGCGCTCGCAGATGCCTACCGCGCCTCCGGCGCCGCGATCGCCTGCCTTTGCTCGTCCGACAAGGTCTATGCCGACGCCGCGGTTCCCGCTGCCAAGGCCCTTCAGGCCGCCGGCGCGCGACATATCTATCTGGCAGGCCGCGGCGGCGAACAGGAAGCTGCGCTGCGCGAGGCCGGCATCGGCAGCTTCGTCTTTGCCGGCGGCGACGCATTGAAGACGCTCGCGGACGCCTACGCGCATCTGGAGTCAGCATGACCGACGAAAGCAAACCCGTCCTCACCGGCGGCTGCCAATGCGGCGCGATCCGCTACGCGCTGATGTCGGCGCCGAGCAAGGTCAGCATCTGCCATTGTCGGATGTGCCAGAAGGCTTCGGGCGCGCCGTTCGCGTCGTTCGCCGAAATCAACAATGAGAGCTTCGCCTGGACCCGCGGCCAGCCAGCCGCGTTCAATTCCTCCTCGATCGCGATGCGCGACTTCTGCAGCCAATGCGGCACGCCCCTGAGCTTTCGCCGCATCGACGGGCCGCGCATCGAGATCATGACCGGGACCTTCGACCGGCCGGACCGGGTGGTGCCGACGCGGCAATATGGCTCGGAATCCCGGCTCGGCTGGGTGGTCGCGATCGCCAACCTGCCGAGCCAGACCACGCAGCAGAACTACGGACCGGAGAAGATGGCTGGTATCGTCAGCCATCAGCATCCGGATCATGACTGAGCGATGAGGACACGAGGCCATGAGCCGCATTCCTGATTTCAGCGCCATCGCGTTCGAACCCATCGCAGCCCCCGCGCCCGCGGGGACCGCCGAGCCGTGGCTGACGCCGGAAGGCATTCCGGTGAAACCGGCCTATGGCGAGGCCGATCTCGCCGGCATCGACTTCCTCGACACCTGGCCCGGCATCGCGCCCTATCTGCGCGGCCCCTACCCGACCATGTATGTCAACCAGCCCTGGACCGTCCGGCAATATGCCGGCTTCTCCACGGCGGAGGATTCCAACGCCTTCTACCGGCGCAATCTCGCCGCCGGCCAGAAGGGTCTTTCGGTCGCGTTCGATCTCGCCACCCATCGCGGCTATGATTCCGATCACCCGCGCGTCGGCGGCGACGTCGGCATGGCCGGCGTCGCGATCGACTCGATCTACGACATGCGCACCTTGTTCGCCGGCATTCCGCTCGACCAGATGAGCGTGTCGATGACCATGAACGGCGCGGTGCTGCCGATCCTCGCGCTGTTCGTCGTCGCCGCCGAAGAACAAGGCGTGCCGCCGGAGAAGCTGTCGGGCACCATTCAGAACGACATTCTGAAAGAGTTCATGGTGCGCAACACCTACATCTATCCGCCCTCGCCCTCGATGCGGATCATCTCCGACATCTTCGCCTTCACCTCGCAGCGGATGCCGAAGTTCAACTCGATCTCGATCTCCGGCTATCACATGCAGGAGGCCGGCGCGACGCAGGACCTCGAGCTCGCCTACACGCTCGCCGACGGCGTCGAATATCTGCGCGCCGGCATCGCCGCGGGGCTCGACGTCGACCGCTTCGCGCCACGGCTGTCGTTCTTCTGGGCGATCGGCATGAACTTCTTCATGGAGGTCGCCAAGCTCCGCGCCGCGCGGCTGTTGTGGGCGAAGCTCCTGAAGCCGTTCAATCCGAAGGACGCGCGCTCGCTGTCGCTGCGCACGCACAGCCAGACCTCGGGCTGGTCGCTGACCGCGCAGGACGTCTACAACAACGTGGTGCGCACCGCGGTCGAAGCGATGGCCGCCACGCAAGGCCACACCCAGTCGCTGCACACCAACGCGCTCGACGAGGCGCTGGCGCTGCCCACCGACTTCTCCGCGCGCATCGCCCGCAACACGCAATTGTTCCTGCAGCAGGAGAGCGGCACCACCCGGATCATCGATCCCTGGGGCGGCTCGTACTACGTCGAGCGTCTCACCCGCGATCTCGCCGCGAAGGCCTGGGGCCACATCCAGGAGATCGAGGAGCTCGGCGGCATGGCCAAGGCGATCGAGGCCGGCGTGCCGAAGCTGCGCATCGAGGAGGCCTCGGCCAAGACCCAGGCGCGGATCGACACCGGGCGCCAGTCCGTCAT
Source organism: Bradyrhizobium sp. HKCCYLS3013 (assembly GCF_051167615.1). NCBI lineage: Bacteria > Pseudomonadati > Pseudomonadota > Alphaproteobacteria > Hyphomicrobiales > Nitrobacteraceae > Bradyrhizobium > Bradyrhizobium sp. HKCCYLS3013. The sequence continues at coordinate 64,703 of NZ_JBNPTK010000010.1, forward strand.
CGGCGTCAACAAGTACAAGCCGACCGACGAGCCGCCGCTCGACGTTCTCAAGGTCGACAATTCCACCGTGCGCCGGCTGCAGATCGACAAGCTGTCGCGGCTGAAGTCCGAGCGCAAGCAGGCCGAGGTCGACGCGGCGCTGGCGGCGCTGACGCGCTCGGCCGGCGACGGCAACGGCAACCTGCTGGCGCTCGCGATCGACGCCGCGCGCGCCAAGGCCACCGTCGGCGAGATCTCCGACGCGCTGGAAAAGGTGTTCGGCCGCCACCGCGCCGAGATCAAGTCCATCACCGGCGTCTACAAGCGGGAGATCGCCGCCATGTCCGGCAAAGCCGAGAAGCTGCAGGCGCTGATCGAGGCGTTCGAGGAGGCGGAAGGCCGCCGGCCGCGCATCCTCGTCGCCAAGATCGGCCAGGACGGCCACGACCGCGGCCAGAAGGTGATCGCGTCCGCTTTCGCCGACATCGGCTTCGACGTCGACATCGGGCCGCTGTTCGCCACCGCCGACGAGGCGGCGAGGCAGGCCGTCGAGAACGACGTCCACATTCTCGGCGTGTCGTCGCTCGCCGCCGCGCATCTCACCGCGGTGCCGGAGCTCAAGGCCGCGCTCAAGAAGCAGGGCCGCGAGGACATCATGATCATCGTCGGCGGCGTGGTGCCGCCGCAGGATTACGACGCGCTGTACAAGTCCGGCGCGGAAGCGATCTTCCCGCCGGGCACCGTGATCGCCGACGCCGCCGAGGAACTGATCCACAAACTCAACGCGCGGCTCGGCCACAGCCAGGCAGCGGAATAGTTTTTCGAATCCGCGAGCGCAGCTCTCCGGCGTACGATCGTCAGATCGTGCGCCGCTACGTTTTTGCAGATGAACCTCAGCATTCCCTGGCGATACGCATCTTCATCCGCTGGATATTGATAGCCATGACCCGTTCGACACTTTGCGCCGCTGCGCTGCTTGGCCTGTTCCTGGCCGCCCCGGTCCTCGCCGCCGATCCCAAGCCGGACGCCAGCATCAACACCAAGGCGGTCGAGGCCAACGTGACGCTCGATGCCCGGATCAGGGCGGACGCGCCGCTCGCCGCCTACTGCCTCGCCGACGGCAAGAAGTGGATCGACAAGAACGCCGCTGACGCCGCCAAGGAGCGCAAGGAGGATCCGGAAACGTTCCGCGACGGCAAGTGGTCGTTCGAGCGCAGATATTCCATTCGCTCGGTCGTCGCCGACCGCTACGTCAGCATCCTCCGGGACGACTACATGGACACGCGCGCCGCGCATCCCAACAGCGACGTCAACACCATCCTCTGGGACAAGGCCGCGGCCAAGCCGATCAGCATCCGCCCGTTCTTCACCGACACCGCCGACAACGGCCCCACGATGAAGGCGATGCTGAATGCGGTGATCACGTCGCTGAAGGCCGAGAAAAAGAAGCGCGACGCCACGGAGACGGCGACCGCCGAATGGTTCAAGGGGCTGGAGCCGAAGCTGCTGAAGATCGGCGCCGTGACGCTCGCTCCCTCCACGGAGGCCGGAAAGAGCTCCGGCCTGACCTTCCACTACCCGCCTTACGCGGTCGGCCCTTACGCCGAAGGCCAGTACGTCGCCTTCGTGCCGTGGGAGACGCTGAAGCCGTATCTTTCACCGGAGGGCCAGGCGATCTTCGGCGGCGCCAGGCCGAAGGGGGATGCGGAAGACCAGTGAAGCCAACCGGCGGCCGTGCAGCCGATGGCTGGATATGCTAGACTGTCCTCATGAACGACGTCGCTGACATTCGCCTCATGACGATCATCGGCCGGCTGCAGGCCCTTGCGCCGGCCCTGCGAAAGGCCGGCATCACGCGACTGTCGCTGTTCGGTTCGCGTGCGCGCGGCGACGCCCGTCCCGACAGCGACCTCGACGTTCTCGTTGAAACTACGCCCCCCGGATTCCCTCCCGCCTTCGATCACTTCAAGGCCCAGCACCTCATCGAGGACGACATCGGACTGCGCGTCCAAATCACGCAACGAGCGCGGTTAAAGCGGCGGATCGTCGATCGAATTGCCGATGACCTGATCGAGGTGTTTTGAGATGCCTCCGACCGTCGAAGACCGGCTACGGGACATTGCCGAAGCCATTGCGGAAATCGAACAGCTTGTCGCCGGTGCCGATCTCGCGGCCTTCAGCTCTGACCGCCTGTTGCGCCTGGCGACCGAGCGCCTGCTCGAGATCATTTACGAGGCCTCCCGCAACATTCCCGACAGCATCAAGAGCGAGAGTCCGACTATCCACTGGCGGAAAATGATCGACTTCGGAAACCTGCTGCGGCATGCCTATCACACCACCGACGTTGCCGTCGTCTGGGATGTCATAGCCAGTGAACTGCCGGCTTTGAAAACGTTCGTCAGCGGCAAGCTCACCGACTTGAAGTAGAATGATCTCGCGGGGCACCGACACCACCTCATTGGCCTATGCGCTCCGCGCCGGCAGCCGCGCCGCGCTGGCGCGCGCGATCACGCTGGTCGAGAGCCGCCGTGCCGACCACCAGGCCGCCGCGCGGGAGCTGGTGCAGGCGCTGCTGCCGCAGACGGGGCACGCGATCCGCGTCGGCATCACCGGCTCGCCCGGCGTCGGCAAATCCACCACGATCGATGCCCTCGGCATGTACCTGATCGGACAGGGCCACAAGGTCGCGGTGCTCGCGGTCGACCCGTCCTCGGCGCGCACCGGCGGTTCGATCCTCGGCGACAAGACGCGGATGGCGCGATTGTCCCATCACGAGCAGGCCTTCATCCGCCCCTCGCCCTCCTCCGGCACGCTCGGCGGCGTCGCCGCCAAGACGCGCGAGGCGATGCTGCTGTGCGAGGCCGCGGGCTTCGACGTGATCCTCGTCGAGACCGTCGGCATCGGCCAGTCCGAGACCGCGGTCTGCGACATGACCGATTTCTTCCTCGCGCTGATGCTGCCCGGCGGCGGCGACGAGCTGCAGGGCATCAAGAAGGGCCTGGTCGAGCTCGCCGACATGATCGCGATCAACAAGGCCGATGGCGACAACGTCAAGCGCGCCAACATCACCGCCGCCGACTATCGCGGCGCGCTGCATCTGCTGGCGCCCCGCTCCGAGCATTGGCATCCGCCGGTCGTGACCTATTCGGCCATATCAGGCACAGGCATCGCCGAGCTGTGGCAGAAGGTGCGCGATCATCGCAAGGCGATGATCGCGTCCGGCGAGTTCGCCGCGCGGCGGCGCGACCAGCAGGTGAAATGGATGTGGACCATGCTGGAGCAGCGCCTGATGGCCCGGCTGCGCACCGATGCGTCGATCCGCGCGAAAGTGAAGAAGCTGGAGAGCGATGTCGCCGAGGGCCGCGTCGCGCCGGCGCTGGCCGCCGAGCAGCTCGCGGAGATGCTGAGTTGAGCGAGCGAACGCGCATCCTGATCACCGGATTCGGCCCGTTCCCCGGCGCGCCGTCCAACCCCACCATGCCGCTGGTGAAACGGCTCGCGGCGCTGCGGCGCCCGGCGCTGGCTGATGTCGACATCTCCAGCCACATCTTTCACGTGACCTACGATACCGTCGATCGCGAGCTGCCCGCATTGATCGCCGAGCGGCGCCCGCATGCGCTGTTGATGTTCGGCCTCGCGGGACGAACATCCTATCTGCGGATCGAGACCCGTGCCCGCAACGCGGTCACCACCACCTTTCCCGATGCCGACCGCCACGTCGCGCACAAGGGCCTGATCGTCCCGGGCGCGCATCCGATCTCCTTCGGCCCGCACATGGCGCGACTGCTGCGCGCGGCACGCGCTACCGGCATCGATGCGCGGGCTTCGCGCGATGCCGGCAGCTATCTTTGCAACTATCTGAGCTGGCGCGCGATCGAGGCGACCAGGGCCGCCGACGGCCCGCGGCTCGCCGCCTTCATCCACATCCCGCCGCTGCCGCGCTCCGGCACGGTACTGCCACAAGGCAGCCCCCGCATCACGCTGGACGCGCTGGTCGATGCCGGCGAAGCCATGCTGATGGAGCTGGTGAAGCTGGCGCGGCATCGAGGCCGAGCGTAAAGATTTAACCCTACCCGCAACAAACAGCCGCTGCGACCGTCCGACCAAGCCGGCCGTGAGCGCTTTTGCGTTATCTCGGCAAGCGAGAACTGACCAACGCGAGCCTGACATCATGGACGTCAACCGCCGCAACCTGCTCGGGACTTCAGCGGCCGCCGCTGCCGCCGTGCTGGCGCTGCCGAGTGAACCGGCGCAGGCTGTCCCCTTGATCTCCACGCTCGGCCGCGACGCCACCCAATTTGGCGTCAAGCCCAACAGCCCGGATGACCAGACCCGTGCCCTGCAGCGCGCGATCGACGAGGCGGCGCGGGCGCAGGCGCCGCTGGCGCTGCCGCCGGGCACCTACCGGAGCTCGATGCTCAGGCTCGCCAAAGGCAGCCAGTTGGTCGGCGTCCGCGGCGCCACGAAGCTCGTGTTCACCGGCGGCGGCCCGTCGCTGCTCTCGGCAGAAGGCGCCGATGGCCTCGGCATCAGCGGCATCGCGCTCGACGGCGGCGGCATCGCCCTTCCCCAGCGGCGCGGCCTGCTTCACGTTGCAGCCGGCAACGATGTCAGGATCCAGGACTGCGAGGTCACGCGCTCCGGCGGCAGCGGCATCTGGCTCGAGCAGGTCTCCGGCGATGTCAGCGGCAACGTCCTGACCGACGTCGCCGTCACCGCGATCGTGTCGTTCGATGCGCTCGGCCTGATCGTGTCGCGCAATGCCATCAAGGGCACGCGCGACAACGGCATCGAGATCCTGCGCACCGCGATCGGCGACGACGGCACCATGGTGCTCGACAACTTCATCGCGGACATCAAGGCCGGCCCCGGCGGCTCGGGCCAGTACGGCAATGCCATCAACGCCTTTCGCGCCGGCAACGTGATCGTGCGCGGCAACCGCATCAGGAATTGCGACTACTCAGCAGTGCGCGGCAACTCGGCCTCCAACATCCAGATCGTCGGCAACAGCGTGACCGACGTGCGCGAGGTCGCGCTCTACTCGGAGTTCTCGTTCGAGGGCGCCGTGATCTCGGGCAATACGGTGGACGGCGCCGCGTTCGGCGTTTCCGTCTGCAACTTCAACGAAGGCGGCCGCATCGCGGTGGTCCAGGGCAACATCATCCGCAACCTGATCCCGAAGCGACCGATCGGCACAGCACCTGACGACGATGCCGGTATCGGAATCTATGTCGAGGCGGACTCCTCGGTGACCGGCAACGTGGTCGAGAACGCCCCGTCCTACGGCATCGTCGCCGGCTGGGGCCGCTATCTCCGTGACGTGGTCATTTCCGGCAACGTGATCCGCAACGCCCTGGCGGGCGTCGGCGTGTCGGTCGTCCCAGGCACAGGCACGGCGATGGTCGGCAACAACGTGATCTCCGGCACGCCGCGGGGCGCCGTGATCGGGCTCGATCACATCAAGCCGGTCACCTCAGACCTGACGCAGGACGGCGCGCAGCGATTTGCGCAGCTCGTGGTCAGCGGCAACGCCGTGCGCCCAAGCTGAGCCTGCCCTCCTCTCAGGCGCGTATTGGTCGAAGGCCAGGCCTGACTTGCGTCAGGGCGACGCCGATGATTGCGAGCAGCCCACCCGCAATCAACCGGGGGGTCACGAGGTCGCCAAGGAATAGAACGCTCGAAACCACGGCGAACATTGGGAGTAACAGGCCAAAGGGCGCCACGCGGCTCATCGAGCAGCGTGCGATCAACCAGAACCAAAGGCCAAACCCGACAATTCCTCCAATGAATATCGTGTAGGCGAGCGCCAGCCAGCCGCGCCCATCCGCTGCGACAAGGCTGCCCAGTTGCCCATGTTCAACGAGCAACGACATCAGCATCACCTGCGGCACCGTGAGCAGCGACGACCATGCCGTCAGCATCAGAGGGTCAAAAGGGCCGTAGCGCTTGGTCAGAACGTTGGACACCGCGAATGCGAAGGCTGCTCCAACCACCAGCAGCAGCGGAAGCACGTTTGCCGACAGGCCCGGCCCGGCCGCCAGCACGACCACGCCGACGAAGGCAAGCGCGACTCCAGCGGACGTGGTGAGAGACGGCCTCTCCGCGAGCAGCGGCCACGCCAGCAGAACGGTGAACGGCGTCGCGAGTTGATACGCAACGGCCGACATGCTGCCCGAGCCGAGCCCAAGGCCGACATAGAACAGCCCGAAGTTCAGTCCGCCGAGAAAAAGGGAAATTGCTGCGATATGACCGAGCTGTCGACGGGTGGGTGTTTTGACGAACGGGACGAGCAGCAGAGCGATCGCCAGAAAGCGAAGCGCGAGGAAGAACAGCGGCGGAAACTCCGTCACGCCGACCTTGATGACCACGAACTGATAACCCCAGAGCAAAGGAACGGCCACGGCGCAGACGATCTGGATGGCAGACATGGAACCCTTCCTTTCAAGACCGATCAGTCCAGATATTGACGCACCCATTGCCGAGGCCTCGATCTGTGATCTAGCTGATGAAACGATCGATCAGAGCGTCGACGGTGGCCTGCGATGTGATGGGTGTCGGACCCGGTTTGGCGACCACGCGCAGCCCCTCGACGAAACAGACGAGGATGCGCGCGGCGCTTGAAGGCTCGACGCCATCGGCCAGCCTGCCCGCCGCCATCGCACGAGACAATGCATCCGCCACCTTGACTTCCATCGCTTTGAAAAAGCCCGCGATGCGTCGGCCGGCTTCGGCATCCTGACCAGCAAGCTCCATGGCCGTGGCCACCAGCAGGCAGCCGCGCCGGCCATTGGCGCCGCGCGTACGTTCGACGTAGCCGCTCAGGTAGACCCGCAGGCCGTCGACGGGGTCTCTGCCGGGGTCGAGCTCGCTCTCCATCCGTGTCAGGGCATCGGCGATGTAGCGGTCGAGTGCGAGCAGGAACAGCGAGTGCTTGTCACCGAAGGCGGCGTAAAGGCTGCCGCGAGAGAGCTTCGTTGCGCGAAGAAGGTCCGGGAGCGCGGTGGCGTGGTAGCCGCGCGACCAGAACACACCCATGGCCCGTTCGACAGCGGCATCCACATCGAAACTTCGCGGGCGGCCACGTTGCAACTGCATCGGGGTTGGGCGGCTCATGGACGATATATAGACCGAACGGTCCTCAAATCGCAAGCCGCTTCGCGCAACACCATCAGGGGCACGCGTGACAACGGCATCGGATCCTGCGCACAGCGATCGGCGACGACGGCACCATGGTGCTCGACAATCGCATTGAGGACATCAAGGCCGGTCCCGGCGGCTCGGGCCAGTACGGCAATGCCATCAACGCCTTCCGCGCCGGCAACGTGATCGTGCGCGGCAACCGCATCAGGAATTGCGACTACTCAGCAGTGCGCGGCAACTCGGCCTCTAACATCCAGATCGTCGGCAACAGCGTGACCGACGTGCGCGAGGTCGCGCTGTACTCGGAGTTCTCGTTCGAGGGCGCCGTGATCTCCATCGCGGTGGTCCAGGGCAACATCATCCGCAACCTGATCCCGAAGCGACCGATCGGCACAGCACCTGACGACGATGCCGGTATCGGAATCTATATCGAGGCGGACTCCTCGGTGACCGGCAACGTGGTCGAGAACGCCCCGTCCTACGGCATCGTCGCCGGCTGGGGCCGCTATCTCCGTGACGTGGTCATTTCCGGCAACGTGATCCGCAACGCCCTGGCGGGCGTCGGCGTGTCGGTCGTCCCAGGCGCAGGCACGGCGATGGTCGGCAACAACGTGATCTCCGGCACGCCGCGCGGCGCCGTGATCGGGCTCGATCACATCAAGCCAGTCACCTCGGACCTGACGCAGGACGGCGCGCAGCGCTTTGCGCAGCTCGTGGTCAGCGGCAACGCTGCGCGATGAGTCGAGACAGGCCGGACCTCATGTTCGCTCCGTTCCGCCCTCCAAGGAGCGGCGGTGCAGAGCATTGGCAAGGAACATCGCCAGCAACGACGCGATGAACGCAACGCAGGTGTCGTAAAGCACAGTCATGCGCAGCAGCTCGACCATCGGAATCTGCTCAGCAACGATGTCTCTCACCAGCAGCGGCGGCATCAGCAAAACTCCGAAAATGGCTACGGCCGTCATGCCACTGATCATTTGTAACAGGTCGAATCGCCCAGACAGCCGCAGTTGGCTGCTCGACCACACCTTGAAAAGCGTAGTGCCGATGATCGCCGACCAGCTGAAAAGCCATACCCAGATGATGTTCGCGGGATGTACCAGAAGAACAGCAGACTGAAGGAGGCTGATAGGCAGAGACGCGATCAGCGCGACCTTGAAATAGGGTTTTGCTGCACCTCGCATCACAACGATGTTCGCAGCGCGCCGATACTCATCCACCGAAGCGGCCAAAGGGACGGTCTGGCGCCAGAGTTCCAGCAATGCGCCGGCCATGCCGAGCGATGCTCCGATCAGCATCAAGGCCTTGATCGCATACCATGACTGCAGACCAATCATGCCGAGAGCTGCCCCGACCATCGCGCTGAACGCGGAGACCACGACTGCATATGGCATGAACACGGCGCCTCCTCATGACCCACGGCCGAGTCTAGCGAGGAACGCTTAAGTAACTACCAGCGAAATGCGGACGTTTTCGTCCAGTCGAACCGGTTGGGCGAAGCTAATACGCGACCGCCAGCGCCGGATAGCGGCGCTCGATGGCGTCGAGATCGACGGCCGGCTCGTCATATTCGGCGCCGGCGTCGATGCCGATGCTCAGGGCCTGCGCCAGCGCCGCCATGTCGATGCGCGGCGGTGCGGCGGCCGGCTCAGGCGCGACGTCATCTTCCGCCATGTCGTCGGATTCCATGAGGTCGGCCGGCTCACGATCATCCTCGACCAGCTCGATCTCGGCTTCGACGATGATCTCGGAGCCGGCAAGGATGGTTTCGAGCGAACGTGGCAGCTCGATCGGGCGATGCACGATGGCCTGCGGCTCGGCCCGGCGCACCGATGCCGGCTGCACGGCCACGATCGCGGGCGGCGTCTGGCTGGGAACGATGCTCACCGCCTCGGGTTCGGACAGGCCCTTCCAGGTCTGCACCGCGGCCTTGGCCTGGCGGATATCGTCGAGGAGAGACTGCTCGGTGTAGTAGCGGCGCCAGCGGCCGCTATCGAACAGCTCGGTGAGATGGTCGAGGCGCCGTTCAGCAAGCGCGCACCAGCGCGCAGCCAGTTCGCGGCTGCAAGCCACGTCCGGTCGATGTGTCATAGGGGAGCCCGTGAGAGAAGGGGACGGACGCACTCGGCACGAATCAACGCAACGTGACGTGAATATTTTGTGGAAAAGGTTAACAAAGTCTAGCTAATGCCATGTTGTTTGGCGGCCAAACCGTAGTCGTGCGGAAATTTTGTCCGTGTTTTTTCGGGCTTTGGCCAAGCGCGGCAATACGAACGCGACCAACGGCATCCCTAACAACCCAAAGATGTTCCCCTCAGGGGCGCGAGACACTGCCGGATATCGACGTTGCCGGGCTTCGACCTCGCTCAAAAATGAAAGACCCGTCCGGGGGGACAACCGGACGGGTCGAGCCATATTGGCGCTTGGGGTGGATGGGCGCTCGCGCCGTATATAGCCTTGGGGAGGGGATCACCGCTCCCACATGCTTTCTGTCGTGACCGCCCCGCTGCACGTTCAAAGCGAGCAGGAGAATTTCGGAACGTTCACGAAAACGTTGGCGTCATTGCTGCGCGGGCCGCAGCGCATCGCCGGCCGGAGATGCTTCGGTCACTGCGGCCGGGCGCAACTCGCGGGCCGGTGCCGGCTCCGCTTGCAGCCCCGCGGACGGCGCCGCAGCAGCAGGCGCATCCTGCGGCGAGACCACGGCCTGGACCGCCGCCAGCGCATCCGCCTCCCCTGCTCCGAACAGATCGTCGCGTCCGGGCGTGCCGAGATCGCGCGCGGTCGCGGTCAGCACGGTCCGCACCGTCTCGGGCTTCAGCGCCGGATTGCGCTCCAGCACCAGCGCCGCAAGCCCGCTGACATAGGCCGCGGAAAACGAGGTGCCCGAGATGATCTGATATTTGCCGTCCGGCGCCGGCAGGAAGATCCCGGCGCCGGGCGCGGCCAGCGCGATGTAATTGCCGCGGTTCGACGCCGGCAGCAGCTGGTCCCTGTCGTCGGTGGCGCTGACGGCGATGACGTTCGGATTGCCCGCGGGATAGAGCGGCGGCGACTTGGCGCCGGCATTGCCGGCGGCCGCGACCATCACGACGCCCTTGGCAGCGACGGCCGCGATCGCGCGCTCGATCACCGCATCCTTCGGGCCCGCGAAGCTCATGTTGACGATCTGGGCGCCGTGCAGGGCCGCGTAGTCCAGCGCCTTCAGGATTACATAGGAGCTGCTTTCCGGCCCGCCGCCCTTCTTGCCGACGCCGAACGCACGGATGGCGATGATCCGCGCATAGGGCGCGCTGCCCATCAACCGCTTGTGCGATACGATCACGCCGGCGATGCCGGTGCCATGCACATCCGGCCCCTCGTCGCCGCCGAGCGCGTCGAACACGTCGAACGACGCGTCGGCGAATTCCGGGTGCCTGAGATCGACCCCAGAATCGATCACTGCGATGGTGACATTGGAGCCCTGGGCCAGCCTGTGCGCTTCCGGCAGCCGCAGCTTCGCCAGCGCGTATTGCGCCGGATCGCCCTCGACGGGTGCTGCGCTCTGCTGCTGCAGCGTATAGCGATAGTTCGGCTGCACCGAACGCACCCTGGCATCTGCCGCGAGCGCACGGCTGACCGCCTGCACCGAGCGGCGATCGGTGATCCTGAACAGACCGATGGTGGCGCCGATCAGCGGAAAGCGCTGCGAGCTGATGCGCTGCAGGCCATGGCGACGCGCCAGCGCATCGGCCTGGTCGGTCGAGAGAGAGTCATCGATTTCGGCGACGATCTCGTTGGCGATGGTCCGTAGATCGACCGCGGCCGCAACCTTCGGCTCGCGCCGCTGCGTCACCCTGGCGGAGCTGCCCTTGTCCAATTTTCCCTGGGCTCGCCGACCCTGCCCATCCCCCGTCACCGACGGGTGGTCGAGACATTCGCCCGAGACGCTGCGATCCGCCGGGTTGCAGGACGCCTGCAGGTTCGGTGCAAATCGCGCATTGGGCAAGGCCGGGCGCGGCGCCATCCCGGTCGGCGGCGGCGCGCGCAGCGCGGTGCCCGGGTTGATGCTCGGCACCCGGCTCGGGATGTTGATGGTGGGCGAACGCATCATCGCCTGGGCATGGGCACTGAGGTCGCCACCTGCGAAAGCAGGCATTGTGACGACGATCAGCATCGCAACCGATCTGGCGAAGCGTAGCGGCGAACTCGACGACATGAAGCCTCCGAATGAATTTCGGACGGCGCGGGCCTATTGCGCGGCCACCGCGAGGCTGACGATCTTCTCCCGCGCCAGACGGCCGATCAGGCTGTCGGCCTCGGCCTTCGACAACGGCCGGTCGCCGAGTTGCAGCTTGAACAGGCCGCCCTTGGCGCCCTCGACAATCGAGGCCTGATAGTTGTCGAGCAACGCCGAGATGTCGGCCATGCGCGCATCCGGCGCGAACCGCACCAGCGCATAGACGGGCGCGGTCGATCCGGCGACCTGCGGTCCAAGGCCGCGGATCAGCGGTGCGGCCGGGGCCGGGGCTTCGGCCATCCGCGAACGCGTCATGCTCTCGGGCGCCCGATCCGCCGGGGCCGGCGCCGCGGCGCTCGGCGGCGGCGCGGCCATCGGCTTGCTCGCGGGCTCGGGCGCGGCGGTCTTGTCCTGGACCGAGGCGGTCTGATAGGTCGCGGTCTGCGAGCGCATCAGCACCGCGCCGATCACGCCGGCCTGCGCCAGCACCAGCAGCGCGCCGAGGCTGACGGTCCACGCCAAGGTCCGCGGCGACAGGCTGTCGAAGAAATCCATCAGCCGCGCGCTGAAGCCGCGCGGCGCGGCAGGCTTCTGCACCGGATCCGCCTCGATCGCCGCGAACAGCTTCTGCATCGCACGCATCGACGGCGCGCCGAGGCTTTCGTTCAGCGCGATGGTCTCGGCATATTCCTTCTGGATTTCCGCATACTGCCTGGCGAGATCGGCATCGTTGGCGAGAGCCTCCTCGACCCTGCGCATGTCGCGCGCGCTCAGCGTGCCGGCGGCATACCACGGCAGCAGGAGTTCGATCTCTCCGGGCTCTTGCTCCAGCATCTTGCTCAAAGCCATCATGGCCAGCCTCTCTCAATGCCGGCCGCTTTCAGGAGTTCGGCCAATTTCTTGCGCGCATAGAACAGGCGCGTCTTGACGGTGTTCTCCGGAATTCCGACGATCTCGGCCACCTCCTCCACGGACTTCTCGTGGTAGTAGACGAGATCGACGATCTCCCGGTGATCAGGCGAAAGCGCCGTCAGGCACTTGCGCAAGGCTTCGCCGGTATTCTTCTTCTGGACCGCGACCTCCGGATCGTCGGACGTATCCTCGATCGCGTTCGCGGCCTCGTCTTCCAGCTCAACGTCCTTCCGGCGCCGAAGTGCCGACAGGGCCTTGAACCGCGTGATCGCCAGGAGCCAGGTGGAGACGGCAGAACGGCCTTCGAACTTGCCGGCCTGACGCCACACGTCGAGAAAGACCTCGCTGATGAGGTCTTCCGCGACCTGCTCGTCCCGCACGAGCCGGAGCCCGAAACGGTACACCCTGACATGGTGCCGTCCGTACAGCACCTGCATGGCGAGCCGGTCGCCTTGAGCGATCCGGGCAATCAGGGTTTCATCTGACGCCGCTGCTGTCACGCTCAATGGCCGTCTCGCAAGATTGGTCTGGAAGATTGACGTCGCGGTTCGAACACAACCGCAAAAATCTTCAAAATACCGGAAAGATACGTCCCGAAATGTGAGTTGGCGCACAGACTTGCAGATTTCGCTGCAGCGCCCAGGTCGATCGCGACCAGCGGGTTCCCGCCTACCATGTTCCGCCCGTTCCCGCCAACTGCCCGCCCTGAAAGCCGTAGATTCCCGGTCGCAGCACCACGGCGGCGGCCTCTTCGTCCATGCCCATAGATACCAAAGTTAAATGCTTTCCCACGTAGATATTAAGCCAACGACGAAGAATCGCGAGCACATGGGCACGACGGCACCGCCTTTTCCCAGTCCTGATATCGCTGAGGCCGGGGACGCGCAGCCGTCTCCGTCCAGCGACCTGCGCGCGCGTCGAGCCGGACGGCGCCGGCAGATGCTGGCGCTGGTCGCCGGATGCTACCTGATCGATGCCGTCATCCTGCTGATCTACGCCCAGGCGGGAACCGTCCCGGTCACGATCGCGCCAGCCTACGCAGCGATCGGCATTCTCACCGTCGCGCTGTGGACCGTCCTGTCGGAGAGCGGTTTCAACGACCGTTTCCGCGACCACTACCTCGTAGTGCCGCAATCGCTCGCCAGCATGATGCTCACGGTCGCGTTCTGCTACATCGCGCCCGAAGTCAGCATCCTGTTCCTATGCACGCTGTACATCGTCGTCGCCTTTGCCTCGCTGCGGGCGACGCCGCGCCAGAGCGCGATCTGCTGGACGTTCCTCGCGATCGGCCTGGCGGGATTGTTCCTGCTCACCGACAAGCCGCTCGGCATGCCGCACGGCAGCGGCCTCGAGCGGCTCGCGACGCTGCTGGTCTTCCTGCTCACCATCGCCTGCTGCATGTTCCTCGGCATCTTCTCCAGCGCGCTGCGCGAGACGCTGTACCAGCGCGGACAGAAGCTCAAGGAAGCCTATCGCCGCATCGAGGAGCTGGCCGAGCTCGACGAGCTCACCGGCGCGCTGAACCGGCACTCGATCATGCATGTGCTGGACGAGGAGATGGCGCAGGCGCAGCAGGGCGGCCAGCCTTGCTCGGTGGTGCTGATCGATCTCGACTGGTTCAAACGCATCAACGACACGCATGGCCATCCGACCGGCGACGATGTGCTGCGCACATTCGCCATCACCATCTTCGCCAACATTCGCGGCAGCGACCGCTTCGGCCGCTACGGCGGCGAGGAATTCCTGCTGGTGCTGCCGGGCGCGCCGGCCGACGCCGCGGCGCGGCTCGCCGAACGATTGCGCCAGATCATCGCCGGCCTCGACTGGAGCGCGTTTTCGACCGGCCTGCAGGTCACGTTCTCGGCCGGCGTGGCCACCCCGCGCGGCGACGAGACCGCCGATTCGCTGCTCGCCCGGGCCGATCGTGCGCTCTACGACTCGAAGGCGCAGGGCCGCAATCGCGTCACCAGCGCCTGCGCCATCCCGGCATGACCCCGAAACCCGCCCCGAACGAAAGCCTGCTCGACGAGCTCGAGGACACGCTCGCGCACGGCACCGTCGCCCGGCGGGTCGAGACCCTGCGCAAGGTAACGGACCTGTTCGTCGACGGCGCGAGGGACTTCGCCGATGATCAGGTCGCGCTGTTCGACGACGTGTTCGAATGCCTGGTCGAGCACATCGAGATCTCGGCCCGCGCCCTGCTCGCGCGGCGGCTGGCGCCGCTGGCGTCGGCGCCGCCGCGGACGCTGCACCGGCTGGCCGATGACGACGCCATCGATGTCGCAGGTCCCGTGCTGTCGAAGTCCGACCGGCTCGACGAGGCCGCGCTGATCCGCACAGCCGAGACCAAGAGCCAGGCGCATCTGCTCGCGATCTCGCTCCGGCGCGTGCTCAGCCGCGCCGTCACCGACATCCTGCTCAGGCGGGGCAACGACGAGGTCGTTCACAGCACCGTCAGCAATCCCGGCGCCGACGTCTCGGAGGCCAGCCTCGACACGCTGGTCGATCGCGCCGCGCTGGACGAAAACCTCGCCGCCTGCCTCGCCATGCGGCCCAATCTGCCGCGCCACCTCTATCTGAAGCTGGTCGCCAAGGCGTCGGCCACGGTCCGCACGCGGCTCGAGGCGGCAAATCCGAAGCTCGCGCAGGAGGTCCCCTCGGCAGTGCGCATGGCGGGCCGGCGGGCGCGATCGAGCGCGGTGGCGCTGACCAGCCAGACCGAGATCGCGCACGCGCTGGTGCGCTCGCTGCATGCCGAGGGCCGGCTCGACGACCGTCTCGTCGTGCAGTTCACCGAGCAGCGCAAGTTCGACGAGGCCAATGCGGCGCTTGCGGCCATGGCCAACGTGCCGGTCGCGGTCGCCGAGAGCATCATGATCGAAAGCCGCGCCGAGGGCGTCATGATCCTCGCCAAGGTCGCAGGCCTGTCATGGCCGACGGTGAAGTCGATCATCCTGATGCGCGATGAGCTCGCCACCACCGCGACCGCCGATCTCGACGCCTGCAAGGCCACCTATGAACGGCTCCGGCGGTCCACCGCGCAGCAGGTGCTGCGCTTCCATCGCGTGCAGGATGCCGCGACGCCGGTGCAGGCGTAGCGCGCTCAATAGCGCAGCACCCTCGCGCCGATGAGCGCGCCGAGCCCGGCCACGATCAGCGTGGCCACCGTGTACCAGGTGGCTACGAAAAATGGCGAGTCGTCGGTGCAATGCGCGGCATAGAGCGTCGCCGCCATGCCCGCCGAGACCAGCCCGGCGATCGCGCCGGTCATCGCCGGACGCGACGGCGCGCCATGGCGCAGGCCGAACAGCGCCGCGCCCAGCAGCGGCAGCGACAGCACGGGGATGGCGCTCATGCACACCATCGAATTGTGGCCGACCAGCCGCGCCATCATCGGCGTGCGCTGCGGCAGCATCATCTCCGCCGCCATGCCGCCGACGAGGACCACGATCGGCGCGATCAGGAGCCAGCTCCAGCCCTGCAGCGAGGCCTCGGGGCGCGACAGGTGCAGGCTGATGATCAGCGCCGGGATCGCCAGCGCCGTGGTGACGACGAACTTCAGGTCGAAGAACGGATTGCGCACCGCGAGCCAGATGTCCGGCCGCACGCCGAGGCCGATGAGCAGCATCGCGGTCGAGACCGGCGTTGCCGCCATCAGGGCCAGCGCCAGCACGATGCCGACCGGCTGCGCGCGCTGCGCATTGTCGGCCGCTAGGGTGCGGATGAGCTGATCGGTGTCCATGGTCAGGTATCCCGTAGCTTGGCCGTGAGGCTTGCGAGTGCCCGGTGCAGCGCCACCCGCACCGCGCCCTCGCTCATCGAAAACTTTTCCGCGGTCTGCTTGATCGAGGCGGCCTCGACCGCGATCGACTGCAGCACGTCGCGCTGGCGCTGCGGCAACGTCTTCAGCTGCGCCTCGACCTCGCCGGCCGAGACGGTGGGTGCCGGCGGCTCGTCGGCCAGCGTCTCCGAGAAATCGTCGATGTCGACGAACACCCGGCGGCCGCGCCGGCGCAGCATGTCGATCAGCTTGTTGCGCGCGATCGCGAACAGCCAGGGCGCGAACGGCGCATCGACGTCCCAGGTGTGCCGCTTGAGATGAACCGCCAACAGAATTTCCTGCACGATGTCCTCGGCCTGGTCGGGGGGCTGGCCGGCGCGCGCCAGCCCGCGCCGTGATGCTGCGCGCAACACCGGCGTGACCGCCCTCAGCAGGCGATGATAGGCCTCGTCGTCACCGGCGACGGCCTGGCGCATCCAGCCCGTCCACTCGTCGTCACGCTCCCGCAATTCCGCTCCACCCCCAGCAATTCGCCCGAATCGTCAGCTTGTTACTCTCGCGGCATCATGATCACTAATTCGTGATGCGGACATTGGCCTCGGAACCATCCGAGTTACGCCACACCGAGAGCACGCCACCGGGCAAGTCTTGGAACAGTTTCCTTGGAACCGCTCCATAGCACCGAATCGAACGGCGCATGATCAGGTTTAATGGGCCGCGCCGCAAAGTGCGGCGCCGCCCAGCTTTTGCCGTGAGCGGCAGGAAGATACCCATTTTCTGCCCCGTTCTCGACATCTGTCGGGGTCTCACTCCGGCTTGGGCTGGCGGGATGGGGAGAAGCCGACGATGACGATCCAAGCCAGTGGACGTTCAGCATTGATCATTGCCGCCGCGTTCGTTCTGGGCCTCGTTGGCACTGGATTGGCGCGCGCGGCCGAACAGCAGAGCTACAGTCCGTTCCTGCCGGTGGGGGCCGAGAGCGCCCCGGCAGCGAAGCAGGACGGATTCCCGGCGCCGATGCCGGCCGAGGCCCAGGCTCAGGCCGCGCCTGCGGCGGAATCGGCCGACGCCGCGCCGAGCGATGCGCCGGCGGCCTCGGACGTCACCGTGAACATGGTCACGGTCAGCAATGACGACAGCTCGGGCTGGGACAAGGCCTCGATCATCGGCAAGATCTTCATCGCCTGCGGCACCCTGCTCACCCTGGGCTCGGCGGCGCGGATGTTCATGATCTGAGGCGCCGCGCGGCGCCCCACCTACTTGATGCGTAACGATCCAGCGGGCACATTGCCCGCTGTTTTGATTTGCGGGGTGGGATCATGAGCGTTTACGAGCACATCATCGTCGAAGGCAAAGGCGCGGTCGGAATCATCACCCTGAACCGGCCGAAGATGCTCAACGCGCTGTCGTTCGGCGTCTTCCGCGAGATCGCTGCAGCCGTCGACGATCTCGAGGCCGACGATGCCATCGGCTGCATCGTGATCACCGGCAGCGAGAAGGCGTTCGCCGCCGGCGCCGACATCAAGGAGATGCAGCCCAAGAGCTTCATCGACATGTTCTCGAGCGACTTCACCGCGATCGGCGGCGACCGCGTCGCGCGCTGCCGCAAGCCGACGATCGCTGCGGTTTCGGGCTATGCGCTCGGCGGCGGCTGCGAGCTCGCGATGATGTGCGACTTCATCATCGCCGCCGACACCGCCAAATTCGGCCAGCCCGAGATCACGCTCGGCACCATCCCGGGCATTGGCGGCACCCAGCGCCTGACGCGCGCGATCGGCAAGGCCAAGGCGATGGACCTCTGCCTCACCGGCCGCATGATGGATGCGGCCGAGGCCGAACGCTCCGGCCTCGTCAGCCGCATCGTGCCGGCCGACAAATTGATGGACGAGGTGATGGCCGCGGCGGAGAAGATCGCATCGATGTCGCGCCCGGCTGCGGCGATGGCCAAGGAGGCCGTCAACCGCGCCTTCGAGACCCCGCTGTCCGAAGGCATGAATGTCGAGCGCAACCTGTTCCACGCCACCTTCGCGCTGGAAGACCGCGCCGAGGGCATGGCCGCGTTCATCGAGAAGCGCAAGCCGGTGAACAAGAACCGGTGAGATTGGCAGTGCGCTCAGTTCGACTGAGTTGATATTTTTCGAAGTCAGTTCATCGATAGCCGTGGACGCGGTGCGCTCCCTCTCCCAGTTCTTCACGGGGTGAGCGTTGGGATGAGGGCAGACGCTCGGGAAGCGTACGTCGTTGGACCTGTCCCCCCTCACCCGAATGGCATCCGCGATGCCATTCGACCTCCCCCCGCAAGCGGCGCGAGGTAGACCGAGCGAGCCGCGAGTTACTCGCATATCACCGACGCGATTCGCGGCGCGCCCGTGCGCTGTCGTCCGCGCACGCCCACCCACCGGCCTACCGCACGACCGTCGCGCAAGCGCCTGACAAACGGCCTGTGGCGAGAGCGCCACAACAAACCATGGAAAAGCCCGCCGGATTCCATATCCGCGGTTTGTGTGTGGCCGCCATCCGCCGTAAACAGGTAAACAACTGGTTAAGACAGTGAGACGCGGCGGAGTCGGATGGGGGGTCGAGCCAAACAATTTGGCGTCGGCAAGGTGCATGCGCGGCGGTTCGGCCTCGGCCTGACCGTGGCCGCCGGCTTTGTCGTCGCCTGCTCGCCCGCGCGCGCCGAGGATCTCGCGGCCGCGCTCGTCAAAGCCTATCAGACCAACCCGGCGCTGAACGCCGAGCGCGCGCGCCAGCGCGCCACCGACGAGAACGTGCCGCAGGCGCTCGCCGGCTATCGCCCGCAACTGATCGCGAGCCTCGGCGCCGGCCTGCAGGCCGTGCGCAATCTGCTGCCCGGCAACACGATCCAGACCGCGACATTGAAGCCCTGGACCATCGGCGTGACCGTGACGCAGACGCTGTTCAACGGCTTCCGCACCGCCAACAGCGTGCGCATGGCCGAGTTGCAGGTGCAGTCGGGCCGCGAGGCGCTGCGCAATGTCGGTCAGGGCGTGCTGCTCGACGCCGTCACGGCCTACACCAACGTGCTCGCCAACCAGTCGCTGGTCGAGGCGCAGCGCTCCAACGTCGCCTTCCTGCGCGAGACGCTCTCCGTCACGCAGCGCCGCCTCAATGCCGGCGACGTCACGCCGACCGACGCCTCGCAGGCCGAGGCGCGGCTGGCGCGCGGCCAGTCCGACCTCAACGCCGCCGAGGTCAACCTCGCCATCAGCCAGGCGACCTATGCCCAGGTCATCGGCATGGCGCCGGGCCAGCTGCGCGCGGCCGACCCGATCGATCGCCTGCTGCCGCGCAGCCGCGAGGACGCGATTGCGCTTGGCAACAAGGAAAATCCGGCGGTGGCTGCGGCGAGCTTCGACGTCGACGTGGCCTCGACCTCGATCAAGGTCGCCGAGGGCGCGCTGCTGCCGACCGTGACCCTGCAAGGCAATGTCAGCCGCAGCCGCGATTCGGATCAGACGCTCGGCACCTTCGGCACCGATCAGGCCTCGATCGTCGGCAGCGTCACCGCGCCGATCTATGACGGCGGCACCGCCGCGTCGCAGACCCGCCAGAGCAAGGAGCTCGCGGCGCAGAGCCGCCTCGTGCTCGACCAGGTCCGCAACCAGGCCCGCACCGCGGCGGTCAGCGCCTGGGTCGCCAATGAAGGCGCCAAGGTCGCCGTCAGCGCCTCCGAGGCCGAGGTGAAGGCCGCCACCGTCGCGCTGCAGGGCGTCTCGCGCGAGGCCCAGGGCGGCCAGCGCACCACCGTCGACGTGCTGAACTCGCAGGCCGACCTGATCCAGGCCAAGGCGCGGCTGATCGGCGCGCAGCGCGACCGCGTCATCGCCTCCTACACGCTGCTCAGCGCGGTCGGCCGGCTCGACGTCAAGAACCTCAATCTGAATACGCCGGACTATCTGCCCGAGGTTCACTACCATCAGGTGCGCGACGCCTGGCACGGCCTGCGCACGCCGTCGGGACAGTAGAGCTCCCTCACCGCCGGTGCCGCAGCCGGTCTTTCGGACCGCGAGGCCACGCGCGAGACCTGGAACACCTGCTCGATTCCGTCCACACTCTGCGCCGGACCCAGGCGGAGGCGCGCATGCTGTTCATGGTGATCGAGCGTTTCAAGGACCGCGATCCGATTCCCGTCTACCGTCGCGTT
Organism: Bradyrhizobium sp. HKCCYLS3013; assembly: GCF_051167615.1. Taxonomy (NCBI): domain Bacteria; kingdom Pseudomonadati; phylum Pseudomonadota; class Alphaproteobacteria; order Hyphomicrobiales; family Nitrobacteraceae; genus Bradyrhizobium; species Bradyrhizobium sp. HKCCYLS3013. The sequence continues at coordinate 84,902 of NZ_JBNPTK010000010.1, forward strand.
CGCGACCCCGGCATCACCTTTCCCGACGGGCTGAAATATCTCGGCAGCTGGATCGAGCCGAATTTCGACCGCTGCTTCCAACTGATGGAATGCAACGACGCCCGCCTGCTGCAGCAATGGATCCTGTCCAACGCCCGCAACACCGGCATGACCTTCGAGATCGTCCCGGTGGTCACCAGCGCGGAGACGCGCGAGGTGGTGGCGCCGTTCCTGGATGAGAGTTGAGTCGCGCGACGATGCTCGACGTCCTGACGCAGATGCTCGCCGTCTGCCTGATCTCTTATGCGATCGCGGTGCTAATGCCATCGTGGCGGGCGCTGCTGGCGGCAACGCTGCTGCTCGCGCTGGCGACAATGATCGGCGGCCTGCGAGAATGGTGGACGCTGGAGCAAGGCAGCTGCAGCCGCGCGTGTACGCTCGAAGATCTGCTCGACATCCCGATGCTGCCGATCGCTAGAGCGGGCTTCATCACCGGAGCGATCGTCCGGGCGCTCACATTCCTGCCGCAGGCCCGCGGCCTGTCGCCGCGCGCCATCGTCACGATCTGTATTGCCGGGGGCGCATTTGCGCTCGCTGTGGCCTTGTTCGCGCCGAGCCTCGTCTGGTGGCGGCCGCTGCGAATCTTCTAGGCACGGCGACAGAGTCGTTCATTGCTGCGGCGAGCTGCGATGGCCTACACTGCGTCTCGCGCGAACGTCAGACGCCGAGGCGATTTCGCCGCATCTTGTCGGCTAGCAAAAACGAAAGGCTGATGTCGTGGACTGGTTCGAACGCCTGACCGGCTTCAAGGAGACCGACTATGCCTCGACGCGCGCCAGACTGGTCTGCGAAGATGGACGGCTGACGTCTCTGGTCAATGGCAAGAGCTACCAGACCGGGCGGCTGGAGCTTCCGAAATTGTCGGAGCTCCGGACCAGGGTCCAAGACTCGGCCTGTCGAACCGGACGGCTCCGCGTGAGCCTCGTCAGCGGCGATGTCCGCACCCTTCATCTGGTCCCGGAGTTCGCCGGCGCCCTGTTCCAGGTCGCCTCGCAGTTCAATCTGCTGGAGATGATCGGCCCCCACGCGACCCCGGAAGACGGCGTGACGATCTACCAGCATGATCCGACGCAGGGGCCGGCCTGCGCGATCGCCGCCGGCGCCGCAACGATCTATCGCAACTACTTTGCCCCGGTCGGCGGTGAATCGGGCCAGACCCGCGACCGTCAGCTCGACGCGCTCGCAGATGTCGGGGCGGCTCTGAAGTCCCGTCTATCCCGCGGCGGCGAGCTTTGGGCGATGACGAACGGGTACGCCCTGTGCACGCGGACCGGACTCGAGACCATCACGGCCATCCTCGACGCAAGCGATGGCGATGAGATCGACGCATTGCGCGGACACCTTCGGATCGGCCTGCATTCCGACGTCGAGCTGACCGACGCGGGCGAGCCCCGACCGACAGTGTCACAGGCCTTCTGCTCCGCGCTCCCCGTGGCCTACTGCTCCCCTGCCCCCCGATATTGGCAGACATTCGCTCGCCTGATCCTCGAGGCCAGCTACGAGGCAACGATCTGGGCGGCGGTCCTCAACGCGACACGCGGCTCGAACGTTGCCCTGCTCACCAGCGTCGGCGGCGGCGCGTTCGGCAATGAGGAGAGCTGGATCGAGGACGCGCTGCGCCGCGCGCTGCTGCTGGCGTCCAGCTTCGACCTCGACGTCAGGCTCGTCAGCTATGATCGCCCGACCGAGACATTCCTGCGGCTTCAGGACGAGTTCGGCCGCTGAGCCATGCCGTGAGCACGGCACAGCTCGTACGACGCCCTACCCCTCGAACGCAAACAGCTCGATCGGGTCGTTGAAGCCGCGCACCGGGTATTCGCCGACGCGTTCGAGCGCGAACGGGCCTTCGACGAGTTCGGCGAAGGCCCGCGACATCAGCACGGGACGACCGACCTGCTTGGTCAGCGCCTCCATGCGCGAAGCCATGTTGACCGCGGGTCCGATCACGGTGAAATCCAGCCGCGTGCGCGAGCCGATGTTGCCGTACATGACGTCGCCGACGTGGATGCCGATGCCGTAGCGCAGCGGCGCACGGCCGCCTTCCGCATGCCGCGCGTTGAGCGCCGCCATCGCCTGCCTGGCGCCGGTGACCGCGTGTAGCAGGTTCTCGCAGGCGCCGGGCTGGCTAAGCGGAAAGATGGCGAGCAGGCCGTCGCCGATGAACTTCAGGATCTCGCCTCCATGCTCTGTGATCGGCTCGACCATCGCGTCGAAATAGCCGTTGAGGAGATCGATCACGTCGTCGCGCGGCCAATTGTCGGAGATCTTGGTGAAGTCGCGGAGATCGCAGATCATGATCGCGGCGCTCACGGTCTCGCCGCTGCCGCGTCGGGTCGCGCCGGCCAGCACCATCTCGCCGGCATGCGGCCCGACATAGGTCTCGAGCAGGGTGCGCGCCAGCCGGTTCTTGATGCGGATCTCGCTGACCAGCGCCAGCACCGGCAGCAGCCGCTTCAGGGCGCCGATCTCGGCATGATCGAAGCCGCCGCGCTGGTCGGTCGCGAAGGTCACGCAGTGGCGCTTGCCGAGCGTGTGAAAGATCGGCCAGGCGACATAGTCGGTCAGCCCCTGCGCGCGCATGTCGTCATAGATGCCATGCTGCCGGCCGAGCGCGGGATCACGCGCCAGGTTTTCACGGATCTCGTCGGCGCCGTTGTAGACCTCGCTCACCGGGCTGCCGATGAACTCGGAACGCGAGCCGACGTCATAGTCGACGCGATTGATCTCGGAGCTCTCCATCCCGTCGCTCCACAGGATGCGCGCGCCGAGCCATTGCGGATGGTTGATCTGCACGTGCAGCGACGCGCGCTTCACCGGGATTCCGGCGCGCTGCAGGCGGATGCACATCTGCGCGAAGATGTTGTCGATGAAGCGTTCGTCGCGGGTGCCGCTGGTGAGCCAGTCCACGACCTCGTCGCCCAGGCGCTGGCCGGCGGCGAGACGGACGTCGGTTGCTGTCATGGCGGTCTCCTGGGCCGGCGCGGCAATGCCAGGGAGATGTCGTGTCGCAGCGCAAAAGAGTCAACCGATACCAACGCATCGCGCCCCTACCCCGATGGGCAGGCCCATCAGGTTCGGCGTCGGCAAAGGACGGCTCATCGTCTCAGCCCAGCGAGGGACGGATGCTGCACATCCGCCCCTCGCCTGACAGGCTTCTCAGAAATGCACCACCGTCCGCAGGCCGAGCACCACCGCATTGCCGGTCTTCAGGCCGGCGGCGTTGAAGCCGCGTCCGCCCGGATTGATGACATACTGGGCGTCGAACTTCAGGTTCATCCAGCCGGTCGCCTGCCAGCCATACCAGGCTTCGATCGGCACTTCGTTGCCGCCTGCATTCGGCGTCAGCGCCGCCGAGTTGACATGCGTGGTGCCGACCGCGAAGCCGACCTCGTCGTCGGGACGGAAAGAGAAGGTGCCGGTGTGCTTGACGCCCCAGGAGATCTGGTAATCCTGATAGGACGTGCGGTGATCGGCCACGCTGGTGTTGAGGAAGGTATACCAGCCCTGCGCCTTCGGACCCTCGACGGTCAGCCGCTGCAGGATCGATTCGTAGAAGCCGTAGCGGCCGCGCTGGCTGCTGAGGTTCTGATCGCCCACGCCGGGACCGCCGGCGTAGACCCCGGTGATGCCGGGCAGACCGCCGTCGATGGTCGAAGCGCTGTCATACCAGCCGCCGAAGCGCCAGGTGCCGTTGAGCGGACCGCTCGGCTCCCACACCACTTCGACCGGCACCAGGACGCCCGAGGCCGGATTGGAGCGCGCGATGCCCGGCGCGAGATACACGCCCGCGTCCGACGTCGTCAGGTAGTTCGGATTGGCATCGTAGACGCCGACCGACAGCTTCCACTCCTTGGTGAAGTTGTAGTGCACGACGCCGGCCCACTGGCTGACCGGCCAGTTGTAGATGTAGCCGCCCTGGATGTTGCCCGGCTGGCCGCCGCAGAAGGTCAGGTTGATGAACTCGCACTGGCCGAAGAAGAAGTCGGAGCCGACCGGCAGCCGGCCGCCCTTGAGCACGAGGCGATCGTCGAACAGCTTCTGCTGATAGTAGAACTCGGTCAGGCGCAGGATGTTGCCGCGGCCGAACACCTCGTTGGTCAGTTGCAGCGCCGGAATGCCGGCTTCGCTGTTGAGGTTCTTGCCGAAGCGGTCCACCAGCGTGACGCCGATCAGGCCGCCCTGGATGCCGGCGAGCTTGGCCATGTCGAACTTGGCCTCGAACCACAATTGTCCGGCATTGGCCGAGGTGTTGCGCGAGCCGCCCGACAGGTTGGTGACGGCCTCGTCACCGAGCGTGAGCGCAAGCGAGATGCCCTGCTCCTTCAGCCTGGTCCGGCCGAGATCACCGAACAGATATGGCCGCGTCCAGAAATCGTCGACACCGGCATAGGGAACCGGCGGCGCCTTCATCGGCAAATCGGCAGCGAGCGCACCGCCGCCCAACAAACAAGACAAAGCAACCCCTACGCCGCACATGCGTGCGGTCGTCGCAAACCCACTCATTTTTCCTGCTCCTCGCAGCGTCCCCAGGCTCTGGCTGTTGTTCTGTCGCGTCCGGCCCAGAGCCTCCGTCCCGGCACGCGCTTCCCCACGGCTCAATCCCGGCCGCCGCCCATTCGAGGAGCGCATTCGTCAACCTGAGATTGGAAGGCGATCCTAGCAAGCGCCGAGGTGCCTTTGAATAGTCATATTATATTGGGGAGTCGGTATAACCGTAAGTGTGACATGAGTGTCACATGCCGCATTGCGGAATATTATGTTCCGCGCCGTTGCGGCTCTCGGGATGCTTCGGACGCACGACAAGGCAACCAATTTGGAGAACCGTGGCGTGGCTGTTGACCTGCGCCTTTCAGCTCGCATGAGATCACGCCCAAGCTGGACGAGACTTGCTGCATGAAAGTGTCAGACCCCGATTTGTCAGAAGCGCGCTGGGCCAGCCTCCTCGGCGGCTATCGCGTTCCCTACGACCCGCGCCCAGCCCTGCAACGCCTCGAAGGTGGCGATAGCTCAGCCTGGGACGAACTCTGGAATGAGCTGCACCACCAAGGTGACGTCGGCGAAGCATCCTTCGCCGCCGTACCCGGTCTGGTCCGAATTCGCGAGCGCCGCGGTGTTGCCGACTGGCAGACCTACACGATGATCGCGATCATCGAGCTTGCGCGAGACGGCTCTCGCAATCCGGCGATGCCGGCTGACCTGCGCGAGAGCTACGAAGCGGCGTGGGGCCAATTGCTCCACATGGCACTCCGCGACCTCACCACGGCGCAGGATGCCGACGTTGTCAGCCAACTCCTCGGCGTTATAGCGATCGCGCGCGGCCAACGCGCGCTGGGACGCATTGCGATCGAATTCACGGAAGATGAACGGGCTGCAATGCTGGCCGGCGAATGGCCTCCATGAATCGCAACGCGACCTCACGGGTAGAATCGCTTTAGGAAGGCATCGATCTCGTCGTCATCTGCCTGCCAGTCGGCGCCGCGCTCCATGTACATCAACGCAAGTCCAAGCAGCTGCAGGGGGCTCTCGGCGACGAGTTGAAGCGTCCCCTTCGTTGCGCTCCAGAGTTCGCCGTCGCTCTCATAGCGACGATCGATTTCGTATCCGAGCTTGATCAGCGTCAGATATGCCGGAATTTCGGTATTGCCTGCCGCTGCGATGGTTTGGGTAAACACGGAGTTCTCCCGTTCTGGATGGAGTCCCCGGCCTGCCGACTGCGTCAATCAAACAGACTGGATCTGATTTGGCACGCGTGGAGCACTACACCCCGGATCTCGACCACATCAGCCGATATCGTGTAGTAGACGACATGCGCCTGGAATCGAAACCGTCGTAGCCCGCGCCGGAAGTCCTCGGCTGATTGACCTATGGCCGGGAATCTGAGAGCAGCTCGAAGGTCCGGATCAGCCCGGACGCGCGTAGGCTTCCGCCTGATAAGCACCAAATTGCAGTTCGGTGTATTCGTAGATCTGAGCGAGTTGATCGCGTGCTCGAATGGTGAGGCGATAGCTACCCACGGCGCGCAGCAACACGCTGCCGAGCAGCCGCGATGATGTCCTCAGCAGTCTCGGCAGTGAACGTCTCGCAATCAGGGTGCGCGAAGAACTCTTTGAAGCGAGCGATCTGCTCCTCGCGACTCAATGCCTGCCAATCCGCAAGCTCGGCTTCACTGGGCGGCAGCGCCGACGGGACGACCCGAGACTTGATTTGCGACATTGGTCCTTTCCGAGAGAACGGAGCCTGAAACATAAAGGTAGCACCTCCCGGTGGAATTGCGAGATCGGCCGCCATCTTCGACGAGGCATCGAGCTTGGCCGATTTTGCCGGGCGGGCAGTATCGCGCCGACGAAAGCACGGGACCGTTCCTGATCACGGGTCAAAATCGCCTGCGTCAATGCTTCCATTTTCCCATTCCGTTCAGCCACATCTTTCGTTTCAAGAGCTTCGCGCGAAAATAAATCACTTCCGAAAATCAGCAAATCATGTCTATTCTATCCGCGTTCCGGTCCGGATGAGGGGCGTACGCGTCGTCACGAGACGTTGGGCCGGCAATGCGGTGGACGTGAGGACATCAGCGCGCTTTCGGGTGCGGACGAATGATGCGCTCGCGGACGTGAAGTCGCGTGGTCCTGGCATCCCGATGCTGATGTCCCGCGCGATGCGCTTGAAGCGCATTGTCGCGAACGGTGGCCAACAAGCCCGGTGCACCGAGGAGATCGCGTATAAGCGTTAAAACCGCCGCGCAGGGAATGCCGGATGATCCGGCTTTGCCTGTGGTACCTGCCGCCTGCATTTTTTCAGCAGGCGGGCCATGGGTGAGGCCCTCACCCGGCATTCCCTGCGCCCTCATCGTCTTTCGAGGGCGAGTGCTTTCCGCATCCCCCGGGCGCGACCGCGCCGCGGGACCGTGTGTGCACGCCCGGCTGTTTGACTGGTTGGAAGATGGGACGGGGGACTGCGAGCGATCCGGGAGCAGCGTCCTACACGTCCGGCTGGTCGTCGCGTTCGGCCTGCGACAGCTCGGCGAGGGCAAGATCGCCGGAATCGGCCATGCGCGCCTTGGCGATGGTCCGGACATGCGCGGCGAGCGCCGGCATGCGCGCGATCAGCGCATGGAAATCCTGCGCGTCGAGCACCAGCAGCCGGGTCTTGCGCGTCGCCGTCACGGTGCCCGAGCGTTTGGTCCGGTGCAGCAGCGCGATCTCGCCGAAGAACGTGCCGTCGGCGAGCTTGACGCATTGCGTCGGCAGCTCGATCTCGACCTCGCCCGTGGTGATGAAATACATCGAGGACGCCGGATCGCCACGCCGCACCAGCACCTCGCCGGCTTCGATCGTACGCGCACGCAACAGCCGCATGATGTCGGCGATTTCGGACGCCGAAAGATGCGAGAACAGCGGCACCCGCGCCAGCATGCCCCAGGTGACGACGAAATCGCGCCGCTTGATCTCCTCGGCGAACGCGGTGGAGATGATCGCGACCGGCAGCGCGATCATGGCAAAGCCCCAGATGATCGCGAACACCGTGATGATGCGGCCGAGCGGCGTCACCGGCACGACGTCGCCGTAGCCGACGGTGCCGAGCGTCACGATCGCCCACCACATCGCATGCGGGATGGTGCCGAACTTGTCGGGCTGGACGTCGCGCTCGACCGCGTAGAGCAGTGAGGCGAACAGCAGCACCGCGCCGGCCAGGATGACGAGGCAGCCGATCAAGATGCGCCGCTCGGCCTGCACGGCCGACAAGAGCGAGCGCAGCGCCGGCGAATAGCGCACCAGCTTCAGGAACGGCAGCACGATGCACAGCGCTTCCAGCGTGCGATCGCCAAGCACCAGCGCGATGGACGCCGGCACGAAGGACAGGAGATCAATCAGGCCGAGCGCGGACAAGGCGTAGGCGAGCCGCTCCCGGTGCGGCGACTGGCGCCGCGGCATGTGCCCCGCCACGCTCCAGAGCCGAGCGACATACTCCGCGGCAAACACGATCAGCGAACAGACCTTGATCGCTCGCAGCAATCCGCCAATGGAAGCCGCGATGTCCGGGTCGGAGGCCAGCACCACCGCCAGCACGTCGAGCGTGATGACGAGCACGATGAGCTGGACGATGCGCGAGCCGTGCGTGCTCGGCAGATGGTCGTGCTCGAGCAGCTCGTACAGCCGGTCGCGCAGATCGGGATCGCGAACGCTCTCGCCCGGCCCGAGCGTCGGCACGATCAGCCTGCCTTGCCGATCGCGCTCTCGATCGCGGCCAGCGCAGCCTCCGCCTTGGTGCCGTCCGGGCCGCCGGCCTGGGCCATGTCGGGACGGCCGCCGCCGCCCTTGCCGCCGAGCGCCTCGGACGCGGCGCGCACAAGGTCGACCGCATTGAAGCGCGGTGTGAGATCGGCGGTGACGCCGACCACGACCCCGGCCTTGCCGTCCTCGGAGGTCGCGACAAGCGCGACCACGCCGGAGCCGAGCTGCTTCTTGGCCTCGTCGGCGAGCGACTTGAGGTCCTTCATCTCGATTCCGGAGACGGCGCGGGCCATCAGCTTCACGCCGCCGACCTCGCGGACGCCGGCCGCCGGCGAGCCGTTGCCGATCGAGGTGCCGCTGCCCATCGCGAGCTTCTTGCGCGCGTCCGACAGCTCGCGCTCGAGCTTCTTGCGCTCCTCCATCAGCGCGGTGATGCGCGCTGGCACATCCTCGACCGTGGTGCGCAGCTCGGCTGCCGCCGCCTTGGCGAGCGAGAGGTTGTGGTTGGCATGCGCCCGCGCGCCGCGCGCCGTCAGTGCCTCGATGCGGCGGACGCCGGACGCGACAGCGCTCTCCGAGGTGACCGCGATCAGGCCGATGTCGCCGGTGCGCCTGACGTGGGTGCCGCCGCACAGCTCGACCGACCAGCCCATGGCATTGGCGCCGTGGTCGCGCGCGGCATTGCCCATCGAGACGACGCGGACCTCGTCGCCATATTTCTCGCCGAACAGCGCGCGGGCGCCGGCCTCGCGGGCATCGTCGAGCCCCATCAGCCGGGTCGTGACCTCGGCATTCTCGAGCACGACGTCGTTGGCGATGTCCTCGACGCGGGCGAGCTCCTCCGGAGAGATCGGCTTCGGATGGACGAAATCGAAGCGCAGGCGGTCGGGCGAGACCAGCGAGCCACGCTGGGCGATGTGGTCGCCGAGCACCTGGCGCAGCGCCTCGTGCAGGATGTGGGTGGCGGAGTGATTGGCGCGGATCGCCGAGCGCCGGCCGTGATCGACGTCGAGCTGCAGCGCCGTGCCGAGCTTGAGCGTGCCCTGCTCCACCGTGCCGATATGCGCGAACAGGTCGCCGGCCTTCTTCTGGGTGTCGGTGATACGGACGCGGACGCCGTCGCCGGTCATCACGCCGGTGTCGCCGACCTGGCCGCCGGACTCGCCATAGAACGGCGTCTGGTTGAGCACGATGACGCCGCTCTCGCCGGCCTTGAGGCTGTCGACCTCGGCGCCGTCCTTGACCAGCGCGGTGACCGCGCCCTCCGCCGTCTCGGTCTCATAGCCGAGGAACTCGGTGGCGCCGAGCTTCTCGCGCAGCGGGAACCAGACGGCCTCGGTCGCCGCCTCGCCGCTTCCGGCCCAAGCTGCGCGGGCCTTGGCCCGCTGGCGGTCCATGGCATCGGTGAACGAGGCCTGGTCGACGCTGATGCCACGCGACTTCAGCGCGTCCTGCGTGAGGTCCAGCGGGAAGCCGTAGGTGTCGTACAGGGTGAAGGCGACGTCGCCGTCGAACATGTCGCCCTTGGTGAGCGAGGCCGACTTCTCGTCGAGGATGGCCAGCCCGCGCTCCAGGGTCTTGCGGAAGCGGGTCTCCTCGAGCCGCAGCGTCTCCTTGATCAGCGCCTCGGCGCGGATCAGCTCGGGATAGGCCTGGCCCATCTCGCGCGAGAGCGTGCCGACGAGCTTGTGCATCAGCGGCTCACGGGCGCCGAGCAGCTGGGCGTGGCGCATCGCGCGGCGCATGATCCGGCGCAGCACATAGCCGCGGCCCTCGTTGGACGGCAGCACGCCGTCCGAGATCAGGAACGACGAGGCGCGCAAATGGTCGGCGATCACGCGAAGCGACGCCTTCTGCGGCCCCTGCGGGTCGGCATTGGTGAGGTCGGCGATGGCGCGGATCAGCGCGACGAACAGGTCGATGTCGTAATTGTCGTGCTTGCCCTGCAGCACCGCGGCGACGCGCTCGAGGCCCGCGCCGGTGTCGATCGACGGCTTCGGAAGGGGATTGCGGACCCCGCCCTCGAGCTGCTCGTACTGCATGAACACGAGGTTCCAGATCTCGATGAAGCGGTCGCCGTCGGCCTCGGGCGAGCCCGGGGGGCCGCCCCAGATCTTGTCGCCGTGGTCATAGAAGATCTCGGAGCACGGGCCGCACGGGCCGGTGTCGCCCATCTGCCAGAAATTGTCCGAGCCGGCGATGCGGATGATGCGCGATTCCGGCAGGCCGGCGATCTTCTTCCAGAGCCCGAACGCCTCGTCGTCGTCGATGTAGACGGTCGCGGTCAGCTTGTCCTTCGGGAGGCCGAACTCCTTGGTGACGAGCTTCCAGGCAAGCTCGATGGCGTTCTCCTTGAAGTAATCTCCGAAGGAGAAGTTGCCGAGCATCTCGAAGAAGGTGTGGTGCCGGGCGGTGTAGCCGACATTGTCGAGGTCGTTGTGCTTGCCGCCGGCGCGGACGCATTTCTGCGACGTGGTGGCGCGGTTGTAGGGCCGCTTCTCGACCCCGGTGAAGACGTTCTTGAACTGCACCATGCCGGCGTTCGTGAACATCAAAGTCGGGTCGTTGCGCGGCACCAGCGGCGAGGACGGCACGATCTCGTGGCCGTTCGCAGCGAAGAAATTGAGGAAGGTCGACCTGATCTCGTTGACGCCGCTCATAGCAATCCAATCGAAGAAGTCCGGGAATTCGGCGGCAATGCTTTTAGACAAGGCGACTTCGCGTGTCCAGAAACTGTGCAGAAACATCATGGGCTTGCTGCACGGCTCCTAAAGCTGGTTGAAAGCCGCCGTGACGCGTTGACAGCTTGCGCGGGCTGGTGTTTGGTCCCGGACATAGACGACAGTCGCGTCGGGAGAGACTGGCCTTCTGAGGTTCTGGTTGAACGTCAAGGGCCGGCGCCGAAGGAGCAACCGCCCCGGAAACTCTCAGGCAAAAGGACCCTCGCGACTGCAACTGCATCTGGAAAGAGACGCTGGCCGGGCCTGATCCCGGGACGCGTCCGCCGACGGGATAATACTCTCAGGCACAGCGACAGATGGGGCTTCGGTGGCGTTTTTCGGGACTGGTCCCGAGGAACCGCGCGAGGACCCCTGATCGATGGCTGAACCGGCTGCCCCCCATTCTTTGAAGCGAACGCCGCTGCATGCGCTGCATGTCAGCCTCGGCGGCAAGATGGTGCCCTTTGCGGGCTATGAGATGCCGGTGCAATACGCGCCCGGCGTACTCAAGGAACACCTCCATACCCGCAGCGCGGCCGGGCTGTTCGACGTCTCCCACATGGGCCAGGTCGCGCTGCTGCCGAAATCCGGCAACGTCGCCGACGCCGCGGCGGCGCTGGAGCGGCTGGTGCCGCAGGACGTCATCGGCATCCCGCCCGGCCGGCAGCGCTATGCCCAGTTCACCAACGCCGAGGGCGGCATCCTCGACGACCTGATGGTGGCGAATTTCGGCGAGCACCTGGTGCTGGTGGTCAACGCCGCCTGCAAGGAGGCGGACATCGCGCTGCTGCGCGACGGGCTGTCCGACGTCTGCGAGGTCCAACCGCTGACCGACCGCGCGCTGCTGGCGCTGCAGGGGCCGAAGGCGGCGTCCGTGCTGACGAAATTCTGTGCAGAGGCCGAGGCGATGCGGTTCATGGACGCGGGGCCGCGCAGCGTCGATGGGCTCGCCTGCTACGTTTCGCGCTCGGGCTACACCGGCGAGGACGGCTACGAGATCTCGGTGCCTGCCGATCAGGCCGAGCGGCTCGCCGAGGCGATGCTGTCCGACAAGGACGTGCTGCCGATCGGGCTGGGCGCCCGCGACAGCCTGCGGCTCGAGGCCGGGCTCTGCCTCTACGGCCACGACATCGACACGGCGACAACGCCCGTGGAAGCTGCGCTGGAATGGTCGGTGCAGAAGGTCCGCCGCACCGGCGGCGCGCGCGCCGGCGGCTTCCCCGGCGCTGACAAGATCCTCGCGCAGTTCGATGGCGGTGCGACACGCCGCCGCGTCGGTTTGCGGCCCGAGGGCCGCGCGCCGGTGCGCGAGGGAGCAGCGCTGTTCGCTTCGGCCGATTCAGGCGAGCCGGTCGGCAAGGTCACCTCTGGTGGCTTCGGCCCGACGCTGAATGCGCCGGTCGCGATGGGTTACGTGCCGACCACTCTCTCTGCGCTCGACACCCCGTTGTTCGCCGATGTGCGCGGCCAACGCCTGCCGCTGCGGGTCGCCGCCATGCCCTTCGTTCCCAACACCTACAAGCGCTGAAGGACGTCCATGACTACGCTCTACACCTCCGACCATGAATGGCTCAGCATCGATGGCGACACAGCCACCATCGGCATCACCGACTATGCGCAGGCCCAGCTCGGCGACGTCGTGTTCGTGGAGCTGCCGCAGGTCGGCCGCGCGCTGAAGAAGTCGGAAGCCGCCGCCGTGGTCGAATCGGTCAAGGCCGCCTCCGACGTCTATGCGCCGATCACCGGCGAGGTGGTCGAGGTCAACCAGGCGATCGTCGACGAGCCTGCGCTCGTCAACACCGACGCCGGCGGCAAGGCCTGGTTCTTCAAGCTCAAGATCGCCGACAAGAGCGAGCTCGGCGGGCTGATGGATGAGGCCGCCTACAAGGCGCACACGGCGTGAGACGCGCGGTGCGTAGCCCGCATGAGCGGAGCGATATGCGGGACCGGCGGTCCCGGGGGTGCTGCGCTCGCCCGGGCTACGGCCTGCCGATCTCGCCGTCGCTGTTTACTGGATGCCCCGCCGTCGCGGGGCATGACGAGGCATAGAGGATTTGCTCATGACCATGCCGCTCAAGCCGCTCGATGATGCCGCCACCAGCTTCGCCCGCCGCCATATCGGTCCCTCGCCGCGCGACGTCGCGGCGATGCTGGAGACCGTCGGCGCCAAGAGCGTCGCGGAGCTGATGGCGCAGACGCTGCCCGGCACGATCCGGCAGGCGGCGCCGCTCACCCTCGAGCCGGCGTTGAGCGAAACTGAAGCCTTGTCGCACATGCGTGCACTGGCGGCACGGAATCAGGTCTTCATCTCGCTGATCGGCCAGGGCTATTCCGGCACGCTGATGCCGGCGGTGATCCAGCGCAACATCCTGGAGAACCCGGCCTGGTACACGGCCTACACCCCCTATCAGCCGGAGATCAGCCAGGGCCGGCTGGAAGCGCTGTTCAACTTCCAGACCATGATCTGCGATCTCACCGGGCTCGACGTCGCCAACGCCTCGCTGCTGGACGAAGCCACGGCGGCCGCGGAAGCGATGGCGCTGGCCGAGCGGTCGGCACGGGCGAAGACCAAGGCATTCTTCGTCGATCGGAACGTGCATCCGCAGACGCTGTCGGTGCTGCGCACCCGCGCGGAGCCGCTCGGCTGGCAGCTGATCGTCGGCGATCCCGCCAAGGATCTGGACGGCGCCGAGGTGTTCGGCGGCCTGCTGCAATATCCGGATACGACGGGCGCGCTGCGCGATCCGCGCGCCGCGATCGCCAAGCTGCACGACAAGGGCGCACTGGCGATTCTGGCCGCCGACCTGCTGGCCGTGACCGTGATTGCCTCGCCGGGCGAACTCGGCGCCGACATCGCGATCGGCTCGGCGCAGCGCTTCGGCGTGCCGATGGGCTATGGCGGACCGCATGCGGCCTACATGGCGGTGCGCGATGCGCTGAAGCGGTCGCTGCCCGGCCGCATCGTCGGCCTGTCCGTCGATTCGCGCGGTGCCCCCGCCTATCGGCTGGCGCTGCAGACCCGCGAGCAGCACATCAGGCGCGAGAAGGCAACGTCGAACATCTGCACCGCGCAAGTGCTGCTGGCGGTGATCGCCGCGATGTATGCGGTCTATCATGGCCCGGATGGGCTGAAGGCGATCGCCCGCACCGCGCATCGGCGGACCGCGGTGCTGGCTGCGGGGCTGCGCAAGCTCGGCTTTGCGCCGGAAAGCGAGACCTTCTTCGACACGATCACCGTCGAGGCCGGCGCCAAGTCCGAGTCGATCATCGCCCGCGCCGAAGGCGAGCGGATCAATCTTGGCCGCGACGGCAGCAGGCTGCGGATCGCGCTCGATGAGACCACGACGGCCGATGTCGTCGAAGCCGTCTGGCGCGCATTCGGCGGCGACCTCTCCTACACGACGATCGAGGCGGAAGCCCGCGAGGCGCTGCCGGCCGAGCTCAAGCGGCAGCGGCCGTACCTCGCGCATCCGGTGTTCCACGCGCATCGCTCCGAGACCGAGATGCTGCGCTATCTGCGCAAGCTCGCGGACCGCGACCTCGCGCTCGACCGCGCGATGATTCCGCTCGGCTCCTGCACGATGAAGCTGAACGCGACCACCGAGATGATCCCGCTGACCTGGCCGGAATTTTCCAGCCTGCACCCGTTCGTGCCGCGCGCGCAGGCGGCCGGCTATCACACGATGTTCGCCGATCTGACCGACTGGCTGTGCCGCATTTCCGGCTATGACGCCGTGTCGCTGCAGCCGAACTCGGGCGCGCAGGGCGAATATGCCGGCCTCCTGGCGATCCGCGGCTACCACGCCGCCCGCGGCGAGGGCCACCGCACCATCTGCCTGATCCCCTCCTCCGCCCACGGCACCAACCCGGCCTCCGCGCACATGGCCGGCATGGAGGTGGTCGTGGTCGGCTGCGATGCAGGCGGCAATGTCGATCTCGCCGATCTCAAGGCCAAGGCGGAAGCGCATGGCGCCAAGCTCGCCGCCATCATGATCACCTATCCCTCGACGCATGGCGTGTTCGAGGAGCACATCCGCGACATCTGCGACATCGTCCATGCCCACGGCGGACAGGTCTATCTCGACGGCGCCAACCTCAATGCGCAGGTCGGCCTCTCCAGGCCCGGCGATTACGGCGCTGATGTCAGCCATTTCAACCTGCACAAGACGTTCTGCATTCCGCATGGCGGCGGCGGCCCGGGCATGGGCCCGATCGGCGTGAAGGCGCATCTGGCGCCCTTCCTGCCCGGTCACCCCGCGACCGACGGCGCGAGCGCGCATCCGGTCGGGCCGGTCTCGGCCGCCCCCTACGGCTCGGCCTCGATCCTGACCATCTCCTACATCTACATGCTGCTGATGGGCGGCGACGGCCTGACCCGCGCCACCGAGATTGCGATCCTCAACGCCAACTACGTCGCGGCGCGGCTCGATGCGCATTTTCCGGTGCTCTACCGCAACGAGCGCGGCCGCGTCGCGCATGAATGCATCATCGACCCGCGGCCGCTCAAGCAGAGCAGCGGCGTCACCGTCGACGACATCGCCAAGCGGCTGATCGACTACGGCTTCCATGCGCCGACCATGAGCTTCCCGGTGGCGGGCACCTTGATGATCGAGCCGACGGAATCGGAATCCAAGGCCGAGCTCGACCGCTTCTGCGACGCCATGATCGCGATCCGCAAGGAGATCGCCGAGGTCGAGCAGGGCCGCTTCGGAATCGAGGCCTCGCCGCTGCGCCACGCGCCGCACACGGTGCACGACATCGCCGACGACGATTGGAACAGGGCCTACCGCCGCAGCGAGGGTTGCTTCCCCGCGGGCACCTCGCGCACCGACAAGTACTGGTGCCCGGTCGGCCGCGTCGACAACGTCTACGGCGACCGCAATCTGGTGTGCTCCTGCCCGCCGGTGGCGGACTACGCCCAGGCGGCGGAGTAAGCTTCCTCACGCATGTTCCGAGCGATCGGGCGCCACGGCTCGCGGCAAACAATGACGTCAGACGTGCCCGGATCCGGAGCGATGAGCACCGCATGCCAACGCCAGAGATTGGCGTTGATCAATTCGGTGCCGCCCCACCAGCGCCGGATCGGATTATGGCTGCTGAAATCCTCCTCGCCGGCGAGGATCGCCTTGCCGAGCGGCGTCAGCGACAGCCTGCTGGCCTTGTAGCGCTCGAGGCGTTCACGGCTGTCGTGCATCTCGACCGAGAACGGCCATTCGTCGAGGCCCGAAATTGCCGGCACCGGCGCGAGTGCCAGACCGTCAAGCAACGTGCCTCCTTCCCAATAGTCATAGACGCGGCGTTGAAAGCGATCCCGATGATGCGGCAACAGGTCGAAGGGGTGCTGATAGCCGGCTGACAGCAATTCGAGGATTCGCAGTTCCGATGCTCCCAGGCCCGTGGCAACACCGGGAAGCTCATCGAGCATCTCCTGCACGCAGCGGCGAAGCTGCGGCAGTGCACTGAGATCCTGCTTCAACAGATCGAACCAGGCTTGCGGCGTCGGCGTCCGAAACGCCTGCCATGCCAGATGGCCCAGGTCGAGATGCTCACGCGCGAGCGCCACGCCGGCAATGGTCCGGCCGGCGGGTTGTCTGGCCAAGGCGTCGAAGACTGGCGCATCGAGGTGTCGCAACACGATCTTCGTCGCGATCTCGGCGTAATCGCGCAGATAATCCAAGAGCCAGATCAGCACCAACTGATCGTTCGGACGGGTCCCCATCCACAGTTCGACGCTATCGCAACGGTCGACAAGTTCGAGAAAACTCTGACTCCGCCCGCCGACCGCCATGAAGTCGACGCGCGAGGCGAAATCCAACCAATGCCCCCGCTTCCGTCGCACGGTGCGCTGGACGAGATAAGCCGATAATTCGGCATCGGATGGCAGCGGTCCCCACACGAAACGATGGAGAATTGGCACCACCAGGTCGGCAAAGCCGCCCCTCCGAAGCGCTCCGGCGCTGGGATCATCGGCCGCTAAAATCAAACGTGTCATGCTGTTGGCTCCGGCACGACCTGATTGGCTCAAGGCGCTATCAACACGTTCGCAATCGGCTCCCGGCGCCCAGGACCGGCGCCGGAAACGTCGGTGCCGCCGCGCGGATCCGGTCCGCTCGTCCGCCCGCACGCTTTCGACTATTCGCGCTGAAGATCGTATCCGGCGCTCAGAAACCCGGGCTCACTGCATTGGTCATGCAGCAACGCAGATTTCGGCAGAACACCACACTTCTGCAAACGGGCGCCGGAACGTCGGCAACACGACGTCCATGGCACCCGCCGCCGTCGTAGCTCTACTCCTCCGCCGGCTCCTCGCCGTCGGCGTCGCGCTCGGCATTGCCGGCCAGGATCTGCTCGGCGATCAGGCCGGAGTTCTGGCGGATCGCGGCTTCGATCTTGGCGGTCATGTCCGGATTGGTCTTGAGGAACGATTTCGAATTCTCACGTCCCTGCCCGAGACGCTGGCTATCGTAAGAGAACCAGGCGCCGGACTTCTCGACGATGCCGGCCTTGACGCCGAGATCGAGGATCTCGCCCATCTTGGAGACGCCCTCGCCATACATGATGTCGAACTCGACCTGCTTGAACGGCGGCGCCAGCTTGTTCTTCACCACCTTCACACGGGTGGAATTGCCGATCACCTCGTCGCGCTCCTTGATCGCGCCGATGCGGCGGATGTCGAGGCGGACCGAGGCATAGAATTTCAGCGCATTGCCGCCGGTGGTGGTCTCCGGCGAGCCGTACATCACACCGATCTTCATGCGGATCTGGTTGATGAAGATCACCATCGTGTTGGACTTGTTGATCGAGGCCGTCAGCTTGCGCAGAGCCTGGCTCATCAGGCGGGCCTGCAGGCCCGGCAGCGACTCGCCCATCTCGCCTTCGAGCTCGGCCTTCGGCACCAGCGCCGCCACCGAGTCGACCACCAGCACGTCGACCGCACCGGAACGCACCAGGGTGTCGCAGATCTCCAGCGCCTGCTCACCCGTATCCGGCTGTGAGATCAGGAGCTCATCGATGTTGACGCCCAGCTTGCGCGCATAGACCGGATCGAGCGCATGCTCGGCATCGATGAAGGCACAGATGCCGCCCTTCTTCTGCGCTTCCGCCACCGTGTGCAGCGCCAGCGTGGTCTTGCCCGAGGATTCCGGACCGTAGATCTCGACGATGCGCCCTTTCGGCAGCCCACCGATCCCCAACGCGATGTCGAGCCCGAGCGAGCCGGTCGACACCGTCTCGACATCCATCGAGCGGTCGTTCTTGCCCAGCTTCATCACCGAGCCCTTGCCGAACTGACGTTCGATCTGGGACAGCGCAGCAGAGAGCGCCTTACTCTTATCCATTGAGGAACCTTCGACGATACGCAGGGCGGTGGCGGACATTGGCGCTCCTTATGGCGGGGATTCGCGAGATGGACAAACGGTTAACGAGGTCGGCCAGCAATCTTGAGGTGAATGTACTCCATCCGTTCTTTGTTCGCAATATGTTCTTCTCGACAATCACGCCTCTTCTCTTCGCAAACCCCTGACAGCCGCGGGGACACGCCTGCCGCTCGAGGGGCCGGCGCCCAGTGCACCGAGCACCGCCGAGGAAGCGCTGCCCGACGAGCGCGCCCACAAGCGAAGTAAGGGATGCTGGATGACGGCGACCGCGAGAGGATCCTGGCTCGGCTGAAGGCGGAGGCCATGCGCGCGAGCGGCGCAGCCGCCGACCGGCGATCATGCGAATTACGACCGGCCTGTCCGAGCGCTCCAACCTCGCCTCTCGCGCCAGTGACAGACGCCACTTCAATTATAAGTTGTTATCGTGGTCTCGACCGTGCCCTATCATCCTGCTGGTCCTTCTCTGTGAGCCCCCTACCGCTTCCAATTTTCGGGACCAGCATGACCGGATCCAACAAGGAACAGACCCTCACGCTGTGGCGCCCGGTCGGCCCAAAGGAGTTCGCCTTGATCGCAGCCTCGGGCATGCGGGCGTTTCCGCCGCGCCTTCCGGAGCAGCCGATCTTCTACCCGGTGCTGACCGAGGCCTATGCCGTGAAGATCGCGAGGGACTTGAACGTACCGGCGAGCGGCTGCGGCCATGTGCTGCGCTTCGCGATCCTGCGACGCTTCATCGACGCGTACGAAGTGCATGAGGCCGGCGGCCGAGAGCATCTCGAGTACTGGATTCCCAGCGAAGACCTCGCCGACTTCAATGCCGCGATCGTCGGGCCGATCGAGCTCGTCAAGACTTTTCCTTGAAACTACCAAACTCCTACACGCGTGCGTAGATCGCACGGTCCGTGGTTCTCCTGAGAAGAACGAAGTTCCCTCGCCTCTTCTGCTTTTGTTCGGCTCATCGTGCGTGCAGACGCACGATTTCGATGCAGATGTGCAGCCGCCCTGCACGCGGCGTCCGGCCGCGAAGTTCCGCAGCACGCGGATCCGACCAGCTCGGCGGCCGCCATATGACGAGCGACAGATGAAACGACGAACCTCGGACAACTTCGTGTCGGACCACGCCCGAGGGATGGGTTAGCGTGCCATTCGCGCAAGCTCCTCATGCCGGCCTGAGGAACGGCCTGGACGAGACCCGCGTGACCCGCATCACGCGGCGCCCCCGCGCCCACGACATCTTCAAGCCACAAACCATTGTCATAAACTTTGGGTTGCGTTATATAATCGTGGTTGTCGTACGTCTGAGCAAATTTTTGATCAGCCCCGGATTTGTTTGTTCGTTGCGATGATGGCTGACCCGTATTGTCCGTGATGTATTGTCAGTGATGCGGCGTCGACCGATCCCTTGCAGCCTGCCAGCTCCAACATTTGCAGGCTCCGTCACCCGTAGGCGCACGGCCCTGAAACCATCCGCGCCGAAAGAAAGCCCCGGACCACGTCCGGGGCTTTCGACGTTGATAGCTCCGCTCGGGATGCATCTCCCTCCGTCATTGTCGTGATGTCGGGGAACGGATTGCGGGCGCTGCGCTTCATATCGGCGATGACAAGAGATGACGTGACGTGTCCGTCCTGCAGGGCCGGCCTTCAAAGGATCGAGCTTCACTCGCAGCAAGGCGCCGCGGGAGAGAGGCGTTGTCCGGCCTGCGACGAACTCCTGGAAATGGTCGACGGCGCGACGCAGATTGCCTACCGACTGACAGTCGTGCCGGAACGGATCTTCGACCGCAGCCAAGTGCGTCCCGCGGCGGTTGATCGAGATTGCAACCTTGATCTGACGCAAGGCACGCCGACAGGTTTCGTACTAATTTAATTATGTCATTGCCGAACTGCCCTTGCTGGGAAGCTACGACGTTGACGCCGAGCCTCGGACCGCGGCGGTCCGAGGCTCATTCGTCGGCCTTCGCTGTGCCCGGTTGCGCCGCACATCACCAACGGCAATCAGCCTAACCGAAGCGAACAGCGCGACCGACCGTATTTTACCGGAATTGATCCGAGTGGGTTTTGCGCTTCCATTTGTGGTGCGTACATCAAACCCAGCGGCCTGGGGCGGTCAGGGCTCACCGGTTTTGGCAATGCCGCTCTATTACTTTCGTATCCGCAACGGCCACTTCTCAGGCGCGTCCGAGTATGGGACCGAGTGCGCCGACCGCAACGCAGCCTGGAAAGAGATGACCACCGTCTGCGCTGACATGGCCAGCAGCATCTCGCGCAAGCTCGCCGAAAACTCCGAATGGCAGATGGAGCTGCTCGACGAGGCACGGCAGCCGGTCTTCCGCATCCGGATCGTCGCCGAGTCGCTGGATCAGGCCTGACGGCTCGCCAGACCTCTTGTGGATTGTCACCGACGAGAACCACAACCTCAGCCTGTGGCCGGCGAGGTCGACTGCGCGTCATTTCGGCAGCCGAGCTTGATCGAGATCAAAATGCCGGTCTGCATCCTGGCAGACATTTAAATTTGTATGGGTAATCTGATCTTCAAATGTCCGCGAACGGGGATGAACGTGCAGCATTGGCTGGAAGAGCCGAAGCCAGGCGATCCCACGTGCTCCTATGAAACCGTGGTCTGCAAGGCCTGCACGCGGCTTCATTTCATCAATCGCGACACACGCAAGCTTCTTGGCGAAAAGGAATGAGGCGCTTGCCGGAATCGTTCAATCGGCGCTGGGAAGCCGCCGCATCGTGAACTCGATCGCCCCGTCGGGAAGCTCGCGCCAGCTTTCGACGGCGCTCATGTAGCCGGCCTTGGGATAGCGGGTCAGATAGTCGCGGGCCTTGGCGCGCGCTTGCTCGCGCGGCAGCGTGAACGTGTCGCGAACGTAGCCGTCCCGAGCCTGTGCGGCGCCCTTCTGGCGCCGGGCCGCCATCCGGCTGGCAATGTCCCGGGGCCGCATCCCCATCGACGAACTCCAACGCGCTGCCACACCGTCAATATAGACGGGGCCGCGAGGAATCCGAGTCCGCAATCGGCCCGGAGGGTCAGAGCCCGCCCGACCCGAACGCGATAAATCTCAATTGGTGCTGCCGACAGCCTTCGGCTTCTTGGCCGCAGTGGTCTTCATGGCAGGCGCCGCCTTGGGCTGCTCCGCCGCGCGGACGTTGCCCCAGGGATCGGCGCTCGTCTTGGCGTCCGGAATCTTGCGCATGGTATCCTTGTAGGCCTGCTCCCGCGCCGCTTCAGCTTCCTTTTCCTCGGGCGTCTTCGAGGGACCGTCGGCGAGAAGGTTGATATTGGGCATTTGCGCCATCGCGGGAACCGCCCAGCCTGCCAGCACGGCGACCGCCATCGTCACGATCAGCTTCTTCATTGGTTACTCCCCGGTAGAGGCGCCTTATACCATCGCCTCGCCATGCGCCAAGCCCGCGGCACTGTGCCGAAACGGTGGACCGCAGGCCGGGATGTTCGCGGCCGCACCGTCTGCGCGCACCTGCCGTCTGTTCCACGGTGTGCCATCATCATAGTTTTCCAACTCCGGCCTTTTCAAGCCGCCGCTCTGCGGCAACATTCCGGCGGCTCCGCCGATCGCGGCGACAAAAGTCGACGAGACAAATCGACAAGACCATGGGAGGACCTCCGCGCGTGCCGAATGAGACCCCGAACTTCACCATCGACGACGCGAGGCGAATCCTCGATGACGTGTTCGCTCCCTGGATCAAGGATCTTGGCCTGATCGTCGAGGACATCGCGCCCTCCCCGCTGGGCGAAGCCGGCGCCATCCTGCGCATGCCGTTCTCGCCGCGGCTCTGCCGCGACAATGGCGTTGTCTGCGGCCAGGCGCTGATGGCTTTTGCCGATACCGCGATGGTGATCGGGATGGTCACCGCCAGCGGCGGCTACCGGCCGATGACCACTGTCGACCAGACCACGCATTTCATGCGCGCCATTGCTTCCGCCGACGTGCTGGCGGATGCGCGCGTGGTGCGGATGGGCCGCACCATGAGCTTCGGCCGGGTCACACTGACCAGCGCCGGCGATGGCAAGCCGGTGGCCATGGTGTCGAGCGCCTTCGCGATGCTCTGATCCGCGCGGCCCGGCCGGGGTTAACGAAACGTGAAGGCGACGGCCCGGGCCTCGCGGGCCGGATTCATCTGATCGAAACGCGAGCGTGATTTATTTTAGGTGCTTTTGACGCGAAAGGTGACGCCATTCGGCACCGGGTTACAGGCCATGAGCGAGACGAGTGACAAGCGCATTGCACCGAGGCATCGGGTGCTGAAGCAGGGCAGGCTGGCGTTCGACGGCGGCGGCGCGGTCGATTGCATGGTCCGCAACATGTCCGATACCGGCGCCAGGGTCGAGGTGGTCAGCCCGGTCGGTCTGCCCGAAGCCTTCACGCTTGTGATCCCGGCCGACAAGTTCACGCGGCGCTGCCACGCAGTCTGGAGCCACGACAAGCGGATCGGCGTCGCATTCGACTGATGGCGGTGCGGAGGGCTAGGCCCGCCGCAGGCGCCATCGCCACAACGCCACGAACAGACCAACCAGCACAATGGCCGCGAGCAGCACACCGGCGGCAAACCGTCCGCCGGGGCGATCAATCGTCCGTGACCATAGCGAGGGCCCTTCGCCATCCCGCGCCAGCCGAAACGCCACGACGCTGTCGCCGAGCGACGTTCCCGCCTCCGAATGACCCCCCGCTGCGATCACCACGAATTGCTCGCCCTTCCATTGATAGGTCATCGGATTGGCGACGCCCGGCGCGGGCAACCGGCCCTGCCAGAGCTCCTGACCTGAGATAGCGTCGAAGGCGCGCAGATAGGCGTCCATCGCGCCGGTGAAGACGAGGCCGCCGGCTGTGACCACGACGCCGTTGACGAGCGGCGTGCCCCACTTGAACGCCAGTCCGAGCGGAGCGCGATCCTCGGTGGTGCCGACGGTCGAGCGCCACAGGATCTTTCCGGCCTTGAGGTCGACCGCAACCATTTCGCCCCATGGCGGCCGGTTGCACAACAGGCCGAGCCTGGACATCGCGACCGCCCGTGTCACGGCGAACGGCGCTCCGCGCTGCAGTCCAAAATCAACACCGCGCGGCGCCTTCATCCGGTCGGCTTCTGCGCGCGGGATCAGCCTGACGATGTGGATGGCGCGGCTGACATTGGCGTAGAGGATCTGGTGGACGGGATCGAACGCCGCACCGCCCCAGTTCACGCCGCCGCCGGTCATCGGAAACAGCAGCGTGCCCTGAGTCGTCGGTGGCGTGTAGAGACCCTCATTGCGCAACGGCGCGAGCTGATCATCGCAGGAGGAATCCAGGACGCGCGGCACGGCCCTGAAAATATCACCCGCCGCGAAGCGCTGATCGAGCAGCGGCGGCACATGGGTCGGGAACGGCTGCGTCGGCGACAGAACGTCACCCTCGACCGCGCCTTGCGGCACTGCGCGCTCCTCCACCGGCCAGACCGGCGCGCCGGTGTCGCGGTCGAGCACGAACACGAAGCCTTGCTTGGTCGGCTGCATCACGACGTCACGCGCCCCCTGCCCGGTCTCGATCCGCGCCAGCATCGGCTGCGCCGGCAGATCGTAGTCCCAGACGTCATGATGGGTGGTCTGAAACGACCAGGCCAGCGCGCCGCTTTCGATCCGCAAAGCGACCACGGAATCGGCGTGCCGGTTGTCACCCGGACGCGCACCACCGAAGAAATCCGGACTGGGCGAGGAGGTCGGAAGGAACACGAGGCCGCGCGCCTCGTCGACCGACATCGGCGCCCAGACGTTCGCATGTCCCGCCGCGATGCCGTCATGGATCAACGGATCGAAACTCCAGCGCGACTCGCCGGTGCGCGCATCGAAGCCGTTGACCGTGCCTCTGGGCGCATCGACCCGCACATTGTCGCCGATCGATGAGCCGACCACGACGACGTCCCTGCCCGCCACTGGCGCCGAGGTGATCTGGAACTCGCCCGGCCACAGCAGGTCCTTGCCGATGTCGATCCGCACTTCGCCGTTCGATCCAAAGCCGGCGCAGGGCTGTCCCGTCCGGGCGTCGAGGGCGATCAGGCGAGCATCGACCGTCCCCATGAACAGCCGGCTGCGGCATGCCGTGCCGGCGGGCGCCCGCTCGTCCACCCAATAGGCAACGCCGCGGCAGGCATAGCGATTGGCCGGGCGCCGCCCGTCACCGACCTTGGGGTCGAAACGCCAGCGCTGCGCGCCGGTGCCGGGATCGAGCGCGACCACCTCGTTGAACGGTGTGCAGAACACCACGCTGTCCTCGACCAGGATCGGCGTCGCCTCGAACTTGGTGCGCAGGGCTGCTGCAGGCGGCCGGCTCTGCAGATCTCCGGTGTGATAGTCCCAGGCCGGCACCAGCCGATCGACATTGGAAGGCGTGATCTGCGCCAGCGGCGAGAACCGCGTTCCACCGGCATCGCCGCCCCAGTGCTGCCAGCCAAAGGCCGGCACCACCATCAGCTGGCTCCAGACAAGGCCCGCGCAAACACCCGCTCGCCGCAACGACATGACCCTTCCCTCCCTCAGACGGCATCCGAAGCGGAGCACCGGGACGATGAAAGCAGCCTTCGCGGACGGATCGAGCGGGATGGGACGGACGGCGGCATCCGCGGGACGAGTGGTGAGGAGCGATGACGAATGGCGGAACCGAGAGGATGACCCGAACGAACGCCTCCCGCCCAACGTCAATGGCCGCCCCTGCGGGCGGCCACATCGATGCACGGATGTCAGCAAGCTTCAGTAGCCGTAGCCGCGCCGTGCCGGATAGTTCTGAGGCACCCGTCCATAGCCGCCGCCGATCCCGATGCTCACCGGCGGCGCCACGCGTACCGGCGGTCCATAATACACGCGCGGCGGAGGCGGCGGCGCATAGACGACGACATCGTCGCCAGGGTCGCGCCGGGGCGTGCGGCCGGCGCGCTTGGGCGGGTCCTCGTCGCGCTTCCTCGCCGGCTTCTCCTCGACCCGCTTCTCCGACTTCCGGGCCGGCGGAGGCGTCTGCGAGCATGGGCAGGTGGGGCCTGCCGCGGCCACGGCCGGCACGACCGGCGGGGCTGCCGAAGCGGCCGGGATCGCCGCATTGGCGGCCGCCACGACCGGCGTCACCACCGGCCGGTTGCGCAGGCGCTCGATCAGCTTGCGCGCGGTCGGGGTCAGGTCGCTGTTCGGATAGCGGTCGAGAAAGCCCTGATAGGACGCCACCGTATTGATCAGCACCGCCTCGTTCCAGGCGGCCATCCTGTTGTGGAGGTCGAGCCATTCCCGCGCCTGCGGGCCATAGGGCGGCGCGGTGTAGAGCGCCACGAACGCCTCATAGGCCTCGACGCTGCCGTCGCCGACGATGATTTCGTTGGCGGCCTCGATCGGCTTGCCTTCCAGGCTGCGCTTCCATTCGTCGACGCTGCGCTTGGCGACGGCCGGCCGCGGGCCCGCATTGGCAGCGCCCGCATCCGTCGCCCCGACGAAGCGAAAATCCTCCGTCAGGGACGACGAATCCCATGGCGTCTGACGGCCCTCAGTGACCTTGTTCACCGCGACGCGCACGCGCTTGAACGCCTGCTCGATCGGCAGGCCCGGCTCCCGCGCCGCCTGCAGCAGCGCCGTGGTGTAGGGACTGTTGGCGCCGGTGCCATCCTCGGCTTCCGCGCCGGGCGAGGTCGAGTAGGACAGGAAGGTGCCCGGCGCTCCGGTCTTGGTGTCGACCAGCGCAAGGCCGCGGCCCGCGTTCTGGCTGATGGCGGGAAACGGATTGTTGCGGCAGGCGTCGAGCAGCAGGATGCGCATCCGGCTCGGCACCGAATTGAGCGTGTTCAGGAGATCGTTGAGACGCACGGCCTGCAGCGGAATGTCGGCTTCACGCCGCGGATCGACGTCGACGGGTACGAGATAGTTCTCGCCATCGATCTGCAAGCCGTGACCGGCATAGAACACCAGCGCCACCGTGTCGGGTCCCTTGGCCGCGATCTTGGCAGCAAAGTCGCCCACCTCCCGGTTGAGGTCCCGCTGCGACAGATCGGCGGCGGTCGTCACGTCGAACCCCGCTTCACCCAGCATCTTCGCCATTGCCTTGGCGTCGTTGGCGGGGTTCGGCAGCGGCGTCACCGAACGATAGGCCGACTGCCCGATCACCAGCGCCAGCCTGCTGCCTTCGGCCAATGCGGGAGCAAGGCCGGCGAACAGGCCGCCGGCGAGCAATGCAGCCCTGAGAGCGTACCGAAACATGGGATCTCCAATCTACTCATGGCGTGCCTGTTGGTCGGGCCGTTTCGTGACCCGGTTCACCCCGACGGGCACAATCCGGTGAGCACGATGCCGCACCGCCGGCGCCGTCGACGCCCGCTCTTGCCGCATCGGCCCGCGCCCCGACATCGTTGCTGCACGAGATTCCCGCAGCAAAGCCGTGATCACTGGCTACGCGCTAGCTTGCGCGGCAATGGGGAACGATGCGACATGCGGCGGATTGCGTCACACGTGGGGCTGCTCGCGGCGCTGCTTCTGACCGGCTGCGCCGCCGACAGCAATGCGCGCCTGCCGGCCTTCATGCGGGCCAAGGCGCCCGAGCCGCCGCCGCCCGAAGCCGCACCGGACGTCGCCCTTCTCGTGCGCAAGAATCTCGACATGATCTTCGTCGCAACGACGCTGCCGCGCGATCTCGAGGCCACATCCGCCCGACATGCCGATGCCGGCGATACATGGACCGCCTGCGTGCGGGCTCAGATCATATCCGCCAGTGGAACCGCGCTTCGGCGCCAGACCTATAGGCTCATGATCAGGCACAACGAGATCATCGACCGGCGGCGCGCGGCGGCCGGCGACGACTGTGTTTCTGAAGATTACAAAGCCGTCCTGCCGACCAAGTAATTCCCTCCGACGACGAGCTGGATCCGCCAACTCGACCGGAACTCGCCCTGTCTGTGGGCGGGCAGGAACGGACTACCGCACCGCTCGCAGATTGTTAGTTCTTGGCTAACGCAAATCCGCAACCGCACAGCGAACGAATGGCTCAAATTTAACGATTCCTGCGGAACATCGGGGCCCACAAACGCGGAATGACCCTGGACCTGGTTTTCCATGAACGTTCACCTCGTCGGCGATGACACGGCCAAGCTCGCTATGCTTCGCGGCATGCTGGCCGAACGCTGCTCGCTCACATCTGAACTGATCGGTGATGCCGACTTCAAAGGCGGCGACATCGACGCGATTGTCGTGGCCGCCGATCTGCGCCACGTCGACAACATCACCGCATTGAAGGAAATCTCCGACCGGCTCTCGCGTATTCCGCGGCGGATCTTCCTGACCAACAACAAATCCCGTCTGTCGACGGTCCAGGCCTATGCGCTCGGTGCGACGAGCGTGCTGTCGAGCACGCCGAGCCGCAATCAGTTGCTCGGAAAGCTGCTCGATGCGCGCCCCGGTTCTGCAGCCAAGAGCATCGCGACCGACGACCGCCAGGCTGCATTTGCAGGCGCGTCCTGCATCGCCTCGATGTTCGCAGCCGTGCTGGGCGGTACTGCGATCGACGTCGAGGAGACCCGGCGGGCGGGCAAGCGGATCGCCGACTGTATAGCGGAAAACGGTCTGTCCGACTGGCTCGCCACCGTTCGCCGCCATCACGAAGGCACCTATCAGCACTGCCTGCTGGTGACCGGCATCACCGTGGATTTCGGCTTGAGCCTCGGCGTCCACAGCTCCGATCTGGAGCGTCTCTACATGGCCGCGATGTTCCACGACATCGGCAAGGCCAAGATCCCGCTCACCATTCTCGACAAGCCGGGCCGGCTCGACGTCAAGGAACGCACGCTGGTGGAAACCCATCCCGTGGCTGGTTACGATGCACTGAAGGACAACGCAGCGATCACCGACGAAGTGCTGAAGGCGGTACGCAACCATCACGAATTTCTCGACGGCAGCGGCTATCCCGACGGGCTGATGGCCGACAACATCCCGGACCTGACGCGCATCCTCACCATCTCCGACATCTTCTCGGCGCTGATCGAATATCGCAGCTACAAGCCGGTGATGACGCGCGAGAAGGCCTATGAGATCCTCCAGGGGATGGAGGGCAAGCTCGAGAAGCCGCTGATCGGCGCCTTCCGCGAGGTCGCGCTGATCCGCTGACCGCATCCAGCGACATGCTGAACCGGCCGTTAACGCATCGATTCGAATTGTTGGCCGGCGGCAAGCGTCTCTTGTCAGCTTTGCGCTAGTGTCGCCCACGCGGTGCGGGTTGTCCGCCTCGCGAGGGGATTATCGGGACGTGGCCGAGATCATCGATCGCGCGATGGCGACTGCTTCATCGACGGCAGGGAACCAGCAGGCCGGTCCGCTCGCGCGCGAGCGCGCCGCCGACCTGGTGCCGTTGGAGACCGTTTCACCGCAGGCATGGCAGGATCTGGCGCAGCGTGCGCGCGAGCCGAACGGCTATTACCTGCCCGGCTGGGAACGCGCGGTGAACGCCACGGCGCGCGGCCGCACCGGAACATCGGCGCTGTGCGCATGGGATGACGATCAGCCCTCGCGTCTCATCGGCCTGATGCCCACGACCTCTTTATGGCATGCCTGCAGGCTTCCCCTGCCTGCGCTCGCCAGCGGCCATCCCTACGGCACGCTGTGCACGCCGCTGCTCGACGCCGTGCGCGCGGAGCGGGCTGCGGCGCAACTGCTCGATGCCGCGCGACGAACGGGCGCTCGGGCCCTGCTGCTGCGCGACATGTCGCTGGCAGGCTCCGTGATGCAGGCGTTCGAGGCGGCGCTTCGTCGCGGGGATCTGCGCCCGCGTGTGCTGCAATCCTATGAAAGAGCCTTTCTCGATGCGACCGGCGTCGGCGACCAGATGCTGCATGACGCGCTTGGCGCCAAGAAGCTGAAGGAGCTGCGCCGCCTGCGTCATCGGCTGGCCGAGCATGGCGACGTCCGCTTCGAGGTCGCGCGCTCTCCCGGCGACGTCTCCACTGCGCTGGAGACGTTTCTGGTGCTGGAGGCGAGCGGCTGGAAGGGACATCGCGGCACTGCGCTGATCCAGCACGACGGCGACGCGGCGTTCATCCGACGCGCTGCACCGGCGCTGGCGCGGCACGAGGCCTGCGAGATCATCAGCCTCATGGCGGGCGACACCACCGTTGCGGCGGGCGTCGTCTTGCGGCATCAGGATCGCGCCTTCTTCTTCAAGCTCGGCGTCGACGAGCGCTTCGCGAAATACTCGCCCGGTGTCCAGCTGACGCTTGACCTGACGCGGCACCTTTGCGCGGATCCGAGGATCAACGCCGCCGACTCCACCGCCGGTCCCGACCATCCCATGATCAACCCGATATGGCGCGAACGCCTCGCCATCGGCGACGTGATGATCCCGCTCTATGCGCGCGATCCGGTCGTCGAGCTTATTCACGGCGCGTTGACTGCGCGACGCGAAGGCCTGACCATCGCACGCCGCGCGGTGCACGGGATCCGCGCCCTCCGAAAGCGCCGGCCGGCTACTCAGCCGCCTCGGCGTTGACCTCCGCCGACACCTGCCGGATGGCGCGCGCCAGCATCTGCGGATCCTGCGCGCCGGAGACGGCGTATTTCTGCGCGAAGACGTAGGTCGGCACTCCGGAGATGCCCTTCTCTGCGGCCTCCTGCGCCTGGGCCGAGACCAGCGCCACATCCTCGTCCGTCGCCAGCATCTTGCGGACCACCTCGGCATCGAGCCCGCAATCCGCTGCGGCCTGTACCAGCACCTCGACGTCGGTCAGATCGCCGCCGTCGCGGAAGTACAACTCCATCAGCCGCTGCTTCATCTCCGGCGCCTTGCCGATCTCGCCGGCCCAGCGGATCAGGCGATGACAATCGATCGTGTTGGGCTGACGGGCGACACGATCGGGATGATAGCTCAGCCCCTCCTGCTCCGCGGCCGCGACCACGCGGCCTGCGATTCCCTTGTAGGCTTCGACCGATCCGAACTTGGTCGTGAGGTACTGCTCGCGGCTGATGCCCTCGCGCGGCACCCAGGGATTGAGGAAGAACGGCCGGAAGTTCACCTCGACCGGCACGTCAGGCACGAGCTTCAGCGCCTCCTCGATGCGCTTCTTGCCGATGTAGCACCAGGGACAGACGACATCGGAGACGACATCGATGATCAGCGGCTTCAAGGTGCTCATGCGCGTGCCTCCAAGTTCCCATGGCTGCGCCCAACATAAGCCCACGCGCGGCCAACACAAGCGGGGTCACGGCGAGGTAACCATCTCCTTCAGCCTGAGCGCAGTGAGCTCATCGGCGGGAAAGAAGGTCTCCAACGCCAGCTCCGACAGCGTGATGTCGACCGGCGTGCCGAACACCATCGTCGTCGAGAAGAAGCTCAGCACGTCATCGCCGACCCGAAGCCGCAATGGGATCGCGACGCTGTCGGCCGCGAGCGGCGCCGATCGCGCGGGGAATGGATAGGACTTCAGCTCCTCATAGAGCTTCAGCAGATCCGCATCCGCGGTGGCCTCGCATTGCCGGTGCAATCGCTCCAGCAGATGGCCGGCCCATTCGGCGAGGTTCACCGTCCGCGCCGCGAGCCCCTCCGGATGCAGCGCCACCCGCAGCACGTTGAGCGGCGGCGCAAGCAGCCGCTCGGAGACCCCTGTCAGCAGCGGCGCGATCATGCGGTTCGCCGCGACCAGGTTCCAGTGCCGGTCGATCGCCAGCGCAGGGTTGGGCTCGTGCGCCTTGAGCACGAGGTTCATCGCCTCGCGCGCGGGCTTGAGCGCCGGATCATCCAGCGGGCGCTGCTGGAAGGCGGGCGCGTAGCCGGCCGCCACCAGCAAAACGTTGCGTTCGCGCAATGGCACGTCCAGTCGCTCCGCCAGTTTGAGGACCATGTCGCGCGACGGCGCGGAGCGGCCGGTTTCCACGAAGCTCAGATGTCGTGCCGAGATCTCGGCATCGAGTGCGAGATCGAGCTGGGACAGATGCCGGCGCTGCCGCCATTGCCGCAAGTGCTCGCCGACATGAGCGGGTCTGGCGCGGTCGGCGCGCGCCGAAGCAAGCTGTGCATTCATGATCCGAGACCTATCACGCTGACGTCAGCGCCTCCATGATCTGCCAGGTAATCGAAATGCCTCCCGGCGCAGGTCATCGTCCTCACCACAGGAGATGACGATGAGCAGGCAGCGCGATCCCGAGACCCTTTCCTTCCCCTTCACCGCCGCCAGCCAATGGCTGGCGGGTCTCGCGACATCGCTGCTGGCGCGCTCGCTCAACATGCCGGAGTCGCTGCTGCACGTCACGGGCAGCCTCGTCTTCGCACAGGTGTACGCGATCGAGACGAGAGCCGCGCGCTCGCTGCGCCCGGCGCGGCTGCGGCGTCAGCTCCTGGCCTTGTTCCGTTGAACCGCCCCCAACCGAAGGAGACCCGACATGATCACCTCGTCCGCCCTGCTCCGCCGCGCCCTGCTCGCCGATGCCGCCTTCGGCGGCGTTGCCGGACTCGCGCTCACCTTCGGCGCTTCGCCGCTGGCGACGCTGCTGCAACTGCCTGACGCGCTGCTGCTCGAGACCGGGCTGTTCCTGATCGTCTACGCGGGCTTCGTCGGCTGGCTGGGCTGGCGGCAGATGGCTCCAAGGCCGCTGATCCTTCTGGTCATCGCCGGCAATGCGGCGTGGACGGTCGGCAGCATCGCGTTGCTGTTCTCGGGCGTCGTCACACCGAACGTGCTCGGGGAGATATTCGTCGCGGTGCAGGCGGTGGGCACCGGCGTCTTCGCCGAATTGCAGTATATGGGCTTGCGCCGGAGCACCGTCGCGGTCACGGCCTGACCGGCGGTGAGCGCCGGGCTTCATGATCGAGCGGCCCGGCGCTCGCGACCGAACCGAGATTGACATGCGCGGCGAATGCATCTTCTGCATAATCTGAGATCGACAGGGGATCGCAGCGATGCAGCCGCAGGTGATCGGAACGGAAGGCTACGCCACCGAGGCCGACAGTCTCTTCGTGCGCTACGAGAGCATTCCGTCGGAACAGGTCCATGGCGCCGTGCTTCACCTGCTGCCCGCCGCGCCAGCGCGCGTGCTCGACATCGGTGCGGGCACGGGCCGCGACGCCGCCTGGTTTGCGAGCCTTGGACATCAGGTGGTGGCCGTCGAGCCGACCGAGGCACTACGCGTCGGCGCCATGCAACTGCATCCCTCCCCCGCCATCACCTGGATCGACGACAGCCTTCCCGATCTGGCCGCACTGGCCGCTCGGGACGAGCAGTTCGACCTGGTGATGCTGACCGCCGTTCTGATGCATCTCGACGAGGCGCAGCGGCGACGCGCGCTGCCCAACATCGCGGCACGGGTCGCCCCCGGCGGACTGCTGATCATGACGCTGCGGCATGGGCCGGTGCCGCCGGGCAGGCGGATGTTCGAGGTCGCGGCCGAAACGATCATCGAGCCGGCGCGCCAGCTCGGGCTGACGCTCCGGCTCAACCGCCTCGGCGAGTCACTCGGCGCCGAGAACCGGGCGGCCGGAATCACCTGGACGACGCTGGCCTTCGGCAAGCCGTCCTGAGAGATCCCGGAAACGGGCCCGCCAGATCAGGCCGCCTTGGCGCGGCTGGTCAGCGTCTTTGCGGGGGTGGATTTGGTCTTGCCGCGACTGCCGGCAGCCGCCCGCCGGGACTTGGCTTTGCCGCGAGCCGCCGCGCCCGATTGGGCTTTTGCCTTGGACCGCTGCTTGGCCTTGTCCTTGACCAGCTTCTCGGCCTTTTTCTTCGCCTTCTTCTCGGCCTTGCGCGCGTCCTTCGCCTTCACCCGCGCCCGCTCGGCGCGCGCCTCGGCCTTCTTCTTCGCCCGCTTCTTCTCGCAGGCATCGCATTTGCAGCCGATCGGCTTCAGATAGGCTTTGAAGTAGTCCGTGCCGTAGTCGTAGTTGATCTCCTCGCCGGGCTCGATGTTCTTGATGGCCCGGATGAAGATCTTCTTCTTGCGCGGCTTGACGTCGGACTCGGCGTTCGGCTTGCAGGAATGATTGATGTAGCGGGCGACGTTCTCGCGGATCGAGCCGTCGATGGTCCAGCGCTTGTCGAGCTCGAACAGATATTTGTTCTCGATCGCATCCTCCTCCGCCTTCTTCGAATCCAGGAGCGGTCCGAAATAGCGGATGATCTTGGTGCCCTTCTTGATCGGCTGGGTGGCAAACAGGCCGAGCCCCGTCTTGGAGCGGCCGATGCGATAGGGTTTGGATTGCGGGATGACAGGCATGAGTGATGAGAAGACTTGGACCTCGCGAGGCCGCCGTTCTAGGATAAATTCGCGACGCTGTCAGGTGTTTCCCGCCGCCGTTTCGCGCCGTCCCCAGCTTGCAGCGTCCTGCGCAGGACGAGTTCCGGTCATCAGGGGCCCTGCCGCTCGAAATCCTTCGGCATCGCGACGTGGCGCGAATCAGCGCCGCGCTTATGCTCTAGGCTGCGTCCGTCGGCCGGGCGGCCGCAGCGAACGTCACTTCGCGGTCTTGCGCACGGCGGATGTGCGCCTGCTCGCTGGCTTCGATGCGCTCTTCCCGGTCTTCGATTTCGCCGCCCGCTTGCGGCCGCTGGTCTTGGTCTTTGCCGCCTTCTTGGCCAAGACGCGCATGTTGTCGACCAGATTGGGATAGCGCCGTCCGGCGCGCCGGGCGCGGGCCTTGGCCGTCGCCTTCTCGGCCGGAGTGAGATGGGTGGAGGCCTTGCCGGCGCGCTTGCGCGGATTGGCCCTGCTCCAGGGAGCGCGTGGGGTTCGTGCCATGCATTGCCAACGCATGATCCCCCACCCGGTTTCCGGTGCGTCGAACTACGCGCCCGGCGGCAGCTTCGGCACCGTGGCCCTGAGCATCGCCTCCAGCAGCTTTTCGGCCGTGGTGCCCGGCGGCGAGCGGCGCAGGATGTCGGCAAGGCGGCCGTCGAGCAGCAGCATCGTGTAGCCGTGCACCAGCGACCAGGCGCGGGCGATCGCTGCCGACTGATCGAGCGACAATTCCT
Source organism: Bradyrhizobium sp. HKCCYLS3013 (assembly GCF_051167615.1). NCBI lineage: Bacteria > Pseudomonadati > Pseudomonadota > Alphaproteobacteria > Hyphomicrobiales > Nitrobacteraceae > Bradyrhizobium > Bradyrhizobium sp. HKCCYLS3013. Next base: position 119,234 of record NZ_JBNPTK010000010.1, read on the forward strand.
CGTCGCCGACCGGACCTTCGCTGCGCGCGGCGACCGAGCCCGCGAGTCCGGCAAACGAGGCTTCCGCGGCCTCGTGCAGCGCGGGGCGGGAATAATCCAGACGCTCCGTCCGGAACATCAGTCCATACATGCCGGGATTGGCCTGCGCATAGGCGACATAGGCGCGGGCCCGCGCCATCGCCCGCTCGATCGGCGTGCCCGGCTGCTCGCCGGCCGCTTTCATCGCTGCATTGAACCGCGTGAATCCGATTGCCGCGAGCTCGCTCACCAGCCCGGTGAGATCGCCGAAATGATGCGTCGGCGCCGCATGCGACACGCCGGCCTCGCGCGCCACCGCGCGCAAGGTCAGTCCAGCCAGCCCGTCGCGCTCCAGCACGCGCTCGGCCGCTTCGAGCAGCGCATCGCGCAGCGCGCCGTGATGATAGGGGGCGACCGGCTCGCCCGCGCTCACCGCGCGCCGCGATCGCGTCCGGGCCGCCGCCGTCGTCGTCCGGTGCCTGCTCAGTCTTGCCTGTTCGATCTTCGTCATGCTTCTCCTTATACAAGCAATTTTGACAGCGTAAAGATTAGCCTTGACCTCGGGCTTCTCGGCCGGTAGCTTTATCTTTACATCGTAAAGATAAAGCTGGCATCGAGGGGAAGGACACGCCATGAATGGACCGTCGAAAGAAACAGTCCAGCGCCGCACTCCGCGCGACAACATCGCGCCGATCCCGTTCGAGGCCGACGCGCCGTTCCTCGCCATCACCGGCGAGCTGCCGCGCGAGCTGAACGGCACGCTCTATCGCAACGGCCCCAACCCGCAATTCTCTTCGCCAGGCTCGCACTGGTTCGTCGGCGACGGCATGCTGCACGCGTTCCATCTGGAGAACGGCCGCGCGTCCTATCGCAACCGCTGGATCCGCACCCCGAAATTCGAGGCCGAGCGCAAGGCCGGCCGCGCCCTGTTCGGCGGCTTCGGCCGCAGGCTGCCGGATGCGCCGGCCGACGTCACCGATGGCGGCGTCGCCAACACCAACGTCATCGCCCATGCCGGACGCCTGCTCGCACTGGAAGAGGCGCATCTGCCGACCGAGATCGAGCCGGGCACGCTCGCCACCCGCGGCTATCACGATTTCGGCGGCCGCCTCCGCGGCGCCTTCACCGCGCATCCGAAGACCGATCCGGTCACCGGCGAATTGCTGTTCTTCGGCTACAACGCCGCCGGACCGCTGACGCCGGCGCTGTCCTACGGCACGGTCGATGCGGCCGGCAGGCTGATGCGCCTCGATCGTTTCGAGGCGCCCTATGCCAGCATGGTGCACGACTTCATCGTCACGGCCAACCACGTGCTGTTTCCAATCCTGCCGCTCACCGGCAGCATCGAGCGCGCAATGTCCGGCAGGCCGCCTTATGCCTGGGAGCCCGACAAGGGCGCCTATGTCGGTGTGATGAAGCGCAGCGGCGACATCAAGGACATCGTCTGGTTTCGCGGTGACGCCTGCTACGTCTTCCACATCATGAACGCCTGGGAGGACGGCAACCGCATCGTCGCCGACGTGATGCGGTTCGAGGAAGCGCCGCTGTTTCCGCATCCCGACGGGCGCCCGACCGATCCGGCCAAGTCGGTCGCGCGGCTGTGCCGCTGGAGCTTCGACCTCGCCGGCAACACCGACCGCTTCTCGCAGAGCTATCTCGACGACCTCACCGGCGAATTCCCCCGCATCGACGACCGCCGCGCCGGTCTCGCCAGCCAACATGGCTGGTACGCCTGCGCCAATCCCGACGGGCCACAGTTCGGCGCGCTGTCCGGGCTCGCCCATGTCGACGGCGCCGGCACGCGCCGGGCGACGCACCTGCTGCCCGCTGGCGACACCCTGTCCGAGCCGGTGTTCGTGCCGCGCAGCCGCGATGCCGCCGAAGGCGACGGCTGGCTGCTCACGGTGGTCTGGCGCGCCGAGAGCAACACGTCCGACCTCGCGGTGTTCAACGCCACCGACATCGGCAATGGGCCGGTGGCACTGGTGCATCTCGGCCATCGCGTGCCCGACGGCTTCCACGGCAATTGGGTCGGGGCTGACGATCCAAGGCATTGAAAAGCCTTGGGTAAATTGCGAAATCACAAGATTTTGACACTGTCAAGATTTGCTTGACCCGACGCCGTACGGACTCTAAGTATCTTGGCAGTGTAAAGATTGGCCGGGCGAACTTATGACGATCTTCCTCATCCTTGCGCCCTACGGCGTCTATGCTGCGCTGATGATGGTGGTCTCGGCCACGCTCAGCCTGGCCGTCGGCGCCGCGCTGTGCCTTGCGGTGGTGGCGCTGGATGTGATCAAGGGCCGGTCGATCAAGATCCTCGGCCTCGGCTCGGCCGTCGTGTTCGCCGCCGTAGCCACCTACCTCCAGCTCATCGATCCCACGCCGAGCGCCTCTATGGTGCGTCTTGCGGTCGACTGCGGCATTTTCGCGCTGTCGCTGGGCTCGATGCTGCTGCGCATGCCGTTCACGCTGCAATATGCGCTCGAGGCCGTCCCTCCGGAAACCGCGGCGATTCCGGGCTTCCTGCGCGCCAATTACGTCATCACCGGCGCCTGGACTGTTTCCGCGCTGCTGATGATCGTCGGCAATCTGATGACGCTCTACGTGCCCGGCCTGCCCTATTGGAGCGGCCTCGCCATCGCCTTTGCCGCCCGCAACAGTGCACTTTATTTCACGCGCTGGTATCCTGACTACCGCCGAACAAAGGACGTGGCAGCGCAGACTGCCGCCGCAATGTCCGGCCAAGATTCGTGACCGGGGTCTGCTGCAGGAGACGTGCGTGAAAGTCGTGTTTGCCAAGCTGATTGCCGACTTCCTGTCGGCCGCAGTGTTCTTCCTCCTTTACATCGCGACCGACGACGTGGTGCTGGCGACCGCCGTCGCGGTGGCCGTCGCCGTGGTGCAGGTGGTCTGGGCGCGCATCAAGGGCGTGCACCTCAGCTTCATGGCCTATGCCAGCGTCGGCCTCGTGATCGTGCTCGGCGGGGTGACGCTCCTGACCAACGATCCCCGCTTCATGTTCGCCAAGCCCGCGATCGGGCATTTCGCCATCGGGCTGATCATGCTGAAGCGCGGCTGGATGCTGCGCTACGTGCCGCCGATCGTGTCGGAGACCATCCCGGAATACGTCACCATCGCCGGCTATGCCTGGGCGGCGCTGATGTTCGCGCTCGGCCTCGGCACCATCGCGGTCGCCATGACCGGCGACATCAAGCTGTGGGTGCTCTACATCACCGTGGTTGCGGGCGGCGCCAAGGTCGCGGCCTTCGCGCTGCAGTTCATCGCCTTCCGCTTCGTGGTCGCCAACCGCCTCAGGGCGGCCCGGGCCTGACCGCTGCATCCGATCGCCGCAATGGGCTTACGCGCAAAGATGCGCTATAGGGGCGGCCGAACGCATCCTCGAGGCCGCCGCCTCGAGGTCCGCAAAGCGCAACGCCAGGAGAACGATCGATGGCTGTGGACGGCAACTGGAATCTGACCTTGAACACGCCGATGGGCGAGCGCAGCGCGACCCTGAGCGTGAAGAGCTCGGGCGCGACGCTGACCGGCACCCAGGCCGCCGAGGGCGATTCCGCCGAGATCTTCGATGGCACCGTCAACGGCGATGACGTCGCCTGGAAGGTCTCCATCACCAGCCCGATGCCGCTGACGCTCGACTTCAAGGGCAAGGTCGCCGGCGACACCATCTCGGGTGAGATGGGCATCGGCTTCATGGGCAGCTTCCCGTTCACCGGCGCGCGGGGCTGAACGCTATTCTTTTGCGTGGATGCGTCGCATCGATACTCTCCGCGGTCGTCCCCGCGAAAGCGGGGACCCCCCAGGGAGTGGTTCGAGGCACGCTGGCAATTGGCTTTTCGCCCGTCACGACGGCTGCGGCGTATGGGTCCCGGGTCGGCGCCACGATCGCGCTGTCGCACGCCCATGGCTTGCCGGGACGACACCGATTTTTAATCGCAGCAGTCCCGCTTCACATCTCAAACAGCCCGGACAAGCGGACGCAGCCTCGCGGCTGATAACGCCCGAGTGATGCATCGGCATGGCCCTCGAAGATGCAGAGGGCGCAGGGAAGGCCAGGCGTCGGCTGACGCCTGCGGCCCGCCTGCGAGAAAAATGCAGGCGGCAGGTACCACAGGTGCAGCCGAGAACGCCCGGCCTTCCCTGCGCGATGGTCTTCACGCTTATACGCGATCTCCCCGGTGTCCGGCTTGTTAGCCACCGTCGCCCGAAGGATCATCACCTCCGGACTTGACGCCAGCGTCGGGGCGCCAGGACCTCGCGACTTCACGTCCGCCAATCGCCGTTCGTCCGCGCGGGCTTCCCCACGCTGCAGCAATCAGCGGCCATCGCCTCCCCGCCTCGCGTGTCGTGACGATCGCGCGCAACGCCCCTCCGCAGTGAGGCGGGATGGCGCGATGAAAACATAATTTCCGATAAATAGCAAGCAATTTTTATTTTTCAGAATTTGACTCGCGTGCCGTCGCTTGCCGCCGAAATCTGACGAGGACGCGACACGCTCTCCTCCGCCGTTCCGGGGCGTGCGAAGCACGAGCCCGGAATCCATTGTGCGGCATGTCGCGCGGCCAGATGGATTCCGGGCTCGCCGCACTGCGCGCGTCGCCCCGGAATGACGGCGTGTGGGCCGGCCAGTGTGCCCCTGCCCTCGCTAGAACCAGATCTGCATCGCCACCTCATGCCCATCGCGCGGCGGCTCGCCCTCCGGCACGCAGCCGGCACAATCGCGGGCGGCGAGCGCGACCGCGCAGGCGTCGAGCACGTCGTCGGGCTTGGCGCCGGTGCCGCGGCGGGCGCGGGTCAGCCAGTCGTCGATCGCTTCGAAGCCCGCAGCAACTAACAAGTCACGCCGCACCCCGGCGCCCTGCTCCGTCTTCTTTGACGGCAGCGGCGCGCCGTGGAGGCGCAGGAACACCAGTTCGGGATGGACTTCGCGGATGTCGAGCCCGCGATGCGCGCGCACGAACATATCCACCTCCATGATCTTGCGGCCGAGATGCCAGAGCTGGCGGGAGGCGCGTGGCTGTCCACGCCGTGTGGCCTCGGCATTGGCGAGGTCGGGATCGGTGAACTCCTCCCAGAGCCAGCGCCGCGCGCCGGTGAAGACGCGGAACCGATGCGGCGCGAGCTTATCGCGGGCGAGCTGATCGCAGGTGCGTATACCATCGTCGGTCATGCCGATGGGGATGTCGATGGCGGCGCGCACGAACGGAGCCGCCAAGGCGCTTGCGACGTCAGGGCGAAATTCGATCGCCTGCCGGTCCCCGTCGAGAACGACGGTGACCCAGCCGTTGCGATATCCATCAAGCCCGAGAAACATCCCTGTCGATGCCGCAAACGGTCCAGGTCAGGCCGGGCGCCGCGGCACGATCGCGATCGGATTGAAGGTGTAGACCGCCTCACTGTGCTGATTGTAGGCCGTCCATCTGATCCGCACGATGCCCTGCGGCTTGCTCTGCGAGGGCACGAGATCGACGACCTCGCCCTCGATATGAAGCGTGTCGCCCGGCCGCACCGGCTTCAGCCAGCGCAACTCGTCGACGCCGGCGCCGAACAGGGGGTGCCGGCCAAACGGACGCGCCTCCGCCGCCAGTCGCATTGCGATCGCGGCGGTGTGCCATCCGGAGGCGGCCAGTCCCTTCAGGATCGTCTTCTCAGCCGCCTCCTCGTCGAGGTGAAACGGCTGCGGATCGAACTCGGCGGCGAAGCGCTTGATGTCCTCGCGCGACACCGTCGTCTCGCCGCTCTTGAACGTCATCCCGATCTGGAGGTCGTCGAACCATTCGACCATGCAGGTCCTCGTCTCATTGCGCGATCCAAGCCGGTGAAGCTCAGCCGAGATTCAGCTCCTTGAAGAAGTCGTTGCCCTTGTCGTCGATGATGATGAAGGCCGGGAAGTCGACGACCTCGATGCGCCAGATCGCTTCCATGCCGAGCTCGGGATATTCGACGACCTCGACCTTCTTGATGCAGTGCTCGGCGAGGTTCGCCGCGGCGCCGCCGATCGAGCCGAGATAGAAGCCGCCGTGCTTCTTGCAGGCTTCGCGCACGGCCGGCGCGCGGTTGCCCTTGGCGACCATGACCATCGAGCCGCCGGCCGCCTGGAACTGGTCGACGAAGGAATCCATGCGGCCCGCGGTGGTCGGGCCGAACGCGCCGGAGGCGTAGCCGTCCGGGGTCTTGGCGGGACCGGCGTAGTAGACCGGATGGTTCTTGAAGTAGTCCGGCAGCGGCTCGCCGCGATCGAGACGCTCGCGCAGCTTGGCGTGCGCGGCGTCGCGGGCGACGATCATGGTGCCGGTCAGCGACAGCCGGGTCTTGATCGGGTTCTTCGACAGAGTGGCGAGGATGTCCTTCATCGGCTGATTGAGATCGATCTTCACAACCTCGCCGCCAAGCGCCTGCTCGACCTCCGGCAGGTACTGCGCCGGATGATGCTCGAGCTCCTCGAGATAGACGCCGTCCTTGGTGATCTTGCCGAGCACCTGGCGGTCGGCCGAGCAGGATACGCCGAGACCGATCGGCAGCGACGCGCCGTGGCGCGGCATGCGGATGACGCGGACGTCGTGGCAGAAATACTTGCCGCCGAACTGCGCGCCGACGCCGAGCGACTGCGTCATCTTGTGGATTTCCTGCTCCATCTCCAAGTCGCGGAAGGCATTGCCGTCCGGGGAGCCCTGGGTCGGCAGCGCGTCGAGATAGCGCGCAGACGCCAGCTTCACCGTCTTCATGCACAGCTCCGCCGACGTGCCGCCGATGACGATCGCCAAGTGATAAGGCGGGCACGCCGCGGTGCCGAGCGTCAGGATCTTCTCCTTCAGGAACGCCAGCAGCCGATCCTTGGTCAGCACCGAGGGCGTCGCCTGGAACAGGAAGCTCTTGTTGGCCGAGCCGCCGCCCTTGGCCATGAACATGAACTTGTAGGCGTCCTCGCCTTCCGCGTAGATCTCGGTCTGCGCCGGCATGTTGTTGGCGGTGTTCTTCTCCTCATACATCGTGAGCGGCGCGACCTGCGAGTAGCGCAGGTTGCGACGTAGATACGCGTCGCGCGCGCCTTGGCTGAGCGCCGCCTCGTCGTCGCCGTCGGTGATGACGTTGCAGCCCTTCTTGCCCATGATGATCGCGGTGCCGGTATCCTGGCACATCGGCAGCACGCCGCCCGCGGAGATGTTGGCATTCTTCAGGAAGTCGAGCGCGACGAACTTGTCATTCGGGCTGGCCTCCGGATCCTCCAGGATGCTGCGCAGCTGCTTCAGATGGCCGGGGCGCAGGAAGTGGTTGATCTCGCCGAACGCGGCCTCCGACAAGGTCCGCAGCGCCTCCCGCGACACCACCAGCATGTCGCGGCCCAAGACCTTCTCGACCCGCACGCCGTCGGTGGTGATCTTCTTGTAGGGCGTGGTGTCCGGCCCCAGCGGAAACAGCGGCGTGTGCTTGTAGGGCGGGACGGGCTTGGACTGGTCGGGGAAGGCGGTCGGCGCGTTCATGGCGAGCTCGTGGGGTTCTAAAGATGGCCGCCCAAAGCGGTCTTGACAGGTCTGATACGCTACCCGTCGGAAGCCTTGCAAGACATGTCTCCGTACAGCAGCCGAGGAGTAAGATCATGGCGACTTTTGTCCTGATTCCAGGAGGTTGGCACGGCGGCTGGATGTACGCCGCGCTCTCCGCCAGGCTCCGGCAGGCCGGTCATGACGCCTATGCCTTGACCCTGAGCGGATTGGAGGAAACGCCCGCCCGCACCCATGCCGTCAATCTCGAGACCCACATCACCGACGTCGTCGAGCTGCTGACGACCGAAGATCTGTCCGAGGTCATTCTGTGCGCGCACAGCTATGGCGGCATGGTCGCGACCGGCGTCGCCGACCGCGTGCCGGAACGGCTCGCCGCACTGATCTATCTCGATGCCTTCGCACCCGAGAACGGTCAGTCATGGTGGGATCTCGCCGGTGACGCGTATCGCCGGTTCGTGATCGAACGCGCCGGGCATGACGGGCTGACGGCGCTGCCGCGCGAGGGCTCCGACCCGCGCCGCCGGCCGCATCCGCTCGGGACCTTCATCCAGGCCCTGAACCTCCGCAGTCCGGCGCCGCCTACTCTGCGCCGCACCTTCGTCTACGCCAGCGGATGGAGCGCGACGCCGTTCACCGCGCAATATGAGCGGCTGCGCAACGATCCCGCGTGGCGCGTGCAGGCATTTGCGTGCGGGCACGATGTCGTGCAGCACGCCCCCGACGAGACGTTCGACCTGCTGAACGAGACGGCCCGCGAGGTCGCCGCAACATGATGCCGCGAGCAGTGCAGTGTCGCACGACGAGATCGATTGCGATCGGTTGCCGAATTATGTAACCTTAGATTGTTGACATATTCATTTTCTTCCTGGAGGCGTCATGACACGAGGTCTCGTTTCCATCATCGCATTCGTCCTTGCCCTGATCACCCTGCTCCCGAGCTCCGCTGTTGCCGTCGGTCCCGGCCGCGCGTGCGGCGGCTTCGCCGGCATTCGCTGCAATGCCGGTCTCTATTGCGAATTCCCAGCCGGCCAATGCGGCCGGTTCGACATGATGGGCGTCTGCCGCCGAAAGCCGACGCTCTGCCCACGCATCTACATGCCGGTCTGCGGCTGCAACTTCCAGACCTACGGCAACGACTGCGAGCGCCGCGCAGCCGGCGTCTCGCTCGCACATCCGGGCCGCTGCTGGTTCTGAGCAAGCGATCGCGCCGCTGCCGCCGGCATGTGACCGCCGTCCCGTCAACACGCGGCCACACCCGCTGATGATCTTGTGCGGCTGCGGCGCATCGCGCTTGCATGCCCCCCTCGCGCAGGCTTCAATGGCGCGGGGGTATTTGGAATGCAGTCATCGCTTTGCTCATTTGGCCGCTTGGCCGGTTTTGTTTTTCTCGTTGCGTTGAGCAGCGCGCTGCTGCCGCGGGCGGCACGGGCCGATCGTTGCGATGACGTTGCCAAGGAACTGAAGAACGGCATCGACGGCATCAAGATCGGCCAGACCGCGGCCGGCACGGTCTATCTCGCCCATCCCAAGGCACGCGAGATCACGCTCGGCTGCTCATCGAAGAATGTCAGCAACCAATTGTTCGGTAAATCCGAACGAAAACCGACACCGGCCTTCATCGAGCTGATGGCGAGCGCGGCGGCGATCGTGTTCACCTTGCCGAAGGACGACATGCAGCGCGGCGTCACACGCTGTTACCGCCGGCTCGGGATTTTCCGCGGCGACGACGTCGCCAGCCGCTACCGCCGGCTTGACATGCGTTGCGCCCGAACCAAGACCGAGTCCTCGATCACGATCAGCCGCAGCAAGGACCAATAGGCCGGGGGCGAAGCGATAGCCCTGTCGTTTCTGCGCCGGCGGCAGCGACCCGTTCACTATTCGCCGCGCCACCGACAGTTGCAGACAATTCGAACGATCTGCTTGACAAAGTTTTCGTCAGGGATGGCCACGCTTGTCGCAACACCAAGCGAGGAGCTGGACCATGTCCGTTTCGAGCGTTTCGTCGTCATCGCCGCCGCCCTCACCGCCGCCGGTCTCGACCGAGACGACCAAGCCGCAGACCCAAGACGCCCAGGCGCGGAACCAGACGCAGCAGAGCCAGGCCGTGAATCCCGCCAAGACCGGCGACGAGGCGGCCGCGGAGAAGCAGGCCTCGCGTCCGCCGCTGCCGCCCGGCCAGGGCACCCGCGTCGACATTCTCGCCTGACGATCCCACACCCTCAGGCCAACTTCGTATAGCGGCGGCGCCTCAGGCGCCTGCCGCTATACGTGTGAGCGGGGCCCTGGCAGCGCGGCGATCCACGTGGTTTTGGAGCACGCGCGCGGCTCGCTCGGGTGAGGCGTTACAAGTCTACCGACTTCCCGTGCGGCTGCCCCTCACCCCACCCCTCTCCCCGTAAGAACGGGGGAGAGGGAGCGCAGCGCCGACGAGGCGCCAGCGAGGCTCTCAGAGGAGCACGCGAAGCTCGCTTCAGCATGACTGCACGCCCTCAGCCCTCAGGCATCCAGCGCCTTGTAGTGGCGGAAGATGCCGTCTTCGTTGAAGGGGATGCGGCGGTCGCTGGCCAGATAGGCCGAAATGTTCGGCCTGGCGGCGACGCGGTCGTGCAGCGCGACGAGGCCTGGAATGTTGCGCTCGAATGCCGTCATGCGATGGGGAAAGGCGTAGCGCAGGCCGGCGACGATCTGGAACAGCGACAGGTCCACATAGGTGAGCCGACGCCCGGTGACGTAGGCGCCACCGCTTTTCGATAGGAGCTGCTCGAAATAGCCGAGGAATTTCGGCACCCGCTCGCTCCAGAACTCGGCGGTGCGCTTTTTGGCCGGCGCGCGCTGGTCCTCGTAGTACAGCGTCGGCCCCAGCGGATGATGCGTGTCATGGATCTCGACGACGAAGTCGGTCACTGTGAGCTGCAGCTGATGCACCCAAAGTTGGCCGGCTTCGGTCTTCGGTGCGAGGCCATGGCGGCTGCCGAGAAACAGCAGGATGTTGGCGGTCTGGCCGATGACGCGGCGGCCCGCTCTCAGGAACGGCGGCGCGAACGGCGGCGTGTCGCTGTCCGCCGCCATCATCGCCGTCATCGTACCGATGCCGTCCTCGCGCGCGACATCGCGATAGGCGGCGCCCGCCTCCTCCAGCGCGAGACGCACATATTCGCCGCGGCCCTGGATCATGGGCCAGTAGTAGAGCTCGTAACGCATGGGCCATCCTCATTGCCTGTTCATCGCGGCACGCCACTATAACCACGCGCAAAGCAAAAGCGCCGCGGATTGCTCCGCGGCGCCTGATGAGGATCTCAAGCCGGGCTCAGCCGACCTGCTGGATCGCCGACAACTGCCAGTCGGCGCCGGGGTGACGCAGGAAGGTCCAGATCTCCGTGACCTCCTGCGGCTGGTCGGAGCCGTCGACAACGCGGCCCGAGGCGCGCTCGATGGTCTTGTCGACCAGGGTGAAGCGCATCGCGACCGTGGCGTAGTCGGCGCCATTCTCGCGCCAGGCTTCGGCGAGGTCGCCCTGCAGCAGCTTCACGGCGCTGACCTTGTTGACCACGCCGCGGGCCTGGTTCTGCTCGAGATCGCGCTCGAAATACGAGGCCATCTCGGGCGTCGAGAGCAGGCGCAGGCGGCCGACATCCTCGTTCGACCAGGCGGACTGGATCTCGCCGAGCAGCCGCTCGAACGCCTCATAGTCGGCCGGCTGGATCTGCAGCGGCGGCTGATTGGCGCCAGCGCCGAAGCCGCCGAACCCACCCAGACCACCACCGAGACCGCTCAGGCCCGAGCGGAAGCTCTGCTGGCCCTCATTGGGGCCCGGCGACGGGCCGGCCGCATAGGCCGGCTGGTTACGGCGCTGCCACCAGGCCATCGCGAAGCGCACGGCGACCACCACCAGCAGGATCTGCAGGATCAGGCCGATGAACGAGGCGAAGCCGCCGAGGCCGGAGAACAGGCCGCCGCCGAACAGCATGCCGAACAGGCCGGCGCCGAGGAAGCCCGCGGCGAGGCCGCCGAGCAGGCCACCGGCGCGGCCGCCGAACAGGCCGCCACGCGAGGGCGCAGCCGTGTTGAAGCCGCCGGGCTGGCCCGGCTGGGTGATCGTCCTATTGAACTGCGACGCCGATCCCGGCGCGGTCGTGGTCGAAGGCGGCGCGGAGAAGGTGCGCGTGCCGCGGGAGCCCGAGCTGGAGCCGCCGCCGATCCGGGCGTCGGCCGCCGAGACGGCGAGCACCGTCGGCAGCGCCAGTGAAAGGGCCACGGCCATCGCCTTGAGGAGGCCGCTTTTGCGCTGCATGAAGCTCATCTGTGTTTCCCATAATCCCCGGAATGGGGATGCCCGTAAGATGGGCACAACCCACGAAAAAGGAAGGCGGCACGAGGCCGCGCGGCTGCGGCGCTGGGTCGCGGGATGAACGCGCTCGGCCGGCTGGCGAAGGAACTCCGGTAACCTATTGTGGCGCCATGGTTTCCTTGACCGCCGCCACGAGCTGGCTGAGCGTGAAAGGCTTCGGCAGGAACGCAAACTGCTGGTTCTCCGGCAGGCTCTTCTCGAACGCATCCTCGGCATAGCCCGAGACGAAGATGATCTTGATCTCCGGATTGCGCTCGCGCATCGCCTTGAGCAGCGTCGGCCCGTCCATCTCCGGCATCACCACGTCGGACACCACGAGATCGAGGACGCCGTCGCACTCCTCCAGCGCCTCCATCGCCTCGACGCCGTTCGACGCCTCGATGACGCTGTAGCCGCGCGAGCGCAGTCCGCGCGCGTTCAGCGCCCGCAGGCCCTCCTCGTCCTCCACCAGCAGGATCGTCCCCTGCCCGGTCAGGTCGGCGCGCGGCTTCGGCGCATCGGCGGCAGCCGGCTCCTTGGCGGCGCCGTTGACGGCCTGCGGCTCGACCTGGACCTCCGGCACGACGATGTGGCGCGGCAGGAAGATCTGGAACGAGGTCCCCTTGCCGACCTCGCTGTCGACATAGATGAAGCCGCCGGTCTGCTTGATGATGCCGTAGACGGTCGAGAGCCCGAGGCCGGTGCCCTTGCCGACCTCCTTGGTCGAGAAGAACGGCTCGAAGATCTTCTCGCGGATCTCTGCCGGAATGCCGGTGCCGGTATCGCTGATCTCGATGCGGACGTAGTCGGCGACCGGCATGCCCTTGTAGGCGGCCTGCGCGACCTCGTCGGCCGAGACGTTCGCGGTCCGCACCGAGAGCTTGCCGCCATCGGGCATCGCGTCGCGGGCGTTGACCGCGAGGTTCACGACCACCTGCTCGAACTGCGAGACGTCGACCTTGACCGGCCAGAGGTCGCGGCCGTGAACCAGGTCGAGCTTGACCTTCTCGCCGATCAGCCGGCGCAGCAGCATCGTCAGGTCGGACAGTGCATCGCCGAGATCGAGCACCTGCGGCCGCAATGTCTGCCGGCGCGAGAAGGCGAGCAGCTGCCGCACCAAGGTCGCGGCGCGGGTCGCGTTCTGCTTGATCTGCATGATGTCCTGGAACGACGGGTCGGTCGGCTTGTGCGCGTTCAGCAGGAAATCATTGGCCATCATGATGGCCGAGAGCACGTTGTTGAAGTCGTGGGCGATGCCGCCGGCGAGCTGGCCGACCATCTCCATCTTCTGCGACTGGTTGATCTGGTTCTCGAGCGCGCGGCGCTCGGTGGTCTCCAGCATGTAGACGATCGCAGCTTCCGTCTCGCGCTCGTCCTCGTCGACCGCGGTGACGAAGAACTGGCCGAAGCGCTCCTTCGGCCCGTCCAGCATCACCTCGACCGGCGGAATGTCCGCCTGCCCCTCGGCCGCCTGGTTGATCGCGGCGATCAGCAGATGCCGGTCGCGCTGACTGACGGCGCGGAAGATCGACTTCGCCGCCGCCGCATCGCCGCTGACGCTCTGCGCGAGCTTGGCGAAGCGGGCGTTGGCGCGCACCACGGCGCCGCCGCGGTCGACGGTCGCGATCGCCATCGGCGTATGGTCGAAGAAGCGCATGAAGCGCACCTCGGCGGCGCGCTCCGGATCGGAGCGCTCGTCGCGGGCGCGGCTGATGACGAGCGTGCGCGAGGCGCCTGGCTTGCCGTCGGCGCCGAAGGCGAGCTTATGGTAGAGCCGCGCCGGCATGGTCTTGCCACCGCGCATCTTCAGGTCGATGTCGAACACCTCGGTGCGGACCTCGCCGGGCACCGCGACGATCGAGCTGAGCAGCGAGGCACCGTCGCCCGAGACGACGTCGGCGAGCTTCAGCCCGCCCGAGCCGATCTCGGCGAGATCATAATCGAGCCAGTTGGCGAGCGTGGCGTTGACGTAGACGAGGCTGCCTTCCGGATTGACCGAGAAGAAGCCGCACGGCGCATGGTCGAGATATTCGATCGCGTGCTGCAGCTCCTGGAACACGTCCTCCTGGCGCTCGCGATCCCGGGTGATGTCGGCGATCGACCACACCGCGTAGCGGGCATGGCGCTTGGTCTGGCCGAGCGGGCGCACGCGCATCCGCAGCCAGCGCCCCTGGGCGCCTTCGGCCGCGGTGATGCGGACCTCCTCCTGCTGCCGCTTGCCCTCGCGCGCCGCCTTGAGCAGGCGGAACACCGCTTCGGAGACATCGGGATTGCCGATGAAGACACGCTCGACGGGACGCGCCTCCTGCGCGGTCGCTGCTCCCGTCATGTTGAGATAGGCGGCGTTGGCGTAGACGACATGGCCGCGCGGATCGGTCACCGCGAGGCCATCGAAGGCATGATCGGCGATCGCGCCCAACACCGGATCGTCGGTCGACTTGTCGGCGAAGCGGACGATGCCGGCGGCGAACGCGAACAGATTGAACAGGCCGACGGTGGCGAGCAGCGACAGCAGGCCGAGAATGTAGGGCTGCGCCTGGGCGCGGCCGATCGTCATCAGCGCGATCGCAACCGCGACGAGGCCGAACGCCACCAGAAGGATCAGCAGAATGCTGCCGCTGCGGCGCGGCCGCTCCGGCAGGCCCGCCTGATCCTGTAACCCATCATTGTCGGAATCGGCGCTCATGGCTCGGGGACGCGACCTGTCGGCTGGGAGCCCCAGCCCGTTCGCGCGGCTCCCCCTTCCACCTGCCTGAATCGACGGGTCAAGCGCAAGCCCGTCAAGCCGATATTCCATGATTTATCCGTATTTTGCGGTCCGTCCGGGGACCTGCTCGGTTGTCATTGCGGGCGCCCCGAGAGGTTGCGCCGCAGCCCCATCACGTAGCCGATGATCTCAGCAACCGCGTGATAATGTTCCACCGGGATCTCCTCGTCGATCTCGACCGTGGCATAGAGCGCGCGCGCCAGCGGCACGTTCTCGACGATCGGGATGTCATGCGCCTTGGCGACCTCCCGGATCTTGAAGGCGATGTTGTCGACGCCCTTGGCGACGCAGACCGGTGCCGACATGCCGCGCTCGTAGGACAGCGCGACCGAGTAGTGCGTCGGGTTGGTGATGATCACGGACGCCTTGGGAACCGCGGCCATCATGCGCTTCTTCATGCGCTGCTGGCGGATCTGCCGGATGCGTCCCTTGACGTGCGGGTCGCCTTCCGACTGCTTGAACTCCTCCTTCATCTCCTGCACCGACATCTTCTGGCGCTCGTACCATTGCCGGTACTGGAACAGGTAGTCGCCGATCGCGACCAGGGCGAGCAGCGCGACCATCGAGCCCATCAGATGCGTCGTCAGCGAGATCGTGACGCCGAGCAGCTCGCCGACGTCCATATGCAGCAGCGATTCCAGGCGCAGCCGCTCCGGCCACAGGATCATGACCATGACCGTGCCGAGCAGCACGAGCTTGAAGAGACCCTTGGCGAAATTGGCCGCGGCCTGCTTGCCGAACAGGCGCTTGGCGCCGGCCAGCGGAGAGATCTTGCTCAGGCTCGGCTTCATCGGCTCGCCCGACCAGACCAGGCGATGCTGCATCATGTTGCCGGCGATCGCCGCCAGCATCACCATCAGGATCGGCACGCCGATCGCCGCGATCACGGCGAACGACAGGCCGCGCGCCAGCGACAGCAGGCCGGCGCCGTCGGTCTGGATCATCCAGGAATTGGCGATCAGGTTGCGCATCGGCACCAGCACCGCGGTGCCGATCGAGCCCGAGAAGGTCGACATCACCAGGGTCGCGGAGGCGATCACGAACCAGGTGTTGAGCTCCTGGCTCTTGACGACGTCGCCGCGTTCGAGCGCCTGATCGAGCCGTTTTTGCGTCGGGTCTTCTGTTTTGTCTTCGGAATCGGCTTCATCGGCCATCGGTCAGGCCCCTCACCGCGGCATCATCTCGTGCATGACGCCTTCGAAATAGCCGAGAAACGTTCCCATCATCGCGGTCAGGACCAGCGCGAAGATCAGGAAGCCGATCAGGATCGAGAGCGGCGCGCCGACGAAATAGACCTGCATCTGCGGCATCAGCCGCGCCAAGACGCCGAGCCCGATGTTGAAGACCAGACCGAACACCAGGAACGGCGCCGACAATTGCAGGCCGATCTTGAAGGCCGCGGCAAACGCCTTGGTCGCCAGCGAGGCGACGTCGCCGCTCGGGATCAATTCGCCGGGCGCGAAGATCTTGTAGCTGTCGCTGAGCGCGGCGATCACCAGGTGATGGCTGTCGGTCGAGAACAGCAGGGTCACGCCGAGCATGGTGAGGAAGTTGCCGATCAGGACGCCCTGCTGTCCCTGCGTCGGATCCACCGCGGTGACGAAGCCGAGCCCCATCTGCTGCGCGATCACGGAGCCCGCGACCTGCAGCGCCGACAGCGTCACCCGCGCCGTCGCGCCGAGCACGATGCCAATCACGATCTCGTGCACCATCATCACCAGCAGCGGCGACAACGCCTGCAAATCGACCTGATAGGCCTGACGGTGCAGCGGCAGCACGATCATCGTGAGCAGCAGCGCGGTCGCGAGCTTGATGCGGACGGGGATGTTGACCTCGCCGAGGCCCGGCAACAGCATCACCATCGCGCCCACGCGCGCGAAGGCCAGCATGAACACGGCGGCCAGCGCCGGAAGGAAGGAAATATCGATGCGCATCGTCCGCCGTCACGGCCCTTTCGACCGCATGCTGGTGCGGCACGGCGGTCTTTGAAGAGACAACCTGCGAATAGACAGCCTCAGACGAGTCAGCCTGCGAAGAGCTCGCCCGAAAGGCTGCCCGCGCACGGCCGAAAGCAGCAGCGCCCCCCGCACTGCTCCTTACGACCGCTCGCAGCGCCCTCACGCAGGCCTGCCCTGCCGCCCCGGACATTGCCTCATCCGCCGATGATTCGCGACGAGATCCGCATCATGTGCGAATGCAGCGCATCGGCCATGAACGGCAGCGCCAGCAGCAGCGTCACGAAGATCGCGATGATCTTCGGCACGAACACCAGCGTCTGCTCCTGGATCTGCGTGAGCGCCTGGAACAGCGAGACGACCACGCCGACCACGAGGCCGACCACCATCAGCGGCGACGACACCAGCACGATGGTCCAGATCGCATCGCGCGCCACATCGAGCGTTTCAGCTCCCGTCATGTCCTGTCGTTCCTCACTGTCGATCGGCTCCGGTCCGGCCCCCGCCTCAGCGCGCATCGCGCGCAGTCGCGGCAGACGGCAAATCCCCTGGGCGCATCAGGCACGTGGCGGCCTGAAGCGTTACGAGCTGCGCCTAGATCGTCATCTTCATCACGTCTTCATAGGCCTGGATCACACGGTCGCGCACCGACACCAGCGTCGACACCGCGACGTCGGTTTCGGCGACCGCCGTGACGACATCCATGACGTTTGCCTTGCCCGCGGCCATCGCGACCGCCTGACTGTCGGACTTGCGTCCGGCCTCCATCACGCTGCCGATCGCGTCCTTCAGCACCGCGCTGAATGACGGACCACCCTTGTCGGCGCCGTTGCCGCTACCGAGCACGTCGCGCACGCGCCCAAGGCTGCCGAAGGCACCGCTCGAGCCGCCGGCGTCGAGCACGCGGGCGGAATTCGCATAGGCATTCGCTGCGGAGATTGGGGAGGCCATGACTTTCGTTCCTGTCCTAGGTCTTCAGAATGTCGAGTGTGCGCTGGATCATGCGGCGCGTGGCGCCGATGATGTTCAAATTCGCCTCGTAGGACCGCTGTGCATCACGCATGTCGGTCATCTCGATGAGCGGATTGACGTTGGGGTACTTGACATTGCCGGACGCGTCCGCGGCCGGGTTACTGGGGTCGTATTTGACGCGGAACGACGATTGATCGGGCACCACCTTGCCGAGCGCCACCACCTTGGCATCGAGCGCACGGTCGAGCGCCGAGGTGAATGTCGGGACCTTGCGGCGATACGGATCGCCACCCGCCTTGGCGGCGGTCGAATCGGCATTGGCGATGTTCTCGGAAATGACGCGCATACGTCCCGCCTGCGCACGCAGGCCGGAGGTCGCGATGCTCATCGAGCGCAGGAAATCGCTGGAGTCGTTTGCCATGCTTGTCGGTCTCCGTCCTTAAACCCGAGCTCAGCCCTTGCCGATCGCCGTCTTCAACAGATGCAGGCTCTTGCCGTACAGCGAGGTCGCCGCGGCGTAGTCCATCTGGTTGGCGGAGACCTTCAGCATCTCCTCTTCGAGGCTCACCGCGTTGCCGGCGGGCCTCGTCTGAAATCCGACCTTGCGGTTCTGGTCGAAGCTCGCGCTCTCGCCCGACGACGGTGCGATGTGCGCGGTGCTGGTCCGGGTCAGCGACAGCGGCGCAAAGCCGCCGACCGCCTGGCCGGTTGAATCGAACTTCGGCTCAACCAGATCCTTCGGCTTGAAGTTGGGCGTATCCGAATTGGACACGTTCTCGGACAGCACGCGCTGGCGCTCCTGATGCCATTGCATCTTGGTCCGCAACGCCGACAACACGGGGATATCGTTGATGGACATGGCGCTGCTCGGTTGTGTCCGACTACCGGACGGTTTGGGTAGGTAGAAATTGCCGTGCATATGGTTAACAGGGAGTTAAGAAACGGTGCGGCGACCCCCGGGATGATCCCGGTGTTTTGACGATTTCTTAGGAAAGTGCCGGGCTCCCGGCCGACCGATGCATCATTCCGGGACGGCACGGCTCGCCAAGAAGTCGTTTTGGCCCGGCCGATTCATGGGTTATTAAGAGGCCGAGCGGCAGTTCCTGCCGTCATGCGTTAACAGGTTGGTTCCGGTTCTGAAGCTCCGTTCGCTGCCGGCGATGCGTTGGACAGACGAGAGACTTCGAAAGGACGCGGTATTTGCCGGGGACAGAGATGCAGGCACTGACGTTCTTTTTTGCATTCGTAGCGGTGCTGGCGCTGATCGGCCTCGCCGCGTGGCTGGTTCGTCGATTCGCGGGGAATCGTCTCGGCACCAATCCGAATCGCGGCCGCATGCCCCGGCTCGCCGTGATCGATGCCGCCGCCGTCGATGGCCGCCGCCGTCTCGTGCTCGTGCGCCGTGACAACATAGAGCATCTTCTGATGATCGGCGGGCCCACCGACATCGTGGTCGAGTCCAATATCGTGCGCGCCATGCCGGCGCGCGAGCAATTGCCGCAGCGGCCGGGCATCAATGCCGAGCCGCCGGCGGCGCGCATCGCGCCACTGCCGGATGCGCCGTCCTGGGCCGACAACGAGCCGAAGACCGAGGCCGCCGAGCCTGCCGAGCTGCAGATGCCGGAGCCGCCGCAGCGCCCGATGCGGCCGTCGTTCATCGATGAGGTTCGCCGCACGGCGCCGGCTGCCGCAGAGCGGCGTGAGCCGGCACCGGCATTCCCGCCGGAACCACCGCTCCCTCCGCGCCGTCCCGATCCCCGCCAGGACCTCCGGGCGGACGTCCGTGGAGAACCGCGCGGCGGAGACGAAGCCCGCCTGGAGCCCCGCCCTGAGCGGGTGATCCGCGGCGAGCCGGGAATGCCACGCCCGCTGCGCCCCGCCGAGCCGCAACGCCAGGCCGAGGCGCCGCGAGCTTCCGAGGGGCCCCGGCTGCCGCCGGTGCGGAATGCTGAGCGCGCAGCCGAGCGCGTCGAACGCGTGGCGGCGCCGCCGCTGCCGCCGGTGGCCCAGATGCCGCCGCCACCGCCCCCGGCTGCCCCGCCGCCCGCAGCGGCCGATTCGAGCGCCGAAGCCAATCTGGCCGAGATGGCGCAACGGCTCGAGGCCGCGCTGCGGCGTCCATCAGCCGATCCGTCGGCTGCTCCGGCCTCGGGTCCCCCGGCGCTCCGGGCGGCCGCGCGCAACGAGCCGGCTCCGGCGCAAGCCGCGCCGGTCAAGACCAGCTTCGAGAACCTGGAGGACGAGATGGCCTCGCTGCTCGGACGTCCGAAGTCGTCGCAGTGAGATCGCTGCTTCCCTCGCGTAGAGTTGTCTTCATCGCTGTCCTGACTGCCGCCGGTTTACTGGCGGGACCTGCTGCTGCGCAGGACATCAGCATCAATCTCGGCGGCGGTGGCGGCGGCGGCGTCACTGAACGCGCGGTCCAACTGATCGCGCTGCTCACGGTGCTGTCGATCGCGCCGTCGATCCTGATCATGATGACGTCGTTCACGCGCATCGTGGTCGTGCTGTCGCTGCTGCGCACGGCGATGGGCACAGCGACCGCGCCGCCCAACTCGGTCATCATCGCGCTCGCGATGTTCCTCACGGCGTTCGTGATGGGCCCGGTGCTGCAAAAATCCTATGATGACGGCATCCGGCCGCTGGTCGAGAACCAGATCGGCGTCGAGGACGCGCTGCAGCGCGCCTCGGTGCCGCTGCGCGGCTTCATGCAGAAGAACGTGCGAGAGAAGGACCTGAAGCTGTTCATGGACCTCTCCGGCGAGCCGCCGCCGGCGACGCCCGACGAGCTGTCGCTGCGCATCCTGGTGCCGGCCTTCATGATCTCCGAGCTGAAGCGCGCCTTCGAGATCGGCTTCCTGCTGTTCCTGCCGTTCCTGATCATCGACCTCGTGGTCGCCTCGGTCTTGATGTCGATGGGCATGATGATGCTGCCGCCAGTCGTGGTGTCGCTGCCGTTCAAGCTGATCTTCTTCGTGCTGGTCGACGGCTGGTCGCTGGTGGCAGGCAGCCTGGTGCAGAGCTATGGCGGGTAAGAAGAACCATGGCGCCCGATCCGGGCCTCGCCCTTCGAGACGCCCGCCTATGGCGGGCCCTCAGGGTGAGGGGAAGTAGCTTTCCCTGGCCGGCTTGGTCATCTGATTGGAATCTCCCGCTCTGCGCTGAGATCAACGGCCGGCGATCGCCTGCTTGACACCCTGGATGCGCGGCAGGGCGCCGGTCGCCTCCGACGGGGCCTTCGCAGCATCCTTGCCGCCGTCCGGTCCTTTGCCGGTGGCATCCGGGAAGCGCGCCCGCATGTCGCGCAGGAAGCCGTCGAGCGTGTCGACGCTCGCCGCCATCTTCGCGATCTGGGCGAATTCGGCGCTGGAGCCGCTCGCCGGCTTGCTGGCGACGTCGAACGCGATCTTGTCCGCCTCGCCGGTCATCAGCGGCGCATATTTCTCGCGGAAGCGGGCGAGGCCGATGGCGTCGTCGGCGAGCGCATAGCCGACCACGGCCCGCAGGATGTCGCCGCGCTCGGCCGGATTGAGCGGACGGAAATCGCGCCAGCGATCGCCGTAGTAGAGCTCGATCTGCTCGGACGCCTCGCGCCAGCGCCGCGACGCCCAGTAGATGTCGGAGCGCAGCCGGATCGCCTCGCGGCCGCCGATGTTGCTGATGATGTCCAGCCCGAGGTCGTAACGACCGATGTCGCTGTTGGCGCGCGCCTCCAAGAGCAGCCGCTGCTGGCGCAGCTCGCCCGCGAGATCGGCGATGCGGGTGGTGCGCAGCGCCTCGATGGCACGGTCCGGCTTGCGGTTGGTGAGGTAGACCATGGCGAGACGCGCGGCGACCTGGGCGCGCGCCGCACCTTCGAGGCGATGGTCGACCTGGTATTGCAGAAGCTCGGCGGCCTGGTCGAGCAGGTCGATGCCGACCAGGCGGTCGGCGAGCTTGCGGATCATCTCGTCGCCGCGGCGGCCGATCGGAGTCAGCTCGCGAAACCCGTAGAAGATGCTGAGCGCATCGACCGGCGGAAGCTCGTCGGCCTTGCCGCTCAGGAACAGCTGCGAGAACAGGCGGGAGGCTGCATCCTGGGCCTGCCGCGCCAAGTCGGAGTTGGGCATCAGGCGGGTGGCCTGGCGCGCGGCCTCGAGCGAGTCCGCGTAGCGCCCGGCCTCCTCATAGAGCTGCGCCATCATCTGCAACGTCTGCACCTCGATCGCATCGCCGCGCCAGATCGCCTGCAAGGTCTCCAGCTCCTTCAGCGCGTCGGACGGCTTGATCTCGCCGCGCTTCTGCAGGAGCTTGATCTCCAGCAGCTTGGCCTCGGCGGCTGCCGGGCGGTCGTCGGAGTTCACGGCGAAGCGATAGTCGTCGAGCGCGTCCTTCTCCTGCGCCATCGCCTCGGCGAGCCGGCCGCGCAGCACGGCGATGTCGGGCTTCATGTCCGCGGGCACGCCGATCACGTCGATCTCGGCGCGCCGCTTGGCGGCACCGGCGAAATCCTTGATCTCGAGCGCCGACTTCATCGCATCCGCGATCACGATGCGCTGCAGGTCGAGCGGCAGCGAGGCGATGGCGAACTCGACGTTCTTCAGCTTCTCGCGCGCGTCCGCAAACTTGCCCTGCCGGGCGAAAGCGAGGCCCTTCCACATCTGGGAGTCGAAATTGTTGCCGATCGACGGCGTGGCGAGATCCTTGAGGCCCTGGTCCGGCCGGCCCATCAGGATGCTTGCCACCGCGTGGATCATCAGCATGGCGGTCTCGTCGGTGCGCGGATCGGCGTCGGAGATCATCAGATTGGTGACACCGCGCGCTTCCGGATACATCGCTCGCGCCATGTAGAAGCGCGCCAGCGCCAGCCGCGTCTGCGCCCGCCGCTCCGGCTCGGCGTTGGCCGCGGCCTTGATCAGGAGATCCTCGCGCGGCACGAACGGCTGGGTCTGGTTCTGCTGCCATTCGTCGATGTCGAACATCGGCCTGACAGCGGTCGGCGCCCGTTCCGGCGAAAAGCCGATCGACGACAGCGTCAGCCCGCCCGGCCGGCCCAGGATCACCTTGTCAGGCGCGATCTCGACGGCGAGGTCATCCGAATTCGGACGCACCGCGATGCCGTGGATGGAATCGAGCAGCGACAGATCGACGAAATCCTGGCGCTTGATGAAGCCCCGGATCGGCGGCGGCGCCGTCACGACCAGCAGCGTGTCGCCGGCATCCGGGTCGGTCAGGCGGTGCAGCATGCCGGCTCCGGGATTGGCGAGCGGCACCATCACATTGGCAAGCGCGGGATCGGTGACGTTGCGCATCACCATCAGCGGCTGCTGATTGGCCTGGCCCTTGTCGGCGAACGACAGCGTCCAGCTGCGCCCGCCATCATCGCTGCCGAGCGAATGCATCTGCGGGCGGTTGAGCCGGATCCGGATCGCCTGCCCGTTATCGAGCGGCATCCTGTTGACCTCGCCGATGATGGCGCCGCCCTTGGCGCGGATGGGCTCGACGTCGACGGGCTTGGTCGAATCGAACACCATCCATACCGTATCGCCGCGGCGGAACAGCGCCGCCGGCGTGACCTGGCCGAAGCCGAAGGTGAGCCGCAGGCCCTCGCTGTCGCGCAAGGCCTCCAGGGTGGCGGCTCCATTCGCTGCCTTCTCGGCCGGCTTGGTTTCGGCCGACTTGGCCTCTACAGCCTTGGCATCGGCCGACTTGCTCTCGACGGGCTTGGCGGCTTCGGCTTTGCCGGCCTCCAGCTTCATCGCCTCGGGCTTCGCTGGTTCGGATTTGGCCGCCTCGGATTTGACAGCTTCAGGCGCAGCAGCTTCAGGCTTGGGGAGCTCGGGCGCGGCTTCGGCCTTCGCGGCGGCCGGCGCGGCAGCAGCAGCTGCCGACGGCGCAGGCTCGGCCGCGGGCTCCGTGGCTGGCGCCGCGACCGCAGGCGCCGGCTTGGCCTCCGTCTTCATCTCCTTGGCGATGGTGTCGGAGGTCGGCGGCACGATCTCCGGCTGCGCAGCCTGCTTCGGCTTGTCACCATTGGGCTTGCTGCCGTTGGGTTTCTCGGCCGCGGCCGCCTTGGCGCCCGGCAGCGTGTCCGAGGAGACTGCGGAAACCTTCTTGTCCGGCTGCTGATAGGCGACGTCGATGTTGTAGTTCTTTTCCTCGCGGAAGGCGCGAACGTCCACCTCGCCGATCAGGCCGATCTCGACGACGGTCCTGCTGCCGTCGATGCGCTGGTTGATCGCGGCGACGTTGGGCGGCGAAACGATCTTGGCGTCGGCGAGATCGAAGGACAGCGGCGCGGTGAAGAACAGCGACAGCTTCTGGTCGTTGAGCACCGAGGAGATGCCGACGCCGTCGGGGATCTCGAACACGAAGCGCACGAAGGTCGGCTGCACCAGCGCGCGCACGCGGATCGGCGGCCGCTTCTTCGATTCCGCCTCGGCGCGCTGCAGCCGCAGCGCCTTCTCGGCGGCGCGCGCGCGCTCGGCGAGCTCGCGCACGACCTCGGCCGGCAGCGGCGGCGGCGGGCCGGTCCAGCTGTCGGGCAACAGGTCGATGAAGACGCGCTCGCCCGCGGTCATGGTGTTGACGCGGACCTTGCGCGACAGCGACAGCCGCAGCGCCGAGCCGTCGGGGTCGCCGCGGGCCGACGAGATGTAGTCGGGCGCCGCATCGACCCAGCGGTCGATCGGAACGGTGGCGGGGCGATCGAACCTGATCAGCAGAATCGAGCCGGCGGTGGTGACGTCGGCGCTGACGTCCTCGGCGAATTTCAGCACCAGCCGCGCATAGCCGTCCTGAGCCGACAGGCTCGCCTCGCCCGGCACCGGTGCAGCGCCCGCCGCGACCGTGGACAGCACCAGGCCGATGACGATGGCCGACAGCAGCGCGAGGCCGGCGCGCGCCCGTGCGCGGGCCTTCGACCGCAATCCAATGGGAGTCGTGCGCGCCATGGTCACAAGCTTCCGGTTCGACATCCGCAACTTGACGGATACGCCTGCCCCGCCGTGCCGCAAATCTAGGTGCCGGCGTTTAAGGGCGCATTAAACATGCGGCTCAATTGCTCTTCACGGGCACGATCTTGCCCTCGATCTTCGGCAGCTCGGCGCTCGCCTCGGGCCGTTCGGCGCCGGCCCGGCGGGCGAGCTCGACCGTGAGCCGTTCGGCCGCCTCCGGCGTCATCAGGCCGAGAATGTCGGACATCTTGCGTGGCGCGATCTGCGAGGCGATCTCGATCAGCACCGACATCTCGAGCCGGTCGAACACCTTGGCGGCGTCCTTCGGCTTCATGCCCTCGTACATCGTGACGATGCTCTTGAAGCGGGCGTTGTCGGCCTCGGTCTTGGCGGCCTGCGCGCCGGAGATGCGGCCCTCGATCGCCTTCATCTCCTCGGTCTTGGACTGGATGCGCTGCTCGGCGGCGCGCAACAGGCTCTCGCGGATGTCGATCTCGCGCGCGCGCGCGTCGAGCTCCTGGCGGCGCGACTGCAGCCGCTCGAGGATCGCCTTCTCCGCCGGCGACACCTGCTGCTGGTTCTCCTCGGGCTTGATCACGACGCCCTCGGGCTTGGTGTCCGGAGCGGCGGGCTTGGGCGCCTCCTCCTTCTTCTCCTTCGGCGCGCCGTGCGTGGAGCCGGTGACGATGTCATTGTCCTCGCGGCCTGGATAGCCGAGGTTCTCCTGAGCCCAGGACCGCTTGGTCGGGTGAGGGTCGTAGTCGAAAACGTAGCCGCCATCGATCACCAGGCCGGCCACCTTCAGGACCGCGAGGCAGGCCACCGCGATCAGGACGACGGGAATGACGCGGATGTTACGAAACGCATTCATGCGGCAAGGCCACCAGTCCTTCGACGTTCGGAGAATGCCTGGGCCGCGGCGGCAACCGCCTTGGCACCGGAGACGCGCACCGGCTCGGTCGTGATCGCCGGCACAGGCGCCGGCGCCGGCTCGGGCGCGGCGTCAGGCGAGGTGATGGGTCGCGCGGCGCTGGCGATGCGCGAGAGACGGCGCACCACGCCGTCGCTCTCGGCGAGCTGCTTGCGCAACTGGTCGGACATCTGCGTCGCGGCGGCGAGCTGATTGCCGAGATTGTCGTTGACGTCGCGCACCGCGAGCTTGAGGCCGCCGATCGCGCGCTCGGCGATCTCGGTCGCGGTGATCAGCTCAGCGATCACGGCCTTGAGCGAATGCTCGTCGGCCTTCAGCCGCTTCAGCCTGGAATTCAGCAGCATGCAATAGCCGATGGTCAGCACCAATAGGACCGCCACCAGGCTTTCGATGATCAATCCGAGGGAGTGGTTCATTGGGCCTCCATCAACTTGTTCTGGCCTTCGGCGCCTTCGAACATCGCAAGCGTCGTATTCGGCTTGCGCAAATTCTTGGTGACACGGATCGCGACGCGGTCTCCGACCCGCCCCATCCGCCCCTCCGTCAGCATGGTGCTGCCGCAGCGGACCGCGACCAGCGCATCGGGACGGATGTCGAGCGGCAGGGTGTCGCCGACCTTCAGCTTCATGAGCTGCTTCAGCGGCACGTCGGCCTCGTAGAGCACGGCGTCGACGGCGATCTCGGCCTTGGTGATCTCGGTGGCGAAGTGGCCTTCCCAGACGGGATCGCGGCCGAACTTCTCACCCATGAACATCTGCAACAGCACCGGCCGGATCGGCTCGATGGTCGCGTAGGGCAGCAGCAGCTCGATGTTGCCGCCGCGGTCTTCCATGTCGATCCGCAGCTTCACCAGGATTGCGGCGTTGGCGGGCCGGCTGATCGCGGCGAAGCGCGGGTTGGTCTCGAGCCGGTCGATGGTGAAGCGCACCGGCGACAGCGGCCGGAACGCCTGCTCGGCATCGCTCAGCACCACCTCGATCAGGCGCTTGACCAGGTTGGTCTCGATCGTCGTGTAGGGGCGGCCCTCGACGCGGAGCTGGGTGTTGCCGCGGCGGCCGCCGAGCAGCACGTCGATGATCGAATAGATCAGGGTCGAGTCGACGGTGGCGAGCCCGAAATTCTCCCACTCCTCCGCCTTGAACACGCTGAGCACGGCGGGCAGCGGGATCGAGTTCATGTAGTCGCCGAAGCGCACCGAGGTGATGCGGTCGAGCGAGACCTCGACGTTGTCGGAGGTGAAGTTGCGCAAGGACGTCGTCATCAGCCGCACCAGGCGGTCGAAGACGATTTCGAGCATCGGCAGACGCTCGTAGGAGACCATCGCCGAATCGATGATCGCGCGAATGCCGGAATGGTCGTCGAGACTGACCTCGCCGGCGGTGAAGCCGAGGAGGTTGTCGATCTCCTCCTGCGACAGCACCCGCTCGCCGCCGTTCTTGGTGGCGCCGAAATCGCGGCTGCCGTCCTCGACCATCGCGGCCCATTGCAGGGCCATCGATTCGGTGAGTTCGTTGGCTGCTGCGGCTTCCGCGGCCTCTGTGGGATCCTCCGAGTCGAGCGAGGCTTCCCATTGCGCGGCTATCGCATCTTGGTCGACTTGATCGTTGCCAGCCATGATCGTTGCGCTTCTTTGCCTTACTGGACCACGATTTCCTTGAACAACACCGCGTTGACCTGGTTGGGCGCCAGCGCGACGTTGACCCGCTTGGTGAGCTCCTCCTTGAGCCGGAACAGGCCCGCCGAGCCGTTGAGGTCGCTCGGCCGGAGCTCGCGCAAATACGTCTGGAAGATGTCGGTGACGCGCGGAAGCGTCGGCTTGATCGTCTCGACCTGCTTCTCCTCCTTCACCTCGAGCACGATCTTCACCTTCAGATATTGGACGCGGTCACCGGGATTGCCGACCAGGTTGACGAGAAGGTCCGGCACCTCGACGAAGGCCGGTGGCTTCGGCGGCGGCGCCGCCTCGGCGTGATGCTCGTCGTTCTTGTGGCTGAAGAAGAAGAAATAGGCCGCGCCGCCGACGCCGAGCAGCGCGAGCGCGCCGACGACCATGATGATCAGCTTGAGCTTGCTCTTCGGCGAGCCTGCTTGCTCCTCGCCTTCGCCTGCTCCGGCTTCGTTCTCGGCCATAGCTTTCGGATCCTTCCGGAAAATCGAGCCGATGCCGCCAGAAAGCTTAATGACGCGAAACCAACGCTCCCAGCGCATCTGCGCTTTGTTGAGGGAACGCTACGGTAACAATGGTTAACGGAAGCTTTCTTTTGCCGAGGCGGTGGGAAAAACTTGCCGGGCAATTATGGTTAGCGAGACGTTATTGCCGGGTGTTGTGATCCCGTACTGAAATCTAAACCATTGATTTATCGATAGTTTCAGAGTTGGCACGGCTTTCGCTGTACCCCTTGCGAACCCGCCGGCTTGGGAGAGCTGAACGGTTCTGGAAGACCCGGTCGAGACCGCCTTGGGAGAGGTGCCGCGAACGGGATTCGTTAAGAGGGGAGATCGACCGGTGGAGAATGCGCTTCTCATCGGATTGTCGCGGCAGATGGTGCTGGAGCGACAACTCGACGTCGTTGCCAACAACGTCGCCAACGTCAACACCAACGGCTTCAAGGCCGATCAGCAGCTGTT
The DNA here is from genome assembly GCF_051167615.1 of Bradyrhizobium sp. HKCCYLS3013. Classification (NCBI taxonomy): domain Bacteria; kingdom Pseudomonadati; phylum Pseudomonadota; class Alphaproteobacteria; order Hyphomicrobiales; family Nitrobacteraceae; genus Bradyrhizobium; species Bradyrhizobium sp. HKCCYLS3013. The sequence continues at coordinate 147,293 of NZ_JBNPTK010000010.1, forward strand.
CGAGGAGTATCTCTCCTCCGGCGCGCATGAGGACAATTTTCCGGTAGCCGGCCGCAGGGTGTCCTATGTGCAGGACCGCGGCACCTATCGCGACTTCTCGCAGGGCTCGATGCAGCGCACCGGCAACGCGCTCGACGTCGCCGTCACGGGCGACGGCTTCCTGACGGTGCAGACCGCGGCCGGCGAGCGCTACACCCGCGATGGCAATCTGCACATGAACAACCTCGGCCAGCTCGTCACCGCCGCCGGTGACCTGGTGCTCGGCACCGGCGGTCCGATCGTGTTCCAGCAGACCGACCACGACATCAACATCTCGCCCGACGGCACCGTGACGGTGGTCGAGGGCCTCAACCGCACCGACTCGATCCGCGGCAAGCTGCGCATCGTCAACTTCGCCGATCCGCAGGCCGCGCAGAAGCAGGGCAACAACCTCTACGCCGCCGCCGCCGGCGCCACCGCGCAGCAGGACACCAAGTCGACCGTGCAGCAGGGCTACATCGAGAAGTCGAACGTCAGCGCGGTCGGCGAGATGAGCAAGATGGTCGAAGTGATGCGTGCCTACACCCAGGTCGCCAACATGCTGCAGGTCCAGAGCGACCTGCGCAAGAACGCGATCGAGAAACTCGCCGACGTTCCGGCCTGACAGATCTTGAAGGAGACGTGACATGCAGGCGCTTCACACCGCTGCGACCGGAATGGCGGCACAGGAACTCAACGTTCAGGTGATCTCCAACAACATCGCCAACCTCCGCACCACCGGCTTCAAGAAGCAGACGGTGGCGTTCCAGGACCTGATCTACGAGCACATGCGCCGCGTCGGCGCGCAGTCGTCGGACCAGGGCACGATCCTGCCCGTCGGCATCGACATCGGCGGCGGCGTCAAGACCGTCGGCACGCCGCGCTCGATGACCCAGGGCACGCTGTCGCAGACCGGCAACGACCTCGACCTCGCGATCTCGGGCGAGGGCTTCTTCAAGGTGCTGATGCCCGACGGCACCTTCCAGTACACCCGCGACGGCACCTTCCAGATGGACAATCAGGGCCGCATCGTCACCGCCCAGGGCAACCCGGTGCAGCCGACCATCACGATCCCGCAGAACGCCTCGGGCATCACGGTCAACGCGCAGGGCCAGGTCTCGGTGACGCTGCCGGGCTCGACCACCTCGAACATCATCGGCCAGCTCCAGATCACGCGCTTCATCAACAAGGCCGGCCTGCAGCCGGTCGGCAACAACCAGTTCACCGACACCCCCTCCTCCGGGCCGCCGCAGGACGGCGTCGCCAACCAGGACGGTCTCGGCAGCATCACCCAGGGCAGCCTGGAGCAGGCCAATGTCGACGTCGTCAGCGAGATGAGCGAGCTGATCGCCGCGCAGCGCGCCTACGAGATGAACGCGAAGGTCATCTCGGCCGCGGACCAGATGCTGCAGTCGACCACGGCGCTGTTCCGCTGAGGTTCGAAGGGAGATCACCGTCATGACCCGTACCGTCCGTCCCTTCCTTCTTGCGGCTGCCCTGCTCGCCTCGACTGCGCTCTCGGCGCTGGCCGGCGAGGCCGACGACCAGATCAAGGCGCCCGTGCTGCGCTCCACCGTGAACGTCACCGGCGACATCGTTCGCGTCGGCGACCTGATCGACAATGCGGGCGTCGCGGCCAACATCGCCGTCTACCGCGCGCCCGACCTCGGCACCACCGGCGTGCTGCCGGCCGCGCAGGTGATCGCGACCCTGCGCACCCACCAGGTGATCGGCGTCGAGGTCCGCGACATCAAGGAGGTCGCGGTCACGCGGCTGGCGCGCGCCGTCGATGCCAAGGAGATCGGCGCGGCGGTGGCCCAGGCGCTCGATCACCGCAACGGCCTTGGCGATGCCGCGAACCTCAGCATCAGCTTCGACCAGCCGGTGCAGGACCTCAAATTCGAGGCGTCGATGTCGGGCACGCTGGCGCCGACCAGCGTCCGGTTCGACCCACGCAGCGGCCGCTTCGACATCACCTTGGAGCTCGGCCAGGCCAATGGCGCTGGTACGACCAAGCTGCGCTACACCGGCACGGCGATCGAGACCGTCGAGGCCGTGGTGCTGACCCGCAACATCGATCGCAACGAGATGATCCGCTCCGGCGACCTGCAGACCGAGCGACGGCCGCGTGCCGAGCTCGGCGGCGGCGAACCCGCCTCGCGCGAGCTCGCGGTGGGCATGCAGATGCGCCGCCCGGCGCGCGCGGGCCAGGCGCTCAAGACCACCGACCTCGCCAAGCCCGACCTCGTGCAGCGCGACCAGGCGGTCACGCTGATCTTCCAGACCGCAGGCATCTATCTCACCACGCGCGGCAAGGCGCTGGAGTCGGGCACCGAAGGCGATGTCGTCAGCGTGCTCAATCTGCAGTCCAAGCGCACCGTGACCGGCCGCGTCTCGGGTCGCGGCCAGGTCTCCGTCGACATCGCCGTCGCCAAGCCGGCGCAGACCTCCGAAGCGGACATCGCCGCGCCCGTGGCCGTCGCCAGCCGCCTTCCCACCTCCGCCACCCCGAAAGCCGAGTAAGTTTCATGTCGAAGTTCAAGTTTGATGATCGGGGCGCATCGAGCCTGCGCCGGGTCGCGCTGATCTCGGTCTCCTTCGCGGTGCTGTCGATCGCCGGCGGATGCTCCTCGATCGACCGTCTCAGCCAGATCGGCGAGCGGCCGAAGCTGACGGAGATCGACAATCCGACCACGCAGCCGGGCTACAAGCCGGTGCAGATGCCGATGCCGAAGCCCGAGACCGTGTCCTACGCGCCGAACTCGCTGTGGCGTAACGGCTCGCGCGCCTTCTTCAAGGACCAGCGCGCCCGTCAGGTCGGCGACCTCCTGACCGTCACGGTCAGCATCTCCGACAAGGCCAATTTCGCCAACGAAACCCAGCGCAGCCGCACCAACAAGGAGGATTCGGGCATCACCGACTTCATCGGCGCGAAGACGCTCGGCGTGCAGGCGCAGAAGGTGCTGCCCGGCCGCATCCTGACCGCCGACGGCACCTCGTCCTCCGACGGCAAGGGCACCATCCAGCGGTCGGAGTCCCTGACCACCAGCGTCGCCGCGGTCGTGACCCAGGTGCTGCCGAACGGCAACCTCGTCGTCGAAGGCAAGCAGGAGATCCGGGTCAACTACGAGATCCGCGAGCTGATCGTGGCCGGCATCGTCCGCCCCGAGGACATCCAGAGCGACAACACCATCGACTCCACCAAGATCGCCCAGGCCCGCATCTCCTACGGCGGCCGCGGCCAGATCACCGACATCCAGCAGCCGCGCTACGGCCAGCAGGTCATGGACATCCTGCTGCCGTTCTGAGGCAAACCTCAGCATCAAGGACCGGACGGAGCGCCGCCCGGTCGCACTGGAAGCCGCCCATGCGATGACCTCGCAAGGCGCAAATCGAAACGAGGACCAGGACACACGACCGAAATCCCTCCCCAGGCGGGAGGGTCGGACAAGGGATTGGCCGAGCGCGATATGGGTCATGGCGCATGACCCCGCAGCCGCCGCCCTTCTCTGAAAACGAGCTCCCACATTGCCCAATGCGAACCTAGGCGCGGCGGGTGATGTATACGCGGCCTCCGGTAGCTCCCCTGCCGGAGGCCGTGTTCGTTTTAGTTGTCACACCCGAGCTGATGGACGCCAGCTCAAAGCGTTCCAGCGCCACCTCGGCTCACACGAACGCGGCCTCGACCACGCCGAGGCCGTCCAGCTCCATCCGTACCCGGTCGCCCGCGCCCAGCCAGATCGTCTTGACCAGGCTGCCGGTCAGGACGAGCTGCCCGGCCTCGAGCCCGTCACCACCCGCGGCGAGATGATTAGCAAGCCAGGCCAGCGCATGGACCGGATGTCCCAGCACATCCGCGCCTGTGCCCTCGCCGACCAGGGTGCCGTTGACGATGGCACGGCCCTGCACAGCGGCCAGGTCCGCCACGGCAGCGCGTGGGAGCGCCGGGCCGAGGACACAGCCGGCAGCAAAGAAATCGTCGGCGACCAGCGTCGGCGCTCCCAGCGTCTGCCATTGCACATAACGGTCGTCGACGATCTCGATCGCCGCATGACAGTCGCCGATCGCCTCGATGACCCGATCCATGGTGAACGGCGCGTCCAACGGCGGCAGGTCGTGCTCGAGTCGCACGGCGATCTCGCATTCGACGCCCACGCGGACGAAGTCGGCCGTGCGCAGTTCGACACCTGTCTGGTGAATACCGGACGCGAACACTCCGCCGGAACAGGGATGCGGAATGCCAAGATAGTCCTGCATCACCTTGCTGGTGCAGCCGATCTTGTAGCCGGCGAAGTCACCGGCCTGCTCGGCGAGCAGCCAATGGACTTCGCGCTGGATCTCATAGCCGGCCGCTTCATCCTTCGGCTGAAGCTGAGGCGGCAGAGCCCCCAGGGGCGCCCGCTGCTTGCGGGCATCCACGATCAGTCGCGCAGCGGCAAGGATCTCGTCTGCTCCCATGGCCCTTCAACTCCCCTGGCCCGCGGCCCGAACCGGCATCGCAGGATCTATGGTGAACGGATTGTTTATAAACGAGTTTTGGACTCCCATCTCAGCTTCATCAACAATTTGAGACGGCGCGGCCGCGGCGCAAGCGGCTCGTTCAACCGATTTCACGTTTCACGATACCGAGTTCGAGCAGACTTTCCGCAGTGGCGACGATCGCGTCCTCGTTGGAGCGTGGACTCCAGCCGAGCAGACGCCGCGCCTTGTCGGCGCTCGCCTCGCAATAACGCCCAAGCAGCGGCTGCACGGCGCGTAGCTGCGGCACCACCCCGCCGAGCAGGCGCGCCAGCCAGTCAGGCAGCTCATGCCGTGGCACCCGTCGCCCGCCGACGCCCATCCGCGCGCGCAGGACTTGCGCGATTTCCAGTAGCGAGACGCTCCGGCCCGCCATCGCCAGGAAGCGCTCGCCGTTGGCGGCCGGGTCTGTCATCGCCCGCAGATGCAGGTCGGCGACATCGCGCACGTCGACGAGGCCAAAGCTGATGCGAGGCACGGCGGGGGCCTGGCCGGCCAGCAGCGCCTGCACCATCGCGATGGAGGTCGAGAAATCCGGGCCCAGGACAGGGCCGAGCACGGCGACCGGATTGATCGCTGCAAGCTCCAGCGCGCCGCCCTCGCGGGCGATGAACTCCCAGGCCGCGCGCTCGGCGAGGGTCTTGGACTTCGGATAGGGTTGAATGCCCGGACCATCGAGCCGGCTCCAGTCGGTCTCGTCGAACGGCCGGCGCCGCCCCTCGTGGCCGTAGCCGATCGCGGCGAAGGAAGAGGTCACCACCACGCGCCTGACACCGGCATCGCGCGCCGCCCGCAGCACCCGCAAGGTGCCCTCGCGGGCCGGCACGATGAGCTCATCCTCATCCTTGGGCACGGAGGCCGGCAGTGGCGAGGCGACATGCAGAACATAGTTGCACCCATCGACCGCCGCCGCCCAGCCCTCGTCCGAGGTGAGATCTGCGGCATGAAACGACAGCGGCCCGGTGTCGGTCGCACCGCCGCGCCGGAGCATTGTCAAAACCTCGCTTCGCCGATCGGGACTGCGCAAGGTCGCGCGGACACGGTGACCCGCGGCCAGCAGCTGCAGGATCGCATGCGCCCCGATGAAGCCGGAGCCGCCGGTAACCAGAACCTCGCTCATCAGAATTGCGTTCTCCGGGCAGGACTCCTGGGCGCAAGGATGGCAGTGCGCGATGGCAAGGCCATGTCGGGACCCGCTGCGCTTCGCGCGCCGGCGCTCAGCTCGCTTCCGTTGCGGCCACCGAACTCTCGCCAGGCGTCCTGAGCCAGGGCAGCTCGAACTGGCAGGTCAGCCCGCTCTCGGCAAACGTCCGCTGCAGATGCCTGACGGTGCGGGTCAGCAGCCGGCTGCCGAAGCCGACCACCGGCGGCTCTGTTGCCGGCGGGCCGCCGCTCTCCTGCCAACGGACATGCAGCGCGTCCTGCGCCAGCGACCAGCTGACATCGACGTGACCGTTGGGCGTGGTAAGCGCGCCGTATTTGCTGGCGTTGCAGGCCATCTCGTGGATGACGAGCGCCAGCTGCGTCGTCAGCTCGACCGGGACCAGGACGGCGGGGCCGCTGGTCGCGAGCTGATCCGGTGTGCCGGCGAACGGCGCGACCTGGCTCCTGATGAGCGCGGCGAGATCGGCGCCCTGCCAGTCGTTCTCGGCGAGGCTGGTGTGCACCGTCGCTAGCGCATGCAGGCGCGAGGTGAAATCGCGGACCTTGGCGTCGTGGCGCGGCAGCAGCTGATGCGCCAGCGACTGCACCACGGCGAGGCTGTTCTTGACGCGATGGGCGAGCTCATGCACCAGCAGCTCGCGCTTGCGATCGGCTTCCTTCGCGGCCGTGACGTCGATGTTCACGCCGATCATGTACGGATCGCCGCCGCCCTCGCCGCCCAGCATGCGGGCGCGCGCCTCGATCCACCGGATCGAGCCGTCGGGCAGCGGCACCCGCCATTCCGAATCGAGCTCCCCGGTGATCAGCGCCTGCTTGTTGTCCCGGTCGGCACGCGCCTGATCCTCGGGATGCACCAGCGCCAGCCAAGCGTCATAGGTCCCGGGGAACGTGCCCGGCGCAAGACCATAGAGCTCTTCGATCTCATCGGACCAGTGGCTGGCGCCGGATCTGCCGTCCCAGGTAAAGGTGCCAAGCCGTCCGTATTTCGCGGCGAGCTTGAGCTGCCCGGCCGTGCGCGACGCATCGTCCCTGGCCTGGGCGAGCATCCCGAAATTCTCCTGGATGACGCGTGCACTCTCCGCCTGCGCCCTTTCGGCCGCAGCCAGTCGGGCGTTGAGCGCCCGGACCTCCGGGGGATCGGCGGGCGCGGCCTCACCGGGGATGGCGCTCTTGACGGCGATGCTTTCGAGCGGCCGGGCGATGCTTCGGCCGATGCCGGCCGCCAGCAGCAGCGCCAAGGCACAGATCGTCGTCGCCACGATGGTCGCGGTCCGGACCGTCGAGGAGATCGCCTGGGCGAAGGCCGCCTGCTTGATGCCGACCCCGACCGTCCAGTCGCTCAGTTGGGGACGCGCATTGGCGTTGATGACCCGATCGCCCTCGATCGACGGAAACTCCGCAATCCCCTCGGTCTTGGCCGTCGCCCGCCAGCCGGCCGACGCCGGCTGCCCGGTCGTGGTCGCGTTCTTCGGGATGCGCGAAACGTAGCGGCCCTGGCCGTCCATGATGCCGACCAGCCAGTCGGCCGGCAGCTGCTGCTGGGCCAGCAGCCGGGTGTAGCTCGCGGCCGGCATGGCAATCGAAAGGCAGCGGAACGGCTTGCCGTCCTTGAAGACGGGGACATCGACGGTCGCCACCCACGCGCCGGAGTTGGGGCCGGTAAAGATGTCCGAGATCGACGGCCGCCCCGACTGAAACGCCCGCTCCTGCGAGCGCCGGCCCTCGGGAGTGCGCTCGCCGAGCGGCTTGCCCGGCGTTGCGATGGTGTTGAGCAGCAGCCGGCCGCTGGCGTCGGACACGATGATCCAGCCTTCGCCGCTGACCGCACCGACACGGCGCGCCTCTGCCTCGAAGCTGCTGAGATCGGCAGCGCTGAGATCAGGCGACTTCGCCAGCACCTCCGCGAGCGCGATGTAGCGCCGCAGTTCGGCGTCGACGGCACCGGAGATCGTTTGCGCGGCATAGGACAGGCCGCGCCGGATCGAGGCGTCGGCAGATTGCGCCATCGACACGATGACATAGGCGATCAGCCCGACGCAGGGCAGGAACAGAATGCCGGCCAGCAGAAGGAGGCGTCCCTTGATGCTCAGGACGCCGTAGGAACGCTGCATCGTTGCCAGCGCGCCTCTGGCTATGTTCGGCTCGCCCATGATTCCCCGCGGCGTTCCGAGATGGAACCGCAGATAATTCAGCAGACGCCGAAAAGTTCCGGATGTTTGGAGAACTAAAGGCGCTTGCGTTCGCTCCCGCACAGCCTGTGCGGACCGCACGAACGCGTCTCGGCCGTCAACACTGCGGCCGCACCCGGCAAGCGGCCGCAATCCCTGCTCGTTCAGGTCAGCGTCGCGATCTACTCGTCGCGATAGACCTTTTCACGCTTCTCGTGGCGTTCCTGCGCCTCCACCGACAGCGTCGCGATGGGACGGGCCTCGAGCCGCTTCAGCGAAATCGGCTCGCCGGTCTCCTCGCAATAGCCGTAGGTGTTGTCCTCGATACGCTGGAGCGCCGCGTCGATCTTGGAGATCAGCTTGCGCTGGCGGTCACGGGCGCGAAGCTCGATCGCCCGGTCGGTCTCCGACGACGCGCGGTCGGCGAGGTCCGGATGGTTCACGTTCTCCTCCTGCAGAGCCTGCAGGGTGAGCTTCGATTCGCGCAGGATCTCCTCCTTCCATGCCAGCAGCTTGGCGCGGAAATAGTCGCGCTGGCGTTCGTTCATGAAAGGCTCTTTTTCGGAAGGTTTGTAGTTCTTCAACTTTTCCAAGGTCAGCCCATCTGTACGTGCTGGCGCCGGTTTCGGCACCGGCGGACGGAATACGCCCGTTCGCGGCCGCGTTATATAGCGGCCTCATGTGACAGACAATATTTCCATCGGCACGGGCGCCCCGCCGTTCGGGCCGTTGCACAGGCAAATTCGACCCCGGCCGGCGGGACGCCGTGGATGGCCTCAGTAACCGACCGTGAAACGGGCCCGCCGGTGCGCCGGACGCTCGATTTCGTCGGCCATCGCGACCGCGAAGTCCTCGAAGGTGATGAAACTCTTGCCGTCGGCATCGACCAGCAGCTGGTCCGTTCCGAGCCGGAACTTGCCGGTCCGGGCGCCGAAATCGATCATTGCCGAGGGCGACAGGAAGGTCCAGTCGAGCTCCTTTTCCTGGCGCAGACGGTCGAGGAACGCGGCGCCCTTCACCGCTTCGGCCTTGTAGGCGGCCGGAAAGCCGGGCGTCGTCACCAGCCGCACACCCGGCGCGACCTCGAGCGAGCCGGCACCACCGACCACGAGGTAACGCGATACGCCGGAGTCCTTGGCGGCTCCGATCAGGGTCTCGACATCGCTGACCAGGAAATGGATCGCGCTGATCGCGACATCATGGCCGGCCCACAGTTTCGCCAGCGCGGCGCGGTCGTTGGCATCGCCCTGCACCGCCGTGACGTTGGCGCGCTTCTCGATCTTGTCCGGGTTGCGGGCGATGCCGGTGACCTGGTGGCCGCGGCTGGCCAGCTCGGCGGTGATACGGGATCCGGCACGGCCGGACGCGCCGGCGACGGCGATCTTCATGGGGCAGCTCCTATGTTCGAGATCACGAGGTCGGATCCGAGACTGGACGCAGCCACCTCGGTATCCGATAGTGACTAGATAGCCGAACGAATGCTGGTGTTAAGAGCGCACTTTAAGATCACCTGGTCACGCCGGAGTAACCGATGAGAGCCGCGAACGTCTACGCCGCCGACTGCCCGACCCGCCAGATCCTGGATCGCGTCGGCGACAAATGGGCCGTGCTGATCCTGATCCTGCTGCGCAACGAACCGTTGCGCTTCAATCAGTTGCGGCGGACGATCGAAGGCATTTCGCAGAAGATGCTGTCCCAGGTTCTGAAGAGCCTGGAGCGCGACGGCCTGGTGCGGCGGCGCGCGATCGCGACCGTTCCGGTCACGGTCGAATATTCGATCACGCCGCTCGGGCTGACGCTCGCCGCTGCGGTCGATCCGCTGCGCGACTGGGCCGAGCGCCATCTCAAGGAGGTCACCGCGGCGCAGCGCCGCTACGACGCGCAGCAGCCGTCGAAGGCGGCTTGAACGCGCGCGATGCGTCTCAGCCCCGCCCGGCCTTGGCGAGCTCGACCTCGACGCGCAGCTCGATCTCCGAGAGGATCGCATCCAGTCCCGGGTCGCCCGAGGTCTGCTTCAGGTCGGCCGCGGCATCGCGCAGCCGCAGCGCCATCGCGGTGTCGAGCTTGCCGGACAGCAGCGACAGCTTGAGATCATCGAGCACGTCGAGCGCGCGCTTGCCGCGCTGGACCGAGCGCTTGCGGCGCTCCGCCGGCTCCTCCTCGATGCCCTGCAACGCCAGCAGCGCATCGATGTTCGCAGTCTGCTTCGGCGCGAGCGTCGCGCGCGTGTCCTGCGTGGTGCCGGCATCAGGCAGCCTGAAGCCGCCGGACGAGGTCTTCCGCGTCGCGCTCGTCGACGAGCCCAGCGTCGTGCCTTTCGGTCCGTAGATGCGCATCGATGGCTCCCGCAAGCTTCCGCCTCTCGACGGGGAGATTGGCTCCGTCGTGGTTAACGGTGCGTAAACGGCCCGGCAAATTCTGCCGGGGCGGCAGCTTCGTTCCCCCGGCGCGCCCCGGGATCGCAACAAGGCTCGCGATTGATTTCACACTCTTTCAAGGAGTTAGCCCGGAGCATCGCCCTGGCACGGCGCTCGCATAGTTGAACGTCGATCATGCGGTCATGGGAGTGGCCGAGTGATCACTTGAAGAGTTCGAGGGGAGCATAGGATGCGACGCGTCCGAACTACGCGCCTGTTTCAGGTCGCCTGCGCCGCCGTGCTGGCGCTGGCATCTACCGTCATGTCTGCGAATGCGACCTCGCGGATCAAGGATCTCGCCAATATCGAGGGCGTGCGCCAGAACCAGCTGATCGGCTACGGCCTCGTGGTCGGCCTCAACGGCACCGGCGATACGCTGAACAACATCCCGTTCACCAAGCAGTCGCTGCAGGCGATGCTCGAGCGCATGGGTGTCAACATCCGCGGCGCCACCATCCGCACCGGCAACGTCGCCGCAGTCATGGTCACCGGAAACCTGCCGCCATTCGCCACGCAAGGCACGCGCATGGACGTGACGGTCTCCGCGCTCGGCGACGCCAAGAACCTGCAGGGCGGCACCCTGCTCGTCACCCCGCTGCTCGGCGCCGACGGCAACGTCTATGCGGTGGCGCAGGGCTCGCTCGCGATCTCCGGCTTCCAGGCCGAGGGCGAGGCCGCCAAGATCGTGCGCGGCGTGCCGACCGTCGGCCGCATCGCCAACGGCGCCATCATCGAGCGTGAGATCGAGTTTGCGCTGAACCGGCTGCCGAACGTACGGCTTGCCCTGCGCAACGCCGACTTCACCACCGCCAAGCGCATCGCCGCCGCGATCAACGATTTCCTCGGCGTCAAGACCGCCGAGCCGATCGACCCGTCGACGGTGCAACTGAGCGTCCCGGCGGAGTTCAAGGGCAACGTCGTCGCCTTCCTGACCGAGATCGAGCAGTTGCAGGTCGATCCTGACCTTGCCGCCAAGATCGTCATCGACGAGCGCTCCGGCATCATCGTGATGGGCCGCGACGTGCGCGTGGCGACCGTCGCGGTGGCGCAGGGCAACCTCACCGTCACGATCTCCGAAAGTCCGCAGGTCAGCCAGCCCAACCCGCTGTCCCGCGGCCGCACCGTGGTCACGCCGCGCACCAGCGTCGGCGTCACCGAGGAAGGCAAGAAGTTCGCGGTCGTCAAGGACGGCGTGTCCTTGCAGCAGCTGGTCGACGGCCTCAACGGCCTGGGCATCGGTCCCCGCGACCTGATCAGCATCCTCCAGGCCATCAAGGCGGCCGGCGCGATCGAAGCCGACATCGAGGTGATGTGATGGCGACGTCCTTCATCGACTCCTATCATGGCCGCGTCGCCCTCAGCATGCCGACGGCGGCGGCGGTCACCGCGCCGCGCACCGATCTCGATCTCGCCGAGGCGCTGACCAAGGTCTCGCCCAAGGCGCAGGCCAGGGCCAAGGCGACGGCGACCGACTTCGAAGCGATGTTCCTCAACAGCATGTTCTCGCAGATGACCAGCGGCGTGAAGGGCGAAGGTCCGTTCGGCGACACGCCGGGCACGGGCGTCTGGCGCTCGATGCTGACGGAGCAATATTCCAAGAACTTCGCCAAGGCCGGCGGCGTCGGCATCTCAAACGACGTCTTCCGCACTCTCATCCTGCAACAGGCCGGCAGCAGCTCCGGCGCCAACGGCAAAGCGTAGATGTTCGCGTGACAAGCGCGTGGGCGGCAAACGCTCGCGCCGAAGGGAGTTATGAAATGACCGCACAGGGCCAGGCGAAGAAGACGACCTACACCGCCGCCACCAGCGCCGCCGAGGCACGCGCGCTCGCCGACGAGATGGTGAGCGTCATGAGCGAGCTGATCGCCGTCATCGAGCAGGAGACCGAGCTGGTCCGCGCCGGCAAGCTGCGCGAAGGCATGGCGTTCGGCCCGAGGAAGACCGAGCTGTCCCGTCACTACGTCACGGCCGTCGGTCGTCTGAAGGCGAGCCAGAATTTCATGAAGCAGACCGCGCCGGAGCTGCTCGCCACCCTGCACCGTCACCACGACACCTTCCGCGCCATGCTGCAGGTGAACCTGACCGTGCTGGCCACTGCGCACGCGATCTCGGAAAAGATCGTGCGCGGCGTCAATGCCGAGGTTCAGCGCAAGAACATCCCCAGCACCTATACCGCCGGCGGCCGCCGCGCCGCCCCGGGCGCGCGGCACCTCACCCCGCTCGCCGTCAGCCGGACGCTCTGAGCCTTACCGCCAGTTCCCATCTGCATCGCAGCGCCGCGCCGCCTCACGGGCCGCGCGGCCATCGCCGCTTAACGCTCGGATAAGCTTAAAAGGCCCGGGCGAATCACAACGCGCCGTTCATCCTATTTCCTAACATAACGTTGATTGGTCATCGGCATAGTTGCAAGCGGGATGGGTTGGGAATTGACTCGATGGCCATGAGGAGGCTGCCATGAGTTCCGATTTCAGCGTAAGACCGGTAGGGACGCCAGCGTCCGTTCCGATAATTCCACCGTCGAGCCAGGCGGTGGTGAGCGCTGTTCCAACGGACCTTCCTCCCAGCCAGACCGTGACCGCGGCCGAGCCCGGCGCCCCCGTGCGCAACGACATCCCGGTCAACATCGCGAACGATCTTTCGGTGTCGCGCCAGGCCTATTACGATCGCGCCGCTGCCGCTCTGGTGTTCCAGGTGGTCAACCGCAAGACCGACCAGGTCGTGACCCAATATCCAGATGAGGCCGTGCTGCGCCGCCGGGCCTACTTCAACACGCTCGATCTGCAGAAGGATCTGCAGAAGGCGGACGTGCCGCGCGTCGTGGCGACCGATCGCACAGCCTGAGCCCCCCGCGGGATCGAGTCGCTTCATTCCGCCGCCTGCACGCCGCCCCACCGGGCGGCGTTGCCGTATCGAGAGGCGCAGCTCTGGCGGATCAACTGCTCCGTATCGCGTAGGCGGTGTAGAGATAGGTCTGGCCCGAGGCGGCGTCGGTGACCACGTTCTTGATCTGGGCCTTGCCGTTGCCGGTGAGCGTGAACTTCGTATCGCCGATCCTGAACGCATTGTGCTTGATCAGCACGTCCTGATACTTGTTCAGGCCGTCGCGCTGGTAGCGAAGCTTGGCGTGAAAGCCCTCGACGTTGGCGATCGAGACCGTGAACGACGTCCCGTTGGCATATCTTCCGCGCCAGCCGCCCTGATGGAGCTCGGATCGACGGCCACGTATCCGCTGTTGCTTCGCGCCGTATTGAACAGGTTCGACTTGTCGGACGCAGACGGGATGCTGGCGATATCGGTCGCGATGGCGCGCCTCCCGCCCCTGCCCCCTGTGGTCAGCTCCGCCCGGACAATCCCGCGGCGATGTGGCAGTTGATGTCGATCAGCGACTTGAGCTTCGCCGGATCCGGATCCATCTGCATCTCGATCGTCTGCTTCATCACGAACACGCCGATGTTTGCGATGTTCTGGCGGATGTCGAGCGGATTCGGATTGTCGTCCGCCTCCATCGCGCTCATGAAGATCGTCCACAAGCGGCGATTGAAGAGCAGAGCCTTGTACATGTTGCGATCGGGGCCATTCCAATTGGCCTGGACTTCCTGCAGCTGCCGTGCCGCCTTCAACAGAGCCTGGGCTTCGATCTCCCGTGGTGATGCCGTCGTCTGCGACGTGCGGGCATAGGCTTGAGCGGCATATGACATCAACTACTCCGGACTGACGCAGGGACACGACCAAACTGCTCAGGTTTTGTACTTTGTGTGCCTTTAAAATATGGTTAGCGGCCGTTAGCGGAATTTGTTTCGTCGCGTCACGGAGCACCGCAAATCGCTTTGTTTGGTGCACCTCTTAATTTCTTGCGAACGCGCTGATTCAAAATGTCCGGACGAAGATCGTACGTTGTTCATCCAACCCGGCGGCGCGAACTACACGAACAACGGCGTTCTCGCAGAGCTCAACTACCGCTCCCCGACATCGAACGGAGACCAGTGCCGGCACGCTCGGCATGGCCAAACGCAGAAGCGGCGGGCAAGGCCCGCCGCTTCGATGAGATATTATTCCAGCTCGTTCGCGCTCAGCGCAGGAGCTGCAGCACGCTCGCCTGCGACTGATTGGCCAGCGCGAGCGCGGACACCGCGATCGACTGGCGGGTCGACAGCGCCTGGCTGTTGGCCGCCTCTTCGTTGGTGTCGGCCAACGTCAAGTTCGACGAGCCGGTCTGCAGCACGTTGATCAGGTTCTTGTTGAAGTCCTGACGGACCTGCACGATCGACAGGTTCGAGCCGAGCGACGACGCCTCGGAGCGGATCGCCGTCGATGCGCTGTTCAACGTCGACAGCACCTTGTTGGCCGAGTTGCTGTCGAGGAAGTCGGTTCCGACGACCAGCGCCGACAGCCCGAGACCGGTGCTGTTGAAGGTCACGCCGGTGATGTTCAGCGTGGACCGTCCGGTCTCGTTGAACACCAGCTTGAGCGTATCGCCGTTGAGCAGGTTGATGCCGTTGAAGGAGGCGTCCTGCGCCGTGGTGTCGATCTGCGCCAGCACGTTGTTGTACTGGGCGATCAATCCGGCACGTGTGGTCTGCGAGTTGGTGTCGGCCACCGGCGTGGATGCGGTCACGCCGTTGAAGGCCTGGCTTGCCGCCGTGGAGGAGCCGGCCACCGCGCCGATCGTCGAGGACGCCGATTCGTTGGTGGTCAGGATCGTGAGCTGGCCGTTCGTGCTGAGGCTTGCCTGCAGATTGTTGGCCGCGAGCGCAGTATTGAGCTGCGCCAGAGTCGATATCTGCGAGGCGCCGGTGCCGAACGTTATGTTGGTTGCGACACCGCCTCCTGTCGAAGCTATGGTCAGTGTCTGTCCTGACAATGCTGGCGGATTGCGTGTCGTGGTTGCGGCCGTCAATCCGAGCTTGGCCAGGGCCGTGCCTGAGACTGTCAGATCCTGCGCCGTGCCTGTCGCGAGAGTTATCTGGCCTCCCGTCACCGAGGATGGCGTAGCGGTTGCGCCGGTGACCGAGTCGATCGCGGCGAGGAGGTTGCTGACGGTGTCGCCGACGCCGATATTGGTGCCGGCCGAGACCGAACCGGCCACGAAGGTGAACACCACGCCGTTGACCACGAGCGTGTCGCCGGTCGTGACGCTGCTCGCCAGGTCGTTCGAGGTAGAGCTCGCCGTGCCGGACAGCCTGGTGGAGCCAGTGATCGCGACCGCCGTGCTGGTGTTGTCGTTGTTGACCGCGGAGCCGGTCACGAACTTGTTCGAGGAGCTGCCGAGCAGGTTGTTGGCCGTCGCCCCCGGAATGACCGCGGAGGTCACGCTCGACTTTGTCGTGTAGCCCGTGGGAGCCTGGAGCACCTGGCTTGCGATCGACTTGGCGCTGTCGACCAGCTTCTGCAGCGAGGTGAGACCGGTATTCGCAGCCTGGAGAACCTGGACACCGTTACCGATGCTGTCGAGCAGGTTCGCAATGTCGCTCGCGCGGTTGTTGAGCGATTGCGCGGTGAAGAATTCGGTGGGGTTATCGAGCGCCGTGTTGACCTTGTTGCCGGTGGCCAGGTTGTTTTGAGTGGTGGCCAGCAGCGATGCGGTGTTTTGCAGCGCCAGCAGGTTTTGGCGAACCGAAGCCGAGAGAACGATACCGGACATGTGTGTGAAACCTTCCTAGTTATTCACCAGGAGGTTCTAGTCCACCCACTTTTAAAACATGGTTAATGGCGCTTTAAATTTCTTGCTTAACGACTGGTTGCGATCCCTCAGCTCCACTCGCGTCCGGTTCCAGACCAGTATTGATACGGGCCGGACGGCCAAACCAGGCGAAAAAAAGCGGCGGGGTTTCCCCCGCCGCCTTGGTCGTCGAGATGCGATGCCTTGCGGATCAGCGCAGCAGCTGCAGCACGCTCGCCTGCGACTGGTTGGCGAGCGACAGCGCGGACACCGCGATCGACTGGCGGGTCGACAGCGCCTGGCTGTTGGCCGCTTCCTCGTTGGTGTCGGCCAAGGTCAGGTTCGACGAGCCGGTCTGCAGCACGTTGATCAGGTTCTTGTTGAAGTCCTGACGGATCTGCACGACCGACAGGTTCGAACCCAGCGTCGAGGCTTCCGACCGCAGCGTCGAGCTCGCCGAGTTCAGCAGGGTGATCACCTTGTTCGCCGAGTTGTTGTCGAGGAAGTCGGTGCCCGAGGTGAGGTTCGACAAGCCGAGACCGCCGGTGTTGAAGGTCACGCCGGTGATCGAGAGCGTCGACTTGCCGTTCTCGTTGAAGGTCAGCTTCAGCGTGTCGCCGTTCAGCAGGTTGACACCGTTGAACGAGGCGTCGGCCGCGGTCGTGTTGATCTGCGCCAGCACGTTGTTGTACTGCGAGACCAGGCTCGCGCGCTGCGTCTGCGCGGTCGCATCCGCCACCGGAGCCGCCGCCGTCAGGCCGTTGAAGGACTGGCTGGAGGCCGCCGCCGTACCACCGATCGCGCCGATCGTGGCCGAAGCCGCGTCGTTGGTCGTCGTGATCGAGATCTTGCCGGTCGTATCGATCGAGGCCTGCAGGTTGTTGGCTGCGAGCTTGGCGTTGAGATCGTTCAGCGACTTGACCTGCCCTGTCCCGAGGCCGAACGTGACACTCGTCGCCGTGCCACCTCCTGTGGCGCCGATCGTCAAGGTCTGTCCCGACAAGCCATCGCCGACGGCAGTCAGCCCGAGCTTGCCCAAGGTGCCGGTGCTGCCCGAGAGCGTCAGTCCGGACGCCGGCGGCGTCAGGGTGATCGCACCCGCGGTGATCGACGCGGTCACGCCGGTCTGGGTCTGGATCGCCGACAGCAGGTTGCTAACGCTGTCGCCGATGCCGATGTTGGTGCCGGTCGAGGACGTGCCGGTGACGAAGGTGAAGGTGGTGCCGTTGACGACCAGCGTCTCACCCGACGTGATGCCGGTGGAGAGGTCGTTCGACGAGCTGCCCGACGTACCCGACAGCTTCGTCGAGCCGGTGATCGCCGCCGGAGTCGTGTTGTCGTTCTGGACGACCGAACCGGTCACAGCGGTCGAGCTGGAGCCGAGCAGGTCGGTCGCGGTCGCACCGGTCAGAGCCGCCGAGGTCACGCTGGACTTGGTCGAGTAGCCCACGGAGCTCTGCAGCACCTGGTTGGCAATCGACTTGGCGCTGTCGACGAGCTTCTGCAGCGAGGTGATGCCGGTGTTGGCGGCCTGCAGCACCTGCACGCCGTTGCCGATGCCGTCGAGCAGATTGGAGATGTCGGAAGCGCGGTTGTCGAGACCCTGGGCGGTGAAGAAGTTGGTCGGATTGTCGAGCGCCGAGTTGACCTTCTTGCCCGTGGAGAGATTGTTCTGGGTGGTGGCGAGGAGCTGAGCCGTCGACTGGAGCGAAAGCAGATTTTGACGCACCGACGCCGAGAGAACAATACCTGACATTTTCATACCCTTCTGGTGTGAAACAAACTGCCCGATCCATTCAGGATCAAGGCGAAGCCCGCGGGTGACTGCACCACCGGGCGACGTGCGTTAAGGTAAATGCGAGCGGCTAACAAACAGTGAAGTCACGACCGCTCGCGTTGCCCCACGCGCCGCACCGGCACGGCCGCGCCGAGGTGATTCGCGCGGATCACCTTGAAAACACCGCATATTCGCCGGCCGCGCCCGGCCGTTTACCGTCCGTTAACCATGATCGGAAAGGATTGCTGCGCGCCGGCCGATCGAGCGCGCAGAATTCCCGCGCGATTGAGACTGGCAGCTGGACCAGTCATCGGCCTCGACGCAGCAGGTTCGGCGCCACGCCGATTGCGGCAACGGAGAATGAGAATGGCCCTGAAAGTCGAACTGAAGCCGCATGAGCGCATCATCATCGGCTCCTGCGTGATCACCAATACCGACCAGCGCGCACGCCTCCTGATCGACGGCGAGAACATTCCGATCCTGCGCGAGAAGGACATCCTGACGCCGGAGACGGCCGACACGCCGGCCAAGCTCGTCTATCTTGCGGTCCAGCTGATGTACATCTCGCCGGGGGCAGATGCGGATCACGGCACCTATTTCAACCTGCTGCGCGACATCATCACGACGGTGCCGAGCGCCTGGCCGATCATCGAGGCGATCAACGGCCATATCCTGAACGGCGATCTCTATCAGGCCCTGAAGGAAGCCAAGAAGCTCGTCGCCTACGAGAAGAAGCTGATCGAGCAGGCTGAAGCCGAACAGCAGGACAAGCCGGTGAGCTCGGCGGCCTGAGCTTTTCCTCCTCACATCGGAAGGCCCGGCTCGCCAGTCGCGAGGCCGGGCCTTCCGATTTTTGCGCGCTCGCCAGGCTCCGCCGCCAGCAACGTCGGACCTTCCATGTCGTCCAATGAAAAAGCGGCGGGGTTTCCCCCGCCGCCTTGGTTTTCAAGAGATGACGATGCCTGCGGATCAGCGCAGCAGCTGCAGCACGCTGGCCTGCGACTGGTTGGCGAGCGACAGCGCGGACACCGCGATCGACTGGCGGGTCGACAGCGCCTGGCTGTTGGCCGCTTCCTCGTTGGTGTCGGCCAAGGTCAGGTTCGACGAGCCGGTCTGCAGCACGTTGATCAGGTTCTTGTTGAAGTCCTGACGAACCTGCACGACCGAGAGGTTCGAACCCAGCGTCGAGGCCTCGTTGCGCAGCGTGGAGCTCGCCGTGGTGAGCACGCCGATCACCTTGTTCGCCGAGTTGTTGTCGAGGAAGTCGGTGCCCGAGGTCAACGTCGAGAGGCCGAGGCCCGCGGAGTTGAAGGTCACGCCGGTGATCGACAGCGTCGACTTGCCGTTCTCGTTGAAGGTCAGCTTCAGCGTGTCGCCGTTGAGCAGGTTGACACCGTTGAACGACGCATCGCTCGCGGTCGTGTTGATCTGCGCCAGCACGTTGTTGTACTGCGAGACCAGGCTCGCGCGCTGCGTCTGCGCGGTCACATCCGCCACCGGAGCCGCCGCCGTCAGACCGTTGAAGGACTGGCTGGAAGCCGCCGCCGTACCGCCGATCGCGCCGATCGTGGCGGACGCCGCGTCGTTGGTCGTGGTGAGGGTGATCTTGCCGGTCGACGAATCGATCGAGGCCTGCAGGTTGTTGGCTGCGAGCTTGGCGTTGAGATCGTTCAGCGACTTGACCTGCCCTGTCCCGAGGCCGAACGTGATGCTGGTCGCCGTACCACCTCCTGTGGCGCCGACCGTCAAGGTCTGTCCCGACAAGCCATCGCCGACGGCAGTCAGCCCGAGCTTGGCCAAGGTGCCGCTGCTGCCCGAAAGCGTCAGTCCGGACGCCGGCGGCGTCAGGGTGATCGCACCTGCGGTGATCGACGCGGTCACGCCGGTCTGGGTCTGGATCGCCGACAGCAGGTTGCTGACGCTGTCGCCGATGCCGATGTCGGTGCCGGTCGAGGACGTGCCGGTGACGAAGGTGAAGGTGGTGCCGTTGACGACCAGCGTCTCACCCGACGTGATGCCGGTGGCGAGGTTGTTCGACGCGGTGCCCGACGTGCCCGACAGCTTGGTCGAGCCGGTGATCGCCGCCGGCGTCGTGTTGTCGTTCTGCACGACCGAGCCGGTCACCGCCGTCGAGCTGGAGCCCAGCAGGTCGGTGGCGGTCGCGCCGGTCAGAGCTGCCGAGGTCACGCTCGACTTGGTGGAGTAGCCCACCGCGCTCTGCAGCACCTGGTTGGCGATCGACTTGGCGCTGTCGACGAGCTTCTGCAGCGAGGTGATGCCGGTGTTGGCGGCCTGCAGCACCTGCACGCCGTTGCCGATGCCGTCGAGCAGATTGGAGATGTCGGAAGCGCGGTTGTCGAGACCCTGGGCGGTGAAGAAGTTGGTCGGATTGTCGAGCGCCGAGTTGACCTTCTTGCCCGTGGAGAGATTGTTCTGGGTGGTGGCGAGGAGCTGAGCTGTCGACTGAAGCGATAGCAGATTCTGGCGTACCGACGCCGAGAGGACGATACCTGACATTTTCATACCCTTCTGGTGTGAAATAAGCCCCGATCCCTTCGAGATCAGGGTGAAGCCCAGGTCGACTTGAGCGACCCGGACGACGGGCGTCACGGTGAATGGCAGTGGCTAACAAACGCTGAAGAGTTGTGGGGCGCAGCCGCCTCAATCAGCAGAACAGGCGCATCGGCGCGGCTCATTGCCGCGTCATCACGCAGGAACGCCCCTTGAAAAGGCTCATTGATTCAACAACCGCACCCGTCATTCACAACGCGTCAACCACCTTTGGAAAGGTTTCGACACGCGCGGCTACATTCCGTCGGCGGTCGTCATCGACCAGCGGACGACGCCTAGATGCGGTTTGCGATCAGAGCGCCAGCGGCGGAGCTTCGATCTCGATCAACGGCGTGAGACCGGCCGCGCGCTGGCGGCCGAACATGAGGACCGCCGCAATCAGCCGGTCGATGTCGCTCGTCCCGGTGCGATGATTGACGATCGCGGCACGGATCGCCAGCCGTCCGTCGAGCATCGTGGTCGACGGTGCGGCGAGGCCGGATTCGTGGATGTCGGCGACGATCTCGCCGTTGAGCGCATCGGCATCGTCTGCGCGATAGCGGAAGCAGACGATGTTGAGATTGACCGGCGCCAGCAGCTCGAGCTCGGGCTCGGCGCGCACCCGCGACTCCAGATGGCGCGCGAGCTCGCAGCTTCGCGCGATCACGGCACCGAGCGCGTCCGTGCCGAACGTTCTCAGCGTGAACCAGGTCTTCAGCGCCCGGAAGCCGCGCGACAGATCAGGACCGAGATCGCAGGGCCATTCGGCGCCCGCCGCGAGACCGCGGGTTTCCCGGCGCAGATAGGCGGCCGGCGAGGCGAAGGTGTCACGATGCTTGGTGCCATCGCGCACCAGCAGGAAGCCCGCATCGTAGGGCACCTGCCCCCATTTGTGAAAATCCAGCGCGATCGAATCCGCCAGCTCGATGCCGGCGAGCTTCGGTGCGAGCTCCGCTGACAGCATCGCGAGCGCACCGAAGGCGCCGTCGACGTGAAACCAGAGCCCCTCGGCACGGCAGAGCTCGGCAACAGCCGCGAGGTCGTCGATGGCGCCGATATCGACGGTGCCAGCGGAGGCGACGACGAGAAACGGATGCAGGCCCGCGGCGCGATCGCGCGCGATCGCGGTCCGCAGCTCGCCGACGTCGACGCGATGTGCGGCATCCACCGCGATGCAGCCGAGCGCGTCGCTGCCCAGTCCGCAGATGTCCATCGCCTTGGCGATGCAGCCATGCGCCGCCTTCGACGTGTAGGCGCGCAAGCGCCGCCCCTCCTCACCGAGACCCGCCGAGCGAACCGACGCGCCGAGCTCGGCGCGGCGCGCCACCAGCACCGCCATCAGGTTCGCCATCGAGGTGCCGGTGACGAAGATGCCGCTGGCGCATACCGGAAAGCCGAACAACTGGCGCGTCCAGTCGACGACCTGCCGCTCGATCTCGATCGGCGCATGGTCGCGGCCGCCGAGATTGGCGTTCAGTCCGGCAGCCAGCATCTCGGCAAGCATGCCGACCACGGTGCCGCCGCCGTGCACCCAGCCCATGAATCCGGGATGCACGTTGCCGGTCGCGTAGGGAACGACGAGCTCGCTGAAATCGCGATAGACCTCGGCGAGATCGGTCGGCGCATGCGGCAGCGCGCGGCGGAAGCTCTGCCGTGTCGCCGGCGACATCGGCTGCCACACCGGCCGGTCGCGGATATCGGCGACATAGTCGATCATGTCGTCGAGCATGCGATGACCGAGCGCGCGCATCTGGTCCCAATATTGCGGATCGAGCGTCTCCGCCGTCCGCGACGCGGGATCGATGCGCAGCCCGGCGGTCACGCCGCCTGCTCCGCCCGAGACGCGGCGCGCTTCTCGATCATGGCCGCGAAGGCCGCGAAGATCTTCTGCATCTGCGGCGGCTTGTAGGGGAAGATCTCCGGCGAATCCATGTTGTGGACGACGGCTGTATTGTCGGCCTCGAACACCAGCAGCGCGCCGTCCCTGGTCTCCGCGCAATCGATGATGAAATAGTCGAGACCGACGCGCGCGGCGATCGCATCGAGCACACTGCGATGACGGCGGCCGAAGCCGATGTCGAAGGTCTGCATGAAGGTCGCCTCTTCGAGGCGCTTGCTCTCGCTGCCGGCCATGTTGGCGTTGAGGTACCAGATGTCCCAGCGCCGCGCGATCGCCATGTGGCAGGCATAGGCCTTGCCGTCGACGAACACGATGCGGTACTTGCGGAACTGGCTGTCCTCGCTGGCATAGTCGACGAAGCGCGAGACGAAGAACTCCTGCTCGTCGCGCTCGTCGAGATAGAGCGACAGTTCGAGCGGCTCGTCGACCTTCTCCAGTCCGACGCCGGCATGCGAGCCACGCGGCCGCACGATCACCGGAAAGGCGAGCGACTCGTCGACATCCGCAATCAATTCGCGCTCGTCGGCGATCTCGATCAGGCGCTCGCGGTCGACGGGGATGGTCGCCGGAATGGTGAGCCCGTCGATGCAGGCCAGCAGCGCATGCAGCTTGTCGCGGTCGAGATGCCAGATCCGCTCCGGCGGATTGAGCAGCGGACGCGGCCAGCGCGCCGCGACGGCATCGATCTCGCGCAGCGCGTGCTGGCAATCCTCGGAATCGGAGGCGATGACGATGGCGACGTCATGGGCCGGCAGCGGTGCCAGCAGGTTCGCGCCTGGAACGACGTAGAGCAGCAGCAGCTCGAAGTCGGTATCCTCGAGCAGGAACTCGATCGGCGTGTTGCTGCCCATGTCGGTGGCCGCAGCGAGCGCGAGCACGCGCAGGCGCGGCGTCTCGCTCTTGCAGCGCACGCGATAGAGCTGCTGCGACTGCAGCACGTCGTGCTGGATTGCAAGCCCGGACGATTTCTCGCCGATGAGCTGCGCGATCAGCGCCAGGTCGAGCCCCTCGCCCGGCTCCGCGCGGCCGTCGAGCAGCTTGGCGAGCAAGGCGGCCCACATCGGTTTCAGGTCCTGGCCGTCGAAGGCGGCCTTGGCGAGCTTGGCCATGCCGACCCGGTCGGCACATCCTGCGCCGGTGGCGTCGGCCAGCGCGAGCAAATCAGTCGGCATTGCAGATGTCCCTGAGATCCTGGCTGCTCAGATCCGATACGAGCAGCTCTGTTTTGGCAACGATGTCGGCGACGCGGTCGATGTCGGATTCGAGATTGACCCGGGCGGCGGTGACGTCGTCACACCATGCGTCCGTCACCTGGCGCGCCCCGATGCACAGCCGCAGCGCGGCCGTCGGCGCCTCGCCCGCGCGTTCGATCCGCACCGGCTGGCCGATCAGGCACTGGCGCGCGGCAACCTCGGCTGCTCGCCCGGTGAAGCGGCTGCGGAGATCGCGCTGGAGCGCGCGATACACCGCCTGCGTCTCACCGAGGCCGAGCAGGCCGCCGTCACGCTGGAGCGCGAACGGGAAGATGGTGGGAAAGCCGAACTCGTCGTCGCTCCCATCCAGCGCAGGCGCGCGGGCGGCGATCGGACGCAGCGCCGGCGACAGCATCAGCAGGCTTTCGATGGACTCGCCGAGCTGCCGGATCGCCATCCGGCGGAACGGCTCGGGCACGGCGTGATATGCGGCGATCTCCGCCAGCGCGGCTTCCCAGCGCAGCCATTGGCCGATATTGGCGCGCGGCGCCGTGCGCGCGCGCAGATCCGTCCAGGCGAGCGGCCAATCGCTGCGATTGACATAGTCGAACAGGCCGGGCGCGATCGGATGTCCGCAGCGCAGCGCAGCCGCTGCGGCCGCGGGCACCAGCAGGGCGCCGCTGAAGGCGGGTCCGCCGAAGAACTTCGCGCCCGTGACGAGCACCAGATGGCCGCGATCGAGATGGGCGCGCAGCCGCGCCGTGCCGAGCCGCATCTGGCAGGCATCGACGACGACCTGCACGCGCCCCGGCCAGCGCCGCGCCACCTCGTCCAGGCAGGCCATGTCCGGCGCGCGCCAGCCGAGCTTGGAGGACTCCATGACCTGCAGCAGGACGCTACGGCCCTTCCGCGCCAGCGCCTCGACGCTGTCGAGCACCTCGGCATCGATATCGCCGCGCGGCTGCATCGATGCGCCGTCGAGCAGCGGCAGCGACACGGCGTCGCCCGAGAGCCCCTCGATCGGCGTGTTCGTCCGCACCGCCAGGCCGTTCGCCGTCCGCGTGCTGAAATGGTGTCCCCGGGCGCTCGCGGCAGTGCCGCTTCCGGTCTGGTCGCTGCCGACGACGATGCTCGTGACGCTCTCGCCGAGCATCGCCCGCACCAGCGCCAGCGCATGCAGTTGCGAGTCGGTGCCGGACGGCGAGAACACGATGTCGATGTCGTCGGCAAGGCCGAGATGTCCGCGCAGTTCGCAGCGCATCTCCTCGGTGCGCCGGTCGAGCGCGGCGCCGAGGCCGAGCGAGATCGCCGCATGCATCAGTTGCTCGCGCGCCAGCTCGACGCGCGCGTAGGCGCGTTCCGAAATCGGCGACGCCGTGCTCGATGCGAAGCACAGCACATCGGGTTCGGGCGACGGCCCGCAGCCATAGACGTTGCGGCCCCAGGGGCGATCGAGCGCCAGGCGGGCGTCGCCGCCATCGATCAGGAGATCGCCGAGCAGGGCAAACAGATCACGCAGTCCGGCCGCGACGCCCTGCTCGCGCCGGTCGATGCGGGATGGCTGGGAGATCTGCGACCGGGTTGCCGCCGGGGTCATGGTACGGATCGTCAGGCTGCGTCAGCCGCAGCAGCGGTCGGAACCGCCACCGCCGAGGCGAATTGCGAGGCGACATTGCCATGGAAGACGGACGGACCGACGTGATCGAGCCGGCTGTCGAGATCGGCCCAGATCTCGCCGCCGAGATCGGTCCATCGTCTGCAGAACGCGAAATCCTCGCTGAGATAGGTGCCGGTCGCCGGATCGATCATGCATTCGAACAGCGCGAAGCGGTTCGGGCTGCCGGCCAGCGCATCCTGCGAATGCTCGCGGAAGAACTGCAGCGGCGCGTAGGCCGGATGCGCGATCATCGCCTCGATGACGCGGCGGCGGATCATCAGGAAGCCGGTGCCGGCATAGCGCACGCGGGTAAAGCCGTTGACCACCGCGACGTGGTCCGGATTGTCAATCTCCAGCACGTAGTCGAGCGACGCCGCCGGCACGTCCATCCGGTTGTCGTTGATGGCGCGGCGCGCCTTGCTCCAGTTGACCTTCTTGACCGGATAGACACCGGCGACCATGTCGCCGCCGGACTCGATCAGCCGGAAGACCTGCCTGGGCGTAAAGCCGATGTCGGCATCGACGAACAGCAGATGGGTTGCTGTGGGATCATTGAGGAACAGGGTGACGAGATTGGCCCTCGCCCGGGTGATCAGCGCATCACCGTCGCGCATGTGGACGGTGAGGCCGACGTTGGAGGTGGCGCGCAACTCGCGCTGCAGGGCGAAGATCGAGCTCGCATAGATGCTCGACACCTGGCCGCCGAAGCATGGTGTCGCGACCACCAGATGAATGCGCTCGTCGGTTCCGTCACTCACGTTCCGCCTCCAGACAAAGAGGCTCTCGCCCCAGATCTGAACAAAAGCTAAAGAGACGTGGTTAACGAAAACCTAACCGCCGTCCCCGGGGGCGCTACAGATATTTCACCAGCGTCAGCTGGGCGAGCATCGCCGTCGTCTGGTAGGACGCCTGGAGGTTGGTCTGGAGCTGCAGGATCTGGCTCGCCACCTCCTGCTGCGAGATGCCCTCGGTCTGGTCGACCATGGCCTGCATTGCCGCCTTGGCCTGGGTCTGGCGCGCCGTGGCGTCCTTCATCGTGGTCTGGGCGTTGGCAAACTCGGTCTGGATGTCCGAGATCGCCTGCTGGCCGAGCTGCGGCGTCAGGTTGGCGGCGATGCGCTGGCTGAGCGCGCCGATCTGCTGCGGGGCATTCGCACCCGCCGGCGGCGTGTTGACGGCGGCATAGACCGCGGTCTGCTGCACGAGGTTGCGGATCGCAAACTCGTTGCCCTGGGCGCCGAACTGAATGCTCTGCGCCGTGTCGATCCGGATGGTCGCGCTCGACCGCGCCGAGCCGGGACCGCTGTTGCCGGTGTACCAGGCGACGGTGTTGGCCGAACCGTTCACGAGGCTGGTCGCCGATCCCAGCGGCGAGCCGGAGACGCGCAACGGCGGCGTCGGCGCCGTCACGGTGCCGGAGAAGCCGAGCGCCCCGAACGCACCCGCGTTCGAACTCGACACCGAGAAGCTGGCGGCGTCGTCGGTGCGCAAGGTGATCACGCCGCCGCTGACCGTCGACGGCGTCGACGTGCCGCTGAGCGTATCGATTTTCGACAGCAGCGTCTGCACGCTGTCGCCGACATTGATCTGGTTGTTGCCGTTGGCGCCGGAGGCGACGAAGGTCAGCGTCTGTCCGTTGACGGTGATGGTGTCGCCGGTTGCAAAGCTGGTCGCGATCGAGTCGGAGCCCGCACCGCCCGACAGCAGCGTCGCTCCGGTGATCGGCGCCGGTGTTGCGAGCTTGTTGTTGACCACGGTGCCCGACACGGAGCTCGCCGTGTTGAAGAAGTTGTCACCGGCGACGACCGCCGAGGCGGCGGTCAGCGAGGTGTTGGCCAGCGTCGACAGCGCCGTGTTGAGCGCCGCGTTGAGATTGGCGGAGGTGGCCGCGGGCGTGGCACCGATGGCGAACGTATTGGTCGGCGCCGGCGTCGTGGTGGACGCCGTCAGCTTGATCGATTCCGAGGTGCCGTCGGGCAGCTTGAAGGTGAAGCTGATCTGGTCGCCCGCATTCGGATTGCCGGCGGTGAGATCGACCGAGATGCCCGCGGGCGAGCCGGACGGTCCGGTCACCGTGGCGTTGGTCAGCGACGACGTCACCCCGCTCAGCTTGAAGCCGAACGGCGAGCCGGCGACGTCCTCCGCCAGCGTGATCGGCATGGTGGCCGACGCCGACAGGTTGAGACGCCCGAGACCGTTGAGCCCGAGATCCGCCTGCTGCCGCTCGGCGATGACCTGCTTGAGCCCGGCCTGCGTTGTGGTGCCGTTCAGGATGTCGTCGGCCGATGCGATCGCCGGCCGGTCGGTGGCGCTGCCGGAGAAAATGTAGCGGTCGCCGACCTGCGTGTTGAGAATGCCGGTGATCGCCGACAGGTTGGACAGCGCCGTCAGCTGTCCCGTGGTCTGGCCAGTGCTGGTCAGGTTCTGCGGTGTTGCCGAGGCGCCACTCTGGACCTGGTCATGAATCTTGGACAGCGACTGCAGCGAGGTATTGACCGCGCCGATCACGGTATTGACGTGGGTCATCGTCAGCGTGAACGCCGAGATGTTCGACAGCTGCGCCCGCGCCGCGATCGCGAACCCCTCGTCGGGCCCCATGCCGGCGTAGTTGTTCGCCTTGACGCCGCTCGAGAGCTGCGTGGAAAGGTCCGCGAGCTGGCTCGTGATGTTCCGCACGGACAGGCCGAGCAGAGAGCTTCCGTAATTGACACTGCTGATCGTCATCTTACACGCGCCTCACTAAAACGCCTGGAGCAGGCTCTGCATCATGCTTTGCACGACCGACATGATATGGGCGTTTGCCGCATAGGTGTTCTGGACCTGGATCAGGTTGGACATCTCGCTGTCCATGTTGACCCCCGCGGTGCCCTGGAACTTCTCCTTCAGCGTGCTGACCACGACGGCCTGGCCCTGGCTGAGCTGGGTCGCCAGCGTCGACGCACTGCCCTGCTGGCTGACGAATTGCTGCAGATAGCCGGACACCGTGCCCTGGAACGGCTGCGCCGCCGAGCCGAGGCCGGTGGTCGGCGAGTAGCTGAAGGTCGCCGAGGTGAGCTGCGCGAACAGGAAGTCCGGCCGCGTCGAGTCGCCGGCCGCGGTCTGCGGCGAGGTCGAATAGGTCGACAGCTTGGTCGGATCGTTGAGCAGCGCCGGGTTGACGTTGAGCCGCCCGGCGAGCCCCGTCATCTGCGAGCCCGTCGAGGTGATTGCGCCGGTGTAAAGCGCGCCGCCGTCGGTGAACACCGGGAGCTGCGCATTGCCGCTGGCAAGCGTCTGCGTCGTGGTGGTGGCCGAGGCCGCCTTGACGGTCGCCTGGCTGGTGCCGTCGTCGGTGATCCGCAGCGTGCTGCCGGAGGGATTGGAGAACTGCAGATGCGCCGACCCGAGCGCGCTGTTGAGCTGCGACACCACCGAGGCCATGCCGAGCGAGAAGTCGACGCCGACATAGGACGGGTTGGCGCCGGTCGCATTCTGCAGCGGCAGCGCAGCGGGATCGTTGACGTTGACGACCTTGATCTGACGCTGGACGTTGCTCGAGTCCGTGTAGGTCAGGTTGATGGTGTTGCCCGCCAGCAGCCCTGATGTCGAGACGTCAAAGCCGGCCGGCGGACCGGTCACCGCGGTGCCCGCCGTGGTCTTGTCGGACAGTGCCGAAGCCATCGTCGCCGCGAGCTGGTCGACCTGGGTCTGGGCCTGCACCAGGGTCTGGTCGCGCAGCTTGAGGTCGGCTGCGATCTGGCCCGAGTTCAGGAGATTGTTCGACACGACGTCGAGCGACACGCCGTTCGACAGCTTGATGTTGAGCTGGCCGACGCCGGTCTTGGTCGGATCGCTGTTGTAGAGCGAGGTGGCGTCGAGCGTCCCCGGCGAAGAGAAGGTGAACTCCGAGCTGAGGCCCGCGCCGACCAGCTGGATGCCCGAATTGGTGAATATGCTCGTGCCGTTGGTCGGGTCGGACACGACGCGGATATCGACATATTTGGCGAGCGTGTTGATCGCGTTGTCGCGCTGATCCTGCAGGGTCGCCGCCAGCGGGTCCGAGCTGTCGAGGCCCTGCAGCTGCGTGTTGAGCGTCGCAATCTGCTTGATCGCCGCGTTGGCCTGCGTGACCGAATTGCCGATGTCCTGCTCGACATTGCTGCGCAGGGTCTGGATGCCCTTGGTGGTCGCGTTGAGCTGCAGCGCCACGCCCTGCGCCGCCGACAGCGCCACCGATTGCGCCGACTGGTTGCTCGGATTGTTCGACAGCGACTGCAGCGCCGTGGTGAAATTGTTCAGCGCCGTCTCGAGCGTGCCGCTGCCGCCGGGCGTACCGTACACGGTCTGCAGCTGGCTCAGAATGTTGGCCATCTGATTGGCATAGGTCCCGCCCGAGGTCTCGGTGCGGAGCTGGTTCTGGACGAACAGATCGAGCTGACGGTTGACGCCGGTCGTCGTCACCGTCGAGCCGAAGCCGCCGCTGGCGACCTCGATCTGGTTCGGGTTCTGCGCGACGTAGCCGGGGGTGTTCGCGTTGGCGACGTTCGACGAGATGATCGAGAGCGCGGCCTGCGTCGAACGCAGGCCGGACATCGCGGTGGCGAGGGCAGAACTCAAACCCATGTGCGGTAGCCTTATGTCAATTCAACTGCCACGTCTCAGCGCGATCAGCGCAGCACGTTCAGAAGATCCTGCACCATCGAATTGGCCGTCGTGATCACCTTGGTGTTGGCCGAATAGGCCTGCTGGGTCACGATCAGCTTGGTGAACTCGTCGGCGATGTCGGTGTTCGAGCCTTCCAGCGAGCCGCCCGAGATCTTGCCGGTCGCGCCGATGATGGCCTGGCCGGACTGATCGGTCGCCTCATAGGCGCCGCCGTCGAGCGCCTTCAGGTAATTGGTGCCGTTGAAATGCGACAGCGTGACCTGCGCCAGGTTGATGGTCTGGCCGTTGGAGAAGGTGCCGGTGACGACGCCGCTGTTGTTGACGGCGACCGACTGCAACTGACCGGCGGCGAAGCCGTTCTGATTGATCTGGTTGATGGTCGCCGAGCCGATCGTGCTCGCATATTGCGTCAGCGCGCCCGAGGAGATGTTGAGGCTGACGGTACCGAGCGTGGTGCCGTCGACCACGACGTTGGGGATGGAGATGTTGGAGGTCGTCGGCGACACCAGCGAGCCGTCGGAGGCGAACTGGAAGTTGGTGCCGACGTTCTGCCACGCCACGGTCGAGCCGGTCGCGTTCGAGTCGGTCTGGTAGAACAGGTTCCAGGTGTCCTTGTGGCCGGTGCCGAGCGTCGCGCTGTCGACCTTGCCCCAGCGCAACTGCACGTTCACCGGCGTGCCCGACGAGTTGTAGGCCGTGACCGCGCCGCCAGAGATCGTCTCGTTGTTGAAGTTGGTGAGATCATTGCCGATCACGATGCCGGTGCCGGGACTCGCCGTGCGCGTCAGTGCCACCGGTGACGTGAGGCCGAGCGCGGTGAAACCCGGGGACGCGCTGCTCATGGTCCAGTCCTCGCCGCTGCCGGAATGCAGCGTGATCTTGCCGGCAGTGATGGTCGGCGTCACGCCGGTGACGGCCGCGATCTTCGCCATCAGCGTGCCGACGGAGTCGCCGACATTGATCTGGGTGCCCGAGGCGCCGGAGGCGACGAAAGTGAAGGTGATGACGTCGCCCGCGCTGCCGGTCATGGTGATCGTGTCGCCGGTGGCAAAGTTGCTCGTGATCGAATCGGTGGCCGCACCACCCGACAGCAGCGTCGACGTGGTGATGTTCGCCGCGTTCTTGTTGACCGCCGTACCGCCGGTGACGGTGGAGTCGGCGTAGAAGTTGGTGCCCACCGGCAGCGGCACGTTGGAGAGGTCGGCCGAGTTGAGGCCGCCGGCCGCGACCAGGGTGCCGGTCGCGGCATTGCCGCTCGCGGCGGTCTTCGGCTGCGTCGGCAGGTTGGCGGCGTACTGGATTGCGGTCGTCGCCTGCGCCGGCACGAAATTGTTGGCGAATTGCAGCACGGTCGGCACGTTGCCGGTGGCGTTGCCGGTCTTCGGATCGACCGCGACGCCCATCAGGTAATAGCCGGCGCCGTTGATCAGGTTGCCGTTGGCGTTGAGCTGGAAGTCGCCGCGCCGGGTGTAGTTGGTGACGCCAGTGAAGACCGGCACGTTGTCGACGACCGAGGAGGCCTTCTGCACGTTGAAGAAGCCGTCGCCGTTGATCGCCATGTTGGTGGCGACCGAGGACGTCGAGACGGTGCCCTGGGTGGTGATGGTGGCCTTGGCGAAGGCGGTGACGCCGCCGGCATTCTGGCGCGTCGGGTTGGTCGCGTTGGGGATGAGGTCTTCGAAGCTGGTGCCGATGCCCTTGTAGCCGACGGTCGACGCGTTCGCGATGTTACCGGAAATGTTCTGCAGCGCGAATGATTGAGCGGACAGACCGCTCACCGAAGTATTCATCGCGTCGAAGATACCCATACCAATCTCTCCACTGTGATGCCGGTGACAGGTCGGCCCGCACCGCGTTTCGTGGAGAGCTGTCGCAATCGCTGTGCCAGATGCGAAAATACTGTGAAATCAGCGGGTTGAAAAACAACAACGTCAAAAAACCAGCGTCAAAACTGGTGAACAATTGCCGAGCCGGCAGTTCTTGCCGGGCCGGACACGCCAAATCGCGCTCCGGCGCGGCCGCTCGTCACGGCTACCGGCGCGTCCTCAAGACCCCCATCTGAGCCTTGAACGGACGAGCCGGAATATCCGGGCGCAGATTCCCGTCAGGTCGACGACGGATTTGCCGGGTGGAACGTGAGCGACAGCCCGTCCATGCAGTAGCGCAGGCCGGTCGGCTTGGGGCCATCGTCGAACACGTGGCCGAGATGGCCGCCGCAGCGGCGGCAATGCACCTCGGTGCGGACCATGCCGTAGGTCTTGTCCTGGCGGGTCGCCACGGCATTGTCGAGCGGCTTGAAGAAGCTCGGCCAGCCGGTGCCGCTGTCGAACTTGGTGTCGGAGGAGAACAGCGGCAGGTCGCAGCCGGCGCAGGCGAAGGTACCCTTGCGATGCTCCTTCAGCAGCGGGCTGGTCCAGGGCCGCTCGGTGCCCTCCTCGCGTAGGATCTCGTATTGCTGCGGCGTCAGTTGCGCGCGCCATTCGGCCTCGGTTTTCTCGACCTCGAACTTCTCGGCGGCGCGGGCCGGCGCGGAACCGCCGAGCCAGCGCAGGGCGGCGAAGCCGAACAGTCCGGCGGCGGTGGTCAACATCAGGCGGCGGTCGATCATGGCGGTCTCCGTACGGCGATGGGTTACCGGATCTACGGATGGGATCCCGCGAAGTTACGTCAGGCGCGGGCGCGGCGGCTCACTTTCTTGCGAGGTGTCAGCCCTCCCCGGCGTCGGGATGGCGGTTCAGATCGGATGGCTGCGGCCGCAGCGGCAGCCGCGAGCCGGGCCGCTCGGCCGCCCGGCGCCGCGCTTCGGCCGCCCGGATCTCGCGCATGCGCTCCTGCGCACGCACGCGCTCGCGGTGTCGCGCCAGCGTCCCGGCCGCGGCGGAGCGGCCGCGGACCCAGAGATTGACGACATGCCCGGCAACCCGGCCGCTGACGCCGCCGGCCCAGACCAGCTCGAACGGCGAGAACAGCTTCCAGCGATCGTCGCCGGCGAGGATCGCCTGGGCGATCAACTGTCCGGCCATCGCCGAGGTGTTGAGCCCCTGCCGGCCGAAGCCGCTCGCGACCCACAGGCCTTTGCGGAGCTGGCCGATCTGCGGCATGCCGTGCACGGTCTGGCCGGTGACGCCGCCGAAGGTGTCGGCGATCTCGACCCGGCCGAGCTGCGGAAACACCGTCCGGATCCGGCGCTGCAGCGCCGCGGCAAATCCGCTGGGCCGCGCGTCCCAGGTCGTCTCCGGGCTCGCCCACATCAGCCGGTCACCGTCGACGATACGGAAATGATCGATGCCGTCGGTATCGCTGACCGATCCCTGGAAGGAAATCGCCTCGGCGAGGCGCTCGCCGAGCGGCGCGGTGACGCCGCCATAGCGCCACACCGGCAGCAGCGTATCGGACAGCTTCTGCAGCGGCGCGCCGAGATGGATGTTGCCGGCCAGCACGATGTGCGAGGCCCGCATCCGCGCCGACGGCGTCACGATGCGCTTGCGCACGCCCGACGCATCGATGCTGACCACCGGCGTGTCCTCGAAGATCCGCGCCCCGGCCTTGTGCGCGAGCCGCGCCAGCGCGTGAACGTACCTGCGGCCGTCGAGCTGGAACGCTTTGGGGTAATGGACGCCGTGGAAGTAGCGGTCGGTCTTGAGCTCGGTCCTGACGCGCTCGACCTGCCAGCCCTCGACCTCGGTGTCGAAATCCTCGTGCAGCATCTGCAGGCGGCGGATCAAGGCGTCGCCGGCGTCGACATTGGAGACTTCGAGCGCGCCCTCGCTGAGCCCGATGCCCGGCATCGCTGCCTCGGTGGCCTGGGCGCGGATGAACTCGGCACCGGACCAGGACAACGCCCATAGCGCCCGGGCATGCGCGAGCCCGACGCGCTCGATCAGATCCGGCAGCGGCAGGTCGAACCCAGGCATCACCGTGCCGATCATGTGGCCGGATGCGTTCCACCCGACCTGGCGGCCTTCCAGCACCGCGACGCTCGCCCCCTGCCGGGCCGCGCACAATGCCACCGTCAAGCCGGCCAATCCCGCCCCGACCACGCAGACGTCGACGTCGAGGTCGAAATTCAGCCTGGTGCGGCCGTGTGCACCTGCGGCATCCGCGTCATCGTTCACGCTTGTGGAAGTCTCGCTCATGGCGTTTTCTTAGCGAACCCTGCGCCGGACGTCATGACGCTTTTAATGGCGACAAAGAGACGTGGTACAGCCGGACCCAGCCTGAACGATTCGAGACGGAATTCCATGCGCCGATTGATGCTGCTGCGCCACGCCAAGACCGAGACTGACGCGCCGACCGGCCGCGACCAGGACCGCCGTCTCGACGAGCGCGGGCACCAGGATGCCGCCATGATCGGCGATTTCATCGCCAGCCACCCGCCGGTGCCGGAGCTGGTGCTGGTCTCGACCGCGGTCCGGGCACAGCAGACCTGGGACCTCGCGCTTGCGGCGATGAAGGACCGTGTCCCGGCCCCGCAGGTCGAGACCGTTCCCGGGCTCTACGGCGCCGAGCCGATGCAGATGCTGCATCACATCCGCCTCGCGGCAGTGCACGATCCGAAGCAGCTCCTGCTCGTCGGGCACAATCCCGGAATGCACGAGCTCGCGCTGGCGCTGACCGGCGGGGGCGATTCAGAGGCCCGCCACGAGCTGATGCGCAACATGCCGACCGCGGGTTTGGCGGTGCTCGATTTCGACACCGACGATTGGGGCGACGTCAGCTTCACCCGCGGCCGTCTCCTGAGATTCGTCACGCCCAAGCTGCTCAAGCATGGCTCGGTCGATTGACAGGCAGGTCCGGTCCGGCGCGTAATCCCGGCGGACAGAGGAGGACCTTCGATGTTCAACTCGATTCTGGTGCCGATCGATCTGGCCGACACCGACCTCGCCAAGCCCGCCATCGCCACCGCGGCCACGTTGGCACAGACCTGGAGCGGCACGGTGCATCTGCTCAACGTCATGCCGATGACGCCGGTGATGCTCGCCGAATACGTCCCGGCCGATTTCGACGCGCAGCAGCGCGAGACCGCCGAGGAAGCGCTGTCGATCGTGGCGCGCGAATCCGGCATCCCGGCGGAGCGCATCAGCTATACGGTGCGCCAGGGCGGCATCTATCACGAGATCCTCGAGGAGGCAGCCAAGGTCAAGGCCGACCTGATCGTAATGACCTCGCACCGCCCGGCGATGCGGACCTACTTCCTCGGCAGCAACGCCGGCCACGTCGTGCGCTACGCCAAGTGCTCGGTGCTCGTGGTGAGGCCGTAAGACGCGGCCCGTCCGACGCATCCTGCGCGTGGACCAATTTCCACTTCGTGGTCATTGCCATTGCATTGGCGTTTCTCGATCATATTGCCCGACCGAAGCGCCGACTGAGGACACCGTCATGAGATGGCCTCTGCCTTATCCAAGGGCTGGTGACGTATTGGGTATCCTATTCATCGTCGCGCTGCTTTGCCTTCTCGTTTCTGGCTTCTACTGGTTTCCCAATCCTAATCCGAATACCGGATTTGGTCCGGACTGGGATTGCACTCCTGTCCCCAATGGCCAACCGATCTGCATCAAAAAGATAGGTCAGTGAACGCAGTCCGCTGACGGAATGAACCACGCGGTTGTCCGAATGCCCCCGATCATGCGTCGGCGTGATCTCGATCGAGATCTTGCTTCGGTTGGCTGTGAATAAGGATCCGGCTAGCGTGAAACGATCCCATCGAATCTCACGCGCGTGTTGGAAGACCCTGAGCAAGTGTTGGGTCAGACGGGCGGAGCCCGAACGGCGCGGGCAAGCCAGAAGCTGCGCTCGCCGTTGGCCGGCTCGCCGACCGACTGTGCGATCAGTTCGAATCCATTGTCGCGCAGCAACGCAGCGTACTCGGACGGATCGAGAGACGCATGATAGAGCGGATCGCCGCGGTAGGACCCGATGGCTTCGCCATGTGCGGGTCCGGCGTTGAACAGCAGCACGCCGCCCGAAGCCGCGCAGGCCGCGAAGATCGGAAACATGCGCCGCTGGTCATCATGTCCGAGATGGAAGAAGCTGTCCCACGCCAACACCCCGTCAAATCGCCGCCCTGCGGTCCACGACCGCATGTCGGCAACGACCCATTCCTGATCCGGCATTCGCGTCCGACACAGCGCGATCATCGTCGGCGAGCTGTCCACCCCGGTGACGGAAAATCCTTGCGCCGAGATGTGCGCTGCGACCGGCACACCACCCCCGCAGCCGAGATCGAGCACGTTCGCGCCCGGCCGCAGGAGCGTAACGAAGCGTTCGATGGGAGGCTTGTCAGTCCAGGCGGCCGCGCGGCGGTCAGCGTCCCACGCCAATGCGTGACGCTCATAATGGGCGACGATCCGGCTCGCACCTCGGCTCATGGAAGCTCCGTCATAGAGGTAGGGTCGGCAAAGGCGCGCCCGATCAGCGTGCTTGTCCGTGCCATCTGAGGGCGCCGTGCCCACCGTCTCGCGCGGATGGAGAGACGGTGGGCACATCATCGTGCGGCTCGCGCCCCCCGATGACTTTGCCCACCCTAAGGGGCTCGCACCTTTGCCTCGAGCTTTGCGCCTCACGGCCACTCCGCAATGTAGCCCTTCGCCTTGTACGGCGCGATCTTGTCCCATTCGCCGAGCACGCGGCGGCGGAATTCGGGATGTGTGTGCCAGAGATGGCGCGGCACGCCGAAGCCGTCCACCGTCAGCAGCATCTTCTCCACCTCGGGCCAGTGCCGCTGCAGGGTCATCGCGTAGCGCCGCGCGGTCCAGCTGTTGCCGAGACAGATCACGCTGCCGACATTGGCGAGGCCGAGCGCGGCGTCGATCACCGGCAGCGCGAGCACGACGTTCTCGCCGGTGTTCGTGGCATGATGCTCTTCGAGGATGCGCTCGGCCGGAACGCCGCGCCTCACCATGGCGGCCTTGATCAGCGTACACTCCGAAACATCCGCGCCCGGCGTGATGCCGCCGCTGACGATGGTGTGGCGGAAGTAGCCCTGCTGCCATAGCTTCGCCGCCGTCTCGGCACGCAGCTCCTCGTCGACGCGGGTGCCGAACACGAACAGCAGATCGGCCGGCCGCAGCGGCGTGTCGGCGAAATGCCGCGCGTTGATCGCGGCGATCTCGGCGTCATCCGGCCTGCGCAGCGCGCGATCCTGCATCGTCCCACTCCGAAAGCGACTCGCTCAGTCTGGCATGGTGCGCGAAATCTGCACGATCACATTCGGTGACCGGCGATGCGATTGCGTGATCACGGCAGCAGCGCGGCCGGAATGTCCGCGAACGTGTAGCTGCGCGGCCTGTCGCGGGTGATGAAGCCGCCGACATACCAGGCGAACAGCGCGGCGAAGCCGATCAGGAACAACGCGCCCGACCATTCGGCGATGACGAGCGCACGCACCAGAAGCCCGGCCATCGCGACGGCGATCAGCGCGATCGCGGCGAGCGCCGCGCCGTAGGTGAAGCGGCCGAGGCCCGCGGTCAGCCGCGCGTTGCTGCCGCTGACGGCGAGCCGCGCATGCAACCCGAGAATGAAGGCGCGATAGGCCTCGCTCTGCGGCGCCATCAGGGCAGCCGTCTGCCACGAGACGGAGATGATGCCGAGGCGGCGGCCGTCGCGATGGGTGACGTCGGCCCGAAAACGCTTCGCCTGCATCGACACCGGTCGGTAGGACAGCCGGATCGCGGCGATCTCGGCGTAAGGCCACAGGCCGGTACGGCCGGCGAACCGCCACGACAGGCCCTGCTCCGTCAGTTCGAACTGGTGCGCCGCCCCGATCAGCGACGCCTTGTAGGCGTAGCGGATCGCATCATCGCCGGCCGTGGTGGTGCGCTCGGAAATGGATCGGTCCTGTTGCGTGTGGCGCGCGCCTTATCCTACAAGCGGAGCATGAGCGAAACGATCTATTTTCCGCGCCATTTGATCCTGGCCGGGGCGATGGCCGCCGGCGTGCTGCTGGCGCTGGCGGTGCACATGCTCGGCGCCCGCTACGGGCTCGATCTCGGCGGCCTGTGGCAGACCGAGAGCGGCGCCTTCATGCCGGCGGGATCGGCGATCGCATGGTGGCTGATCGCCACCGTCGGGTTCTCCTCGGGCTACTTCATCGCCAACATCATGCACAGCGCGGTGTCGGGCGAGATCCCGCAGCGGATGCGCAACTTCCTGGTCGTGGTCGGCGTCCTGATGCTGGCCGGCATCGGCCAGGCGATCTCCGGTCCGAGCCCCGTGCCGTCGGCCTCGGGCGTACTGGCAGGCCTCGCCGCGCTCTGCCTCGGCGCCCTGATGGCGTTCTGCGGCGCCAACTTCGCGCTGCGCAAGACCTGACCGGCGCGATCCGCACACGCCGACGCCGCGCGGGCGACCCGCGCGGCGTTTTGCCTCATCAGCGATCGAGCGTCAGCTCGCGGCGCGCAGGTTGACGCTGGTCTCGGCGAGCTTGGTCAGCTTCATGTCGGTCGCCTTCTCCTCGTCGAGCGTCTTCTGCAGCACGGCGGCGCAGTCGCTGCGGCCGAGCTGCTTGGCCCAGGCGATCAGGCTGCCATAGCGGGTGATCTCATAGTGCTCGGCCGCTTGGCCGGCATTGATCAGGGCGGCGTCGAGCACGGTCTTGTCCGCGACCTCGCCGGCGACCTCCTCCGCCTCTTCGATGATGCCGTCGATCGCCGGGCAGTCGACCGCCTTGGGCGCGATGCCATGCATCTCGAACACCTGCTCGAGCCGCTTCACATGCGTCCTGGTTTCGTCGAGATGGGCCAGAAAACCCTGCTTGAGCTTCTGATCCGTCGCCTTTTCCGCCATCTTGGGCAGCGCTTTGACGAGCTGGTTTTCGGCGTAATAGATGTCCTGCAGCTGATGAACGAACAGATCGTTCATCGTCTTGATGTCCTTTGTGAACAATCCCATTTGCTTCACGTCCTCCTGGTTCGGGAACATGGCAGGTCCCGCCCCCGACCGGTGGTCGCCATGTTCGCTGTGATCGCGGGCGCTAACCGGCGGCAGCGGCGGTCGTTCCTGTGTCACCGAGCCTGCCGTCCGGAACCGGGCGCGGAGGACCAGGTTTGCCCGTGAACCCCGCGGGTAACCAGTTGGACCGAACTGAGGCGGATGGGCGGCCAGCCATGTGACCGGAGTGTGACAGACCTGCGCCGCATGGGTCGGAGCTGACCTGTGTCAAGGACTGCACAAGCCGCGCATTTTAGCATAAGAAACAGGCTGTCACGAATTGCCCGCCCCATCGATCAATGGTTTCGCCTCTTTTCCAAGATCTAGTACCGCCCCGCCGGGAGGATGAATGCAGCGCCTGCTGACCACGCTTGGGCGTGGCTTCAAGAAATGGATCGGCTGGAAGCGGCTGGGGATTGCAGCGAGCCTTGCGATCATCGCCTTCGCGATCACGACGCTCGTGCGCACGCTGAAGGGCGTCGACGCCGGCGTCATCCTGACCGCGCTCACCGAAATCCCGCCCGGTCACATCGCGCTCGCGGCCTTGTGTGTGGTCGGCGCGTTCTGCACGCTGACCTTCTATGACTATTTTGCGCTGCGAACGATTGGCAAGAAACACGTGCCCTATCGCATCGCGGCGATGAGCGCCTTCACCAGCTATTCGATCGGCCACAACATCGGCGCCACCGTGTTCACCGGCGGCGCCATCCGGTTCCGGATCTACTCCGACTACGGCCTGTCAGCGATCGACGTCGCCAAGATCTGCTTCCTATCGGGCCTGACCTTCTGGCTCGGCAATCTGTTCGTGCTCGGTATCGGCATGACCTTGCATCCGGCCGCCGCCACCGCGATGGACCAGTTGCCCCCGGCGGTGAACCAGTTGATCGCGATCGGCATCCTCGGGGCGATCTTCGCCTATCTCGGATGGCTGACCGCCGGCAAGAACCGGCGCCAGCTCGGCCAGAATGGTTGGAAGGTGGTGCTGCCCTCGGCGCAGCTCACGCTCGTGCAGATCCTGATCGGAGTGGTCGACCTCGGCTTCTGCGCGCTGGCGATGTACCTCCTCGTCCCCGCCGCTCCGCCGATCGATTTCCTGTCGCTGTCGGTGGTGTTCATCCTCGCTACCCTGCTCGGCTTTGCCAGCCATGCCCCCGGCAGCATCGGCGTGTTCGATGCCGCGATGCTGGTGGCGCTGCCGCAGTTCGGCCGCGAGCAGTTGCTGGCCACCCTGCTCGTTTTCCGCGTGCTGTATTTCGTGATCCCGTTCGCGACGGCGATCTCCATCATGGGCATCAGGGAACTCTGGCTGAATGTGGTCAAGCCGTGGCAGGAGCGGCGCCGGCTGCAGGGCGCGGTGTCGGACGAGATCGCCGCCAAGCGCGCCGCGACCACGGCGCACGCTGCGGTTCCCCAGCGCATCAAGCGGCACTCCCAGCGCTGAGCATCAATTCTCTCGCGGACGACGCAGCGGCTCGCCCCTCGGCCGGTTGAAGTCGCGTGCGATCCTCTTATTTCCGCCCCATCGCTGACGTGAATCCTTGCGCATGACCCGAATGCCCCATCGTCCGTTGCTCGCCGCCTGCGTCCTGGCCGGCCTGCTTGCCCCTCTCGCCGCCACCGAGGCCGCCGCGCAGTTCGGCACGGCGCCGCCGCTGCAGATCAGCTGGGAGGTGCGCAACCGCTTCCGTCTCTTCCGGGAGGAGCGCGACTTCCTGCTGCATACCGAGAGCACGCGCGACCGCTCCATCCTCGCCGCCGAGCAGGCGTTGGCGGTGCAGAGCGACGGCCGCGGCTGGGCCCGCAACGTCGTCAACCGGCTCTGCATCGACCTCGCCGGTCGCATCAACGAGCCATGCACGCGCGACAACGTCAAGGAAAGCTATCTCACGCCGATCGACCACCCGGTCACCGTGCGCCTGACCGGCCCGGTTCCGGTCGGCGCCACCTGCGCGTGGTCGTTCGACGACGGCGACGGGCCGCAGACCTCGACATTCGACTGCGCCGAGCCGGTCAACCTGCGCGTCCGCTACGGCCGGCAGACCGTGGCATCCGTCGATGTCGCCAGCCCGGAAGGGACGCTGCAGGTCTCGACCGGAATCCAGGTCCGCGACGTCCTGATCGCCGGCCTCGGCGACAGCATCGCCTCCGGCGAGGGCAATCCGGACCGCCCGATCGCGCTCGCCGACGAAGGCTTCTGCTTCCGCTCCTATCTCGGCGGTCCGACCGCGCAATATTATCGGCCGAGCCGCGCCGGCTTCAAAGGCGGCCGCGCCTGCGAGGCGCCGGACACGCTGCAGAACTGGCAGAAGCACAGCGCGGTCTGGCTCAACGCCGCCTGCCACCGCTCGCTCTACAGCTACCAGACACGGACGGCGCTGGCGCTCGCCGTGCGCTATCCGCATGTCGCGGTCACCTACCTGCCGCTTGCCTGCACCGGCGCTACCATCGCCGACGGCCTGTTCGGCAGTCAGCGCGCGCGCGAATGCACGCCGGGCCGCTCTGCGGCCACTTGCGCCGGCGGCGTCAACGGCCAGCTCGGCGAGCTGCGCGAGGCGCTGACCGCGGCCAAGCGCCGCCAGCCGGACCGCAAGCTCGATCTGATTCTGCTGTCGATCGGCGCCAACGACATCAACTTCTCCGGCCTCGTCGCCGACGTCATCGTCGATACGCCCACCGAGCGCACGCTGTTCAAGCGCTCCGGCGTGATCGGCTCGGTCGAGGAATCGCGCAGCGAGCTGGCGCGCGACCTGCCGCAGGGTTTTGCCAAGCTGCGCGAGGCGCTGAAGCCGCTGGTCGGCGACCTCTCGCACGTCATCTACACATCCTACGGCAACCCGGCGCTGAGCGGCCCGGGCACGCCCTGCCCGGGTGGTCCGGCCGGCTTCGAGGTCCACCCCTCGTTCAATGCCAATCCGCAGCGGCTCGCCAAGGTCGCGGGCTTCGTCGAGAACGAGTTCCTGCCGTCACTGCGCGGGCTGGCGCAATGCACCGCGGGAGTCCTGTGCCGCGACCCGCAGGCCGACCGCATGACCTTCGTCGATGCGCATCAGGCCGCGTTTGCCGATCACGGCTTCTGCGCCCGCTCGCCGCAGGATCCGCCGTTCGACCGCGAATGCTTTTCGGCCGACGGCGCCAGCTTCGATCCGAACATCGTCAGCGCCGCCAACGAGCCGCTGCTGTGCGGCCGCGGCGCCAGCGAGTATCGCCCCTATTTGCCGCGCGCGCGCTGGATCCGCGACGCCAACGACAGCTACTTCTCGGCGATGACCTATCCGCAAGGGCTGCCGGCGGCGATGCAGCCCTCCGACATCCACGATGCGAGCTGGGGCGTGCTGTCCGCGGTCTATGGCGGCGCCGTGCATCCGACGGCGGAGGGCCATGCCGCGATGGCCGACGCCGCCTTTCCGGCTGCGGCGCAAGTGCTCAACCTCGATGCGGCCGAGCCCAACGTCACCAGCCAGCCGCTGCCGCCCGCGGGCGTGGTGAGGCAGTAGTCGGCCATTCGGGCAGAGATCGCAGAGGAAGAACGGCCTGAAGCGCTCCGCTCCGCACAGCGTCTTTCGGGAGGCCCTCCGTGAGCGGGCGCTCAGGGACAATGGCCGTGTGGCAGCGAGATCTCTGAGCCTCATGGTGAGTTGGGAGCGGACGGAGAGCTGGGCCGCCCCCTCGACGTCCCAACGCTCAGCGCGCAAGTCGGCGGCGACCACCGCCAAGCGATCCTGATTGTCGTTGTGCCCAATATGGGTTGTTCACGCACATGGCCGCGAGACCCCAGCCTGCCCTTCGACACTGATCCCAGGATGTATAGGTGCATTCGAAAGAGGTGCTACCACCCCATTCCCACTTTTGTAGGCAGACAGGATAATTGGAATCATGGGTTTGAGCAGCGGCGATCGGGATCATGGAGATGGCCGCGCTCCCCGCGATTATCCAACGCAGCATCAGCATCGCTCCCTCGTCGAATTCCGACCGCTGCGGCCAATGGCCCGCACAACCACCGGCAAGCAACGCTCGGATGATCATGGAGACCTTGTCGTCGACCACGCGCTTGATCTGGATCAAGCTCTTCGCCGACGCGGTGTCCGAGATCGCGCTCCCTTGTCGGCCCGGAGCGACGGTCGTAGTTCGGAAGCCGTCTACTTGATTGCAGCCGGCTTCTTCATCATCGGCGGCGCCTGCTTGGTGGCAGGGCCTGTTGCCGTCGTCGCTTGCGAGGGCAG
This sequence comes from Bradyrhizobium sp. HKCCYLS3013, assembly GCF_051167615.1. Lineage (NCBI taxonomy): Bacteria > Pseudomonadati > Pseudomonadota > Alphaproteobacteria > Hyphomicrobiales > Nitrobacteraceae > Bradyrhizobium > Bradyrhizobium sp. HKCCYLS3013. The sequence goes on from NZ_JBNPTK010000010.1 coordinate 190,106, forward strand.
ATATTTGGCGAGGATCGCCGGATCGATCTGCGCCATGTTGCTGTCCGGCAGGCGGGTCCAGGTCTCGTCCTTGCCGAACAGCGAGATGCCGAGATAGCCGTGCAGGATCAGCGACTGCCCATCCGGAGTGACCCGCATGTTGGCCTTCCAGATGTTGCCGTCGCGCGGGTTGAGCACGTTGCCGCCTTCGTATTTCAGCCCCTCGCGCTTCATGTCACGCACGAAGGAGATGCCGAGCACCGGCGCATTCTTGCGGTCATCGCTGCACTTCGAACAGACCTCGTTCGGATTGTCGCCGGGACGCGGAAACGTCTTGGCGATCACGCCCTCGAACACGCCGTCGTGGTCGATGAAGAGAAACCAGCCGACGGGCCTGCCATCCTCCACCTTCTGCCACAGACCGGCCGCGGTCGGCTCAGCCGCGAGCGCAGGCCGCGTCAGCAGAGCACCGGCAACAACGAGCGCGCCGATCGCGAGCTTCGTCACACCAGGCACCAGCCGAAGTCGGGGAAACGCATTGCGCATCATCATCTCACCTTGACCAAGTCACAAAATGAATGGCCGCACAGTACGGCCGTTTCGAGCATCGTTCCAGCCCATAACAGGTCTGGCGCGCCGGTGAAACCGGCACGCGCAGGAAACATTTCTTCACATTTGAGTTGGTCCGGCGGTGCCGGGTTCCACTGTGCGAACGAATTAGTTGACGCCGAGCTTCTTCTGCAGGCTCGACGACGACGTCGTGTACTGGAACACCAGCCGCTTCTCCGGATACACGTAGCGGTGCGCCTTCTGCGCCATCAGCGCGCCCTCGTGGAAGCCGCACAGGATCAGCTTGATCTTGCCGGGATAGGTATTGATGTCGCCGATCGCGAAGATGCCGGGCACCGAGGTCTCGAACGCCGACGTCTCGACCGGAATGAGATTGTGCTCGAGCGCGAGGCCCCACTCGGCGACCGGGCCGAGCTTCATCGTCAGGCCGAAGAACGGCAGCATCATCTCGCACGGCACGGTCTCGACCGCATTGTCGTTGCCCTTGATGGTGGCCGCGGAAAGCTGACCGTTCGCACCTTCGAGCGCGGTCACCTGACCGATGCGCAGATCCATCTTGCCGCTCGCGACCAGCGCGCGCATCTGCTCGACGCTGTGCGGCGCGGCACGGAAGTCGTCGCGGCGATGGACGAGCGTGATGCGCTTGGCAAGGGGATGCAGATTGAGCGTCCAGTCGAGCGCGGAATCGCCGCCGCCGACGATGACGACATGCTTGTCGCGGAACTGCTCCATCTTGCGCACGGCATAAAATACCGAGGTGCCTTCGTAGGCCTCGATGCCCGGCACCGGCGGACGCTTGGGCTGGAACGAGCCGCCGCCGGCGGCGATCACCACGACCTTGCACTCGAACACCTTGCCGGCATCGGTGGTGACGCGAAAACCGGGATCGCCGATCTTCTCGACCTTCTCGACCATCTCGCCGAGATGGAAGGTCGGACTGAACGGCTTGATCTGCTCCATCAATTGATCGGTGAGGCCCTGCCCCGTCACCATCGGCACGCCGGGAATGTCGTAGATCGGCTTCTCCGGATACAGCTCGGCGCATTGGCCGCCGACCTTATCGAGGATGTCGATCAGATGCGCCTTGATGTCGAGCAGCCCCAGTTCAAAAACGGCAAACAGTCCGCAAGGGCCCGCGCCAATGATCAGCACATCGGTCTTGATCGCTTCGCTCATGTCGCTCTTCTCGTTGGAGGCGCCGCTCGACGGATGGCGGCAGATGGCGGTTCCGAATTTGTAGCCAACGGGCTGGTCGCAGGGAAGGCACAAAAGCCGCCCTTCGCTCGCGCGGCTTGCAGCGGCGGGCTTAGCCGGGTTTGAAGGGGACATGAATGATGGAGATCAATCGGTGACAGAGACGGCCCGTCGCGACCACGCGCCACGCCTGGAGGACTTTCCCTACCGCCTCACAGACAATGTCCGCTTCGGCGACCTCGACCCCAACCAGCACGTCAACAACGCAGTCTACGCGACCTATTTCGAGACCGGCCGGGTGACCCTGATGAAGGACCCGCGGCACGGCCTCGGCCAAGAGGGGCTGGCCTGGATCATGGTGCGGCTCGACATGCATTTCCGGGCCGAGCTGCGCTGGCCGGGCACAATCGAGCTGGGACTGGGGGTCGTGAGGCTGGGGCGCACGTCGGTGACCTGCGAGCAGGTCGTATTCTCGGACGGGCGCTGCGTGGCGTCGGCCACCGCGGTCATGGTCCTGATCGACGAAGTGACGCGCAAGCCGGCGCCGCTGACGCCGAATCTCATTGCTGCGCTAAAGCCCTGGGTCCGCCGCGGCGTGACGATCGCGCCGCCGGCATAGGCTTGGCGGCGATCATCGGAGGCGCGGCGACGAGGGCGCGAGGCGAACGGTCAGGCCTGACGCTCGGGGGTGGAGACGACGAGGCCGTCGAGTTCGTCGGAGACCTTGATCTGGCAGGAAAGACGGGAATTCGGCCGGACATCGTAGCCGAAATCGAGCATGTCCTCTTCCATCGGGGTCGGCGGGCCGACCTTCTCGCGCCAGGCTTCGTCGACATAGACGTGGCAGGTCGCGCAGGCGCAGGCGCCGCCACATTCGGCCTCGATGCCGGGAATGGCATTGCGGATCGCCGCTTCCATCACGGTCGCGCCGTTCTCGATCTCAACGGTTCGGGATTCGCCGGTATGGTCGACAAAGGTGATCTTGGCCATGTGTGCTCGTGCTGCGCAGGAAATGAGGTCGGGCTGTCCTATAACGGACCGCTCCGCTCCGCGCTAGTGCTGCCGCCGGCCGCTCAGGCCGCGCCGAGCATCTCCGAAATCGCCGCGCGGGCCTGCGCGATCGCCGTGCCGAGCCAGGCCAGCGCATCGGCCGGATCGCCCGCCCGCAGCGCCGCTTCGAGCCCTTCCGCCGCGTCGGCAACGTCGAGCGCGCCGACGGCGCGGGCCGAGCCCTTCAGCGTGTGGGCGACGGTGGCGGCATCCTCGGGCATCACCTGCAACCGCTCCAGCAGGCGGACGGCCTGGCTGGAGAACATGGCGAGCACCTCGCGCTCGAGCGCGCTGTCGCCGAGCGTCATCCGGCGCAGCAGGTCCAGGCTGATCGGCCCGTCGTCGGGAACCAGCGGGGGCGAGGGCATCCATTCGATCCGTGAAAGGTCGGGAATCATGGCGGCAATCCGGGTCCGGCGGGCGCGCCGCGCGCGCCTGTGGTAAGCCAAGCACGACAATGGTTAATGCATTGTTACCGGCCCAATTGCCGCGGGTTTGCCGCGATTTGGGCCCGGCTCTGCCCCAATCGCGGCAGAAACGGGAATTCGCAGAACTTCTAAAGTGTTAACGGCGGCTGCTGTTAACGATGATTAAGAATCTCTTAACCACGGCCATTTCTTTCAACAGGCACAGCCAATAGGATGATGCCCGGATGGAGTGGGTCACCTGGCGGAATTTGCCACCCCTGGTGCCTGCGAGGGATGACGTCCGGTTCGAGCGTTGCGAGAGGGCACTCGTACGCGGCTCGCCGGATCGAAATTAAGACGAGGGCTCGGACTCAACATGGCGAACACTCCGAAAAAGGTCAAAGACCCGACTGAAGTTGCGCTGTCCGCCATTCAGGAGGCTTTGAACATCAGCGATTCGTCCGCGCCCACGGACTCGCAGAGCTCGGTCCACGCTGACGGAGCCCCGCCGGTCATGCCGAACGGCGTGTCGAGCCTGGATTCGTTCGACTCCCGTCCGGGCATCGATCGCAGCAGCCTTGACGAGATTGAGCCGCCGCCGCTCGCCGCGCGCCGTCCGGCCAATGACGACCGCGAAACCATCGGCCAGTTGCTGCAGGCGATCCAGAAGGGCCGCCCGTCGCGCGGCGTCTACACGCTGGCAACCGCCTTTGCAGGCATCTGGATCGTCGGCTGCGTGCTGCTGACCATCGGCTTCCTGCCCGCCTTGCAGGCCTTGATCGGCCAGAGCGGCGGCGTGCTGGTGCTCGCCGGCCTCGCCGCGGTGTTCTTCGCACCCGTTCTGCTGTTCTATTTCCTCGCGAGCCTCGCCTGGCGCGGCCAGGAGCTGCGCATGATCGCGCAGTCGATGGCGCAGGTGGCGATCCGCTTCTCAGAGCCGGAGGGCGCCGTCAGCGATTCGATCGTGACCGTCGGCCAGGCCATCCGCCGCGAGGTCGCGGCGATGGGCGACGGCGTCGAGCGCGCGATCGCGCGCGCGGGCGAGCTCGAGATGCTGGTCGCCAACGAGGTCGCGGCCCTCGAGCGCGCCTACAGCGACAACGAGGTCCGCATCCGCGCCCTGCTGCAGGACATCGCCCACCAGCGCGACAACCTCGTCGGCCAGGCCGAGCAGGTCCGCAGCGCCATCTCGGGCGTCCAGATCGACCTTCGCCACGACATCGCGCTGATCTCGGACGCCATCGCCTCGCGGGTCGACGAGGTCGCCAAGAGCATCACCGGCGCGCTGGAAGAGCGCGGCGCCCACATCACGGCCGCGCTCGGCAACGCCGGCGACAACATGATCCTCGCGCTCGGCGAGCGCGGTGGCGATCTGCTCGACCGGCTCGAAGAGGCCAGCGCCGAGACCACCCGCGCCGTGCTCGACGCCTCGGAGCGGCTCACCACCAGCCTCAATTTCAAGACCGGCCACGTCCACGACGAGTTCGCCGACCTGTCGGACCGAGTCCACGAGATGCTCAACGAGCGCATCGACCGCATCACCGGCGAGTTCGAGCAGCGCACGGCGGCCATCGTCGACGGCATTTCGGTGCGCACCGAGCAGCTCCACGACCAGCTCAAGGCCTCCGGCGAGTCCCTCCTGCTGGAGCTCGAACTGCGCAGCGGCGATCTCGTCACCAAGATCGACGAGGCGAGCCAGCGCATGTCCGGCCACATCGTCACGTCAGGCGAGAAGGCGAGCGAGTCGCTCGATGCGACCGTCAATTCGCTGGTCGCCAAGGTCGTCAGCCAGACCGAGAGCACCCACGACACGCTGTCGATCCAGATCAGTGCCTTCGACGAGCTGGTGAAGAACCAGGGCACCGAGCTCGCCGAGCGCTTCGCACGCGACAGCTCGACCTTGGGCGCGCTGATCACCCGGCACATCACAGAGTTCGACCGCACGGTGAAGACCTATGGCGGCGAGATCGTCGAGCGCATGGGCCAGCGGACCCAGGAAATCTCCGACAATCTCAAGTCCTATGTCGACACGTTCGATACGCGGCTGTCGTCCAACAGCGGTGAGATCACGGCGACGCTGGATCAGCGGCTGAACCAGTTCGAGACCAATCTGCAGGCCCGCATCACCACCCTCGACACCTCGCTCGATGCGAAGATCAAGACCTTCGACGACAGCGTCGAGGGCCGCCTCAAGTCGCTCGAGGAGAACTTCGACACCCGCGCGACCTCGGTCACCTCGACGATCGAGGGCCGCCTCGGCACCCTGTCGAATTCGCTGACCGACGGCGCGGCGCAGGTTCTGCACGCGATCGACTCGCGGCTGACCGTTCTGACCACCTCGCTGACCGACGGTTCGGCGCAGGCGATCCAGTCGATCGATTCCCGCCTCAACATTCTGACCTCCTCGCTGACCGACGGCACCGACAAGGCGCTCGAAGCCATCGATCAGCGCATCCACAGCCTGTCGAACATCATCGACGGCCGCAGCTACGAGCTGACCGAAGCCGTCACCGCGCGCTTCCAGGACATCCATCAGGGCATCGAGACCCGCGTCGGCTCGATCGCCAAGGACATCGACCAGCGCGTCTCGCAGTTCGAGGACCTCTTGGGCTCGCGCGTCGAGGCCGTGGCCGGCCGCATCGAGAGCAGCGGCCGCCAGGCGAGCGACGAACTGATGACCCGCGCCGAGCTGCTGTCCGCCAGCATCAAGTCGCATGTGGAAGATGCGGAGCGGGCGCTCACAAACCTCGTGGTCAACACCAGCGAGACGATCCAGACCGGTGCCCGCTCGGCACAGCAGTCGCTGCTCAACGTCTCGACTGACGTCGGCTCGCAGCTGAAGAACACGTCCGCCGAGGTCGAGCGTGCCCTGTCGAACGCAGGCAGCGGCGCGGCCGAGGCCGTCCTGACCAGTGCGCGCGAGGCCCAGGCCGCGCTGGTCGCGGCCTCCGGCGAGACCGCCGACCAGATCAAGTCGCTGTCGGCCGACGTCGAGCGTACGCTCACGGCGGCAGGGTCGACCACCGCAGCCTCGATCCTCGCCGGTGCGCGCGAGGCCCAGAACACGCTGGTGTCCGCCTCCTCCGACGCCGCCACCCACGTCAAGTCGCTCGCCGTCGACGTCGAGCAGGCGCTGACGGCCGCCGGCTCAGCCACGGCAGCCTCGATCCTCGCCGGTGCGCGCGAGGTCCAGAACACGCTGGTGTCCGCCTCCTCCAACGCAGCCGACCACGTGAAGTCGCTCGCAGCCGACGTGCAGCGCTCGCTGACCAGTGCCGGGACGGAAACCGCCGAAGCCATCACGGCGGGCGCTCGCGATGCCCAGCATGCCCTGCTCACGGCATCGAGCGAAGCGGCCGAACAGGTCAAGGCGCTGACCGTCGACGTCCAGCGCTCGCTGTCGATCGCGGGGACGACCACCGCGGAAACGATCACCGGCGGCGCCCGGGAAGCGCAGAACACGCTGATCAGCGCTTCGTCCGAAGCGGCCAATCACGTCAAGTCGCTGGCGGCCGACGTCGAGCGCACGCTCGCGGCGGTCGGAACCAGCACGGCCGCGGCGATCGTCGACAGCGCCCGCGACGTCCAGTCGAAGCTCGTCACCGCGTCGACGGAAGCAACCGAGCACGTCAAGTCGCTGGCCGTCGACGTCGAGCGGACGCTGTCGTCCGTCGGCGCCGATACCGCGACCTCGATCCTCAACAGCGCGCGCCAGGCGCAGATGTCGCTGACCGCCACGTCGGCCGACACCGCAGCCACCCTGGTCGGCAGCGCACGCGAAGCCCAGGCGGTGCTGACGACGACCACGACCGAGACGGTCGCGGTGATCGTCGGCGGCGCGCGCGAGGCGCAGAACCTGCTGACGGCCACCTCCACCGACACCGCGGGCCAGCTCAAGGCGATGTCGTCGGAGATCGAGCGCGTCATCAATTCCGTCGCGGCGAACACCACCGACGCGATCCAGAGCAGCGCGCTCAATGCGCAGAGCGCGCTCGTCGCCGCCTCCAACGAGGTCTCCACGCGGGTCAAGTCGACCTCGACCGAGATCGAGCGCTCGGTGCTCGCCGCCGGCAACTCGTTCGGCTCGGCCATGACCGGCAAGACCGACGAGATCGTCACCTATGTGCAGCAGCAGAGCGAGCGGCTGTCGCAGATGCTCGACGGCAAGCGCGGCACCCTGGTCGAGGCGCTCAACTCGAAGACCAACCAGCTCACGATCGAGATCGATCGCGTCACCACCGACGCGCTGAAGGCGATCGAGGTGCGCGGCCAGAACTTCGCCCAGAGCGTCAATGGCAACGGCTCCGAGGTCGCCCGCACCATCACCTCGGCGGGCGAGCTTGCGACCACCGCGATCACCAAGTCGCTCAAGGAGCTGGAGCAGGCCTCGCGCGCGGCGATCGAGCAGTCGCGCCAGGTCTCGGTGGCCGCGGTCACCGAGATGCAGGAGACGAGCAAGATCCTGCGCACCGACACGGTCGCCCTGTTCGAACGTCTGCGCGAGGGCAACATCCTGCTGCAGGAGGTCCTGACCGGCGCCCACGACAACCTCAATTCGCTGGAGCGGGCGCTGGTCACCCGCGTGGCCGACTTCGTCACCGCAATGAACGACGTCACCGCGCGCAACGGCACCGCGACGCAGACGCTCGAGGACCAGCTCAACGTGTTCAACTCCAAGACGTCGCGGGCGCTGGAGGATCTCAACTCGCTGTCCAGCCAGTTCGACGCGCATGGCAAGGCGCTGATCGAGGCGGCGGCCGTCGTCGAGCAGAGCAACCGCGATGCGACCGTCTCGATCTCGGATCGCAAGACGACGCTGGAATCGCTGGTCACCACCATCGATCTGCGCACGGCCGATCTCGACCAGCGTCTGACCCGCTTCACCACCCTGCTCGACGAGTCCTTGGCGGCCGCCGAGGAGCGCGCCCGCGACATCGCCCGCGTCGTGGCGGAAACGGCGGGTGCCGGCTCCACCGCGCTCAGCCGCCAGTTCGAAGCCATCCGCACCAACGCCGAGGAGGAGCGCCGCCTCACCACGTCGCAGATGCAGGAGATCTACCAGCAGAGCACGCAGGAAGCCGATGCGATGTTCAAGCAGTCGGCCGAGAAGTTCGCCACGCTGGTGTCGAGCATGAAGCAGATGACCGCCGAGATGCATCGCGAGCTCGAGGCGACGCGCAACGAGCTGCGCCGCGGCGTGCTGGAGATGCCGCAGGAGGCCGCCGAGAGCACGGCGCAGATGCGCAAGGTCATCGTCGACCAGATCGAGGCGCTGGCCGAGCTCAACCGGATCGTCGCCCATCATGGCCGCGGCCTCGACGTGGTCAGCGCGTCGCGCCCCGCCGCGGTCGCCGCGCCCGCCGCCGTGATCCGTCAGGAAGAGCCGATCGTCGCCGCAGCCGTCGGCGGCCGGCCCGACATGCGCCTGCGCGAGCCGGCTGCGACCAGCGTCGCCAACCTGCCGCCGCCGGATCTCGGCATGCAGCCGCCGGCCCCGCCGCCGCAGCCACGCCGGGTCGAAGCGCCGCCGATGGGTCCGGTCGCCGATCAGCGCAGCGACAACTGGCTGTCCGACCTGCTCAACCGGGCCGACAACAGCACCGCCGGCCAGCCGCAGCCTCCGCGTGGCCGCGGTCCGGCGCAGCAGTCGGGCAATCCACTGGAGTCGCTGTCGCTCGACATCGCCCGGCTGATGGACCGCAATCTCGCGGCAGAGATGTGGGACCGCTACCAGCGCGGCGAGACCAAGGCGTTCTCCAAGCGTCTCTACACCCCGGCCGGCCAGAAGGCATTCGACGAGGTCGCCCGCAAGTACCGCGCCGACCGCACCTTCAAGCAGACGGTGGACCGCTACATCACCGAGTTCGAGCGACTGCTCGACGAGGTCGCCCGCGACGACCGCAATCCGCAGGCGCTGCGTGCCCAGCTCACCTCGGAGACCGGGCTGGTCTACACCCTGCTCGCCCACGCCGCCGGAAGGCTGGCGTGACGAAGGGGGCGAATGTCGAGTAGCCGACCAACGATCGAAAAACAAACGGAGGCCGCGAGGCCTCCGTTTTGCTTTTGCAGGTCCAGCAACGCTTTTTCCGGCTTCGCTCGTTCCCGCCCCGCTTCCGCTCAACCGGACAGGAAGGCCTGGCGCTGGATGGCGCATCCTGCAGTCGAGGTCGCCCAGGACTCGGACGTCACGGTCCGTCAGACGAGACGACGACGCACCGACCAAGGAGCCACCAGCGGCGCGCGGCAGGAGAGCTCACGCACCCTATTCGCTATTCCCCGTTCGCTATTCGCCAAGGCCTCACCGCCGTCCGCTGGCGGAGGGCGCGGGCGCCGGCTGCGAGGCCTGGGCGTTGCTCGGGCTGGAGTTGCTGGCCCCGAACAGGACCCGGGTCGGATTGCGGTCGAAATTGTTCACGGCGCGGCTGATGTCGGACAGCGTGCGCCGTCCATCGGCCATCAGCGCGCCGGAGCGCTTGTCCAGATCCTCGGCGAGCTCGCGGATCGACTTCACCGTCAGGAACAGCTCGCCGCCATCCTTGCCGCCGGCCAGCGTGTTGAGACCGAGCATCAGGGTATCGGCCTTGCCCATGATGCCGTCGACCCGGCTCATGACGCCATCGATGCGCTCGGAATTGCGGGCCAGCGACTGGGTGAACACCTCGAGATTCTTGATCGAGTTCTTTACGGCGTCCTGGTTGTCGGCGACGACCTTGTTGATGTTCTGCAAGGTGGCGCGGATCGCTTCGGTCACGTCCTGCAGCCGGGTCGGATCGGCACGCAGCACCGGCACGCCATCCTCGTCGAGCGGCGGCGGCGGCGCAGCCTCCTCGCCGCCCTTCAGCGAGATCGCGGCGACGCCGGTCAGGCCCTGGAACTCGAGCCCAACCAGGGTGTCCTTGCGGATCGGCGCGTTGTTCTCGACCATCGCCAGCGCCACGACGCGGCGCGGATTGTCGAGCTTGACCGAAATGACCTCGCCGACCCGAATACCATTGAAGTTGACGCTGCCGCCGTTGCGCAGACCCGCGGCCGGCCCCTCGAACACGACCCGCAGCGGGCTGCGCTGCTTGGTCGTGTGCAGGCTCTGAAACCAGAGGACAAACCCGATCGCCGCGGCAATCACTGCCAGCGTGAACGACCCGATCAGGACGTAATTCGCCCGCGTTTCCATTACCAACTCCGGTACTGGCACGTCACGGCGGTCATCCAGCCCCCGCTTCCGCGCACTGTCGGTTGGCGCCGGACAGCGGCACCCACCCCATCAACTTTGTCGCGGCAGTCCCCACTCCCGCTCACAAAAATCGTCCCTGGGGCGCGTCGCGCTACCCCATCACGGCTCGGGCACGCTTGCCGTGGAAATACTGTCGGAGCCACGGATGTTCCGAGGCCTGCATGTCGGCCATCGATCCCGCGGCGATAATCTTGCCGTCGCCCAGCACGGCGATGCGGTCGCACGCCGTATACAGGCTGTCGAGATCATGGGTTACCATGAAAACCGTCAGTCCCAAAGTGCGCTGCAGGGTCCGGACGAGCTCGTCGAAATCGCCGGCGCCGATCGGGTCGAGTCCCGAGGTCGGCTCATCGAGGAACACCAGTTCCGGATCGAGCGCGAGCGCGCGTGCCAGCGCGACCCGCTTGATCATGCCCCCCGACAGCTCGCTCGGGAAACGATCAGCAACATCGGGCCGCAATCCGACCATCACGAGCTTTGCGATCATGATCTCGTCGAGCAGACGCTGCGAGACCTTGAGATACTCCCGGACCGGGAACTGGATGTTCTGCCGCACCGTGAGCGAGGAGAACAACGCGCCCTGTTGGAACAGCACGCCCCAGCGCCGCTCGACGGCGCGGCGGCCGGCACGATCGGCGGCGTCGAGATCGACGCCGAACACCTCGATGTTGCCCGACAGCTTCGGCACCAGACCGATGATGGTGCGCGTCAGCACCGACTTGCCCGCGCCAGAGGGACCGACGAAGCCCAGGATCTCGCCGCGCTTGACGTCGAGGTCGAGCCCGTCGAGCACGCGCGTCTTGCCGAACTGCACGGTGACGTCACGCACGCGGATGATGGGATCGGAGACCTGCTGCACCATCTCAGCTCACATCCCGACCGCGGCGAAGAAGATCGCGAACACGCCGTCCATCACGATGACGAAAAAGATGCCCTTCACCACCGACGAAGTGGTGTGGCGCCCCAGCGACTCGGCGCTGCCCTGCACGGCCAGTCCTTCGACGCAGGCGACGATCCCGATCACGGCAGCCATCACCGGCGCCTTGAGCAGGCCGACCTTGAAATGATCGATCGAGATCGCATCGCGCAGGCGCAGCAGGAAGGCCTCGGGATCGACGCCGCCATAAAACCAGGCCACCAGCCCGCCGCCATAGAGCGCGGCGATGTCGCCGAGGAAGGCCAGGATCGGCAGCGCGATCACCAGCGCCAGCATGCGCGGCAGGATCAGGACCTCGATCGGATCGAAGCCCATGGTGCGCAGCGCGTCGATCTCCTCGCGCATCTTCATCGAGCCGAGCTCGGCCGTGTAGGCGCTGCCCGACCGGCCGGCGATCATGATCGCCACAAGCAGCACGCCGATCTCGCGCAGCACCAGCACGCCTAGCATGTCGACGACGAAGATGTCGGCGCCGAACCTTCGGAAATGGAAGATGCCCTGCTGAGCGATGATGCAGCCGATCAGGAAGGTGATCAGCACGATGATCGGCACCGCGCGCCAGCACACCTGCTCGAGATGATGAATGGTCGAGGTCAGTCGGAAGCTGCGGGGATGAATGAGGACCCGGCCGCTGGCGACGATCACGGCGCCGAGCATGTCGATGAGTGCGGCGACCGTGCCGAAGATGCCGGCGACACTGAGGCCGATCTGGCCGAGCATGCCGGTGATGGTCACCATCGTCGCGTCGCCATTGGGCGCGGTGCTGACGCGGCGAACCTCGTCGACCAGGCTGGCGTAGTTCGCAGAGAGCCCATCGATCCGGACCTCGACGGTTCCGGTCGTGAAGCTGCGGCGCAGCCGCTCGATCAGCCAGGCGCCGAACGTGTCGAGCTTGGACACCTGGGAGACGTCGATGGAGACATCGATCTTCTTGCCGGCGAGCTTTTCGGCATCGGCGACGAGCCGTTCGAGCGACGGCGCAAAGGGCGCAGTCCAGGCGCCGGTCGCGCGCAGCGACAGCGCATTGCCATCCCCGCTGCGCTGCAGATCAGGGCCGCCCTTCACGACGGCCATCCTCGGAGCCTTGGACGTCCGCTCCTTGACGAGAAAAATCCCACCGCGTCGCTACCACCTTGCCGGAGACCACTATCAACAGCCATAGTCGGTCACATCGCGCAAGTCCCAAGCGCCTCATTCCGGTTCACAAAGCGCCAGACTTTCAAATGACTTCCAACGGTTTTCCAATACTGGACGCCCGGATCGGCCACTGGCCGATCGCCGGCAGCTTCACGATCAGCCGCGGCGCCAAGACCGAAGCCGTGACAGTGATCGCGGAGCTGCGACACGGGACGATGGTTGGCCACGGCGAATGCGTGCCCTATCCGCGTTATGGCGAAACGCCCGATGCGGCGCTGAGCGCCCTGCTCGCGATGCGCGATGCGATCGCCTCTGGTCTCGACCGCAACGCCCTGCAGACGGCGATGCCGCCGGGCGCGGCGCGCAACGCGCTCGATTGCGCGCTGCTCGACCTCGAAGCCAAACGAAACGGCCGGCGCATCTGGGACCTGCTTGGACGCCGCGCACCGGCGCCGTGCGTCACGGCCTACACGATTTCGCTCGGGACCCCCGATGTGATGGCCAAAGCTGCGGCCAAGGCCGCGCACCGCCCGCTGCTCAAGATCAAGCTCGGCGGCGACGGCGATCCGGCGCGGATTGCAGCCGTGCGAGCCGCGGCGCCGCAGTCACAACTGATCGTCGACGCCAACGAGGCCTGGACCGAGGCCGTCCTGGAATCCAATCTCGCAGCCTGCGCCGCCGCCGGCGTCACGCTGGTCGAGCAGCCGCTGCCCGCAGGCAACGACGAAGCGCTCGGAAGGATCGCGCGCCCGCTCGCCGTCTGCGCCGACGAGAGCGTGCACGACCGCAGCTCGCTGGACGCGCTGCGTGGGCGCTACGACGCCGTCAACATCAAGCTCGATAAGACCGGAGGACTCACCGAGGCGCTTGCCATGGCCGATGCCGCGCGCGCGCTCGGCTTCGACATCATGGTCGGCTGCATGGTGGCGACATCGCTGTCGATGGCACCGGCCATGCTGCTGACGCCGTTCGCCCGTTTCGTCGATCTGGACGGTCCGCTGCTGCTTGCCGAGGATTGCGAGCACGGCCTGCACTACGACGACAGCCTGGTCTATCCGCCCGATCAGGCGTTGTGGGGCTGAAGCGAGACGCCGCGGCGCGCGAGCCACATCAGCGCGCCGCCCGCTCCGGCCATCGCAGCCATCACGTAGTAGACGCCGGGGCCATAGGCCGCATAGACCGGCCCCGAGAGGGCCGACGCCGCCGAGCCGACCACGCCGCTGGCGGCGGCATAATAGCCCTGCCCGCGCGCGGTCAGATGCGCCGGCACCTGGCGCACCAGCAGCCCCATGGTTCCGACCAGCGTCAGCCCGAAAGTGAGGCCATGGCTGATCTGGACCGCCGCGAGCCCCGCCGCATGCGGCTCCTGCGCCGTGAGGCTCCAGCGCAGCACGGCCGCCATCGCACCGATCATGACCAGGCTGGCGGGCGCCAGCGTGAACCGTGGCGACAGGGCAAACACGACGATCTCGGCGAGCACGCCCATGGTCCAGAGCCAAGCGATGGTCAGCCCGCTGAAGCCCTGCGCCTTCCACTCGATGGCGGAGAACGTGTAGTAGGCCGCATGGCTGGCCTGAATCAGCGCCGAAGCTGCGATGATGCAGAGGAAGCTCGGATTGGCCAGCAGACTGCGGCCGTCCCGCGATGGGCCGGCGCCATGCGGCAAGGGCGGCAGCGCCTGCAGCAGCAGGCTGCTTGCCGCACCGCACAGCGCAACCGAGACGATGATCCAGATCAGCTCGGACGACGGCGCGAGATCGGCCAGCCCGCCGCACAGCAGCGTTCCAGCGATGAAGGCCGCCGATCCCCACAGCCGCAGGCGACCGTAGTTCAGGCCATAGCTCATCACGCCACGAAGCGCATAGGCGTCCGTCAGCGGGACAACGGGTGTCCATAGGCAGCAGGTCGCCACGTAGACCAGGAATACCAGCCAGGGTTCGCGCTGGAAGGCAAGAACCACAAAGCCCGATGCCGTTGCGAAGGTGGCCAGCCCCATCGCGGTGCGCAGGGCCTGCCGGCGCTCGGCGACCGCAGTGATCAGCGGCAGGACGGTGAAGCGGGTTACGGCGGGAACCGCAATGATGACGCCAATCCATGCGGCATCCAGCCCGATCGCCCGTAGCCATACGGGAAAGAACGGCAGATGCGTGCCCGACAGCATGAACACCGCGCCATAGAACAGCCCCAATCTGTCCGCGAATCGGCGCGACAATACCGGCGATGTGGTGGAGATTTGTCGGGACAGTGGCATCAATTCAATTGCGATTCGATCAATATCATGGTGATCGTTATGCCAACGCGCAGCAATGTGCGCGATAGGTTTGCCATGGTCGATGAAGTCTTCGCCCTCTCGCCGATATCCGCCCGTGCGGCTCAGCCGAACGAGGCCGATTACGAGGCGATCCGCGACGCCTTCATGGAGACGTCCCGAGGCCGCTGGTTCCTCGGTGAATATGCCAAGCGCAACCGCAATGCTGACACCAGCATGGTGCTCGACGCCGTCGCCCGCATCGAGCACGCTCTTGCCTCGCAGCGTCAGCAGCAGCAGGAATTCGAGCAGGCGGACAGCAAGGCGCTGCCCGAAGCGCTCGCCGCGATCCGTGCCACGGTCGAAGACGCCGCGTTGGCCGCCGCCTCTGCGGTCGACCGCATGGCCCTCGAGCAGAACCTGGCGCCGGTGCGCAAGGGCATCCGAATCATCAAGGAGATTTCCTGGCGCTGGCGCGAGATCGGCGCCGATTCCCGGATCTGTGACCTGATCGATTCGCAGGTGACATCGATCGAGGCCGCCTGCGATCAGCTTGCGAGCGCCGACCCCAAGGTCGCGCTGCTTGCGGCGTTCGAGATCATCAAGACGCGGCTGAAGGAGCTCGAGGCGGAGAAAGCGAGCGTTCCGCCTGCGGCCGACGAGATCAGTCCGGCGGCCGAGGCCGCCGCTTCGCCAGCGCCTGATGTCGCATCAAGTCCGTCCGCCGAGATGGTGGTCTCGGAGCCGGAGCCTGCACCGGAACAGAGCGAGGCGTCCCAGGCAGCGCTCGAGATCGCCATTCCGCTCGTTGCGGCGGTGGCCGCGATGGAAGTGGTTGAGACCTCCTCGGCTGCTGACGCTGTGATCGTGGCGGCCGCAGCAGTCGACGCCAGGATCGTTGACGCCGAAACTGCGGCAGTGGTGCAGCCCCCGGAAGCTGCGACGGAGCCGTCGGTGGACGAAGCCCTGCTCGAGATCGAGCAGCACGCCGCGGCGGCCCTGGATGACGCCGCCGCCGCAGAAGCCGAAGACGAAGCTATTCTGGAATTGGTCGCGGCGGAGATGGGTGTCCTCGACCCGATCGACGACGAGGAGTTCAGCCGGGTCAGGACGCTCGGCTTCGACATTGAGGAGCCGACCTCGGTCGACGACGACATCGTCGCGAGCTTCAGCGAGACAGCGCCGTCGGAGCCGGATCTCGTGCTGACCACGGCAGAAGCCCCGGTTGCCACGGCGGCGCCGGCTCCGGCTGCGCCCACGATGCCTGCCCCGCCGGTGTCTGCCCCGCCGGTGTCTGCTCCGTCGATGTCTGCCCCTCCGATGCCGGCCCCGCCCACGGCGGCCCCGCGCATGGCATCGCCTCCAGTCCCGGCGCCAATCCCCAGCGCGCCCGTATCGCCACCGCTTCCGGAGGCGATCACCATCGAGACCCTGGCCGCCGTGGCGGCTGCGGTCGCAGCTCAATCTCCCGCAGCGGCCCCGCAGGCCGACGTTGCGCCGAGCCAGCAGGTCCGCCCGACCGCTGCCGCGGCTCACAGCACCAGCGCATCCGCGATGCCCAAGCCTGCCTACGAGCCGTCGCTGGGATCGACACTCCTGTCGAACGGCCTTCTGCAGCGGCCACAGGCGCCCGCCAATGACTCGCTGGCACCGATCCGTCGCATGACCCAGCCTGAGAAGATCGCATTCTTCTCGTAGGCCGAGAGCATCTCGGCCACCTCCTGTTGAACCTCGATCACTGAGCACCAAGGGTGCCGCGTTGATGGGTGACGCGGATCACGTACGCCACTGCGTGATCTGCGTAGCCTGCTCCTCAAGCCATTCGCTTTGCGCATGCTTGAGGAGAACGCCGTGTCCGTTCCGAAATTTCGCGCTGTAACGTCCGCCTGGAAATCCCTGCTCATGTCCGCGCTGCTGGGCCTGATGGCCTGGATCGGCCCGGACTCGGCGTTCGCCGCCGGCGGTGAGCTCGACACCCTTCACACGCCACCACGCGCGCTGGCAGCTCCCTCACCGGCAAGGGAGAGCAACACGCCCGCCGCGATCCCTCAAGGAGCCGAGCCACGCGTCGCGCTCGTGATCGGCAATGCGAGCTATCAGAACGCGCCGCCGCTGGAGAACCCGGACAACGACGCCCATGCTGTTGCCAAGCTGTTGAACTCGGCCGGCTTCGAGGTGATCACGGCGACCGACCTGACGCAGAACGAGATGCTCAAGGTCGTGGAGGATTTTTCGAGCCGGGTGGCAGCACACGGCCCGAACACCGTGGCAATGGTCTACTACGCCGGCCATGGGGTTCAGCTCGCGGGGGAGAACTATCTGATCCCGATCGATGCCCGTATCTCAGCGCCCTCCGACCTGACGACGGGGACCATCCGGCTGGTGGATCTGATGGCGACGCTCGACGCCATCCCGAGCCGCATGCGGATCGTCGTACTGGACGCCTGCCGCAACAATCCATTCCCTGCCATCAACGATGCCGGACGCGGATTGGCCATCGTCGACGCGCCGAACGGCTCCATCCTCGGATACTCGACCTCGCCCGGCGCGGAGGCGCTCGACGGCCGCGGCGAGCACAGCCCTTATGCGCAGGCCTTCCTCAACCTCGCGCGACAGCCGAACCTGCCGATCGAGCAATTGTTCAAGCGCATCCGTCTGCAGGTCAACCAGACCACCGACGGCCGGCAGACGCCGTGGGAAAGCTCTTCGCTCACCGGCGATTTCACCTTCTTCGGGGATACGCTGGTCGCGGCCGCGCGCCCTGCCGAGAATGCGCCGGTGATCCAGATGGCGGCCGACCTGCCCAGCCGGTCCGTGCGGCAGGCCTATGACTACGTGCTGTCGGAGAACCGTCCGCAATATTATCGCGAGTTCATCGCGATGTATCCGCGCGATCCGCTCGCCGACCGCATCCGCGCCCTGCTCGCCGGCCTCGTGCAGGCCGCGGCGTGGCACGAGGCCGTACTGGCGAATTCGCCGGCCGCCTATCGGAGCTTCCGTGAATCCTATGCCGACAGTCCATATGCGCCGGTCGCGCTGCGGCTGCAGGGACAGCCTCGGCCCATCCCCGTGCTCCAACCGAGCCGCCTCATGATGCCGCCGCAACTGGCGCCGATCGCGCGACCGTTCAATCCGGGCGCCCAGATCCCGCAGCCGAAGCTGCCGACCACCACCATGCCGCCGCACGGGCCGCTGCCGCCCACGGTCGTCACGAAAGGCGATGCCGTCAACAACACAGGCCCCGGCAAGGTCGCTGATCCCAGGCCAATCGCTCAGACCAGGTTACGCGACAGGATCATGCCGCCGGCAAATCCGCCCGTGACTACGAAAATCCAGCGCGACCCACTGAAGCGCAGTCCTGGTCGGCCATTCGACACCCGCGAGGTCCGGCGTCCCTTCCCCGGCAATTCCGGACCGTTCAAGCCGAACATCAACGCGTCGCATCCGTCGATGGCGCGGGGTCAAGGCGGCCCGACGCGGGGCGCGCCGCACGTCGCGCAGTCCGGACTGCGGATGGGTGGTGGAGGATCGGCAAGAGGCGGCCTCGGCTTTCGCTGAGGCTTGATCGTCAGGCAATCAGCCGGGCGTAGAGCTCAGCGTCGACATTGCCGCCGGAGAGCACGATCACCACCGTCTTGCCCGCCGCGTCCAGCCGGCCGGCCAGCAATGCCGCGAGCCCGACCGACCCGCCGGGCTCGACCACGAGCTTCAGCTCCCGGAAGGCAAAGCCGACCGCCCGCCCCACCTCCTCATCCGAGGCCTCGACCGCAGCCGACAGAAGTTGGCTGTTGATCGCGAAGGTGATCTCGCCGGGAATCGCCGCCATCAGCGCGTCGCAGATGGTTCGGCCCTTTGCATCGTGGGCCTCGCGGTGACCGGCCCGCAGCGAGCGCGCATGGTCGTCGAAGCCCTTTGGCTCGGCAACGATCATCTGCGTCTGCGGATATCGCGCCTTCACCGCGGTCGAGACGCCGGCAAGCAGCCCGCCGCCGGAAGCAGGCACAATCACCAGATCCGGCGACAGGCCGAGCGCAGCAAGGTCGTCGGCGATCTCGCGGCCGACGGTGCCCTGCCCGGCGATGACAAAGGGATCGTCATAGGGCGGCACCACCGTCGAGCCGCGCTTTGCAGCGATGTCGCGCGCGATCGCTTCGCGGTCCTCGCGGTCGCGATCATAGAGCACGACGTCGGCGCCGAACGCCTTGGTGCGCTCGCGCTTGGCCGCCGGCGCATCCGAGGGCATCACGATCGTGGCGTCCATGCCCAGCAATGTGGCGGCATGGGCGACGCCCTGCGCATGATTGCCGGAGGAGAATGCGACGACGCCGTTGCCGCGCGCTGCTTGCGGGATCGACGCCAGCTTGTTGTAGGCGCCGCGGAACTTGAACGAGCCGGTCCGCTGCAGCACCTCCGGCTTCACGAAAACGTTCGCTTTGAAGCGCTCGCTGAGCACGGGAGCCGGCAGCAGCGGGGTCCGCACGGCCACGGGCGCGAGGACGCGTGCCGCCGCATCGATGTCGGCGGCGGTCACGGGCAGGATCGGGGAATGAGCTGTCATGCCCCGATTTTACCGCGCCCGATTGCCGAGAGGCAAGGGAGCCGGTGTCAGGCGGCGCGGGCGGCCAGCTGCGGAACCGGCGCCGGCTGCCGCTGCGGATCGGTCCAGGTGAGGATCTCGAAGCGGCCGTCCTCGTGCTCGACCAGCGCCGTGCAGCTTTCGACCCAGTCGCCGCAATTCATGTAGCGGATGCCGTCCTGGTCGCGGATGACGGCGCAATGGATGTGGCCGCAGATCACGCCGTCAGCGCCATGCCGGCGCGCCTCGGAGGCCAGTGCCGTCTCGAACGCGCCGATATAGTTCACCGCGTTCTTGACCTTCTGCTTGGCCCATTGCGACAGCGACCAATAGGGCACGCCGAACATGCGGCGGAAGAAGTTGACCAGCCGGTTCATCTGGATCGCAAAATCGTAGGCCTTGTCGCCGAGATGGGCGAGCCAGCGCGCGTTCTGCACGACCAGATCGAAGATGTCGCCATGGATCACCAGATAGCGTTTGCCGTCGGTGCCGGTGTGCACGATGTTCTCGACGACGTCGATGCCGCCGAAATGCGTGCCGTAGTAGCCGCGCAGGAACTCGTCGTGATTGCCGGGGACGTAAACGACCTTGGCGCCCTTGCGCGCCTTGCGCAGCATCTTCTGCACCAGGTCGTTATGCGACTGCGGCCAATGCCAGCTCGATTTGAGCGCCCAGCCATCGATGATGTCGCCGACCAGATAGATCGTATCGGCATCATGGTGGCGCAGGAAATCGACCAGGAGATTGGCCTGCGAGCCGCGGGCTCCGAGATGAACGTCCGAGATGAACAACGTCCGAAAGCGCCGAGCCGGGCTTTCTTCACCAGCAGTCTCAAGTCCCATGCGCGCCCACCTAACAGCCCCTGATGACACCGCGATGACGAACGGCCTCACTGGCAGAACCCGTCCTGCCGGACCGCGACCGGACACCGCTCGTTCGACGACTCGCGACGCCCTTCGTCACTGCCCCGCGATACCAGCGCGGTGCGACAATCAGGCGACAGGCGGGCGGCGCGAACAGGGAAAATCGGCCTCCTATCTCGGCATGGTGACGACGCGCAGATTGTTGGTGGTGCCGGCCTGCGCGAACGGGATGCCGGCGACGACGACGAGCAGGTCGCCGGCTTCCGCGAACTCCTCCTGCATGGCAAAGAAGGTCGCGCGCTCGACCATTTCCTCGTAGTTCTGCACGTCCTGCGACAGCACGCTGTGCGCGCCCCACAACAGGCACATGCGCCGCGAGGTGTCCTCGTTCGGCGTGATCGCCAGAATCGGCAGGCTCGGCCGCTTGCGCGCAACGCGGGAGGCCGAAGTTCCGCTCGACGTATAGGCCACGATCGCCCTGGCGTGGATCGCCGACGCCAGGTCGGCCGCGGCGGTCGCCACCGCATGCGGTGCGGTCTGCTCCTCGCCCGGCTGCGTCGCCTCGACGATGGAGCGGTACATCTTGTGGCCCTCGGTTGCCTTGATGATGCTGTCCATCATCGCGACCGCCTCGCGCGGGTATTGCCCGCTGGCCGATTCCGCCGACAGCATCACCGCGTCGGCGCCGTCATAGATCGCGGTCGCGACGTCGGAGACCTCGGCGCGGGTCGGCGTCGGCGTCGCGACCATCGAATCCAGCATCTGCGTCGCGACGATCACCGGCTTCACCGCGAGCCGGCAGGCGCGCACCAGCTCCTTCTGCTTGCCCGGCACGTCCTCGTTGGGAATCTCGACGCCGAGATCGCCGCGCGCGACCATGATCGCGTCCGACAGCTGGATGATGTCGTCGATGCGCTCCAGCGCCGCCGGCTTCTCGATCTTGGACATGATGCCGGCGCGGCCATTGATCAGGCCCCTCGCCTCCAGCACGTCGGACGGCTTCTGCACGAACGACAGCGCCACCCAGTCGACGCCGAGGTCGAGCCCAAAGGCAAGATCGGAGCGGTCCTTGGCCGTCAGCGGCGACAGCTCCAGAATCGTGCCCGGCAGATTGACGCCCTTGTGATTGGAGATCGCGCCGCCGACGATCACCTTGGCTTCGATCCAGTCGTCGCCGAGGCCCATGACGCGCACCCGCACGCGGCCGTCATCGATCAGAAGATCGTGACCGGGCGCGACCGCCGCAAAGATCTCCGGATGTGGCAACGGAATCGACGTCTTGTCGCCCTCGGTGCCGTTGAGGACAAACCGAATCGTCTCGCCGGCTTCGACCTGGATCTTCTTGTCGCGCAGCGTGCCGACACGAATCTTCGGACCCTGCAGATCCATCAAGATGCCGATTGGCCGCTGCACCTCCTTCTCGAGGGCGCGGACCGCGGCATGGACCCTGGCGTGATCGGCCTGCGTGCCGTGACTGAAATTGAGACGAAATGTGTCTACACCGGCGAGGAACAGCGCTTTCAGCATCTCCGGAGAATTGCTCGCGGGACCGACAGTCGCGACGATCTTGGCTCGACGGTGACGACGCATGATGTGTCCTTTCTCCTGAAGCCCAGGTCACTTAAGTCCGTGTCTCGCGTCACCATGACATGCATGTGATTAGCATGCGCGGACGCAGCGGAAGCGCTGATATACGCCCCGCAGCGTCCATTGCAAGCGCGACGCGGAACACGCCGAAATTGTGCAAGAGAGTGGCACGCCTCAGACGTTGGAGCCGTGGATCGCGTCGATGACGGCGTCGGTCACCTCCTTGGTCGTCGCCTTGCCGCCCACGTCGGGCGTCAGGATGCCGGCTGCACACACCTTTTCCACGGCCGCCATCAATCGCACGGCCGCGTCCCTCTCGCCGAGATGCTCGAGCATCTGCGCGCCGGTCCAGAACGTCGCCACCGGATTGGCGATGCCCTTGCCGGTGATGTCGAACGCCGAGCCGTGGATCGGCTCGAACATCGACGGGAAGCGCCGCTCCGGATCGATGTTGCCGGTCGGCGCCACGCCGAGGCTGCCGGCGAGCGCGCCGGCGAGATCGGACAGGATGTCGGCATGCAGGTTGGTCGCGACGATGGTGTCGAGGCTCTTCGGCTGCAGGGTCATGCGCACGGTCATCGCGTCGACCAGCATCTTGTCCCAGGTCACGTCGGGGAATTCCCGCGCCACCTCGGCGGCGATCTCGTCCCACATCACCATGCCGTGGCGCTGCGCATTCGACTTGGTGACGACGGTGAGGAACTTGCGCGGCCGCGACTGCGCCAGCTTGAACGCGTAGCGCATGATTCTGGCGACGCCGACGCGTGTGAAGACCGCGACCTCCGTGCCGACCTCTTCAGGCAGGCCGCGATGCGCGCGGCCACCCATGCCGGCATATTCGCCCTCGGAATTCTCGCGCACGATCACCCAGTCGAGATCGCCGACGCCGACATTGCGCAAGGGCGAGGCCACGCCGGGCAGGATCTTGGTCGGGCGCACATTGGCGTACTGATCAAAACCCTGGCAGATCGGCAGCCGCAGGCCCCACAGCGTGATGTGATCGGGCACGTCGGGCGCGCCGACCGCGCCGAAATAGATCGCATCGAATTTCTTGAGTTCGGTAAGGCCGTCGGCCGGCATCATCACGCCGTGCTTCTTGTAGTAGTCCGAGCCCCAGTCGAAGGTCTTGACGTTGAAGCTGATGTCGCCCGCGCGCTTGGCGAGTGCCTCGAGCACGCGGACGCCTTCGGAGATGACCTCGGGGCCGATGCCGTCGGCGGGAATGGCGGCGATGGAATGGGTGCGCATTTGAGCTTTTCTTGACCTCTGTCCGGGCGTTTCACCCGGACAGCTTTTGCACGACATCCCGCGAACGACAAGCCGGCGCCGGGCTGTGTCGCCGCCCTACCCCAGCGGCGCCTCCGCGATGTCGAGCAGCGCGCCGAGGCCGTGGCGCAGGCCGCGCATTGGCTGCTGCTCCGAGGACAGGCCGAGCGCCAGCATGGACCGCCCCGTGACCTCGTAGACATGCCCGAACGGAAACGACTGCGGCTGCGCATCCGGCTGGTTGGTGTCGAGCAGCGCCAGCCAGTTGTGGCCCTCGGGCACGGACGGCAGCGTGAAGTTCACGACGTCGTAATGCGCGTTGTAGACCAGCAAGAGCGTCGCGTCCGAGCCGCGCCGCTTGACGCCGGTCTCCTGGGCGCGGCCGTCGAGCAGCATGCCGAAACAGCGCGCATGATCGTCGGTCCACTGCTCGGTCGTCATCTCCTCGCCGGACGGATCGAGCCAGGTCACATCCTTGACGTCGAGCTCCTCATTGTGCGAGCCGACCAGGAAGCGGCTGCGATAGAGGATCGGGAAGGCCTTGCGCATCGCGATCAGCTTGCGCGTGAACTCGCGCAACGCCCTGCCCTGCGGCGTGATGCCCATCCAGTCGAGCCAGGTGGTCTCGTTGTCCTGCGCATAGGCATTGTTGCTGCCGTTCTGGGTATGGCCGAACTCGTCGCCAGCCAGCAGCATCGGCGTGCCGTGCGACAGCAGCATCGTGGCCAGGAGATTGCGCTTCTGCCGCTCGCGCAACGCCGTGATCTCGGGGTCGTCGGTCGGCCCTTCGACGCCGCAATTCCAGGAATGATTGTTGCTATGGCCGTCGCGATTGTCCTCGCCATTCGCCTCGTTGTGCTTCTCGTTGTAGGAGACGAGGTCGTTGAGGTTGAAGCCGTCATGGGCGGTGATGAAGTTCACGCTCGCCCAGGGCCTTCGGCCGCGCTTGTTGAACAGGTCGCCCGAGCCCGAGATGCGCTTGGCGAAATCGGCCAGCGTGCCGCCGTCGCCCTTCCAGAACGCGCGCGCGGTGTCGCGGAACTTGTCGTTCCACTCGGCCCAACCCGGCGGAAACTGCCCGACCTGATAGCCGCCCGGGCCGATGTCCCAGGGCTCGGCGATCAGCTTGACGCTGGACAGCACCGGATCCTGCCGGCAGGCGTCGAGGAAGCTGCCGCCTTCGTCGAAGCCGTAGGGCTCGCGCGCCAGGATGGTGGCGAGATCGAAGCGGAAGCCGTCGACCCGCATCTCCGTCGCCCAATAGCGAAGCGAGTCCGCGACGAGCTGCAGCACGCGCTGGTGCGACAGGTTCACGGTGTTGCCGGTGCCGGTGTCGTTGATGTAGTAGCGCTTCTGGTCCGGCATCAGCCGGTAGTAGCTGGCATTGTCGATGCCCTTGAACGACAGGGTCGGCCCGAGCTCGTTGCCTTCAGCGGTGTGGTTGTAGACCACGTCGAGGATGACCTCGATGCCGTTGGCGTGGAACTGGTTGACCATGGTCTTGAATTCGGTCGCGAAGGGCGTCTTGAGATAACGCGGCTCCGGCGCGAAGAAGCCGATCGAATTGTAGCCCCAGTAGTTGCGCAGGCCCTTCTCGACCAGATAGCTGTCGTCGATGAAGGCATGGATCGGCAGCAACTCGGCAGAGGTGATGCCGAGGGAGCGCAGATAGGCCGGAATATCCTGATGCGCGAGGCCGGCGAAAGTGCCGCGATCGGCCTCGGGCACCAGCGGATGCAGCTTGGTGAAGCCCTTGACGTGCATTTCGTAGAAGATCGTCCGCTCCCACGGAATCTCCGGCTTGCGTGAGGTGCCCCAGGTGAAGGCGGGATCGATGACCCGGCATTTCAGCATCAGGGGCGCACTGTCACGATCGTCGAACGACAGATCCTTGTCGGCATGATCGAGCTGGTAGCCGAACAGCTCCGGGCCCCAGCGCAGGTTGCCGACGAGCTGCTTGGCATAGGGATCGATGACGAGCTTGTTCGGATTGAAGCGGTGGCCGGCGTCGGGCTCGTAGGGTCCGTGCACGCGATAGCCGTACACCGTGCCGGGACGGGCGGTCGGCAGATAGCCGTGCCACACCTCGTCGGTGTATTCCGGCAGCTCGATGCGCTCGAGTTCGGTCTCGCCGGTGTCGTCGAACAGGCACAGCTCGACCTTGGTCGCATGCGCGGAAAAGATCGCAAAATTGACGCCGAGACCGTCCCAGGTCGCGCCGAGCGGAAACGGACGGCCTTCGCTGATCTTGGCCTTGCGCAGGTTGAACGCCGCCTGCATCAAAGCGTCACCGTGATCGGTGCGTTGGTCCATTCTTTGCCCCCTTCGTCCAATGCCCGGACCGATTGCCGGGCGTCTCGATCATCCGCGCCGCTGGCTAGGTTGCCGCCGGCGTCTCGTCCGGCATGATGACTTCCGCCTTGGTCTCGGTCACCGTCACCGAGGCGATGACGGCTCCTTCCGGCGCCGAAGCCTTCGCGGCCCGCTGCTGCGCGACTTCCTTGGTGATGGCCGCGATGGAGTTGCCGATGCGCTCGACCATCTCGGCCAACTCGCCGGGCGACATCTTCAGCCGCTTGGTCACCACGCGGACCTGGGCCTGATCGGCCATGTCGAGCTTGTTGCGGGACGGCTGAATTTTCGGACGGCGCATGTGGGGGGGTCTCCTGCATGCCAGCTAACCTTGGCTGCGGAAATTGGTTCCCGCGACGGGGCTCCCTCCCCTCCGGGTGTCGCCACGAAGACGTGCGTCACCGACCTCGCGGCGCCATGCGCCCGAGGGATGTCATCGATGTTGCCCCCTGATCAGGCAGAGGGCGCAGGGAATGCCGGGAGCTGGCCGCCCCCATGGCCCGCCTGCAGAAAAAAAGCAGGCGGCAGTCACCACAGGTTCAGCCGAGACATCCCGGCATTCCCCGCGCGATGGTTTTCACGCTTATACGCGATCTCCCCGGTGTCCGGCTTGTGAGCCACCGTCGCCCTCGGGATCATTGCCCGACGACTTGGCGCCAGCGTCGGGGCGCCAGGACCACGCGACTTCGCGTCCGCAAGCTGCCGTTCGTCCGCGCGGGTCACCCCGCGCTGCGGCATCCTGCAGCCACCGCATCCCGCGCCCAACGTTCCGTGACGATCGCGAAGCGCCCCTCTCGAGGAGCACGGGATGGCGATGATCTAGCACGTTTTCTGGAAACGCGAAATAGAAATTTTCAGTCGACGACGAGCACCTTTTCGCACACGTTCGACGGGGTGGCCGGTCCAACTGCCCTTGCACCGGTCGGGCGAAGGAGCGGCGGGAGCCCGCGACCGGAGTCGACCCGAGCACTCCGATTTGCGCAGTGCTTCAGGAAGGATCTGGATGCAGGACGTCAGCACCAATGCGCGCGACAAAGCCACGTCCGCTTTTGACCCTGAACCGACGTCGCGAGCCGATTGCTGCATGCAGATCACTGAGGCAGCGCCACCCCGGCGATTTGCATGACGCCAAGCTGGTCGAACAACTCAATCTGCTCACCGTTCAGCACTGGAATGTAGCAACGACGTCTAGCAGCCGAGATCAAGATACAGAGCTTATCCTCCGCGACCGCCCATGTCCCCGTTGCAGGCCCAAAGGACTCGTCCCAGTGCGGATAAGTCATCCGGCCGTCGGGCTCGAATCGCATGGATAACGGACCATTCTTGAGCTTCGGACCGAAGCTGATCGTCTTGCCCTTGAATTTTGCGGCCAGGGTCTCACCTGTCGGTCTTTCGCCGGTTGCTGCGGTGAGCGAGGCATCGGGCCCCGGATCATAGCCATCGGCCTTCAGGATGAGCCAGAAGAGCCTAGCCATGTTGCGAAATGAAGGTTCGACGTACGGCGCATCGCGGTCGACACGATGCACCACGACAAGGTCGAGTGCGGGTACGACTAAGGCGTATTGGCCGCCGGCACCTTGGGCCATAAAGCTGCCCTCGGGCAAAGTCACCGTAGGCGCAACGTCACCGCCCAGAAAGCCGATCCACCAGAGATAGCCATAGCCCATCCCGAACGCTGCTTTCGAATAGCTGCGCGTGCTCTCTTCCACCCACTCCCGCGGCACGATCTGGTGTCCGGCCCAATTGCCTTTGTGAAGATAGAGAAGTGCAAAACGCGCCAAGTCCCGTGCGCTCATGCGGATCTCATAGGCGGGGTGGATAGACGCTTCGCCGCGGACGTAGCTGCCATCCTGTGGCCGGTAGTCCTGCATGCCGATTGGCTTTGCGATCTTTTGGTCGAGCGCCTCGAAGAGGCCGATGCCAGTTGCGTGCTCGTAGATCGTGCCAAGCGCGTTGAAGTCCCAATTGTTGTAATACCAGAAGGTGCCGGGCGGGTGACTGCCGCGCGGCGGTCTCATCTTGGCATTGTCCGGCGTCTCATAGAGCGCCGCGTGGTAGACCCCGGAACGCGCTTCGAGGAGTTCGCGTACCGTCGCGCCCTTCTCGACCCCGGTCAAGCCAGGCGGGTTATCGTCGATGCCAAGTTCGCCAAGCGTGCTGTCAAGGTTGATCTGGTGATCCGACACTGCGATGCCGATCAGGGCGCTGAGCATGCTCTTGCGGATTGAAGCGACTTCCATCGGCTTCGTCGTACTGCCCCACTCGGCCACGACCTTGCCGTGCTGAACGATCACAACCGCGCTCGAATGAATCTGATCCGAAAAGGATCGCGCTTGGGTCAATCCGGTTTCTGACCAACCCAATTCTGCAGGCGTGACGCGCTCCCACTCCGCTGCTGGGAAGCCATCTTCAGCTTGGGCATGCTCGAACCGAACCAAAGCGCCGAGCAGCACGACAGCGAAAACAATCTGGCGAATATGCATAGGATGATCCCACCCGTTGCGAGCTTGACCAGATTGCTACACACTAATCATTAACGGAATTAAGCAGAACGCCTGTTGAAGTGTTTTCTTTGGATACCCGCCAACCATCCTCATGGCGACGTCTCTTGTTGGCCCACAACGGACATGGAACGAACGGAACTCCCTTACGACCAAACTGTGTGACCGGCTGGTGAGAAATCGCTACTCATCCTTATTCAACGCGGCGATGAGGACGCCAACCTCTTCAACAGGTAAGGATCGTCACGCGCTATCAACTCTTCTGTCCTTGGGAGCTTTCCGAAAGCAAACCGTGCCTCCTCGATGCAAGAAAAATAACACAAGCATCTCCGTGCCATCTGAATGCTCGACCTCAACCATGTAGGATGCTAGCGATGGCGGAGTAACCACCCCATGTAAGGCTGGTCTGAGAGGCGATCTCGATTGTGCAACACGATCGAAAAGCAGACTTGATCATCTATTCCTTGTCGTCACATCGCCCTCGACCATCATTTCGTCAGCCATCTCTCGAAGTACAAATTGATCGGGTTGGAAACGTAAGGGCCATACGCTGGGCACGGAACGAACCCCTTCGCCCGATAGAGCCTCTGGGCATCGGGAAGAAATTCCGTGGTTTCCAGCCGCAGAACCGACAGCTTGGCGGTCAAGGCCGCTTCCACAACGCGCGTCAGGAGCCTGCTGCCTATTCCAGTTGTCCGAGCCTCGGTGACGACATACATGCGCTTCACCTCCCCGGTACCATCCGCGAACACCTGCAGCCCTGCACAGCCAACGGCTTGTCCGGCAATCCGCGCGATAAACATTTGCGTGTCGTCGTGCGCTAGCCGATCAATTGGAGAGCCGTGATTCCTCTCCACCCCGCAGACCTTGTTTAAGAAATCGTCCAGCGCGGTTACGAGATTAATCAGGTCCGGGGACCTTGCATCGGCCAGCTCAATTTCGATTCGATCGACAGTCATTCTCGTCCCCTTCTTCGAAGAGATGAGCGCATGACGCCGTGGTGGCTTGTCCCGTTTAGTTGCCGGACCGGCCACATCTTCTTCCAAAGGAAGAAAGCCACCTTGCTCGGGGAGCAGGTTGGCGCTGGGCGTCGGCCCAACTCTTGATGTTGGAGTTGACGATAGCGGGCACTATCGAGCTTGGCAAGTACGCCCCCAGTTTGAGGAACAACGCGTGGCCGCTCCTGGCTCATCTCGAACCTTTTGGTCGGCTCCGACGATGGCCGCTCCGTCGAAAATTGGAGTCTTGTCAGGCCGCAATCGGCGCCTACCGGGGAGGCCGACGGCGGCTTGGCTCAGGCGGGCGCTGTGCATAGGGGTTCAGCAAGCACATGGCCGAAAGGCCCGCAGCTCCTGCTCTGCACGCCTCCCACGACCTGTACTGGCACGAGACCGTGCTGGACCCGCCCCATTCCCATGTCTGGAGGCACACCGGATCATTGCCATCGAACCGCTGAGCCGCGGCTGGAGCGGTTGCAAGCACGATGATTGAAGTCATGAGGAGAAGCGCGCGCATCATCACACATCATGGCATGAGGCTGACCAATCCGAAAGGGTCTGCCGGCGCGGCCACGTCCAGGCGGGCTTGATCTGCAGGCGTAGCGGGTTTCGGTATTCGCGTTGTCAGGTGACCATCTCTTGCTCCACGAAAAGCAGGCGATCGCAGCTAGCTTCGGCGGCTCATGACTCAGAAATAGGAGCGCGGCTGCTGCTTGATATGTTGGCCGAGGTAGCGTCTCACGGTCGAAAGATTTTTCGGTTCAGAAAGCTTCTCAAATACCTGATGCACCAATTCATCGTGATCGGAGGCAACCATTGCGACGGCGTCCCTCAGGTTTCTAAGCTGACGCCAGGAAAGAGCAGGCTCCGCTGCTGCCACCAAAGCCCAAAATACAGGGCGCCATAACCCGGTGTCGAAGGGCTTTGACGCTTGAAATATGGAAAACAGCGCCTCTGAACGACTCCCCATGTTTTCAATGGCGCTGGAGGCAGCGACATACTTTGTGAGAAGTTCTTTGGCGGGTGGCCCGTTGCCGCGCTCGAGGTATGCCCTGATCGGCCATGCCGAGACGGCTACACGATTGAAAATATCCTCCTGACAGTCGGCTGCCAGAATCGCCTCTTCAAGGAGGCGGCTATACCTTTCATCGGGCCAATGGCGTGCGACGTGAGATAACGCCTGACACCTGAACCAAGGTGCTTCTATCCCCCTTGCGACGCTTAGCGCTTCGTCAGGGCGAGCAGATGCGAGGCGGATCGCGAGGTCTCTTGCTTTGGTCGGGGTCAGGGTCTTGCTCACCCAAACCGACTACCATAACTCCCCGCAACGGCCAATTGGATGGAACGTCAGATTCTGGCCTAAAGGTGAGCTATGCTGGTTCAAGGCTGACGCATGGTCTCAACCCAACGCCGTCGTCAGGACGTCCAGATCCGCAGAGCACCAACAGTCTCGAACTCGGCGAGCCTAAAGCTCTTTGTCACAGACAACGCTGCCGTAGGGTGGGCAAAGCGACGCCAAGGGCGGCGCGTGCCCACCATCGGTGGCGCTGGGTGTAGGCGGTGGGCACGGCGCGCGTGAAAGCTCGCCCGACAAGGCCGCATCCCGGCGCGCCTTTGCCCACCCTACGGCAGGTTGTTAGTTCAGCGTGCCATCAATCTTGACGCTGCTGGCAAAGCGGCGCGTGACCACCATCGCCACCGCTCGAAACGCGCGGTGGGCCCGATGCGACGCGGCGTTGCCGCGTACGCCTCTTTGCCCACCCTACAGCTCGGGTGACGGGATCATGACCGGCCCGGTGACCTTCGTCCGAACGGCCTAGACCGCAATCCCGCTCCACCTCACCCGAACAGATGCGCCAGCCAGAACGCGGCGCCGGCGGCGAGGCCGCCGACGAGGGCGGTCTGCAGCGCAGACTTGATCTTGTTGACGCCGGTGAAGTGGCCCTTGATGGCGCCGAAGATCAAGAGCGCAATGCCAGTGGCGATCACGGAGATGCGGAGCGCCGACGAGATGTCGGCCGCCAGCATGTAGGGGATCAGCGGGATCAGGCCGCCGATCACGTAGGAGCCGCCGATGGTCACCGCGCTGACCGGCGCGCGCTTCGGATCCGGGCGTTCGAGGCCGAGCTCGAAGCGCATCATGAAGTCGACCCACCGCTTGCGATCGGACGCGATGGCGTCGACCACGGTGGTCAAGGCCTGGCCTTCGAGACCATAGCCGCGAAAGATCGCCGCGACCTCCTCGACCTCGCGACCGCGGAGCTTCTCGATCTCGTCGTGCTCCCGCTTCTCCTCGGCGGCGTAGTGCTCTGCGTCGGAGCGGGCGGCGAGATAGCCGCCGAGCCCCATCGCGATCGCGCCGGCGACGACCTCGGCGAGGCCGGCCGTGACGATCACGTCGGTCCTGGCGACCGCCGCCGAAAGACCGGCGGCGAGCGCGAACGGCACGGTGAGGCCGTCGGCCATGCCGATGACGACGTCGCGGACGACCTCCGACGCGGTGAAGTGCTTTTCGATGTGCGGCGTTGCCGGCATGGCGGCCTCCGATGGCGTGTTCGACGGAGACCTTCTAGCAGGCCCGGATGACAGGCGCGATCACCGCAGTCCCGGCACCATCCGCCGCAGGGTGCGATCGTGCAGCCAGTAATGGTGCAGCAAGGCGGCGCCTGCGTGCAGGCCGATCAGGATCATCAGGCCATTGGCCAGCGCCTCGTGGATCTCCTTCATGTCGTGGGCGAAGCCGCGGTCGCCGATCCAGGGTGAGGCGATCTCGAACAGGCCGAACACCGGCAAGCCGTAGCCGCGGGCAAACTGTGTGACGATGCCAAGCACCGGAATGGCGAACATGATGCCGTAGATCAGCAGATGCGTGATCTCGCCGACATGAACGGTCCACGCGCCGAATTTGGTCGCTTCAGGCACCGGCGGCGGATCGGCCAGGCGCCAGGCCAGGCGCGCCAGCGCGAAGCCGAGCATCGACAGCCCGAGCGAGACGTGCATGAACAGGCCCATGTCATGAGCGGGACGTGGCAGCACGTCGCCGAGATGGCCTGAAATCCAGGCCGCCGGCACCAGCACGGCGACGATCCAGTGCAGTGCGATCGCGACGGAGCCATACGTCTTGGCGGAGTTTCGAATGCGCATGATCAGCTTCCTTCGGCCATTGGCCCCCGCTGCCGGCAGGCCGGAGCGCGGGGTGGTAGGACCGGAGGAAATAGCCGACCGGGGGCGTCGCGCCGCTGACGCGGGATGTCAGCCTGCTGTCAGAATGGACGGCGCCGGGGTGGCCTGCGACGTCGCGGGCTGCGACCAGCGGAGCGCCGAGACGATGGCCGGCGCGATCGTGATCCTGGCGCCGCCGAGCTGGGAACGTCCGATGTGCAGCCGCCAGCCATAGGCTTCGAGCA
The DNA here is from genome assembly GCF_051167615.1 of Bradyrhizobium sp. HKCCYLS3013. Taxonomy (NCBI): domain Bacteria; kingdom Pseudomonadati; phylum Pseudomonadota; class Alphaproteobacteria; order Hyphomicrobiales; family Nitrobacteraceae; genus Bradyrhizobium; species Bradyrhizobium sp. HKCCYLS3013. The sequence goes on from NZ_JBNPTK010000010.1 coordinate 222,409, forward strand.
CGTCCTGCACGATCGCGAGCCCCAGCCCGCTGCCCGGCCCCTGCTCATCGAGGCGGCCGCCGCGTTCGAGCACGCGGCCGATCTTCGCGTCCGGAATGCCCGGACCGTCGTCCTCGACAGTGACGATCAGAGGGGTCGCACTGGCGACGATGCGAACCGTGCTCGCCGCATGACGCGCGGCGTTCTCCAGGAGATTGCCGAGCACCTCGGCGAGATCCGTGCGGTCCATGCCGACGCGCAGGCTTGGAGGCACCTCGCCATCGAAGCTGACATGGGCGGCCGCCGGCGTGCGGCCGAGCGTCCCGAGCAGCGCATTCACCAGCGGCGCCAGCTCGGTTGCGGCCTCCGGCCCGCCGCGAGCCTTGCCGCGCAGCCGCGCCAGCGCCAGCTCGCGATCGACCTGCCGGCTCATCGCCTCGGCGACATCCTCGACATTGCGCGCCAGCTCGATCTGGCCGAGCTCCTTCAAGCGCGCGGCGTCGGCCGCGAGTGCGGCGAGCGGCGTCTTGAAGCCGTGGGCGAGATCGGCCGCACGGCTGCGCGAGCGCATGATCTCGCGGCTCTGCGCATCGAGCAGCGCGTTGACCTCCTCGACCAGCGGCGCCACCTCGGTCGGCACGTCCACGGGAAGATGCTGGCGCCGGCCGCTGCGGATCTCGGCGACGCCACGGCGCAGCACGCCGAGCGGACGCAGGCCGAGAGTGACCTGAACCGAGGTGCCGACGGCGAGGATGACGGCCAGCACGGCGAGCGCGATCGACAGATCCTTGGCGAAGGTCCGCACCGCACTGGTGGCGCCGTCGAGGTCGTAGGCCACGGCCGCGCGCACGCGGATCTGGCTTTCCGGATTCATCAGGATGCCGCGCTCGGCAACCAGCACGTGTTCGCCATCCGGCCCGGCGAGCTCATGCTGATGCACGTCGCTCGGTCCGGGCTCGTCGATGGGCAGCGGCAGGATGGTGTCCCACAGCGAGCGCGAGCGCAGCAACTGGCCGTGATCGTCCGAGATCTGCCAGTACAGCCCCGACAGCGGCACCACGAAGCGCGGATCGGCCGGCGGCCGCGCGACCACGATGCGCCCTTCCGCATCGACCTCGAGGCCGTTCAGCAATTGGCGCAGGTGGATGTCGAGATCGGAGGCGAGCGTGCGCGCGACGTGGCGCTTGAACAGCACGACCATGCCGAAGCCGGCGACGCCGAGCGCGACCAGCAGCGCGATGGTGCCCGCCGCCACCAGTCGCAGCCGCAGCGAGCCGAGCCTCATTCCGTCGTCTCCGGGATCATGTAGCCGAAGCCGCGGCGGGTCTCGATGATGTCGGCGCCGAGCTTCTTGCGCACGCGCCGGATCAGCACCTCGAGCGCGTTGGAGTCGTGCTCGTGGCCGAGACCGTAGACGTTCTCCTCCAGCTCATGCTGCGGCACGACGCGGCCGCTCTGCCGCAGCAGATAGGCGATCAGCCGGTATTCGAGCTGCGACAGCGTCACCGGCACGCCGGACAGGCTGACCTTCATCTGGCGCTCGTCGAGCATCAGGTCGCCCGACGAAAGCACCGGAGCGGCATGGCCGGCGGAGCGCCTGATGATCGCGCGCAGCCGCGCCAGCAGCTCCTCGTTGCGAAACGGCTTCGGCAGATAATCGTCGGCGCCGGCATCGATGCCGTCGACCCGCTCGGCCCAGCTCGCGCGCGCCGTCAGGATCAGCACCGGCATATGCCGCGCCGCGCCGCGCCAGCGCTTCAGCACCGACAGGCCGTCCATGCCGGGGAGGCCGAGATCGAGGATCACGGCGCCATAATCCTCCGTGTCGCCGAGAAACCAGGCCTGCTCGCCGTTGTCGGACGTTTCGACCAGATAGCCCGCCGCCTGCAGCGTCCGCGCCAGGTCGGACGACAGCCGCGGATCGTCCTCGACCAGCAGCACACGCATCTATTTTTCCTCGATCCGCTCGATCTCGCCGCTGCGCGCATCGACATAGACCTCGCGCACGCGGCCATCACGGCCGATCACCCGAAACTCATACCGCCAGCGGCCACGCTGGCGGTCGACATCGATTCCCATCACGTCGCCGGCGATCCGGCCGCGCAATCTCGGCAGGATCTGCGACAGCGGCAGGACGTCGCCCGCCTCCACCGCGCGACGCACGGCATCACGGCGCTCGCGATCGTCCTCGCGCGCCACCGTCGCCGCGGACGCCGCCGTCGAGATCAGCATCGCAAATGCCGTGATGCGCATGAACCGTCCGATTTGAGGCAAATGCATGATCTTCCCGGGGCCTGACGCTCTGATCTTCAAAGCTCGTCGTCATTCGTTGCGCGCGCGCCACTGGGTTCGAATTGCGGGGGTCGACTTGCGGAGCGTTCGCAGATGCTAAGGAGCTGGTGCGGATTTTAGTTTGAACTTCCGATGTCGGAATTGCGCTCAGGCCGATGCGCGGGTGGAAACTCGCAAGGGATCGGCATCCTGCCCGAGACAAGCTGACGTCTCGCTGACTCAACCTGACAGGATGCCGTCAGCCTCGTTGCGACATGATCCCGCCCGGACGGAGCGAGCCGGGGGCGCGGTGAGTTCGGAGACGAGAATGCGTAAGACGATGACATTGGCAGCCGTGCTGGCGGGGCTGGGCGGCCTCCTGGGGATGTCACAAGCCGGCCGGGAGACGGCACCCACGCTGGTGCCGGTGGCCCGTGCCGATGTCGGCACCCTGGCGGCCTATGCGCATCTCGCGGCGCTGCATGCGCGGGCCGACAGCCAGCTGCTGAGCTACGAGCCCGCGCGCCGGGACCGCGAAGGCGACGACGACGATCAGGACGAGCCGCGGCGGTGAGGCGAACCGGCTTCTGACCAAGGCACGGACCAAGGCTAGGCCGGCAGGCCCGCTTCGTACCAGCGACGCGTCGCCTTGACGATGCGCACGACCGAGAGCATCACGGGGACTTCGACGAGAACCCCGACGACGGTCGCGAGCGCAGCCCCCGAGTCGAGCCCGAACAGGCTGATCGCGGCGGCAACCGCCAGCTCGAAGAAATTGCTGGCGCCGATCAAGGCGGCCGGAGCCGCGACGCACCAGGCCACGCCGAGCCGGCGGCTCAGCCAATAGGCGATCCCCGCGTTCAGATAGACCTGGATCAGGATCGGCACGGCCAGGATCGCGATGACGACCGGCTGCTTCAGGATCTGCTCGCCCTGGAAGCCGAACAGCAGCACGAGCGTCCCGAGCAGCGCCACGAGCGAGACCGGTTGCAGCACCCGCAAGGTGCGCTCCAACGCCCCGTCCGTGCTACGCAGCAATGCCCGACGCCAGAGTTGCGAGACGATGACCGGCACGACGATATAGAGCAGCACCGACAGCAGCAGGGTGGTCCAGGGCACCGAGATCGAGGCGACGCCGAGCAGCAGGCCCACCAGCGGCGCGAACAGGAACACCATGATGACGTCGTTGAGCGCGACCTGGCTCAGCGTGTAGTGCGGCTCGCCGTCGCACAGATTCGACCAGACGAATACCATCGCCGTGCACGGCGCCGCCGCCAGCAGGATCAGACCCGCCACGTAGGACGACAACTGGCCTGCGGGAAGCATCGGCGCGAACACGTGGCCGATGAAGATGCTGCCGAGCAGAGCCATCGAAAACGGCTTGATCGCCCAATTGACGATCAGGGTGACGCCGATGCCCCGCCAATGCTCCTTCACGTTGCCGAGCGCGGCGAAATCGATCTTCAGCAGCATCGGGATGATCATCAGCCAGATCAGGGCCGCGACCGGCAGATTGACCCGCGCCACCTCCGCCGACGCGACAGCCGCGAACAGCCCCGGCATCAGATGGCCGAGACCGATACCGACGACGATGCAGAGCAGGACCCAGACCGTCAGATAGCGCTCGAAGATCGTCATCGGATCAGGCCACGTCGGAGCGGAACGACGTTGCGCCCTCGCCCGTCCCGATCTCGCGCAGCCGCGTGCCGAGCGACATCGAATCGATGCGGCCGAGCGGCAGATTGATGAAGGCGTCGATCCGGTTCTTCAGATAGCGGAAGGCGGTCGTGAACGCCGCGAGCTTCTCCAGCTCCGTGCCTGCGCCCGCCGCCGGATCCTCGATGCCCCAATGCGCGGTCATCGGCTGCCCCGGCCAGATCGGGCACGCCTCGCCGGCGGCGTTGTCGCAGACCGTGAAGACGAAATCCATCGCCGGCGCGCCGGCGGCGGCGAACTCGCTCCAGCTCTTCGAGCGCAGATCGTCGGTCGGATAGTCCATGCGCGCGAGCGTCTCGAGTGCCAACGGATGCACCGCGCCCTTCGGCGTGCTGCCGGCGGAGAAGGCGCGGAAACGGCCGGCGCCGTCCTTGCGCAGGATCGACTCGGCGAGCACCGAGCGCGCCGAATTTCCGGTGCAGAGGAACAATACATTGTAGATGCGGTCAGACACGGCTCTTCTCCTTGCGCTTCGGCGGACAGCAGGGGGTGAGACTTGCGATGACCGGCGCGCAGACCTCCGGCCGGCCGCCGCAGCAGTCCTGCAGCAGAAACAGCGCGACCTCGCGAAACTGCGTGAGATCGGCCCGGTAGACGATCGAGCGGCTGTGCCTGATCGAGCTGACGAGGCCGGCGCGGGCGAGCACGGATAGATGTGCCGACAGCGTGTTCTGCGGCACCTCCAGCAGACGCGCGAGCTCGCCCGCCGGCAGCCCGTCGGGCTCGTGCTGCACCAGCGTGCGGAAGGCCTGCAGGCGCGTCGGCTGCGCCAGCGCCGCCAAGGCCAGAACGGCTTGTTCGTTTTCCATATATCCAGAATTATCGATATAACCAGCAAACGTCAAGGCCGGCCGCACCAGGAATGCACGACGGAGCGAGAGGCTCCGCAGACTGGAAGGCTCATCGCAAGCGCAGGCGGGTGCCGTCGACGATGAGTTCGCCGTGCTGCTCCATGCGCGCCAGCGCGCGATAGAGCGCTTCATGGGTGACGCCGAGCTCGCCGGCCCAGTCCTTCTTCGACCGGCCGAGCTCGACCTCGCCGCCCTCCCCTTCGGTCTCGATGAAATGCACGATCCGCTCGCGCGCCGTCTTCAGGCTGAGCCGCTCCGACTGCGCCCGGACCTTGCGCAACTCGCGGGCGAGATGATCGCACCATCGGTCCCCGATCTCGGGACGGCGCAGCGCCTCGGCGAAGGCCTTGCGGTCGATCGCGAGCAGCGCTGAATCCTGCGCCGCGACGGCGTCGCAATGATACGTCGACTGGTCGAGGCTGGCCTCTGCGAGAAAGCCGCGGCGGGCCCGCTGCAGGACGATGTCGTCGCCGGCGCGCGAGCGGCGCACCAGCCTCACCTCGCCGGTCAGCACGAAGAACATCGCCCGCGGCCGATCACCCCGACAGAACACCGTGCCCTGGCGCGGCACCTGGATGCGCCGGGTCCGCAACCGCGCGGCCGCGGGCAGCGCGGCGAGCAACGGCGACAGCCGTGCAAGAGCGCGCCAGTCGAGCGGCGGGCGCGTGCCCTCGGGCGGGAGATGGTCAATCCTCGGCATATGATCTGGATCATATGCGCCGTCCGGCTGCGCGGTCTAGGGAAGACGTCACCGCGTTCGCTCAATGGAGGTCCTCATGCGCCTGCGTCTCGCCGCCGTTACGCTGGCCCTCGTCGCATCCGCCGGCATCGCGACGGCGCAGCACCACGGCCATCACGACCATGGCAGCCACGGGATGCTTCCGGCAGACCCGCGCGAGCGGGTGGCGTTTCCGCCCGACCTCGCCGAGCATACGCTTGCCAACATGCGCGACCATCTGCTGGCGCTGCAGCAGATCAACGACGCGCTCGCGGCGGGCGAGCCGAACAAGGCCGGCCAGATCGCCGAGCAGCGCCTCGGCATGAGCTCGCTGCGGCTGCACGGCGCCGCCGAGGTGGCCGGGTTCATGCCCCAGGGCATGCAGGAGGCCGGCACCACCATGCACAAGGCGGCGAGCCGCTTCGCCATCGAAGCGCAGAATGCGGGCGTGACCGGCGACCTCAAGCCGGCGCTGAAGGCGCTCGGCGAGACGATGGCGGCCTGCGTGGGCTGCCATGCCGGCTACCGGCTGCGATAGCGCGCCGGACGCGCCTCCCGCCGGCGATGCACCGCGGCGCATTATTTCCAATATTCTAGAAATATCGTTTGACTTCGGCACGCCGCCTGCCCCATCCTGCTTGTCATGAAGCTCGATGACGCCGCTGCCCGCCTGGAAGCCCTCGGCAACACCACGCGCCTGAAGATCTACCGCGCGCTGGTGCGCGCCGGGCATGCCGGGATGCCGGTCGGCCGATTGCAGGAGCGGCTGAAGATCCCGGCCTCGACGCTGTCGCACCACGTCAAGACGCTGGTCGCTGTCGGGCTGATCTCGCAGCAGCGCGAGGGCACCACGCTGGTCTGTCACGCCGAATACGACGTGATGCGCTCCCTGCTCGGCTTCCTCGTCTCCGAGTGTTGCGCTGAGGAGCAAGGCTGCGGCACCGAGAGGCCGGCCGCCTGATCATTTGACAAATAATTCGATGATTCTAGAAATATGGGAGGAATAGCGTGATGGATGCCAAGACGGTTGCGATCATCGGCGCCGGCCCGGTCGGGCTGGCGGCCGCCGCCCACGCGCTGGCGCGCGGCCTGACCCCGGTCGTGCTGGAAGCAGGTCCAGAAGCCGCGCATGCGGTGCGGCAGTGGCAGCACGTCCAGCTGTTCTCGCCGTGGAAGTACAACATCGACAGCGCGGCGGCGCGGCTGCTGGCGGCGACGGGATGGACTTCGCCCGAGCCCGAGGCCTATCCGACAGGGCGCGAGCTGATCGAATCCTATCTCGCGCCGCTTGCAACGCGCACCGCGCTGCGCGACGTCATCAGAACCTCGCATCGCGTCACCGCGATCGGCCGCGCCGGCTTCGACAAGGCCAGGTCGAAGGGACGCGCCGATGCGCCGTTCGAGATCCGCGCCCACAACGGCAAGGGCGAGGCGGCGCTGCAGGCCGACGCCGTCATCGACGTCTCCGGCGCCTGGTTCTCGCCCAATCCTGCCGGCCATAGCGGGCTGCCCGCGCTCGGCGAGGCCGCGCATGCGGCGCGCATCGCCTACGCGATGCCGGACGTCCGCGGCGCGCAGCGCAGCCGCTATGCCGGCAAGACGGTCGCGGTGCTCGGTGCCGGCCACTCGGCGATCGGCACCTTGATCGATCTGGCCGCATTGGCCGAGGTCGCGCCGGGCACGCGGGCGATCTGGCTGCTGCGCGGCGACGATCCCGCGAAGGCATTCGGCGGCGGCAGCGCCGACCAGCTCGCCGCGCGCGGCGAGCTCGGCCTGGCCTTTGCCGCGCTGGTGCGTTCGGGCCGCATCCGGCTCGAGGCCGGCTTCGGCGTCACCGGGATCACTGATGAGGACGGCCGGTTGCGGATGGATGCCGCGGGCGACCGCCACGTCACCGCCGACGAGCTGATCGTCGCCACCGGCTTCCGCCCCGATCTGTCGCTGCTGGCGGAGCTGCGCCTGCGGCTCGATCCCGCGATCGAGGCCCCTGTGGCGCTCGCGCCATTGATCGATCCGAACGAGCATTCCTGCGGCACGGTGCGGCCGCATGGCGCGCGCGAGCTGGCGCAGGCCGACGAGCCCGGGCTCTATCTCGCCGGCATGAAGAGCTATGGCCGCGCGCCGAACTTCCTGATGATGACGGGCTATGAGCAGGTCCGTTCGATCACCGCCGACATCGCCGGCGACAAGGCCGCCGCGCATCGTGTCGAGTTGAAGCTGCCGGAGACCGGCGTCTGCACCCGCGGCGGAGTGGAGAGCATTGCAGCCCTGCCCGGCTGCTGTGGCGGACCGGCGCCATCGGGCGTAGACAGTTGCTGTGCCGATGACGCCAAAGCCAAGCTGGCTGGCCGCAGCGGCTGCGGCTGCTCATGACGCCGAGACTTCGTGACCCAGAACTGAGGAGAGGTCGACGGGAATGCAGGCAAGACGGCTGGGCGTGGTCATCGCTCTCGGCACCGCCCAGACGCTGGCCTGGGGATCGAGCTACTATCTGCCCGCCATCCTCGCCGACCCGATCGCGAGGGATCTCGGCCTGTCCAACAACTGGTTCTTCGCCGCCTTCTCCGCCTCGCTGATCATCTCCGGCCTGTTGGGTCCGCGCATCGGCCGCCAGATCGACCGCGTCGGCGGCCGCCAGGTGCTGTGCGCCTCCAACATCGTGCTGGCGATCGGGCTCGCATTGCTCGGCCTGTCGCATTCGCTGTGGGTGATGGCGATCGCGTGGCTGTGGCTCGGCGTCGGCATGGGGCTCGGCCTCTATGACGCCGCGTTCGGCGCGCTCGGGCGCATCTATGGCAAGGATGCGCGCGGCGCGATCACCGGCATCACCCTGATCGCGGGCTTTGCCTCCACCGTCGGCTGGCCGCTGAGCACCTGGGGGCTCGCCACCATCGGCTGGCGCGAGACCTGCTTTGCCTGGGCGATCGCGCATCTCGTGATCGGCCTGCCGCTCAATCTGTCGCTGCCGCGCGCGACCCAGATGGCACCCGGCGAGATGCCGGCGGGCAAGCCGAACATTCCGCTCGATCGTCCCATGATCCTGATCGCGTTCGCGATGGCGGCGGCCTGGACCGTGACCGCGGCGATGGCGGTGCATCTGCCGCGGCTGATGCAGGCCTTCGGCGCAACCCCTGCACAGGCGCTGTTCGCGGGCATGATGATCGGGCCGGCGCAGGTCGCTGCGCGCGTGTTCGAGGCCGGCTTCCTCAGCCGCTTCCATCCGCTCGCCTCGGCGCGGCTCGCCTGTATCACCCATCCGATCGGCGCCGTGACAATCGGGCTGTTCGGCGGCGGCGCGGCGGCGGCCTTCGCGCTGCTGCACGGCTCCGGCAACGGCATCCTGACCATTGCTCGCGGCACGCTGCCACTCGCGATCTTCGGCCCCGTCAACTACGCCTACCGGCTCGGCCTGATCGGGGCGCCGTCGCGGATCTGCCAGGCCTTCGCGCCGCTGCTGTTCGGCCTGCTCATCGACGGGCTCGGCCGCGGCGTGCTGATCGTGTCGGCGAGCCTGAGCCTGTCGGCGCTCGCCGCCCTGATGCTGCTGCCGGCCGAGCGCGCCGAGACGGCGATGCCGCTCGACACCACCGACAAGGCGGCCTGAGCCGGTAGCCCTTCATTAACCAGCTTCCTGCGCTCACGGCCCACCGTGCCGCTGCGGACGGGCATCCTGGGGCGCATATACGGAAAGTTGAAGGTTGGATTGAAGGATACCCGTGGTCATACGGGGGCGTTCACGACACGATGGCATTGCAACGTAAACACATGCTTCGTGTCGCGGCGGTGGTCGCCTGCGTCGGGATCTTCCTGGCCGGCGCCGATCTCGCCGTGACCGCGCTGATCGGCAACCAGACCGCGCGGCAGCTCAGCGAGCTCAGCAAGCTGGCGCTCCGCCGTTCCGAGGCCGCGATCGACTCGGCCGGATCGATCCTGAACCGTCTGATCGCGAAAGGACCGATGGACTGCAGCGCCGTCGCGCTGCAGGCGCTGCGCCTTCACGTCTATCAAGGCACCATCATCAAGGACATCCGCACCGTCGATCGCGACGGCGCGGTCAAGTGCGCGGCCTATTCCGAAACACTGGAATTCGACAATGGCTGGGCGCGGCGCGACGAGATGTTCAAGTCCGCCGACGGCGAGCTGCGGCTGTTCCGCGTCGAGCAGTTCACCGGCGCCGCGTTCGGCGTGATGCGCGACATCGACCCGCAACGGTCGCTGGCGGCGATCCTGCGCATCGACGGCAATCTGCTGGACGTGATGCCGGTCGGCCTGCGCGCCGAGAGCAACGTCACCCTGACTTTGCCCGATGGCGAGCAGGTGGCCGGCTATCATCCCGACGCATCCGCCAGATCGCCGGCGCAGACCGTCGCGTTCACCACCGTGTCCGACCGCTATCCGCTGCAGGCCACGATCCATGTGCGGCCGCAGAGCCTGAGCGCGCGCGGCGACCTCGCTTATCTCCTGACGATGCTCGCCGCCGGCACGCTGGGCGGCATGTTCGGCCTGCTGCTGGCGAGCTACCTCAGCCGGCCGGTGGACCCGGTCGCCGAGCTCGACCGCGCGCTCGCGGCCAACGAGTTCAAGCCCTATGTGCAGCCGACCTTCCGACTGAAGACCGGCGACATCGTCGGCTGCGAGATCCTGGCGCGCTGGGAGAAGCCGGACGGCCGGCTGATCCCGCCGATGAGCTTCATCCCGCTCGCCGAGAGCTCCGGCCGCATCGAGAGACTGACCTGGCAGCTCCTCAAGACCGCCTTGCGCGAGCTGCAGCCGGAGATGAAGCAGGACAAGCTGTTCAAGCTGTCCGTCAACGTCACCCCGCGCCACCTGCTCGGCGACCGCTTCATCGACGATCTGCGCAAGACGGTCGCGTCGTCATCGGTCTCCACCCGCCAGGTCGTGCTCGAGGTCACCGAGCGCGAGGAGCTCGCCGATCTCGCCAAGGCGACTGATGTCGTGAAGGAGCTCAGCGAGCTCGGCTTCCGCGTCGCACTCGACGACGTCGGCATCGGCCATAGCGGCCTGTCCTATATCCAGCGGCTCGGCGCGCGCATCCTGAAGATCGACAAGTTCTTCGTCGACGCGATCACCCGCGACCAGTCCGCCATCGTGGTGGTGCAGATGCTGGTGGCGCTGGCGCGCGAGCTCGACATGTCCGTGGTCGCCGAGGGCATCGAGCATCAGGAGCAGGTCGATGCGCTGATCGCCTGCGGCGTCGAGGAAGGCCAGGGCTATCTGGTTGCGCCGCCGCTGTCGCTCGGGCGTTTCAAGCAGTTCCTCGACGTGCGCCGGGCCTCGGCCGTTCCGGGCGTGGCCGGCGCGCCGGAACTGGCCGCGTGACGGCGAGCCCGCGCGCGTCGGGCACGCGCCTCACTGCCGGGTCATCTGTCCGCGAATCTCGCCGCCTGGGTTCGCCTGGGTGTGGACGTTGGCGTACCATTTGCCGGCCAGCAGGTCGGCCGCCTGAGCGTCCGTGATGACGGCCGAACCGGTAATCGGGGTCTCCGGGCTCTTGAACGGCAGCACGATGCCGGCATTCTTGCCGGGCTCGCTGGGACCGTGGAAATGCGCCCCCATTGCCGGCCCGGTGAGGCCCGAATAGGTGACCTTCCAGCTCAGCGTCTTGGTGGCGGTGTCGAAGCTCGCTTCGGCCGCGCCCGTCGCGGGCGAGGCGTTCGGCGGCACCTCGTTGGCGGCCTTGAGCTCGGACTTCAAGATGACGGTTTCAGCGCGCGCAAGCGGCGCGGCCGCGACGCAGGCGACCGCGAGCAACGACAAATGAACGAATGTCCGTCCCATAGTTTCCTCCTCAATCGTTTTGGGCAGTCTCAGTGTTCGAGACCCCACGGGCAAGCCGATATTCCGTGGAACGCGTTAACGCCCCAGGCATGAGCAGCGGCCCCCGGCCGCGTTGATTGAACAATCCGGACCCCTGTGCCAAACAGGACGGGAACACAAAGGCCTCGAAAGAAAGCCTCGAAAGAAAGAAAGCCATGGCGGATCGAATGGTTGCTTCCAAGACGGCGCGCGGCAAGGTGGGGCGGCCTCCGCTCGAACGTGCCGGCGAGGTCGAGGAGCGCATTCTCGATGCGGCAAAGACGGTGTTCCTCGCCAACGGCTTCGAAGGCGCGAGCGTCGACGAAATCGCGCAGACCGCGCGTGCCGGCAAGCCGACCATCTACGCGCGATTTCCCAGCAAGGCCGCGCTGTTCGCGGCTGTGATCGCCCGCCATGCCGCGCGCAACACCCAATATGAGAACCTGGTGCCGCAGGGCCGCACCTTCCGCGCCCGGCTGATCAGCCTCGGACTCACCCTGATCGAGCGCGCCTTCGTCGAAGACACGATCGGCCTGATGCGGACCGCGATTGCGGAAAATCCGCGGTTTCCCGAGCTGACGCTCGAGATCCAGGACACCGCGCGCAAGCGCGCCACCTGCAATGTGAGCCATGCGATCGGCGAGCTCGCGCGCGCCGAAGGCCTTGCCGGCAAGGGCGCGTTCTCGGCCGATCGCATCGAGGACAGCGCACGGATCTTCCTCGATCTCGTCGTGTTCGCCGTGCTGATCCGCAGCCTGCTCGGCGAGGACATGCGCACCCTGAAGAAGGAAGCCCAGGCGCATGTCGAGAAGCGCGTCGACTTCTTCCTCGCCGCGACGACGTGATCCTAAATCTGCTTGTCCTTGCGCAGCTCCGGAAAGATCGTCTCGTCCTGCAGGATCACGTCGGCGGTGCGCTGATAGTGCGCCGTGAGCAGCGCAACCGCGCGTTCGGTGTCGGCGTCAAGCACGGCGTTCATGATGTCGGCGTGCTCGTCGCCGACGGGGCGTGACGGAAACGCCTTGCGGATCGACAGCCGGCGGTAGCGATAGAGCTGGTCGGCAAGCTGGCCGCAGAACGCGATCAGCGACTGCGAGCCGCAGTTCGAGATCAGGACCCGATGATAGATCCGGTGCAGCCTCTCCCACTCCGGATTGTCCTCGAACGTGGTCGCGCTGAGCGAGCGCGGCGCGCGGCTGAGCCGATGCTGCGCCAGCACCAGTTGCTCCTCCCAATCCGGCGTCGCCGCCGCCATCGACTCGCGCAGCGCCAGCGCCTCGACCCAGCAGCGGGTCTTGGTCAGCTCGGCGAGCTCGGCGCGGCTGATGTCCTTGACGTAGAAGCCGCGCTGCTCGCGCACCTCGACCAGTCCGTCGGCAGTGAGGCGGTTGAGCGCCTCGCGCAGCGGTGTCTGCCCGGTCTGATAGGTCTCGGTCAAAAACCGCATCTGCAGCTTGCGCGACGGCGCCAGCCGGCCGGACAGCAGGTCCTCGCGCAGCCGGTCATACACATGACTCGCCTGCGTCGACGGGCCCTGCCCCTCGGCCTCCAAAACCGCATCCACGCCCGATCTCCTCTGAATCAGACGACATGTATAGAGCGAGGCTACAGAACATAAAATTTATAAATTCTGATTGATTCATATTTTTTATGTAATAAAAGGGACGAGCCGGTTCTGCCGGCCAGGGATAGAAACGTCGCGCGTCCTCACCCGGGCATCGCGCAGGAGGACACGCTCATGACCCGGTTTCCGGTCGCGGCTCTGCGCAGCGTCGATCTGGGCACGCCAGATCTCGCGCGTTCGGAAGCGTTCTATCGACAGACCTGGGGGCTGGAGCGCGTCGCGGAGGCCCGCGGCATCGTCTATCTCCGTGCGACCGGCAGCGATCATCATGTCGTAGCGCTGCACCAGAGCGAGCGTACCGAGTTGAAGGCGGTGACTTTCCGCCTCGCCGAGTCCAGTGATTTCGATGCCGTCAGCCGCAACGCCATCCATGAAGGCGCGACGCTGATCGCAGCGCCAGCGCCGAACCCCGGTCCCGACGGCGGCGTGATCATGAGCCTGCGCGGCCCCGAAGGCGGCGTGCTGCGCTTCGTTCATGACGACCTCAGGCACGACGCCAAGCCACCGCGGCCCGAGCTCCCCGAGCGGCTCGCCCACGTCAATCTCAACAGCACCGACGTCAATCGCACGGCTGCGTTCTACGAGAAGGCGCTCGGCTTCAAGCTGACCGATCGCTCCGCGGCGATGGCGTTCGTCCGCTGCAACTCCGATCACCATGCGGTGGTGATCGCCGCCGCCAAGGTGAACGGCCTCAACCACGTCGCCTTCCTGATGCCGACCTGGGAAGGCGTGATGCGCGGCGCGGGCCGCATGATCGATGCCGGTCATCCGATCGCCTGGGGCGTCGGCCGCCACGGCCCCGGCGACAATGTCTTCGCCTACTTCATCGATCCCGTCGGGACCGTGATCGAATACACCGCCGAGGTGCTGCAGGTCGACGACGACTACGTCGTGCGTGGGCCGGAGCATTGGGTCTGGCCGCCCGGCCGCACCGACCAATGGGGCATCGCGCCGCCCAAGGCCGAGCACGTCAAGGCCGCGCAGCTCGCGGTCGGCTACGCCGCCTGACTCGTTGTCCAACTCCAGAGTTTCCATGTCCGCCACGTCCGATCACAAGCATTTCGAGGTTGCCGTCATCGGCTTCGGTCCGACCGGCGCCATCGCCGCGAGCCTGCTCGGCATGCAGGGCATCAAAACGCTCGCGATCGATCGCGCTGTCGAGATCTACGACAAGCCGCGCGCGATCGCGCTCGATCACGAGATCATGCGGCTGTTCGACAATCTCGGTATCGCCGAACAGGTCAGCCGCCATGTCGCGCCGTTCCCGGCGTCCGAGCATTTCGGCGCACGAGGGCAGTTGATCCGCCGCATCGACATGGTCGGCCCGCCCTACCCGCTCGGCTACACGCCGAGCATGGTGTTCACGCAGCCGCCGGTCGAACAGATGATGCGCGATCGCGTTTGCGCCTGTCCGTCGGTGACGGTCGAGCTGGGCACGAGCCTCGTCGCGATCCGGCAGGATGCAACGGCGGCGACCGTCGTGCTGCAGCGGGCGGACGGCACGACGCATCAGGTCACCGCCGACTACGTGATCGCCTGTGACGGCGCCTCCAGCACCGTGCGCCAGCAGCTCGGCATCAGCTTCGATGATCTCGACTTCGACGAGCCATGGCTGGTGGTCGATCTTCTCGTGAATGCTGGCAGCGCCGGCAAGCTCCCGGCCACCGCGGCGCAATTCTGCGATCCCGCGCGTCCGACCACCTACATCATCGGTCCCGGGAACCATCGCCGCTTCGAGATCATGCTGCGGCCGGGGGAAGACCGCCACGCGATGGAGCAGCCGGAGCAGGTCTGGCAGTTGCTGTCCCGCTGGCTCGGGCCCGAGGACGCCACCCTGTGGCGCGCGGCGAGCTACCGCTTCCATGCGCTGGTCGCGCACCGCTGGCGCCAGGGCCGTGTCCTGCTCGCCGGCGATGCCGCGCATCAGCAGCCGCCCTTCATCGGCCAGGGCATGTGCCAGGGCCTGCGCGACGCCGCCAATCTGTGCTGGAAGCTCGCGCGCGTGTTGCGCGGCCAATCGACCACGGCCCTGCTCGACAGCTATGAGAGCGAGCGCAGCACGCATGTGCGCGAGCTGACCACGCGCATCAAGGCGATCGGCCGCGTCATCTGCGAGCAGGATCCGGAGGCCGCAGCGGCACGCGATGCGCGTATCCTTGCCGAAGGCGGCGGCGCGCCGCGCACCATCACCCGGCAGGAGATCGTGCCGCCGCTGACGCAGGGACTGCTCGCGACCAGGGCAAACGCGGCCAATGGCACGCTGTTTCCGCAGCCTTGGATCGTCGGCGACGGTGGTGGGCGAGCGCTGCTCGATACCATCGCCGGCACCGGATGGCGGCTCGTCCTCGACGGGCGGGGCGCGCTGAACTCGAGCTCGATCGACGCTGCGACCCGCGACGCCGGGATCAGTGTGATCGCCATCGGCGGTCACGGCTTGCACGAGGAGAGCGCCGTCGTCGCACGCTGGTTCGAACGCCACGGCTGCAGCGCCGCGCTGGTGCGCCCCGATCATTATGTCTACGGCGTCGCGACGGACGCGCCGGAGCTCGCCGCGCTGCTGAGCGAGCTGAACCAACGACTGCACTAATCAAAACAAGAGAATGTCAAACGGGGAAACGCCATGACCACATCATCGGACACCGCCAGACCCAGCGTGGGAGGACGCGCGATCGCCGTCCTCATCATGCTGTTCCTGTTCCAGACGCTGAACTTCTTCGACAAGCTGGTATTCGGCCTCTCGGCCGTGCCGATGATGAAGGAGCTTGGCTTGAGCCCGAAGGAGTTCGGGCTGATCGGCAGCAGCTTCTTCCTGTTGTTCTCGCTGTCGGGCATGGCGGTCGGCATGTTCGTCGTCGGCCGCTTCCCGGTGAAATGGCTGCTCCTGATCATGGCCGCCGTCTGGTCGGCCACGCAGATCCCGATCTTCTTCTCCGGCTCGATCGCCGTGCTGGTGATCTGCCGCATCATTCTCGGCGCCGGCGAAGGCCCGGGACTGCCGACCGCGCTGCACGCCTGCTACAACTGGTTTCCCGCCGACCGCCGCAGCGTGCCGAGCGCCGTGGTGCTGCAGGGCATCAGCGTCGGTCTGTTGGCTGGCGGTCCGATCCTGACCTATGTCATCGTGAGCCATGGCTGGCGCACCGGCTTCCTGTTCTGCGGCCTGCTCGGGCTCGCCTGGATGCTCGGCTGGTTCTTCGTCGGTGGCGAAGGACCCTACTCCGCCCATGCGCCGGAGGCTTCGGCGGCGAAGGACAAGGCGTTGCCGGCGCGCGTGCTGTGGGCCGATCCGACCGTGATCGGCGTCATCATCATGTCGACCGCGTCGTACTGGATCGTCGGCATGTCCGCGACCTGGCTGCCGCCCTATCTGCAGCTCGGGCTCGGCTACAAGCAGGTCGATGTCGGCTGGATCATCTCGGGGATCTACCTGTTCCAGTCGCCGCTGCTGCTCGGCGGCTCCTGGCTGACGCAGGTTCTGCAGCGCAAAGGCTTCAGCCTCCGTGCCTGCCTCGGCCACGCCTCCGGTCTCGCGCTGCTCGCCGCCGGCTGCGCGCTGCTCCTGAGCATCGTCACCTCGGGGCCGCTGCAGCTCGCCTGCATCGCGATCGCCTTCGCGGCGCCGAGTCTCACCACGATCTTCGGCCCCGTCGCGCTCGGCGCCGTGGCGCCGGCAATCCAGCGCGGCCGGCTGATCGTCGTGATCTATTCCGGCAACGCGGCCTCCGCGCTGGTGTCGAATGCGCTCACCGGCTGGATCGTCGGCGAGGCCGGCGGCAACGCGCCGCTCGGCTACGCCCACGCCATGACCTTCACCGCCGGCGTGCTGATCGTCGGCGCCATCTCGGCCTTCGCGCTGATCTTCCCGGAGCGCACCATCGCGCGCTTCGCGAAATCGGCGCAAGAACCGGCTTCTCCCTCCGCCGTAGCGGCGGTTTCGACCTGAGGACATCGGATGAGATTTGCAAGCTTCACCATCGACAATGCGCCGACTTGGGGACTCGTCGAGGGCACCGACGTCGCCGATCTCGGTGCCGTCCTGCGCGACCGCTTCCCGGACCTGAAATCGGCGATCGCAGCGGACGCGCTGAAGGAGGCGGCTGCAGCGGCCTCAGGCGCAAGGCGGCATCCGCTCTCGGCCATCAGCTTCCTGCCGGTGATCCCGAACCCGGACAAGATCCTTTGCATCGGCTTGAACTACGAGACGCACCGCAAGGAGACCGGCCGCTCCGAGGTCGAGAACCCCACGGTGTTCGGCCGCTTCGCCAACAGCCAGACCGGGCATCTCACGAATATCATCCGCCCGCGCGTCTCGACCGATCTCGATTTCGAGGGCGAGCTCGCCATCGTGATCGGCAAGCCGGGTCGCTACATCCCGCGCAGCGAGGCCTTCAAGCACATCGCCGGCTATGCCTGCTACAACGAGGGCAGCGTCCGCGATTTCCAGCGCCACACCCACCAATTCACGCCGGGCAAGAATTTTCCGGCGACCGGCGCGTTCGGCCCGTGGCTTGTGCCCCCCGACGAGATCGACGACCTCGGCTCGCTGCGGCTGCAGACGCGGTTGAACGGCGAGGTCGTCCAGGATGCGACGATCAGCCAGATGATCTTCGATATCCCGCGCCAGATCGAATATTGCTCCTCGTTCACCCGGCTCGAGCCCGGCGACGTCATCGCCACCGGCACGCCCGGCGGCGTCGGCTCCCGCCGCACACCGCCGCTGTGGATGAAGCCCGGCGACGTCGTGGAGGTCGAGATCGACAAGATCGGACTGCTGCGAAATGGCATCGCCGACGAGGCGGTGTAAGCGCCCCTGATGTTCCTGACCGTCATTCCGGGGCAGCCCGCCAGGGCTGACCCGGAATCTCGGGATTCTCAGGTGCGCAACTGCGCACCATAGTTCGATGCTTGCGCATCGCCCCGGAACGACAGCCGAACAACCGTGCTTCCTCAATGCGCCATCGCCGGGCCGCCGCCGAGCTTGACCTTGCGGAGCGTCAGGGCCAGCGGAATCGCCGACAGCGAGATCAGCATCAGCGCCCAGTAGACGTCGACATAGGCGAGCAGCGACGCCTGCATCTGCACGGTCTGGCCGATCCAGGCGAGCGCCTGCTGCTGCGCCTGGACCAGCGAGCTGCCATGGGCGGTGAAGTAGTTGGTCACCTGGTGCAGCGTGTCCTGATAGGCCGGGTTGGACGGAATGGCATTCTCGACCAGCCGGCTCTGGTGGAATTGCGCGCGGTGCGCCAGGATGTTGGCGGCGAGCGACACCCCGATCGACCCGCCGGTGTTGCGCGCGGCGTTGATCAGCGCCGAGGCCTGGTCGGTCCTCTCGGGTGGAATGCCGTTGTAGGACGCGGTCGTGATCGACAGGAAGATCAGCGGCAGGCCGATGCCGATCAGCATGCGGGATTCGGCGAAGAACCAGAAGTCCACATTGGCATAGACCCGCGTGAGGTCATACATCGCGAAGGCGACGACCGCGGCGCCCGTCATGATCATGTGTTTCGGCTGCACCTTGCCGGAGAGGCGGCCGACCACGAACATCATCGCCATGGTGACGAGGCCGCCGGGCGACAACACGAGGCCCGCCCAGGTCGCGGTGTAGCCGAAATCCTGCTGCACCATCTGCGGCAGCATCTGCGTGGTGCCGAGCAGGATCGCGCCGGTCGCCAGCATCACCAGGAAGCTGGCGCCGAACTGGCGCGACGCCAGCATGCGGACGTCGACCGTCGGGTTTTTCTGGTTCATCTCCCACGGGATCATGGCGATGAAGGCCGCAACGCAGACCGCGGCGGTCACCAAGATGAAGCGCGAGTCGAACCAGTCGTCCTCCAGGCCACGGTCCAGCATCAGTTCGAGCGCGCCGAGGAAGGTCGCGACCAGCATGAATCCGACGACGTCGAAGCCGTGCGCCTGCTTGCGCCGCTCTTCAGTGACAGCTTCAGGCTCCTTGAGGATCAGCCCGATCAGCAGCATCGCGGCGACGCCGACGGGGCCGTTGATCAGGAAGCACCAGTGCCATGAGACGTTGTCGGAGAGATAGCCGCCGAGCGTCGGGCCGACGACGGGCGCGACAACGACGGCGACGCCGAACAGCGCGAACGCCTGGCCGCGCTTTTCCGGCGGGAAGGAGTCGGCGAGGATCGATTGCGCGACCGGCACCATGCCGCCGCCGCCCAGGCCCTGCATGATCCGGAACAGCAGCAGCACCTGCAGATTCCAGGCGAAGCCGCACAGCACCGAGCTCAAGGTGAACAGGCCGAGGCACATGATGAAGAAGGTCTTGCGGCCCAGGCGCTTGGCGAGATAGCTCGACGCCGTCAGGATGATCGCGTTCGAGACGAGATAGGTCGTCACCACCCAGGAGGATTCGTCCTGGCTCACGCCCATGCCGCCGGCGATATAGGGTAGCGCGACGTTGGCGATGGTGGTGTCGAGCACCTCCATGAAGGTCGCGAGCGCGACAAGCACCGCGATGATCCACGGACTGCCGGCGCGCGGCGCGGAGAGAGCGGCAGCCTCACGCATGGCGGACCTCTCTCACAGCACGGCCTTCAGCCGCTCATAGAGCGACGGCCTGGGATCGACACGCACGGTCGGCACCACCGACATGCCGGGACCGAGCGCGACGTCCGTCGGCGGATCATCCATGTCGATCTTGACCGGCACGCGCTGCACGATCTTGACGTAGTTGCCGGTCGCATTCTGCGGCGGCAGCAGCGAGAAGGCCGGGCCCGAGCCGGACTGCACGCTGGCGACATGGCCGCGGATCTCGCGCTCCGGATAGGCGTCGATCTCCAGGGTCACGGGCTGGCCTGGACGCATCTCGTCGAGCTGGGTTTCCTTGAAATTGGCGGTCACCCAGACGTCATCGGGCACGAACATCGAAAGCGCCGTGCCTTGTGCCGCGAACTGGCCGTCGGCGGCGCTGAGATTGACAACGCGGCCGGGCTGCGCCGCGGTCACGGTCGTGTAGGACAGATTGAGCTGCGCCTGGTCGCGCTGCGCCTGCGCCTGCGCGAGATTGGCGTCGGCGCTCTCGCG
Source organism: Bradyrhizobium sp. HKCCYLS3013 (assembly GCF_051167615.1). NCBI lineage: Bacteria > Pseudomonadati > Pseudomonadota > Alphaproteobacteria > Hyphomicrobiales > Nitrobacteraceae > Bradyrhizobium > Bradyrhizobium sp. HKCCYLS3013. The sequence goes on from NZ_JBNPTK010000010.1 coordinate 242,429, forward strand.
CTGCGCCTTCAAGGACTCCAATTGCCGCTGCGCCACCTGCAGATTGGCCTGCGCCGAGGTCAGCGCCGCCTTCTGCTGCTGGAGCTGCGATGTGTATTGCTGCTCGCTCTGCACCGTGCCCGAGCCGGTGCGGGCGAGGTCCTGATAGCGCTTGGCCTGCTGCTCGGCGAAGGTCAGCCCGGCCTGGGCCTGCTCGACCTGGGCCTGGCCCGCGGTGATCTGCGCCTGCTGCACCTCGATCTGCGCATCGATGTTGCGGATCGCCGCCTGCGCCGACTTCACCTGCGCATCGGCCTGGGCCAACGCGGTCTTGTAGTCGCGATCGTCGATGCGCGCGATCACGTCGCCGGCCTTGACGTGCTGATTGTCGGTGACGGGGACGGCGGTGATATAGCCGGAGACTTTCGGCGCAATGGAGAACTGGCGGGCCGCGATGAAGGCATCGTCGGTGGTCTCATAGTGACCGGCCGCATCGTAGTAGACGTAGCCGCCGGCGCCGACGGCGAGCAGCAGCACGAGACCCAGCGCTGCCCCAAGCGGATGCCGCCGGATCAGGCTCCTCCGGGCCCCCTCCTGGCGCTGCCCGTGCTCCGTCGGCGACGGACCGGGCTCCGCAGCCGGCGCCTTGGCCTCGATCTGCTGCGGAGTGTCGCCAGAGGCATCCCCGCGCCATTGCCGCACGGCACGATCGCGCGCGGAGACCACCGGATCGTCGTTGGCCGCAGATGGAACCTCAGCCGATGACAGAGCTTGCTGTGTCATCACGTCTCCTTGAAAAGAACGGAACCGTTTCGTTTCTACAGTTGGGCGCGATGCTTGTGGGACGCAATGGCGCACAGCGATGCGGCCGGCTAAACTTTTCGTCATTGGAGATCGCCGACGCGCGTTCCCCTGCGCCTCCACCGCGAACCGCCGTGAGCAAGGTCAACTGCGTGACGCAGCCGCGGTTGCAGTCTCACGTCATCGCGTTGACTCGATCAACGCGGCTAAATACAACACACGCATAATAAGAAATTGTTAGGGTCGGCAACCGACTACCGCGGAAGATGCCGACGTGATCCTATTGCGAGGCACGCATGCCCGTCCGTCAGGTGCCAGGCTCAGACCTGCAATATGTGCTCATCGCCTTCGATGCGACGGGGCAGGAGCGGCGAGAGGCCGACGGTTCGCTCGCGAGCGAGATGGTGGTGAACCGCCTCCATGCGCTGGGCGCGGCGGTCAGCGATATCATCCTGCTGAGCCATGGCTGGATGGGCGACGTCCCTGCGGCGATCGAGCAGTATGACCGCTGGCTCGCCGCCATGGCGGGGCTCGATGCGGATCGGCTCGCCGCCGCGCAGCAGCATCCCGGCTTTGCCCCCGTCATCATCGGACTGCACTGGCCGAGCCTGCCGTTCGGAGACGAGACGCTGCCGTCGGGCGGCGGCGGGTTACTGTCCGCCGACACGCCGGCGGCATCGCTCGAGGCGGAAGTGGAGCGCTATGCGGCGCGCATCGCCGACACGCCGGCGGCGCGCGCCGACATTCGCTCGATCCTCGAGCAGGCGCGCATTGCGCCGGCGGCCACGTTGCCGGACTCGATGCGCGATGCCTATCTCAGGCTGTTCGCTGCGTCCGGCCTTGCGATGGGCGATGTAAGCGGACGCCCTGGCGCCGAGCAGGACCGGTTCGATCCGACCGTGATCGTGAGCGAGGCACGGAGCGGGCCGGCCGATGCGACCGCAGGCACGCTCGGCCTGGGCGATGATCTGCGCGAGGCGCTGCTGGCGCCGCTCCGCATCCTGTCGTTCTGGAAGATGAAGGATCGCGCGCGCCAGTTCGGCGAGGCCGGCGCCCATGATGTCCTCGTCAAGCTGCAGCAGGCGGCGCCTGCGGCCCGGGTGCACCTGATGGGCCACAGCTTCGGCTGCATCGTCGTGTCGGCGGCCGTCGCCGGCACGCCCGACGGCCGCGCGCTGCCGCGCCCGGTCGAGACGATGTTCCTGGTCCAGGGCGCGCTGTCGCTGTGGTGCTATGCCGAGAGCATTCCGCAGGCCGCCCCGGCGCAGGGCTATTTCCGGCGCACGCTGCTGAAGGGGCTCGTGCGCGGCGCCTTCGTGACCACCCGCTCGAGCTACGACCGGGCGAACGGATGGTTCTACCCGCTCGGAGCGCGGCTGAAGCAGCAATATCTGCTCGATACCGACTATCCGCTGTACGGCGCCATCGGCAGCTTCGGCGTCCGCGGCACCCAGCCTGTGGCGACCGTCGACATGCCGATCCAGGATGTCGGCTTCAGCTACGGTTTCGGCAGCGGCCGGGTCTACAACATCGAGGCGAGCCGGATCATCCGGAACGGCGGCGGCGCGGCCGGCGCCCACAGCGACATCGCCCACCCCGAAGTGGCTCACGCCTTCTGGGCCGCGATCCTGGCCGCGCCCGCGGCCGTCAGGCCGCAACCCGGCAGCATCGGCGGCGGACTGCTCAGCGACGACATCCGCCACTTCGATCAGCAGCGCTACGATCAGCAGCTCTGGCGGCCGCGGACGTTCGAGCGGACTTCGGAGCAGGTGCAACAGCAGGTTCAGCGGCAGGAGCAGCAGCAGCAGGTCGAGCCGGGCCAGCGGCAGCAACGCGAGCAGCAGCAGCGGGAGCAGAGTCAGCATCAGCAGCAGCAACGGCAGCAGGAAGAGCAGCAGCAGGTTCAGTTGCCATATCCGCAATGGGCGCCGCCGCCGACCGTTCCGCAACCGCCCCCGCTCGACAACCGCAAAGCCTATCCGCCCGGCGAGCAGCGCTGGATCAATGCCGGCTTCGAGGATCTCGATGCGCCGTTGAAGCCGGGCCAGTGGTACACGTTCGCCTTCGACGTCGACATCCAGCAGAGCGGCGTTTCGTCGGTGCCGCTTGCCGACGAGCAGCTGTTCCCGGAAGGAACCTCCGACGTCACTTTGACCATCCAGCTCGACAGCGACGATTTCGAGCTGTCGGACAAGAGCCGCCCGCTGCGCCTGCCGCGCACCGGCAAGTCGCGCAACAAGGCACGGTTCGATCTGTCGCCGAAGAAATTCGGCCCGTCGGCGCTGCGGGCGACGGTCCACAAGGACGGCAATTTCGTCCAGCAGATGGACCTCGTCATCGATGTCGGCGCGGCGCCGTCGCCCCGCGTCGAGGGCGCGCATGGCCGGCCCTACTCCTCCGCCAGCGTGCTCAATCCGCGCGATGTCGGCCTGTCGATCATGCCGATCGCGGGCGGCTACGACTGTCTCGTCTGGAAGCCCGTCACGGTGCGCGCCCGGCTGCCGTTGCTGCCGGACTACCTCGCCAAATCGATCGAGATCGTGCGCCAGGAGCTCATGAAGGTCGTGACCCATCAGAACGCGGCCGGCAGCTTCGTCTTCCAGAGCGGGATCGACATCGCCGATGCCGACCGCGACGCCGCCCTGAAGATCATGGCGCGGGCGGGATCGGCGCTGTTCCAGAAGCTGTTCTTCGGGCCCGCCGCGGCGCAGGATTCCAAGGACATCGGCGAATTCCTGCGCAAGCTCACCAGCGACCGCTCCAGGCGGCTGAAGCTGCAGATCGTGGCGGAGGCAACCACGGTGCCGTGGGGCCTGCTCTATGTCGGCGATGCCTCGGCCGGCGCACAGCTCGACTGGGACAATTTCATCGGCATGCGCCACGTGATCGAGCAGATCCCGATGCAGAACACGCCGCGCATCTCCGACTGCCTGATCCCGAGCGACAAGCCCGAGCTCAGCATCAGCCTGAACGTCAACGACAACATCGACCGGCAGATGGGCGCCGACCTCGTCGCCCAGCAGCAGCGGTTCTGGCTCGCGGAAAAGGCGGCACGCCGCAACGTCCACATCGTGTCGCGCACGACCAGCAAGGAGCTGGTCAAGGCGCTGGCCGACGAGACCACCAACGACCAGATCCTCTACCTCTATTGTCACGCCCGGGCGACCGGCCTCGACGACCCCGGCGGTCCCGACAGCTCCAGCCTGGTGCTGACCGATGCCGGCATCACGCTGGGCGAGCTCAGCCTGGACGCCCCGACCAGCAAGCTGCTTCCCGGCAACCCCCTCGTCTTCATCAACGCCTGCGAGTCGGCCGAATTGTCGCCGGCGTTCTACGACGGCTTCGTGCCGTATTTCATGGCCAAGGGCGCGCGCGGCGTGGTTGGAACGGAATGCAAGACCCCGGCGATCTTCGCCACGGCCTGGGCGAAGCGCTTCTTCGAAAGCTTTCTCGACGGCGTGCCGCTGGGAGAGACGTTCCTCAGCCTGCGCCGGGAATTTCTCCGCGAGCACGGCAACCCGCTCGGACTGCTCTACGCGGTGCACTGCGACGGCGACACCCAGGTTGCGCCGTCGCTGCCACGGCTGCCGCCGACGGCGCCCGCGCCGAACGTCCAGCCGGCCCTCGGCACCGGCACCTGACGGCGTCCTCAGCGCGCCGGCTCGGGCCCGGCGAGGCGCACGCCGAGCGCCAGCGCGGCGATGACCGGCGGCACGACGAAGCACCAGCCTCCCAGGCGCATGAACAGCAGCGCCGCGGCGCCGCAGCCGAGCGCAAAGGCGAGCACGTTGATCGCCATCTGCATCAGCCGCGCCGGCGGCGGCGCCTGGCTCTTGTCGCCGACATAGATCCTGTCGGCGAGGTCGATCATCACCTGCGTCGTGGTGCCGGTCATCAGGGTCGACGGCGGCGAGCTCGGCAGATGGATCCGGTGCACCGCGTTCTGGATCGCCATGGCCGCGACCAGCACCATGCCGGTGATGATCGCCTCGCGGCTGTCGCCGTCATGGAACGGGCCGAAATGGATGGCGAGCACGGCGCCAAGGACGAGCAGCACCAGCTTGACGCCGATCAGGACCTCGAACGCGCGCGACCACCGCCGCGAGAGCAACGTGCCGGCCAGCCGCGTCGCGATCACGACCAAGCAGAATACCGGGAGCGCCAGCAGCTTGGCGGTCGCGCCCGAGGTGCCCAGCGCCAGCGCCGCACCGAACGTCACGAAGTTGCCGGTGACGTGCGCGGTGAACAGGCCCTGCAGCGCCAGGAAGCCGGCAGTGTCGACATAGCCGGCATTGACGCTGAGCAGCAGCGGCACCACGTTGCGGGACTCGAATTGCGACATGTGGTCCTGCTTTCGTTGTTCAGAGCGCGTATTTCAGCTCGATGCCGATGTAGTTGCTGTCGTGGCCGCCGGCGCGGCGCAGCGTGTCGCCGATCTCATAGTGCACGGCTTCCAACGCGCCTGTGAGGTTGGCGTTGAAGCGATAGTCGGCGCGCAGCTGCGCATAGGCGCCGGACCACGAGCTGCCCTGCCCCGCGGTGCCGGCGACCGCGACATTGGGCTGGACGTAGATCGCGTCCGCATTGGTCGCGCGCCATTGCAGGCCGATCGCGGCCATGAATGAGAGATCTGTCATGGGCTTCACCGTCAGCGACGGTTTGAGGTGAATCAGGTTGGTGTAGCCGGTGAAGCCGGCCAGCGTGAAGTAGTAGCCGTTCGGGAACAGCGGATTGAAGGTCTCGATTTTGCCGTCACCGGGATGGCGGTCGCCGGAGGCGCCGTCGAGCTGAAGGCCGATGCGCGGCTGCCAGGCGACGTCGGCGAAGGTGTAGCCGGCGCGCGCGCCGGCGCCCCAGGCGCGGATCTGCTTCGCCCCGACCGAACCCGCCTGCCCCATCGCCTCGAGATCCCAGTCGAAGCCGGCGAGCTTGCCGGCGAAGCGGATGTCCAGCACGTGGCGCTGCTCGAGGCCTGCGGCATCGAGGAAGCGCGCATCGTCACGCTGATAGTAGGAATAATACGACGACAGCTCGTTGGTGCCGAGCACCTGGCGCTCGACGCGGAAGGTGTGGAAGAGGAACGATCCGTTCGACGTGTCGTCGAACGGGCGCACCAGCTTGTATTGCACCGGCTGGCTGACGAAGCCGATGAAGCGCCACGGGCCGCTCTCCCAGTCGGCCCACAGCGCGTCGAAGGACTGGCGCACGTTCGGCCCGTCGCGCGAAGAGACGAAGCGCTGCAGGTCGAAGTCGAAATCCTGCCGCCCGACCCGTGCCTTGAACGTGCCCTGCTCCGTCGCATCGACATAAGCGAGGAAGGCGAGCCGGAGATCGAGCGGGTTCTGGTCGACCGACGTGATGTTGGCCTTGCCGAAGGCGCGGTCGTCCTCGAGCTGGACGAACAGCTGCCAGTGCTCGTTGAGATGCGCGTCAGCATGGATCTGCAGCCGCTGCAACACGTGCTGGTCCGGCTTCGCCCCGCCGATGCCGAAGCTCGCGGCATCGAGGCTCTCGAAGCGCTCACGCAGGGTCATGCCGAACGAGACATAGCTCTGCGGCACACCGGCCTGCAGCGGAATGTACTTGATCGGATCGAACGGCTCCGTGCGCAGCGCCGGATTGGCGAGGACGGACCAGTCCTCCTGCCAGCGATTGGTGCGAATGGCGGGACGGGCGTCCTCGGCGGCGGCCAGGCCGCACGACACCGCGACCATCGCAAGCGCCGCGGCCGTCCTCGTCAGTGCCCCAGCCATCCGCACGCGCCTCTCCATCCGCCGATGGCGCTACTTTACCAGCGCATGGATTTCCGCGACATAGCCGCCGGGAAACTGCACCAGCGCCTGCTCGCGCTTGTCCGCCGTGAACGGCTCGACCAGCACGGTCGCGCCCGAAGCCTTGGCCTTGTCGAGCGTGGCCTTGAGGTCGGCGACCTCATAGCCGGTCATCTCGCGGCCGAACGGATATGGCAGATGGCCATCGGTGACGAGCACGGTCATGCGGCCGAACACCGACTCGATGCGGATGCGCCGGTAGCGGTCGTTGGGCCGGCCGATCTCGACGCCCGGCGCCTTGGCCTCGTCGGAGATCACCTTGCCCTTTGAGAACCGCAGGAAGGCGCGGGTAAACGCCTCGGCGCGATCGGCCGAGACATAGACGCGGTTCTCCGGAACCTTCTCGAACGCGGCGTAGGACGGCTTGGCCGTGTGCCAGTAGAGCTGCATGTTGACGCCGCCCGGCCATTGGATCACGGCATCACGGCCGATCGGATCAGGAAACGGCGCAACGACGACGTCGGCGCCCGCGGCGTTGGCCGCCTTGATCGCCGCATCCAGATCGGTGACCAGATAGCCGGTGCGCTCTGCGCCGAACGGATACGGGATCGGAGTCTTGAAGCCGAACAGCGACACCGTGCCGACCGGCGTCTGCAGCAGCTGCGAGGTCGTGCTGCTCGGCGTCGGCGTCACCGTCGCGACGACCTGCTTGGTGCTCTGGCCGCCGAAGGTGGCGAGGAAGCTCGTGACGAACTTCTCGACGTCGTCGGGCGCGACATAGACATGCGTCGTGTCGTATTGCGCGCCGACGCCCACGAGCCGCGCGGTGTCCTTGGCGAATGCGGGAGCGCCGAACAAGGCGGTGGCAACGAGTACGCCGAGCAGATGACGGGAGCGGATCATGACAACCTCAGACAAATGGAGACCGGATCAGGCGCGGCGCGCGCGCCAGGACATGATGGAGACGAGCACGAGACCGGCGATCAGGCCGAGATGCTCGAAGAAGGAATTGAGCGCCATGAAGCGGTCATGGCCCTCCATGTGCCAGAAGTCGTTGGCGGTGAGCATGGCGACGAAGGTGAGCACGCCGAGCGCACCGGCGCCGAGCCAGGCGAAGCGGTTGACCACGACGAGCAGCGAGCCGATCAGCTCGACGGCGATTGCAGCGACCGCCCACAGCGCCGCCGGCTGCAGGCCGAAATGGGCCTGCTCGGCGACGGCACCGGGAAAATCCATCAGCTTCTGGACGCCGCCGATCACATAGGCCGAGACGAGCGCGAGCCGCGCCGCGGGCCAGAGCCACGGCCAGGCGAGCACCGCTGCGACCGGCCGCGGCGTGTCCGGGATCACGGCCATCACACCGCCCAGCAGGCGCAGCCGAGCGCGCCCCAGAAGCTCTTGAGGTCGGCGATCGGCAACTGGCTCGACCAGGACCGTGCATGGTCGTGGCCGTGGACGCCGCAGGCATTGGCGCAGCCGCACATCTGCATCGCCTGGGCACGCACCGCGCCGGTCTCATCCTTCGCGAGCCACGCGCCGTAACCGCCGAAGCGGCGCACCGGCGACCAGTCCGGCATCGCCGGCGGCGGCGCGGCGTCGTCGAGCGTCTTGAAATCTGACGCCGCATAGACGACGCGGCCGCCGACCATGGTGAGATCGCTGGTGATGTCGGCGATCTCGGCCTCGGGACACGAGAAGAAGTCGCGGTCCGGCACGATCAGGTCGGCGAACTGGCCGACTTCGATGCGGCCCTTTTTGCCTTCCTCGTTCGAGAACCACGTCACCTTCTCGGTCCACATTCGCAGTGCGGTCTCGCGATCGAGACAGTTGCGCTGGGGGGTGAGCCGCAAGCCCCCGACGGTGCGGCCGGTGACCAGCCACGACAGCGAGACCCAGGGATTGTAGGAGGCGACGCGCGTCGCATCGGTGCCGGCGGAGACCCTGACGCCCTTGTCGAGAATCTTCTTCACCGGCGGCGTTGCCTCGGCCGCGCCAAAACCATAGCGCTCGACGAAGTACTCGCCCTGATAGGCCATGCGGTGCTGCACGGCGATGCCGCCGCCCAGCGCGGCGATGCGGTCGATCGACTGGTCCGAGATGGTTTCGGCATGGTCGAAGAACCAGTTGATGCCGTCGAGCGGCGTGTCCTGGTTGACCTTCTCGAACACGTCGAGCGTGCGCGAGATGGTCTCGTCATAGGTCGCGTGCAGCCGCCACGGCCATTTGTTCTGGACGAGGATGCGCACGACCTCCTCGAGCTCGCCTTCCATTTCGGCCGGCATGTCCGGCCGCGGCACGCGGAAATCCTCGAAATCGGCGGCCGAGAACACCAGCATCTCGCCGGCGCCGTTGTGGCGAAAATAGTCGTTGCCTTGCTTGTAGGACGAGCTCCGCGTCCAGCGCAGGAAGTCGTCCTTCTCGCCCTTCGGCTTCTGCGTGAACAAATTGTAGGCGAGCCGGATGGTGAGCTGGCCGTCATCGGCCAGCTTCTGGATCACGGCATAGTCGTCCGGATAGTTCTGGAATCCGCCGCCCGCATCGATCGCGCCAGTGACGCCGAGCCGGTTCAATTCGCGCATGAAGTGCCGGGTGGAATTGAGCTGATAGTCAAACGGCAGTTTCGGTCCCTTGGCGAGCGTCGCATAGAGAATGGCGGCGTTCGGCTTGGCGAGCAGCAGACCGGTCGGATTGCCCTCGGCATCACGCGCGATCTCGCCGCCGGGCGGTTGCGGCGTGTGCTTGTCGTAGCCGACGGCGCGCAGCGCGGCGCCGTTGAGAATCGCACGATCATAGAGATGCAGCAGGAACACCGGGGTGTCAGGCGCGACGGCGTTGAGTTCGTCGATGGTCGGCAGCCGCTTCTCGGCGAACTGATGCTCGGTGAAGCCGCCGACCACGCGCACCCATTGCGGCGGCGGCGTGATGGCGACCTGGGCCTTGAGCATCGCCATCGCGTCCGCGAGCGAGCGCACACCGTCCCAGCGCAGCTCCATGTTGAAGTTGAGTCCGCCGCGGATGATGTGCAGGTGATTGTCGATCAGGCCAGGCAGCACGCGACGGCCCTTGAGATCGATGACCTTCGTCCGGGGGCCGGCGAGCTTCATCACGTCCTGCTCGTGGCCGACCGCGGTGAACACGCCGTCCTTGATCGCGACCGCGCTCGCCGCGGGATTGGAGCGATCGAGCGTCGTGAACAGGCCGCGATGCAGGATGAGGTCGGGATGATCGGTCATGAGGTCTTCTCGTCCCGCGCCGGAGCGATGGTTGTGTCTGCCCGTCCGTGATGGCCGGGCAGCAGGCCGAAGATGTGCGTGGCGCAGGCCGCCTTCTGCCACGCGGCAGCAAGCGTGGTGCCGTTCAGGAGCTGCCTGCCCACGGGGATCACCTGCTCTCCGACGAGAATGCCGAGCAGGCCGACCAGCGCCACCAATGGCGGCGCCGGCGAGCGGACCTGAAGCAGGCTGTAGATCACGCCGACCAAAAGCCCTGCCCCGAGCGAGAACAGATAGATCTTCATCGTTCGTCCCAGGGCTACTTTGCGCCGCCTTCCGAGGCGTGCTCGCCGAGCGCCCATTTCGAGAAGCGGATCTGGATGCCGTAGGGCGAATGCGCCTTCAGGATCTCCATCATGCCGTCATAGGTCTCGGCCCGTGCCCAGTCCTGCTGCAGCTCGAAGGCGAACTGGCACGAGGTGATCGGCACCGCGCCGGCCTGCACCGCGCGATCCATCGCCCGGTTGTGCGCTTCGAGCGACAGGTCGCCGCAGGCATCGGCCGGGATGTAGATCTCATAGCCTTCGCGCAGCATGTCGAGCGTCGGGAACAGCACACAGGCCTCGGTCCAGAGTCCCGCGATGATGAACTTCTTGCGGCCGGTGGCGGCGACCTGCTTGCGGAAGCCGGCATCGAGCCAGGAGTTCATCGCCGTGCGGTCGACGATGTCGTGCTCCGGAAACAGCTCGGTCACTTCCGGCATGAAGGGACCGGAGAACGAGTCCTTGGCGACCGTGGTGAGCACCGTCGGAATCTTGAACAGCTTGGCCGCCTTGGCGACGATCTGGATGTTGTTGAACACGCCGAGGCGATCATGCGACTGCACGCCCTGATACATCGCGGGCTGATAGTCGATCAGCGCCACGGCGCAGTTCTGCGGGGTCAGCATTTCGAGCTTGGACACGAGGTTCTCCTTGAAAGACCGAACGGATCAGGTGAGCGAAGCTCGCGGCGCCAGCGCGGTGGGTGCGAAACGCCGCCACGAGAAGACACCGAAAGCAATGAACAGAGCGAGCGTGACGAGCTGAGCTGCCGCGAACGGCGGCTCGCTCTGCGTCGGCGCCAGCGCATTGAGCACGCCGATCTTCTGGAACGACTGCACGATCGCGACGAAGACGTTGAGATAGAGCGAGAGCAGCGCGGTGACGACATAGACCCGTCGCCACCATCCCGACAGCCCGAACGCATAGAGAGCGGCGCTGGCCGCAATCAGCAGCGCGAGCAGGATGATGCCGATCATGCGCGGCGGGTCGAGACCGAACGGCGGCAGCGGAAAGCCGGTCACGCCGGTGAGGAAGGTCGTCACCAGGAACAGCGCCGCCCAGGCCGCCAGATGGCGGCCTGCCAGCATGCCGGCGAGCGTCACGAGCCCGGTCGCGATTCCAATCAGGCTCAGCACCACGTGGATCTGAAGAAACAGGGCCGTCGGAATTCCCCAGGTCATGCAAGCCTCCCCTGATCAGCTCTTGATGAAGGACAGCAGATCGGCGTTGATGGTCTCGGCTTCCGTGGTCGGCATGCCGTGCGGAAAGCCCTTGTAGGTCTTCAGCACGCCGTTCTTCAGCAGCCTGGCCGACAGCGGCGCGGAATCCGCGTAGGGCACGATCTGGTCGTCCTCGCTGTGCATGACCAGCACCGGCAAGGTGATCGTCTTGAGATCCTCGGTGAAGTCGGTCTGCGAGAAGGCGACGACGCCGTCGTAATGCGCCTTGGCGCTGCCCATCATGCCCTGGCGCCACCAGTTCTGGATCACGGCCTCGGACGGCTTGGCGCCAGGCTTGTTGTAGCCGTAGAACGGCCCAGCGGCGACGTCGCGATAGAATTCCGCGCGGCGCGTGGCGACCTGGGTCTGGAAGTCGTCGAACACGGATTTCGGCAGTCCGCCCGGATTCGCCGCGGTCTGCACCATCAGCGGCGGCACCGCGGCGATGATCGCAGCCTTGGCCGCGCGGCTCTCGCCATGGCGCGCGAGGTAGTGCACGACCTCACCGCCGCCGGTCGAATGGCCGACATGGATCGCGCTGTTGAGATCGAGATGTGCGGTCAGTGCCGCGAGATCGTCGGCATAGTGGTCCATGTCGTGACCGTCGGCGACCTGGGCCGAGCGGCCATGGCCGCGGCGATCGTGGGCGATGACGCGAAAGCCGTGATTGAGGAAGAACAGCATCTGCGCATCCCAATCATCGGCTGACAGCGGCCAGCCATGGCTGAACACGATCGGCTGGCCGGAGCCCCAATCCTTGTAGTAAATCTCTGTGCCGTCATTGGTTTTCAGAACGGGCATGATTTCTCCTGCGCGCCAGCCATGCGGTCGCACCACCGATTTTGGTATCGCGATCGCCAATATCAGGTGCTATGCAGTCTCATGTGCATCTGCACAATGACCCGAGGATGCCAAAGCACTGGCTCCAGAAGGCCAAGGGATGGCTCAGCAGATTCGAACCACATCGTCGTCCTGGATGCGCGGCGTTGCGACGACGCTGAACGAGCAAGGTCTGGATGCCGCCGCGCTGTTCGCCGAGGTCGGTCTGTCGATCGACGATCTCGACGATTGCGACCGCCGCTGGCCGACCGAGGCATTGAGCCGGTTGTGGGTGCTGGCGGCCGAGCGTTCGGGCAATCCGGACATCGGGCTGGCAAAGCTCGATGCGCCGCGACCTGACAACTATGGCGTCGCCGGCTACGCCATGATGTCGAGCCCCACTCTTCTCGCCGGGCTGATGCGCCTGATCCGCTACATGTGCCTGGTGAGCGACGCGGTGACCATCACGCTCGAGCCGGGTCATGGCGGTCGCTGGATACGAACCGACGTGTTCGGCGGTGAATGCCCGATTCCGCGGCAGCGTTATGACTACGGCGTCGTCAATCTGCTCAATCTATGCCGGTGGATGCTGGATCGTCCGCTGACGCCGCTCGCGACGCGTTTCTCGCATGCGGTGCCGCTGTCGATCGCGTGCTACAACAGGGCGTTCCAATCCCCGCTCGAATTCGATGCGCCGTTCAACGGCTTCCTGGTGTCGGATCAGGATCTCGCCTGCAAGCTGACGACCTCGGCGCCCGAGCTTTCGGCAATCCACGATCGGATCGCCGACGAGGCGCTGGAGCGCCTGGTCAAGGCCGACACCGCGCATCGCGCCCGCGCCGCGATCGCCAGGCTGCTGCCCGACGGCAGCCCGCTGCGCTCGGCCATCGCAGCCGAGCTCGGCTTGAGCGACCGCACCTTCCAGCGCCGGCTCGCCGATGAAGGCCTCTCCTTCAGCGACCTCGTCGACGATGTCAGGCGCGAGCTGGCCCAGCGCCATCTCTCCGATTTCCGCATGACGCTCACCGACATCGGCTATCTGCTCGGCTATGCCGACCAGAGCACCTTCTTCCGCGCGTCAAATCGTTGGTTCGGCGAATCGCCAGGCGAATACCGCTCGCGCGTGATGAGGGGCGTGCGTCGGGAAATCGCGCTCGCGCGCGGACCATGATCCGCCGGCGGGAGAGGCCTTCAGACGCGTTCTTCAGAACATCCCATTGGGATTGGCCGACTGCTCGGGAATGGGCTGAACCGAATCCCAGTGCTCCTCGATCTTGCCGTCCTTGAGACGGAAGATGTCGACGATGGCGTTGCCGCGGGTGCCGGGCTCGCGGATGGCGTGAACGCGCAGCACGACGAAGTCGCCGTCGACATGCACCTGCGTGATCCTGCTGTGCGACTGTGGAAACTTGGCCTTCAGAAATTCGATGAACTTGCGAAATCCCTCAGGGCCATCCTCGGCATTCGGATTGTGCTGGATGTAGGTGCCGAGATATTTCGACGCCGCCTCGAAATCCTTGCGATTGAGGCCCTGCTCATAGAAGTCGAGCACGATCGCCTTGTTGCGCTCCTCCTGGGCGGAATAGGCCCGCTGGGCCAGCACCGGTGTCGCCACCGTGGCGAACAGCACCGCAGCCACCGCCGCGAAACGCGTCATCATTCCGTCATCTCCTGCGGAGCGCAGACATGATGCAGCCGTTGTCCGCCCCAGCTATTTCGGCTGCCGCCAGCTAAGCTGAGTTGCCACGGGAAGTGACCTCAAAGATGTGTGACCTCAATAATAGCGGTGGAGATGATGCACCGGGCCGTGGCCGTGTCCGACCGTGAAGCGATCGGCCGCCGCGATCGCGCCGGAGATGAAGGCCTTGGCGTTGCGCACGGCCGCCTCGAGGCTCTCCCCCTTCGTCAGCCCTGCGGCCACGGCCGACGACAGCGAACAGCCCGTGCCGTGGGTGTTCTTCGTGTCGATGCGCGGCGACGGCAACGGGATGCTGGTCGCTGATGTGATCAGGTAATCGGTGCTGTCGGCGCCCTGCCCGTGACCGCCCTTGATCAGTACGGCCGGACAGCCGAGCGCGAGCAGCCGGCGGCCTTGCGCCGCGATCGCCTCGTCCGTATCAGCGACCGGCTCGTCGAGCAGCGCGGCCGCCTCGGGCAGGTTCGGCGTGATCAGCGTCGCCTGGGGGATCAGCCGGCGGCGCAGCGCGTCGATCGCATCCTCCGGCAACAGCCGCGCGCCCGAGGTCGCGACCATCACGGGATCGAGCACGACATGCCGCGGCCGCCAGCGCGCAAGGCTTGCCGCGATGGCGTCGGCGATCGGCGCCTGCGCCACCATGCCGATCTTGACCGCGCCGACGTCGAGGTCATCGAACACCGCATCAATCTGCGCCGTGACGAAATCGGGCGGCACCAGATGCACCCCGGTGACGCCCCTGGTGTTCTGGGCGGTCAGCGCCGTCGGCACCGAGGCGCCGTAGACGCCGAGCGCCGCGAAGGTCTTGAGGTCGGCCTGGATACCGGCTCCCCCGGAGGAATCCGAACCGGCGATGGTGAGTGCGACGGGGGTGCTCATGCCCCTTCCTAGCGCGGGCCGGCCGCGCCCGGCAAGCAGGCCCGGTCGCCGGAGAAAGCGTATCGACTTCGCCGGAAAACGCTATATTGAGGCGAAAGATGCCTTCCGGAGACAGCCCGCAATGGTTCCCTTCTTCGTCCAGATCAAGTGCAAGCTCGGCCAGTCCTACACGGTCGCCAATGCGCTGGCGGAAGCCGAGATCGCCTCCGAGATCTACTCGACGGCGGGAAATTACGACCTGCTGGTGAAGTTCTACGTCGACAATGACACCGACATCGGCCACTTCGTGAACGAGAAGGTCCAGGTCCTGCCCGGCATTCAGGACACCCACACCATCATCACGTTCAAGGCCTTCGGCGCCACCTAGCGACGCGCTCGTCCCGACCGGGCGCGGCCTGCCCGTCGGCCGCCTGCCCCACGACAAAGGCGCCCGTCGTGACCGACGGGCGCCGAGGTCCTGAAAATGGGTCAAGCATGGTTTCGTCATGAAAGACGGTGGCGGCCGGAGACCGTTGTCCGCCAATTCGCGCCAGTGGGCCGGAAAGCCGGACCTTTCGATCGTGAGGGGCAATGGGGGACCGTCGAACGGCCCGGCTTTCCCTTTCGGCAACTTGGCGACAGGCGTTCTATAGCGGGTGCGCGGAGCACCCGGTCAAGGCGAGCGACCGATCCGATACGGTCGATCAAGAGGTTGAGACGAAAACTCAAGAATGACTGCGGCGCCGTGTGAAGAGTGAGATCAAAGCCGTTTCGTCCCTGCTGCCGAGCTACGGCTTTTGCGCCGAGCAGATGGACACCGAGGCGAACATCGCGGCGTGGCGCGAGGCCACTTCGACGTTCTTCGAAGTCGACGAGCTCGCGGCCGGCGAGGCCGCTCCGTTCAGGGCGGACGTGCTGTCCTACGCGCTGGGCTCCGTGCTGCTCGGATCGGCCCGGGCGAGCGGCCAGCGGTTCCGCCGATCGGCCGAGACCATTGCCCGCAGCGGCGTCGATCACATCATCCTGCAGCTCTACGTGAGCGGCAGCTATGAGGGGGTCGCGGCGGCCGCGCCGATCCGGGTCGAGGCCGGCGACCTCTGCGTGCTCGATCTCGCCCAGACACTCGAAACGCGCGCGACGCCGTTCGAGAACATTACCTTGGTCGTTCCCCGTCCGATGTTCGATGCGCGCCTGCTGCAGGTCGACGACCTGCACGGCCTGGTGCTGCCGCGCAGCGGCGCGCTGGCGCCGCTGCTGGCGCGGCATTTCGGCGCACTGCTCGACTGTGCGCCGCGCATGAGTTTCGACGAGTGCCAGGCCGCGGTCGAGGGCACGATCGCGCTGATCTCGGCCTGCCTGCGCGGCGAGCTCGAACGCCGCGATGCCGACCGCAGCGTGACGCCGGATGCTTCGCTGCTCCGCATCCGCCAATACATCGAGGCGCAGCTGTCGAGCCCCGAGCTCAGCGCCGACGCGGTGGCGCTGCATTTCGGGATGTCGCGCGCGTCGCTCTATCGCCTGTTCGCGCCGATCGGCGGCATCGCCGACTACATCCGCAGCCGCCGCCTGCATCGCGCGTTCTTCGATCTCGCCGGGACCGGGTCGCGGACACAGCGCATCAGCGAGGTGGCGCGGCGCTGGCAGCTCGGCACCGATGCCCATTTCACGCGGCTGTTCAAGACCGCCTACGGCATCACGCCGAGCGCCGCGCGCGAGGCCGCCATGCTGGGCCTGGCACGCCTGCCGGTCGACGCAGATGCCGAAGCCGCCTCGCCGCTCAGCCGTTGGATGCGAGGGATAGCAGCGCCCCGGACCGGGGAATGAGCGCGACGACGGCCGCCGAGCGCGGATCGTCGTCCTCGGATGCGTCTTCGGCCGGCTGCGGCTCGTCGGCCTCGGATGCAGCGCGGGCGATCTCCAGATGCTGCTCGAGCTGCTCAACCGGCATCGGCCGGCCCAGCAGATAACCTTGCGCGAAGTTGACGCCGAGCGAGCGCAGTTGCACCAGCTGCTCTTCGGTCTCGACGCCTTCGGCGGTGATCTGGATGCCGAGCCCCCGCGCCAGTGTCACGACCGATGAGATGACGGCGGCACTTTCGTCGCGCACGCTCAGATTGGCGACGAAGGACTTGTCGATCTTGATCTTGTTGAACGGGAACGCCGTCAACGAACGCAGCGACGAATAGCCGGTGCCGAAATCGTCGAGCGCCAGCGAGATGCCGAGGCCCTTCAGCCGGTCGATGAAGCTCTCGTTCTCGGCCGCGCGCTCCAGCAGCACCGACTCCGTGATCTCGATCTCGAGACGCTTCGGATCGAGGCCCGACCTCGCGAGCGCCGACTGGATCACGTCGAACAGCTCGGCCTGCTTGAACTGGACGGGCGACAGATTGACGGCGATCTTGACGTCGTCGGGCCATGCGGTGGCGTCGTCGCAGGCGCGCCCGATGATCCATTCGCCGAGCGGCACGATCAGGCCGGTCGACTCCGCAAGCGGGATGAACTTGTCCGGCGGCACCAGCCCCTTGACCGGATGGCGCCAGCGCACCAGCGCCTCGACGCCGCACCGCTCGCGCGTCTCGGCGTCGTAGAACGGCTGATAGTGCACCTCGAACTGGCACTGCGCGATGGCGTCACGCAGATCACCCTCGAGCGTGTTGCGCGCCTCGAGCTCGGCCGACATCGCATCGTCATAGAGCGTGTAGCAGCTGCGGCCGGCGGATTTCGAGCGGTAGAGCGCGAGGTCGGCCTTCTTGAGCAGGTGCTCCTGGTCGCGGCCGTGCTGGGGCGCGAGCGAGATGCCGATGCTGGTGCCGATCTCGACGCGCTGTCCGCCGAGCTGGTACGGCTCCGCGATCAGCCGGGTGATGCGCTGCGCGAGCTCGATCGCGGCGGCGCGCTGGTCGGAGGCGCCGGCCTGGATCAGGGCGAACTCGTCGCCGCCGAGCCGGGCCAGCACGTCCTCGTCGCGCAACTGCGATCTCAGCCGCTGTGCGACCTGCACCAGCAGCTCGTCGCCGGCGCCATGGCCGAGCGAATCGTTGACGTTCTTGAAGCGGTCGAGGTCGAGCAGGAAGACGGTGAAGCGGCCGCTCTTCTCGTCGTTGATGCGCTCCATTTCCTCGAGGAAGAAGGCGCGGTTCGCAAGGCCGGTCAGCGCGTCGGTCTGCGCCAGCTCGAGCACGCGGCGATTGGCGAGCGCGAGCTGCAGGGCGTTGCGGCTCGACAGCGCGAGATACACGGCAAGGAAGATCGTCGTCGCCATGCCGGCCGCATACAGCGCCAGCGCGCGATTGTGGCTCGCCATCAGGCTGCCACCGGCGGGCGCCGCCTGGAACACCCAGTCGGCATCGCCGATGCGCAAGGTCGTCGACCAGATGCTGGGGTCCGCGGGCCAGCGCTGCGGGTCCACGCCGGAGGCATTGATCACGCGCTCGGGCGGCAGCAGGTTGATCGCGAGCGCCGGGCTGTTGGGATTGTTCGCGCGCACCGACTGCAACAGCGTCGGCAGGTCGAACACGCCGATGATGAAGCCAGAGAGATTGCGCCGGCGGTCGGCGACCGTCGTGCGCGACGTCCCCTTGGCGTAGACGGGGATGCCGATCATCACGGCGTTATTGCGCTCGTTCTGATTGATCAGGTTCTGACGCGTGCGCAACGCGCCGATCACGTCGTAGTCGCGCGACTGCTCCAGCACGGCGCGATGGTCGGGAATGCTCCAATAGTCGAGACCGTAGACCGGCGAGGTCTTCGCCTCGGTGGAGAAGTAGACCGGATAGTATTCGTCGCTCTCCGGCGCGACGGTGCCGTCGGGATAGGACTTGATGCGAAACGCGGGAACGCCGTCGGTGATCGCCGCCGCCTCGTATTCGCCGCGCTCCTTGCGCTTGATCCGCGGCAGCCACGCTAGCCGCAGCATGCCGCGATGCGACTCGAACAGGCGCGCGCTGAAGGTCTGGTACTCGCTGCGCGTAATGTCGTCGTTGGCGGATTCGAAGCGGGTGCGCAGCGCGGTCAGCCGGCTGACATATTCGTTGACGCCGTTCTGGACCAGGATCGCCTGGGCTTCGGCCAAGCCTTCGAAATCGGTGCGCGCCAGCCGGTTCTCCCAGCGTCCCACGGCAACCGTCCCGACGACCGACAGCACGACGCCGACGCATGCCGCGATGATCGCAGGGCGATAAAGGCGGTATCGCGATAACGACGCGCGCAGCCTCTCGCGCCCGCTACCGCTGCGAGCATCATCCTTTTCCTGCAGCGTCGGTGCGCTGTACTCTTCAACCTGCAATATGGCCCCCGCCAAACGGCTGCCCCTCACCACGATGCGGCCGATGCTGGCCGCGGTAAGTTAAGGACGGTCAAAGATGATCCGTTGTGGCGTACCAGAAACCGGGGCTTGGTTAACGGCTGACTGTTGAGGGCCGCCCAAAACGCGATCAAGCGCGGGCTACGTCTTTAGCGAGGTCTTCATTCAACACGCCTAGACTGAGTTGTCATCAAGTGTACCCCGTGCATCGAAGATCGCAATGAACTGGTTTTCAAGCCTTCGGATCTCCTTCATTCTCATCTTGATCGCCGGCGTGCTCCCGCTGGGGTCTGCGCGCGCCGACGAGCTCGGCGTCACCAACGACACCATCATGTTCGGCCAGGTGGCGGCGCTGGAAGGCCCGTCGGCCGCGCTGGGCCAGGCGGCGCGCCAGGGACTGCTGGCGGCCTTCAACGAGCTCAACGCCAAGGGCGGCGTCTACGGACGCAGGCTCAAGCTGTTGAGCCGCAATGACGGCTACGACCCCGATCGCTCGGTCGTCGAGACCATCAAGCTGATCTACGAGGACAAGGTGTTCGCGCTGATCGGCGCCGTCGGCACGCCGACCGCGATGGCCACTGCGCCGATCGCGGCCTCCAACGACGTCCCCTTCATCGGGCCGATCTCCGGCGCCGAATTCCTGCGGACGCCTGAATTCCAGAACATCGTGAACATCCGCGCGAGCTACGCGGCGGAGGCGGAAGCCTCGATCAAGTATCTCACCGAAGAGCTTCACCTGACCCGCATCGCGATCTTCTATCAGGATGACGCGTTCGGCCGCGACGTACTGGCCGGCGTGAAGACGCATCTCGATCGCCGCGGCCTCGAGCTCGCGGCCGAAGGCACGTTCGAGCGCAACACGCGCGCTGTCGGCGCGGCGCTCAAGGTCATTCGGCGCGCGGAGCCTGAAGCGGTGATCCTGGTCGGCACCTACGGCCCGTGCGCCGAGTTCATCAAGATGGCGCATCGCAGCGGCTTCAATCCGACCTTTACGGCGGTCTCCTTCGTCGGCGGCAACGCGCTCGCCAAGGAGCTCGGCCCGGAAGGCCGCGGCGTCGTCGTCTCCGAGGTGGTGCCGTTTCCGTGGGACACCGACCTCCGCATCGTCGCCGACTATCAGGCCGCGATGAAGACGCTCGATCCGAGCCAGACGCCGGACTTCATCGGCCTCGAGGGCTACATCACCGGCCGACTGGTGGCGCGCGCCCTGGCGATGACCGGGCCGAACCCGACCCGCGCCGAGCTGCTCCGCATCATCAACGAGGTCGGCCAGTTCGACATCGGCGGGCTGGTGGTCAGCTTCGGCAACGCGCGCAAGGAGAATCCACCGCCGGTGTCGCTGACGGTGATCCAGAGCGACGGCAGCTTCAAGCCGATCTGACCTGAGCGCGCGCGCCCGCCGAACTGATCAGCTTGCCGGCTTCTTCGGCTTCGGCGGGCCTTCCACCGGCGGCAGCGATTTCAGATAGACCGCCATCGCCTTGCGATCCTCGGGCGAGAGCTGCGAGGTGTTGCGGATCACCCGCGCCATCGAGCCGCCGACGTTGTCGCCGTCGGGCAGTTGTCCGGTCTCGAGGAAATAGCTGATGTCGCTCTCGTTCCAGTCCGACAGGCCCTTCTGGGTGATGTTCGGCACGAAGCCCTGACCTTCCGGCTCTGGCCCACCCGCCAGCCGCTGCGCCGAGACGATGCCGCCGAGCGCATTGCGCGGGCTGTGGCACTCGGCGCAATGGCCGAAGGTGCTGACCAGATAGGCGCCGCGATTCCACTCCGCCGGGCGCGAGGCGTTGGCGGCAAAGGGCTTGCCGTCGAAGAACAGCAGCTTCCAGACCCCGACGGTGCGACGGATGTTGAACGGAAATGGCATGTCGTGCGCGCGCGAGGCGCCCGCAACCGGCGGCAGCGTCTTCATGTAGGCGAAGAGATCGCGGACGTCGTCGATCTTCGCAGCCGCGTAGGAGGGATAGGGAAACGCCGGGTAGTAGTGGCTGCCGCCCGGCGACACGCCCCTCACCACCGCATTGACGAACTCGGCCTCGCTCCAGCGCCCGATACCGTCAGTGGGATCGGGCGAGATGTTGGGCGCATAGAACGTCCCGAACGGCGAGCTCAGCGGCAGGCCGCCGCCGAGCTTCAGCCGGTCCGGCTGGTTCGGCACGGCGTGACAGGACGCGCAGCCACCGATGTTGAACATCTCCTGCCCGTTGGCGAGATCCGGCGCGCGCGTCGCCGCTGCGAGCGTGATCGTCGACGGCTGGGTCAACCACCAGAACACCGTCAGGCCGACGGCGCCGAGCACGCAGAGAGCAAGCAGGAGGCGGCGTAGCATGGTGGCTCCGTCACAGCAGGAGGAGATCGTCGGCCCGGCGATCATTACCGGAGCTCGGCGGCGCCGTGATACGTCAGGACGCCCGCACGGCGCAAACAAACGGGGGCGGACGCAATGTCGCGTCCGCCCCCGTGGATGGCAGGTCAGATCAACTGTTCTTGAGACGGAAGGTCTCGTGGCAACCGCCACATTCCTTGCCGATGCCCGGCGCGGTCGCCTTCAGACTGTCGAGATCCTTGATCTTCGCCTTGGCCTCGGTGACGACCTTCGCGAAGCTGTCGATCTTGGCCTTGAAGCCGGCCTGGTCTTCCCAGATCTTCGGCGACGGACCGTAGTCGCCCTCGAACTTGGCGCCCTTCAGGCTCGCCGGATACATCGTCGGCAGCTTCTTGGCGGTATCCTCGAGCTGGGCCAGAGCGGCATTGACGGCGGCCTGGTCATACGGCTTCTCGCCCTTGACCATCGCGATCAGGACACCGCCGAGGTTCTTGGCGTTGGCCTTCATCGTGTCCTGGCTATGCTTGACCAGATCCTGCTGTGCCATCACGGCGCCGGCCCCTAGCAGCAAAGCTGCGACAGCCACGACAGTCCGCTTCATCAATTCGCTCCTTTGTTGTCACAATCCCGTCCAGCCCACCCGGACGGGGTCGCTCGGTTGGTCAACCCCTCAGCCGGCGGATTATTCCGGAATTGAGGCGGATATCGGAGGAGATCCGGAGGGAGAGTACTCAGAGACTATGACGGCGATGCTGCTCCCGGATCGCGATCCAGACGCGCTCCGGGGTCGCCGGCATGTCGATGTGATCGATCTTGTACTCACGCCAGAGGGCTTCGACGATCGCATTGACGACGGCCGGACAGGAGCCGATCGCCCCCGCTTCGCCGGCGCCCTTGACGCCCATCGGATTGGTCTTGCAGGGCACGTTGTGGGTCTCGAAGGTAAAGGACGGCGCGTCGGCGGCGCGCGGCAGCGCGTAGTCCATGAAGCTGCCGGTGACGAGCTGGGCGTCGGAGTTGCTGTAGACCACCTGCTCCATCAGCGCCTGGCCGATGCCCTGCACCGCACCGCCATGCACCTGGCCGGCCAGCAGCAGCGGATTCAGCGTCACGCCGAAATCGTCGACGATGACGTAGTTGACGATCCTGATGATGCCGGTCGCCGGGTCGATCTCGACCTCGGCCACGTGGGTGCCGTTCGGATAGGTGCCGTCGGCGCTGGCGAAGGTGGCGCTGCCCTTGAGCTTGTCAGGATCGACGCCGGGACGCTTGGCGAGGTCGGCAAACGAGATCGCGCGGTCGGTGCCGGCGACGCGGATCACGCCGTCGGCGATCTCGAGATCGCCGAGACCGGCTTCGAGCGCTTCGGCCGCGATCTGCTTGAGCTTGTCGCCGAGCTCGTGGGTGGCGCGCTGCACGCTGACGCCGCCGGAGGGGATCGAGGCCGAGCCGCCGGTGCCGAGGCCGGTCGCGATCTCGGCCGTGTCGCCCTGATGGATGTGCACGCGCTCCGGCGGCAGGCCGAACTGCTCGGCGACGATCTGGGCATAGGCGGTCTGGTGGCCCTGCCCGCTCGACTGCGTGCCGATCAGGATGGTGACGTCGCCGTTGGGGTCGAGCCGCACGTTGGCGGTCTCCTCGCCCATGGTGCCGCAGACCTCGACATAGCTCGCGAGCCCAATGCCGCGAATGAGACCGTGCTTCTTGGCGGCCTTGGCGCGCTTCGAAAACTCCTTCCACTCGGCGATCTCCATGGCGCGCTTGAGGTGCGCGTTGAAATCGCCGGAATCATAGACCTTGCCGGTCGCGGTCTTGTAGGGCAGCGCGCGCGGCGGAATGAAGTTCTTGCGCCTGATCGCATCGACGGACATGTCGAGCTTGCGCGCGCAGGCGTCGACCAGACGCTCGATGACGTAGGCCGCCTCGGGACGGCCCGCGCCGCGATAGGCGTCGACCGGAACGGTGTGGGTGAAGATCGTGCGCACCCGGCAATGGAACGCCTGGATGTCGTAGAGGCCCGGCAGCATGCCGGCGCCGCCATGCGGGATGTAGGGTGCGAAGGTCGACAGATAGGCGCCCATGTCGCCCATCAGGTCGACGTCCATCGCGAGGAACTTGCCGTCCTCGGCCAGCGCCATCTTGGCGGTGGTGACGTTGTCGCGGCCCTGCGCATCGCCCATGAAATGCTCGGAGCGGTCGGCGGCCCAGCGCACCGACTTGCGCAGCCGCTGCGCGGCGACCGCGACCAGCGCGTATTCCCGGTAGGGAAACAGTTTTGTGCCGAAGCCGCCGCCGACGTCCGGGCAGATCACCCGCATCTTCTCGGTCGGGATCTTCAGCACGTTCTGGCAGAGGATGTCGCGCAGGCGGTGGCTGCCCTGGCTGCCGGCCGTCAGGGTCAGATGGTCGCGCTTGGTGTCGTAGTCGCAGACCGCGGCGCGGGTCTCCATGAAGCTCGCCACCACGCGCGGATTGACGATGCGGATCTCGGCGACCGCATGCGCCTTCGCGAACGCCGCCGCGACCGCCGCCTTGTCGCCGATCCCGACATCGAACAGCACGTTGCCCTTGTGCTCGGCCCAGACTTGCGGCGCATCCGCCTTGATCGCGT
The DNA here is from genome assembly GCF_051167615.1 of Bradyrhizobium sp. HKCCYLS3013. NCBI lineage: Bacteria > Pseudomonadati > Pseudomonadota > Alphaproteobacteria > Hyphomicrobiales > Nitrobacteraceae > Bradyrhizobium > Bradyrhizobium sp. HKCCYLS3013. The sequence goes on from NZ_JBNPTK010000010.1 coordinate 266,348, forward strand.
TCACGACGCCGGTCACCGCCGGCAGCGTCGTCCACTCGACCTTGATCGCCTCCAGCGCATCGCGCGCGTGGTCGAGCGTGTCGGCGACGACGAAGGCGATGGCATCGCCGACGTGGCGCACCTCGTCCTTGGCGAGGATCGGATAAGGCGGTGCCGTGAACGGATCGGTCTCGAGATTGAACAGGCACGGCAGCCCGCCGAGCTCGGCGGTGTCCTCGGCGGTCAGGATCAGCGCCACGCCCGGCAACAGCCGCGCCTGGGTGACATCGATGGTGAACCGGGCATGGGCATGCGGCGAGCGCAGCACCAGGGCATGCAGGGCAGCGGATGGCGCGAGATCATCGGTGTAGCGGCCCTTGCCGCGAATCAGCGCGTCATCCTCTTTCCGGAGAACGCTTTGTCCCATACCGAACTTGATCGGAGCTGCCATCTGGTTTCACTTCCCACTGCATTGTCGCGACGATTGGCCGGCATATTGCAGCGGATCACGCCCTCGCGCAAACGCCATATGGCCGCTCCCCGAACACGCGCGGTCAACTCTCGGCAGGCATGCCAGCACGCGATGTTGCAGCGCAAACGTCAGCGCCGCACGAGGGCCTTCAGCCAGCGCGGACCGAACAGCACGAGGATGGCGCCCACATAGATGACGGCGCCGACGATGATCAGCAGACCGAGAACGGCTTCGTCCTGCATGCGGCCGAGCGACGCGAGCCGGGTCGATGCCACCAGGGCCGTTGCCCACAACGCCGCCGCGAGCACCACGCCGGTCCCGGCGAACTTCAGCAGCGACGAGGTGAGCCGCCGATCGAAGTGCAGATAGCCTTTGTGCACGGCGAAGCCGAGCACCAGCAGCAGATTGATCCAGGCGCCGACGGCCGTCGCCAGCGCGAGTCCGACCTGGGCGAGCGAGCCCATCAGCAGCACCTTCAGCACGACGTTGGCGGTCAGCCCCGTCAGCGAGGCCTTCACCGGCGTCGCGGTGTCCTTGCGCGCGTAGAAGGTCGAGACCGCGCTGCGAATCATCACGAACGGGATCAGGCCCACGGCATAGGCGGCGAGCGTCGCCCCGGCCGCGGCGGCGTCGCCCTTGGTGAAGGCGCCGCGCGCGAACATCGCGCGGGTGATCACGTCGGGGACGGCGAGGAAGGCGGCGACGAACGGCACCGAGAACAACAGCGTGAACTCGAACGCCCGGCGCTGCTGCTCCATGGCGCCGTCGTGATCGTTCGCCGTGAGCCGCCGTGACATCTCCGGCAGCAGCACCGTCCCGATGGCGATGCCGATCACGCCGATCGGCAACTGGTTGAGGCGGTCGGCATAATACAGTGCCGAGATCGCGCCGGCGGGGAGGAACGTCGCGATGATGGTGTCGGCGAACATCGCGACCTGCGTGCCCATCGAGCCCAGCGTCGCCGGTCCCAGCGCCTTGAAGAACGCGCGGATGTCGTCGTCGAGCTTGAGCGGCGCAAAGCGCGGCAGGCCGCCGTGGCGGGCGAGGTCGCCGGCGAGCAGGAAGTATTGCAGGAAGCCGGAGATCAGCACGCCCCAGGCGGCCGCGTGACCGACACCGGGGAAGAACGCCGCCAGCGCCAGGGTCGCCATCATCGCGAGATTGAGGAAGATCGACGCCGCCGCGGCGCTCGCAAACCGCTGCATCACATTGAGCATGCCGCCATAGAGCGTCACCAGCGTGATCAGCAGCAGATACGGAAAGGTGATTCGCGTCAGCGTGATCGCAAGCTCGCGCTGCCCGGGATCGTCGGTGAAGCCCGGCGCCAGGATCGTCATCGCCTGCGGCATGAACACCCAGGCGAGGATCAGCAGCACGACCTGCGACGCCAGCAACAGCGTGAAGATGCGGTCGGCAAACAGGCTCGCCTGTGCCGGCCCCTTCTCGCCATGCACATGCGCATAGGCCGGCACGAACGCCGCGTTGAACGCCCCCTCGGCAAAGATCGCCCGGAAATGGTTCGGCAGCCGGAACGCAATGAAGAACGCATCCGCCACCGGCCCGGCGCCGAGAATCGCCGCCAGCATGATGTCGCGGGCAAAGCCGGTGAGCCGAGACAGCAGCGTATAGCCGCCGACCGTGAAGATACGTCCGAGCATGGGGGGCTTCTAGAGCATCGGGGGGCGAGTTTGAAGCGGGGAACGTGGCCTCCTTCTGCTTACGGCCAAAGTGTGGCGACTGGGCGCGCGGCCCCCTCCCCCACTTGCGAGCCGAGCCGGCACACATCGTCTCGGGCTTTTCGCCGCGCCGCCCGGGAAGCCTCTCCCCGCTTGCGGCGGGGCGACTGCCTCCACGTATTGCGTCCGTCTGCTGCCACGTCGTCATGGCCGGGCCTGTCCTGGCCATCCACGTCGTCGGGCGCCTTCGGAACGACGTGGATGCCCGGGACAAGCCCGGGCACGACGGACTAACTCATTGGCAGCGCGTAGGACGAACGAGCGACGGGCAATCCGCCGCGCCCGATGCGAACACTCAACGAATGCCGCGCCTTTGCGCAGATCGTTGATTACGGTATGCAGACGAGACCAACTCACGCATTTTGGTGCGCAACATCAAATGTGACATGATGGCGGACTACGCTGCGCGATCCGCCCTATGCGCTCGGGAGGTTGCCAAGGTGTCGAGTGACATTCAGGTTGGGGACCGTGTAAGACTGCGTGACCTACCTGATTGGCTGCTGCATGACCTGCCCGCGAGCGAGCAGGCGGAAATGCGCGCCTTTATTGGCCAGTCATGTGTGGTGAGTGAAATCGACGCTTTTGGCTACTATTGGCTTGGATTCGGTAGGACTATCGTCGACTCGGATGGAACTCGCTGCAGTGGCCATTCATTCTGTGTTCCACGAGAGTTCATTGAACGAGCCCCCATGGACAAGCCTATTCCGCAAGAGTCGCACCTCGACTAATTTCGCGAGCCGCTTCAAGCGCATCCCTCTAACCAGTCCGTTTCTGGAAAATATTCCTCTTTCTTTTTATCAGAAACCATGCGTATAGTGCGTCGTCCCGTCTCGATCAGAGGGGCGCTTCGCGGTCGTCACGGACGTTGAGGCGGGATGCGGTGGGCGTGTCGATGTTGCAGCGTGGTTCGCCACGCCGACGAACAACGTCGATGCGCACGGTCAAGTCGCGTGGTCCTGGCATCCCGACGCTGATGCCCCGCGTAATGCGCGAAAGCGCATTGCGCGCACGGTGGCCAAAAAGCCCGGAGCACCGGGGAGCAACTGTCTTTTTTGTAGACCGGTGATCGGCCGGCCTCAAGGCTGGCGCGAAGGCGCGCCA
>NZ_JBNPTK010000011.1:0-266633 GCF_051167615.1 Bradyrhizobium sp. HKCCYLS3013
CTCTACGACTACATCGCCAAGTTCGACCGGCCCGGCCTGATCGCGGCGCTGAAGGAACAGATCGAGGAACGGGCCCGCGCCGAAGCCAACCGGCGGGCCGCGTGACAGCAAGCGGACAGGAGTAGCGTGCGATGAGCAGCAAGATCGAAACCACCGAGGGCGCCGCCGTCGAATACGTCACCGCGATGATCGGCGGCCAGCTGTTCGGCCTGCCGATCTCCCGGGTCCAGGACGTGTTCATGCCGGAGCGGGTGACGCGGGTGCCGCTGTCATCGGCGGAGATCGCAGGCGTCCTGAACCTGCGCGGCCGCATCGTGACCGTCGTCGACATGCGGGCGCGGCTCGGCCTCGCGCGCGCCGAGGACGGCAAGCCGCCGATGGCGGTCGGCGTCGATCTGCGCGGCGAGTCCTATGGTCTCCTGATCGACCAGATCGGCGAGGTGCTGCGGCTGCCCGAGGAGGGCCGGGAGGAGAACCCCGTCAACCTCGACCCGCGCATGGCGAAGCTTGCCGGCGGCGTGCACCGCCTCGACGGCCAGCTGATGGTCATTCTCGACGTCGATCGCGTGCTCGAGCTCGCCGCCGACAAGATGGCGGCCTGAACACTGCAACGTGAGGGCAGCGGCGCATCAGGCGTCGTTGCATTGGACCCTGATCTCGTGAGGCTGAAATGAGAACTTGTCTGGTAGTTGACGATTCCAGCGTCATTCGAAAGGTGGCGCGCCGCATTCTGGAAGGTCTGGATTTCCAGATCGTGGAAGCGGAGGACGGCGAGCAGGCGCTGGAGATCTGCAAGCGGGGCCTCCCGGATGCGGTGCTGCTCGACTGGAACATGCCCGTCATGGACGGCTACGAGTTCCTCGGCAACCTCCGGCGCATGCCGGGCGGCGACGCGCCGAAGGTGGTGTTCTGCACGACCGAGAACGATGTCGCGCACATCGCGCGCGCGCTGCACGCCGGGGCCAACGAGTACATCATGAAGCCCTTCGACAAGGACATCGTGACCGCGAAGTTTCAGGAAGTCGGGCTGATCTGATCTCCGTCGCGTGCGTCGGTCCCGTGGTCATCCGGGCTTGCCGTCACCCCGTGCCTCTGTCCTGTTGGTGAACTATGAGCGTCGCGTTGGCCAGTTCTTCGATCCCAAGTTCGACCAGGCAGGAACCTCTCCGGGTGATGGTCGTGGACGATTCCGTGGTCATCCGCGGCATGATCTCGCGTTGGATCGCGTCTGAGCCCGACATGGTCGTGGCGGCGTCGCTGCGCACCGGCCTCGAAGCCGTGAACCAGATCGATCGCGTCAATCCCGACGTCGCCGTGCTCGACATCGAAATGCCCGAGCTCGACGGCATCGCCGCCCTGCCGAAGCTGCTTGCCAAGAAGAAGAACCTCGCCGTCATCATGGCGTCGACGCTGACCCGCCGCAACGCGGAGATCAGCTTCAAGGCGCTGTCGCTCGGCGCGGCCGACTACATCCCGAAGCCCGAGAGCACGCGCGAGGCCTCGGCGGCCGACAATTTCCACTACGATCTGATTCAGAAGATCCGCAATCTCGGCGCCAAGGCGCGCCGCGCCGCTCCCGCTCCGCATGCGCCGGCCGCCTCGCCGATCGTCCCGCAAGTCCAGGGGCTCCGGCCTGCGCCCACGGCGCGGCCGATGGTCGCCCCCGTGGCGCCCGCCGTGCCGACCCAGCTGGCGCGCCGTTCATTCAGCTCGCAGATGCCGAAGGTGCTGCTGATCGGATCGTCGACCGGCGGCCCGCAGGCGCTGATGTCGCTGGTGACCGAGCTCGGCCCCGTGATCGATCGCTTTCCGGTGCTGATCACCCAGCACATGCCGCCGACCTTCACCACCATCCTCGCCGAACATCTGGCGCGCTCGAGCCGCCGGCCGGCCCACGAGGCCGTCGACGGTGAAGTGGTGAAGCCGGGTCAGATCTACCTTGCGCCCGGCGGCCGCCACATGCGTGTGGCGCGCCATGGCGCCGATGTGGTGATCGCGCTCGACAACGGTCCTCCGGTCAATTTCTGCAAGCCCGCCGTCGATCCCTTGTTCATGTCGGCGATCGAGGTCTGGCAGGGCTCGACCCTGGCCGTGATCCTCACCGGCATGGGATCCGACGGCATGCGCGGCGGCAAGGACATCGTCGCCGCCGGCGGCAGCGTGATCGCGCAGGACGAGGCGACCAGCGTGGTCTGGGGCATGCCGGGCGCAGCCGCCAATGCCGGCATCTGCGCGGCCGTCCTTCCCTTGAATCAGATTGGACCGAAGCTGGTTCGTCTGTTTGCTGGAGACCGTTCGTGACACCCCTGGACTATGAGTTCTTGCGTAAGGTCCTGAAGGATCGCTCCGGCCTCGATCTGTCGGCCGATAAGCAGTACCTGGTCGAAAGCCGGTTGCTGCCGCTGGCCCGCCGCTCCAACCTGCCGGGCATCACGGAGCTGGTGCAGAAGATCAAGAGCGGCGCGGAGCAGCTCACGACGCAGGTGGTCGAGGCGATGACCACCAACGAGACGTTCTTCTTTCGCGATAAGATTCCGTTCGATCATCTCCGTGAGGGCATCCTGCCGGCGCTGATCCAGTCGCGCGCCAATCGTCGGTCCCTTCGCATCTGGTCGGCCGCCTGCTCGACCGGACAGGAGCCGTATTCGATCGCGATGTGCCTGCGGGAGCATGGCGCGGCGCTGGCCGGCTGGCGCATCGAGATCGTCGCCACCGACCTGTCGCAGGAGGTGCTGGAGAAATCGAAGGCCGGCCTCTACAGCCAGTTCGAGGTGCAGCGTGGATTGCCGATCCAGCTGCTGGTGAAATATTTCACGCAGCTCGGCGAGCTCTGGCAGCTCAGCGCCGACATTCGCGGCATGGTCCAGCATCGCCAGCTCAACCTGCTGCAGGACTTCTCGCATCTCGGCAAGTTCGACATCATCTTCTGCCGCAATGTGCTGATCTATTTCGACCAGGACACCAAGGCCTCGATCTTCGAGCGAATGGCCAAGGTGATGGAGCCGGACGGCACGCTGTTGCTGGGAGCCGCCGAATCGGTCGTCGGCATCACCGACGCGTTCCGGCCGAACCAGGAGCGGCGGGGTCTTTACCAGATCAATCCGGTGCGCAGCCCGCGCGGCGGCGCGGCGCTGCTGCCCGGCCTCAAGGTGGTTGCGGCGCGCTGACGCCGGCCGGAGCGGTCGGTGACCGAGGGCGCTTCGAGCGGTCGGGCGGTCGGCCACTCCGTCACGTGCGCACCCGTCCCGCGCGGGCGGCCAGCCTTTTCTGCGCCCGCAGGCCTCTTTCCGGAGTAAATCTCGTCGACCCATGGAACTTTTCGGTTCCCGCCGCGTCTACTCATGCCTTTGTGTGGGCTCATGCGTGTTGGATTGATGGCGGGGGATTGGATGAAAACGAGTGTGCGTCCTCGGATTGTGACGCGGGATCTTCCTGTCATCGCCAAATCGCCGACCGGGATCGACGGTCTCGACGAGGTCACCTTCGGCGGCTTGCCGCAGGGGCGGCCGACGCTGCTGTGCGGCGCGGCCGGTTGTGGCAAGACATTGTTCGCGATGACGTTTCTCTACAATGGCGCGGTCGCCTATGACGAGCCGGGTGTGTTCATTGCCTTCGAGGAGCAGCCCGAGGACCTGATCAAGAACGTCGGCTCGCTCAGCTACGACGTCGAGCGGCTGATCGAGCAGAAGAAGCTCGTGGTCGACCACATCCATCTCGATCGCAACGAGATCGAGGAGGCGGGGGATTACGATCTCGACGGCCTGTTCATCCGCATCGGCTTCGCGATCGACTCGATCGGCGCCAAGCGCGTCGTGATCGATACCATCGAGACCCTGTTCGGCGGCCTCGACAACCAGGCGGTGCTGCGCTCCGAGCTGCGCCGGCTGTTCGAATGGCTGAAGAGCAAGGGCGTCACCGCCATCATCACCGGCGAGCGCGGCGACGGCACGCTGACCCGCTACGGCCTCGAGGAATACGTCGCCGACTGCGTCATCCTGCTCGACAACCGCGTGCATGACCAGCTCTCGACGCGCCGGCTGCGCGTGGTGAAGTATCGCGGCACGGCGCACGGCACCAACGAATACCCCTTCATCATCGACCAGGAAGGCATCACGGTGATGCCGATCACCTCGTCGGGCCTCGCGCATGATGCGTGGACCGAGCGGGTGTCGACCGGCATCGCCGATCTCGACCAGATGCTCGAGGGCCAGGGCTACTACAAGGGGTCGAGCATCCTGATCTCGGGCATGGCCGGCGCCGGCAAGTCGACGGTCTCGGCGCACTTCGCCAACTCGATCTGCAGGAGCGGGCAACGCTGCATCTATTTCGCGATGGAAGAATCGCCGCAGCAGATCATCCGCAACATGAAGTCGGTCGGTCTCGACCTGCAGCAATGGGTCGATCGCGGCCTGCTGCGGTTCTCCGCGCGGCGGCCCAATCTGTACGGGCTGGAAACCCATCTCGCCGCGATGCATCGCGAGGTCAAGGAGTTCGATCCCGCAGCCGTCGTGGTCGATCCCATCTCCGCACTCATGGGCGCCGGCGTTGCCGGCGACGTGCATTCGATGACGTTGCGCCTCATCGACTTCCTGAAGGCGCGCGGAGTCACGGCGCTGTTCACCAATCTCGGCGCGGGCACGGCGGAGACGGCGACCACCGAGATGCACATCTCGTCACTGACAGACACCTGGCTGCTGCTCTACAATCGCGAGAGCAATGGCGAGCACAATCGCCAGCTCTATCTGCTGAAGTCGCGCGGCATGGCGCATTCCAACCAGGTCCGCGAATTCCTGATGAGCAGCGACGGCATCTCGCTGCGCGAGGTCTATGTCGGGCCGGACGGCGTGCTCACGGGATCGTCGAGGGTGGCGCAAGAGGCGCGAGACCGCGCCGAACGCCTGCTGCGCATGCAGGATCTGGAACGTCACGCGCGCGAGAGCGAGCGCCGCCGCCGCGACCTCGCAGCGCAGATCGAGACGCTCAAGGCTCAACTGGCCAACGAGGAAAGCGAGATGGCGCTCATCAATCTGGAAGGTGCGGCTCGCGACGATCAGCGTGAAGCCGCTCGCATGGCCCAGGTCGAGAGCCGCTCGTCCAGGCCCGCTCCGAGCTCCCCAGCCAACCCGCTGAGATCCAGCAAATGATGGCCGCTCCGATGGAACAGGATGGCTACAATCTCCGGCTCTATGTTGCCGGTCAGACCCCGAAATCGCTGGCGGCTCTCGCCAATCTCAAGAAGCTGTGCGAGACGCATCTGCCGGGCCGCTACACCATCGAGGTGATCGACCTGATGAAGGATCCGGCCCTCGCACAACGAGACCAGATCGTCGCGATCCCGACCTTGATCCGTCAACTGCCCGAGCCCCTCAAGCGCATCATCGGCGATCTCTCCAATGCGGAGAAGGTGCTGGTTGGTCTGGACATCGCACCGAGCTGAACGGAGGACGCGTGGCATCAACAGACGCGATGCAGGCGGGACGGCCGCGTAACGAGGCGGAAGAGACGGTCGAGGCCATTCATCGCGGCAACGTCGATGCCGTGGTGGTGCAGGGCCCGACCGGACCCCAGGTCATCATGCTGCAGGGCGCGGACGCGCCCTATCATGTGCTGGTCGAGCGCATGAGCGACGGCGCGCTGACGCTCGATGCCGACGGCTGCATCGTCTACGTCAATTCCAGGCTGTGCGCGCTGACCGGCCTCGACGCACAGGAGCTGGTGGGACGCAGCTTCGCCTCGCTGTTCGCGGGAGTGGTGCCCGAGCAGCGCGCCGACGATGCCATGACCGACGCACAGCTGCGCCGCGCCGATGGCGGCCAGCTGCCGGTGTCGGTGTGGATGCGCCAGATGGTGATGGGCGGCGTCGTCGCCACGCTCGTGACGCTGACCGACATGTCGATTCAACGGCGCGCCGAGGAGGTCGCCAATGCCGAGCGCTTCGCGCGCTCGATCCTGGAACAGGCGACCGATGCGGTGGTGGTGCTGGCGCTCGACGGCCGGATCACCCATGCGAGCTGGGTCGCCGAGCAGCTTGCCGAGCGGCCGCCGGTCGGGCAGTTGTTTTCGGAGGCGTTCCCGCTCGACGGGCAGAGCGCCAGCCAGGAAAGTACGTTGACGCGGTTCTCGCGCGAGAGCCTGGATCAGGCGTTGGCGACCAAGCCCTTCCATGGCGTCGAGGTCGCCTTGCGCAATCCGCAGGCGTCGGGACGGTCGTTCCTGCTGTCCGGCGGACCCCTGGTGAACGATCTCAAGGAGACGGTCGGCTCGATCGTCACCCTGACCGACATCACCGAGCGCAAGCGCGCGGAGGAGCAGCAGACCGTGCTGGTCGCCGAACTCAATCACCGGGTGAAGAACATCCTGGCGATCGTGCAGTCGGTGGCGGGGCAGACCTTGCGGACCTCGCCGTCGCTGCCGGCGTTCAACAAGGCGTTCTCCGGGCGCATCCAGGCGGTCTCGATCGCGCACGACATCCTGACGCAGACCCGCTGGATCGGCATCGGGCTGAACGAGTTGCTCACCACCGTGCTGGCGCCCTACGGCATCGGCGAAGGGCGCATCGCCATCGACGGCCCGCCGGTTCTGCTGGAGGCACGGCTCGTTCTGCCGCTCTCGATGGTGCTGCACGAGCTTGCGACCAACGCCTCCAAATATGGCGCGTTGTCCGCCCCCCACGGCCGGGTCACGATCTCCTGGCGCCTGCGCGACGATCGCCGCCGGCTCGAGCTGGTCTGGCTGGAGCGCGGCGGACCGCTGATCGAAGGCGGCGGAGCGCGCGGCTTCGGCACCACGCTGATCGACCGCGTCGTCCGCTTCGATCTCGATGGCGAAGCCCTGCTGGACTTCGAGCCCGCCGGAATTCGCTGCTCGCTGACCTTTGCGCTGACCGCGGAGACGACCCCCGAACATCTGCCGGCATCGGCCGTGCAGCCGGACTGATGACCTGAGCGGTCGCGTCCGGATCCCTGCCTCAGCGCGCGGTCGGAATCGAGCCTGGCGCCTTGCGGCGCCATACATCGTGATCCCTTTCCGTCGCCTCACGCGCGGCGCGCGCAGCTCGACGCAGCCAGCCGGAACCGCGCTTCCCGAGGTCCGCCGCGATCTCGGCGCCGGCGCGGCGGTCGGCGGCATGGATGGAGGCGAGGTCGGTGCCCATGCCGCGCAGGAGCTCGAGCTTGAGATCGGCGCCGGCCTCCTTGCCGAGATCGATCTTGCGCGAGTCCGCAGACAGGCGCCGGACCACGTAGTCCCCGTCGTTGGTTCTGTGAACGTGCAGGAATGGATCGGGCGCGCGATAGGTCCCGGTCGACAGCGCGACGAATCTGTGTGGCGGCGCCGGCCTTGGCTTCTCCGTCCTGTTCTTGGCCCAGGTCCAGGCCGAAGGGACCAGCGCCTTGGCCTCGCGGACGATGCGGCCGCCGCGCCAGGTCGCGACGACGACGTAGCGCGGACGTCCCCGGCTGCCGCCGCCGGCGAAGCGATGGAAGAATGCGGCAGTCTCCACCTGCTCCGGAAGGCTGGCGGTGAGCAGCTTCCGCACCGCGGGTGGAATCGCATCGGCGGCCGCGAGGCCGTCGATCTCGTTCCAGAACGCGCGGCGGCAATCATCCGAGCATTTGACGTAGCGCCTGATCCAGATCTCGTGCTCGTCGAGCAGCGCCGGCCGCGGGTTCTCGAGACCGTCGCGATAGCCTTGGAGAATCGCGTCCGCGGCGTCGCGGCTGTCGATTGCCATGTCGGGCGCGAGCTCGATGCTGGTCGTGAGCCGGACCAGGTCGAAGGCGTAGGGCATCCTCGCGGCCTCGTCGAAATCGTTGACACCCCACACCCAGCGCCCGTCGGCGTCGCGCCACGTGCCGAAATTCTCCAGATGGATGTCGCCGACGCACAGCGCGACCGGAGCCTCGGCCAGCTCCGGGCAGATCTCCTCGATGCGCCGCGCCCAGCGATAGTAGCTGGCGCGCAGCAGGGCGAACGGCGACTTTCGCATGCGCCGGTGCTTGGTGAGGAGGTCGTCCTCGATCACCTTGCATTGGCTGCGAAGCCAGGCCTCGTAGGCCACGGTATCCTCGATGATGGACACGCGATGCCTCCCGATGCACGGGGCGTGAGCGAAGCGTTATGAGTTGCGTTGACGGCGAACGAACGTGGCCTCGCACATCGCGCGCAGCGCGCGCTCGTCGAACGGCTTGGCGAGCCGGGCCAGGCCGCGGAACTCCGGCGGAAACAGCGTCGCGTCGTCATAGCCGGAGGTGATGACGATCCTGAGCTCGCGCGCCATCAGCTGCGGCAGCACGGCGAAGATCTGCTCGCCGCGCAGGTTGACGTCGAGCAGCGCGCCGTCCAGGCCGCCGCGCTCGGCCTCGCGCAGCACGTCGCCGACGCGCGAGACGGGACCGACCACCTCGCAGCCGAACCCCTGCAACACCGTTTCCAGCTCGAGCGCGATCAGGCCCTCGTCCTCGGCGACCAGGATGCGCAAGCCTTCGAGTTCGGTCTTGTCCGTCGCCATGCCTCGTCCCGGCCATGCGCGCCCAATCGCGCAGGGAATTCGCCCTCGGTCCTATCTAATGCTCTCGACCGGCGTGTCGAGGCGTTTTCGCCGGCTGTCGTTAATATCCTACAGGATGGCGTGCGGCAAAAAGCGCGAGCGGTTGCCGGTGATCGGGCTCGTGTCCTCGCGGATCGACAGGCCGCAGGGCTGATGGTCGACGAGCCAGCTGCCGATCACCGGGAACACACCGCCGAAATCCGGCAGCGGCGCCAGCGCCTGGCGGATGAAGCCTTCGGCGCCGTAGGGACCGTCCTGCGCGGAGACGGCGACGCCGTCGGACACCAGGCTGACATTGGCGCCCTCGCGCGAGTAGATCGGCTTGCGCACGAAGCTCGGGCCGAGGCTGGCGGCCTTCGGATCGTCCTCGAAATAGGCCGGCAGCAGGTTCGGATGGCCTTCGTGCATCTGCCAGAGCAGCGGCAGGATGCCCTTGTTGGACAGGATGGCCTTCCACGGCGGCTCGATCCACTGCGTCGGCGCCTGCGCGAGCTTGGCGCCGAACGCATCGCGAAACATCCATTCCCAGGGATACAGCTTGAAGGCGAGCGCGATGTCCTCGTCGTCGAGATCGACGAAGCCGCCGGTCTCGCGCCAGCCGATGTCGGCGACGTCAAGGATGGTTGTCGTCAGGCCTCCTTGGGCTGCCGTGTCGGCCAGATAGGCCAGGGTCGTGGCGTCCTCGGCGTTGGCGGTCAGCCCGGCCAGATGCACGCGGCGCCGCTTGCCGAGGGCGCACCAGCGCTCGATCAGGCGCTCATGGATCGAGTTGTACTGGTCCGCGCGCCCCGGCAGGATGCGGCGCTCGATCGCCTGCTCGAGCCAGGTCCATTGGAAGACCGCGGCCTCGAAGATCGAGGTCGGCGTGTCGGCATTGTATTCGAGCAGCTTCGCCGGCGTACGGCCGCCCTGATAGCTGAGGTCGAACCGCCCGTAGAGGCTGCCGTCCCTCCGGCGCCAGCTCTCCGCCAGCAGGGGCCAGACCGCTTGCGGGATCTTCAGCCGGCGCAGCAGCGCCTCGTCGCCGACGACGCGCGCGACCAGCGCGAGGCACATCTGCTCGAGCTCTGCCGTCGGCTCCTCGATGCCGAGCTCGATCTCGGCGATCGTGAATGCGTAGTAGGCGCGCTCGTCCCAATAGCGCTCGCCGTCGAGCTCGCAGAAGTCGAATCCGCACCGCGCCGCCGTCTCGCGCCAGTCGTCACGCTCGGGACAGGGGATGCGCTGCATCAGCGTCAGCCCAAGGAAGCAGCGAACAAGGCAACAGCGAACAAGGCAACAGGGAACATGCCGTGCCCGTTGCAGCAGGGCGCAGCACGGCCGCGGCCGTCATCGATGATGCGGCCGTGATCACGCCCGCGCGGTCCCGGCGCCGTCCCGCGTCGGTGACCACGCGATCGCTTGCCAGCAAGACGATGCAAGGCGGCGGCGGTCACCGCGGCCCTGATCGTCGCCCGCACCACCCGGTGCGGACGTTGCATCGGATCATTTCCGATGAGTCGGTAGGCCAGTTTTTTATGATTTTGAGTCTGTGTCAAAGATCCGAATCCAAGATAGCAGCATGAACGCGGTGTTTTCACGGCGCCGGCGCGACGAAAATCAGCCGCCGCCTCCGAAGCCGTGCCCGAACGAGCCGAAGCCGCCGCGCGAGACATGGGCGGAGGAGGCCTCGGCGACATGGCCCGAGCCGCTGCTTCTGGAATCACCGTCGCTGCTGGAAAATCCCCAGCGGCCAGAGCCGCTGCTGCCGCTACCGCCGCCGCTCGAGCGGCGTGTCGTGCATTCGCCGGTCTGCGGCTGGCCGGCCATCGTCGGCGTCTCGGCGCCTGGCTGCGGGCAGCTCTGCTGCCGCGGCATCAGCGCATAGGCCGTGCTGCCGACGGCGAGCGTGCCCATCAAGAGCAGCGCAACATGGCCGGAGCGCTTCACCGGCGGCGTCGCGGGCGGGGGCGGCATCGGCCGGCGCTTGCCGAATTCGCGGCGTTTCTCGGCCATGGTCAGATGATCATCGAGGCGGCGTTCAGCGCGCCGGCGGAGAGTGACGCGAGGCCGAGCCAGATCGCCGACGCCAACTCGCCGGCGACGATGCGCTGGGCGAGATCCGGCACCGGAATGCGGACGAGGTAGTAGACGATCACCTGGACGATCAGCGCGACCAGCGCCCAGATCAGGCAGTCCAGCACGTTGGCGGAATGGGCGATGGCGCTGACCAGCGGCAGGGTGAAGCCGAGCAGGCTGAGGCCGAGCGCGATCGCGGCCGAGGGGTGATTGTCCCGGATCAGCTGGAATTCATTGTAGGGCGTGACGCGGGTGTAGACGAACAGGTAGGCCGTCACCGCGACCAGCGCGGTACAGAAGTACACCAGAAAGGCCGGCAGGCCGGCGAGCGATTGCAGGATCATGATCGGGCCAGGCGTGAGGAGCTCTCATCTGTCGCGATGCCAGCATGCCCGGTTCGACGTGAACAAAGTCTATCCGCCCTTCGCCTGGTCCTGCCTGGCCTGGTCCAGCATCTGCAGCACCGAATCCCCGGTCTTGCGGGTGTGCTCGGAGAGCGCCTGCGCGAAGCCGGCGCCGTCTCGGGCCCGCAGCAACGCCATGAAGGCCTCGTGCTCCCGGATCGACTCGTCCCAGCGCCGCGCGTCGTAGTTGGCCACGGCGCGGGCACGGAAGACGCTCGCGTGCAGCGTGCTCCACATGTTGAGCAGCACGGCGTTGCCGGCGAGCCTGGTGATCTCGGCATGGATCTGCTGGTTGAGCCGGAAATAGGCGGCGCGCTCGGCGGCACGATGCAGCGCCACCAGCTCGGCATGTAGGGCGTCGAGCCTGGCAAGGTCGTCCGCCGTCGCACGCGCGGCCGCGGCGCGGCCCGCGGCGGCATCGAGCGACACCATCACGTCAAAGATCTCGGCAATCTCGTTTGCGTCGATCGGCGTCACCACGGGCGTGCGATGCGGCCGCAGCTCGATGAGGCCTTCGGCGGCGAGGATCTTGAAGGCCTCGCGCAGCGGCGTGCGCGACACGCCGAAGGTCTCGCACAGCATGCGCTCGGGCAAGGCAGCGCCGGCGGCGAGCTCGCCGTCCACGATCATCTCGCGCACCCTGGCGACGACCTGATCGTGCAGCGACAGCCGCTCGAGCGGCCGCTTGGAGTGGTCGGACGACAGCTTCAGCCGGGCCGGCTTGAAGCGCGTCTTCAGTCTGGGCCGGGGTGCCGGTGGGGTCATGGGGGCGCGGCTGCTCCGCTGCGAGATGCCTGAAATTCGGGCGATGCGCCCGCGGATCAGGCAGGTTCTTCAAAATTTGAGTGTCATTACATACTGATTTTATTGTATAAAATCAACATTGCATATCGCATCCAGTTGGCACGTCGCTTGCTGATGAGAGCCCAAGCCATGAGAGACAAGCCCGTGGATCGACCTGCCCTGGAGATGGATGTGAAACGTTTCGTGCTGCTCATTCTTGCCCTGTTGGCGCTGCCCTCGCTCAGCTTCGCCGACGACGCCCCCAAGATCAAACTCGGCTACGCCAAATGCGCGCATTGCACGCCGATGTCGCTGACGCCGCAATTCGCGGAGGGCGTCGCGATCGATGCCGTCAGCTTCAACACCGGCACGGACGCGCTGACCGCCCTGGTGTCGAAGAATATCGACGTCGCGCAGGTGACCTATCTGCATTACGCCATCGCGCTCGACAAAGGCTTCGACGTCGTCGCCATCTCCGGCCAGGTCAATGGCGGCTCGGCGATGCTGCTCGCCAACGACATCGAGATTCCGCAGGGCGACTGGGGCGCCTTGAAGGCGCTGATTGCCAAGTACAAGGCCGACGGCAAGCCGTTCCGCGTCGCCGCCTCGCGCGGCAATGCGCAGGACATCCACATGCGCGGCGCCTTCGCCAAGCAGGGCATCGACATCAACAAGGACGTGCAGTTCGTCAACATTCCCAATCCGTCCGATCATCTGCAGGCGCTGCGCCGCGGCGAGGTCGAGCTGATCTGCACGGTCGAGCCGTTCGCCACCCAGATCATGCAGGCCAAGGCGGCGAAGTTCTTCGGCTTCCCCTATGATCAGGCCGCCGGCAAGCTGACTAATTTGATCCTGACCCGCTCCGACGTCATCGCCTCCAATCCGAGGGCGCTCGAAGGCGTGGTGCGCGCGGTGGTCAAGGTCGACGCGCACATCGCCGCCGACAAGCCGGCGCTGATCGAGGTGATCTCCAAGGTCACCGGCCTCGACAAGGCGATCGCCACCGGCGCGGTCGAAAACCTCGATCCCGATCCGAAGATGTACCGCGCCTCGGCGCTCGCGATCGCATCGATGATGCGCGACCTGAAATACATCAACTCGGACGTCACGGCCGCCGTCGAGAAGAATCTCGACTACCGCTTCCTGGAGGCGGCCACCGGCAAGCCGAAGACCGAGCTCGGCTACTGAGATGACGGCGCTCGCCCAGCTCAGGAAGCTCGACCGCGCCATCGTTCCCGTGCTGGTGCTCGCCGGCTGGGAGGCGTTCTCGCGCTCGGGGACGCTGCCGGCAGCCTTGCTGCCGGCGCCGTCGACGGTGGTGTGGGCGTGGGCGGACTGGCTGGTCGGTACCGACGGCAACACCCAGACCTACAGCGCGCACTGGCTGGCCGACATGCTGGCCAGTCTGTCGCGCGTCGCGGCCGGCTTCGCCATTGCCACGGTGCTCGGCGTCGCGCTCGGCGTCGCCATCGGCTGGTCGCGCAAGACCGAGCTCATCATCGAGCCGACCTTGCAGATGCTCCGACCGATCCCGCCGGTGTCGTGGATCCCGCTCGCCATCATCTGGTTCGGAATCGCCAACAAGCCGGCGATCTTCCTGGTGTTTCTTGGCGCGTTCTTTCCGATCCTGCTCAACACCATCCACGGCGTGAAGACCTGCGACCGCAATCTGATCCGCGCCGGCGCCATGGTCGGCGGCAGCGAGCGCAAGCTGCTGCGCTACATCGTGGTCCCAGCGGCGATGCCGAGCATCTTTGCCGGCCTGCGCATCGGCATCGGCTCGGCCTGGATGCTGACGGTCACGGCCGAAATGGTCGCGGTGAAGAGCGGGCTCGGCTACGTGCTGTGGGACAGCTACTACTTCCTGCGCTACGATCTGGTGCTGGCGGCGATGGCGAGCATCGGCCTGCTCGGCTTCTGCAGCGACCTCGCCATCCGCACCGTGATGGCGCGGGTGCTGCATTGGCAGCGCAACACCACCCTGCGCGGCGGAGAGTGAGCATGGCGACGATCGACATCTCCGGCGTCTCAAAGATATTCACCGACAGGAAGCGCAATGCGGACGTCACCGCGCTGAGCGAGATCGACCTCTCCATCGCCCGCAACGAATTCGTCTGCCTGCTCGGGCCCTCCGGCTGCGGCAAGTCCACGCTGCTCAACATGATCGCCGGATTCGAGCAGCCGAGCGCCGGCAGCGTCACGGTCGACGGACGGCCGGTCACCGCGCCCGGCGCCGACCGTGGCGTGGTGTTCCAGCACGCCAATCTGATGCCGTGGCTGCCGGTGTGGGAGAACGTCGCCTTCCATCTGCTGCTCGGCGGCGGCCAGAAGGCTGAGCGCCGCGCCCGCGCGCAGGTCTATATCGACATGGTCGGGCTCACCGGCTTCGAGAACCACTATCCGTCCGAGCTGTCGGGCGGCATGAACCAGCGTGTCGGCATCGCGCGGGCGCTGCTGATGAACCCGCAGGTCATCCTGATGGACGAGCCGTTCGGTGCGCTCGACGAGCAGACCCGCATGGACATGCAGACCGAGCTGGTGCGGATCTGGCAGCAGCACCAGGGCACGATCGTGTTCGTCACCCATGGCATCGACGAGGCGCTGACCTTGGGCACCCATGTGGCGGTGATGAGCGCTCGCCCCGGGCGCATCGTCGAGATCATCCCGATCGATCTGCCGCGCCCGCGGGATATCACCAGCCCGCAATTCAACGCGCTCAAGCGGCATATTCTCGCGTTGCTGCGCGGGGAGCGGGAGAGGGCGCTGGCATGATTGGCGCCTGTCTCCATGGTGCGGAGATTCTGAACCTACTCTCACAGTGGCGCCGAACCGCCGCATCACCGATGACGCGTGCTGTCGCGGCACGGGCGGTGCACCCTCTCCCCTTGTGGGAGAGGGTGGTTTCTCACGAAGTGAGAAACCGGGTGAGGGGTCTCTCTCCGCGGTCTCATCTGTCGAGGCAGACCCCTCACCCGAGCGAGGCCGCTGCACGTTCGTGCATGCCCTCTCCCACAAGGGGAGAGGGCATAGTCACCGGCGGATCGCCCGCTTCTGCTGTTCAAGTATTTCCCGATGGGCCGGAGTTGGCTATGGCAAAGGGATTCACTCACCCATGACCAAACGCACGCTTCTCGGCATGCTGACGCCGTCGTCGAACACCGCGCTGGAGCCGATCACCTCGGCGATGGTCGCGAGCCTGCCCAACGTCTCGGCGCATTTCTCCCGCTTCAAGGTCACCGAGATTGCGCTGTCCACCGACGCGCTGGCGCAGTTCGACATCAGCAACATCCTGCGTGCCGCCGAGCTGCTCGCCCATGCCAAGGTCGACGTCATCGGCTGGAACGGCACCTCCTCGGGCTGGCTCGGCTTCGAGACCGACGTCCGCCTGTGCGAGCAGATCACGGCCGCGACCGGCATTCCCGCGACCACCTCGATGCTGGCGCTGAACGAGATCCTGGCGTCATCGAACGCCACGTCGCTCGGCCTCGTCACCCCCTATCGAGACGACGTGCAGGCGCGCATCATCGCCAATTATGCAAAGCTCGGCATTGCCTGCCGCGGCGACCGGCATCTCAATTTGCAGGACAATTTCTCCTTCGCCGAGGTGACGCCCGCGGAGATCGAGACCATGATCCGCGAGGTGGCGCGCGAGAAGCCGGATGCCATCGCGGTGGTCTGCACCAACATGCGCGCCGCGCCGCTGGCGGCGCGGCTCGAGCTGGAGACCGGCATTCCGATCCTCGACACCATCGCCACCGTGGTATGGAAGTCGCTGAAATTGGCGGGTACGGATCCCCGCGGCGTTAGCGGGTGGGGATCGCTGTTTCAGAGATTCGCCTGAGATTGGGAGAGCGCGTCACATGGCTGCATTCGACACCGTCATCCGCAACGGCACCGTCGCCACCGCGAGCGACACGTATCAGGCGGATGTCGCCATCAAACAGGGCCGCATCGCCGCGATCGGCGAAGCCATCACCGATGCCGATGAGATCGTCGATGCATCGGGCCTGCTGGTGCTGCCCGGCGGCATCGACAGCCACGTCCATATCAGCCAGCCGTCCGGCCCGGGCATCGTCATGGCCGACGATTTCGAGAGCGCGACGCGCGCCGCGGCGTTCGGCGGCAACACCTTCGTGATGCCCTATTGCCTGCAGGAGAAGGGCCAGCCGCTACGCGCGGCGCTGAAGGACTATCACGCGCTGGCCGAGCAGGCCTGCTATGTCGACCACTCCTTCCACCTCATCATCGCCGATCCCACTGATGCCGTGCTCGGCCAGGAGCTGCCGGCGCTGGTCGCCGACGGCTATTCGTCGCTGAAGATCTTCATGACCTATGAGGGTCTCGCACTGAACGACTACGAGATCCTCGGCGTGCTGCAGGTCGCGCGCGAGCAGGGCGCCCTGGTGCAGATCCACGCCGAGAACTACGACGCCATCCGCTTCCTCACCGACCGGCTGGAGCGCGCCGGCAAGGTCGCGCCATACTATCACGGCAAGTCGCGGCCAATTCCGGTCGAGCGCGAGGCGACCCATCGCGCGATCTCGCTGGCCGAGCTGATCGACGTTCCCATCGTCATCGTCCACGTCTCCAACCGCGAGGCGATGGAGGAGATCCGTCGCGCGCAGGCGCGCGGCCTGAAGATCCACGGCGAGACCTGCCCGCAATATCTGGTGCTGACCGAGGAGGACATGCAGGGCCTCAACATGGAAGGCGCCAAATATGTCTGCTCGCCGCCGCCGCGCGATCACGCCAGCCAGCAGGCGTGCTGGGAAGGATTGCAGACCGGCGTGTTCTCGCTGTTCTCGTCAGATCACTGCCCGTTCCGCTACGACGACGAGGCCGGCAAGCTGACGCCGAAGGGCCGCACCAGCTTCCGCTGGGTGCCGAATGGCATCCCCGGCGTCGAGACCCGGCTGCCGATCCTGTTCTCCGAAGGCGTCAGCAAGGGCCGCATCACCCTGAACCAGTTCGTCGCTTTTACTGCGACCAACCACGCCAAGACTTACGGCCTGAAGGGCAAGGGCTCCATCGCCATTGGCTACGACGCCGACATCGCACTGTGGGACCCGAACAAGACGGCGACCATCAGCCAGGCCGGTTTGCACCACGGCTCCGACTACACGCCGTATGAAGGCATCGAGATCACCGGCTGGCCGGTCGCGACCATGCTGCGCGGCAAGTTCGTTGTGCGCGACGGCGAGTTGGTCGGCGCCAAGGGCGACGGCCGCTACGTCAGCCGCGGCAAGCCCGGCGCCGTGGCCTAACGCACGCTCGATCCTCGCGTCGTCGCGAGCGAAGCGATTTGTGGGCCGTAGCTCGCAGAGCGAAGGCGGAAGCAATCCAGTGTCGCGGGCGTAGCCCTGGATTGCTTCGTCGCTTCGCTCCTCGCAATGACGCGAGGATGGATCGCGCCGAACTCATCGCCGTCTGGCGCCAAACTCTCGCGGCAGCGTCGGTGCGCCCCCCTTGCGGGGAGAG
This sequence comes from Bradyrhizobium sp. HKCCYLS3013, assembly GCF_051167615.1. Taxonomy (NCBI): domain Bacteria; kingdom Pseudomonadati; phylum Pseudomonadota; class Alphaproteobacteria; order Hyphomicrobiales; family Nitrobacteraceae; genus Bradyrhizobium; species Bradyrhizobium sp. HKCCYLS3013. Next base: position 17,272 of record NZ_JBNPTK010000011.1, read on the forward strand.
GTCGAGGGTGGGGGTCCACGCATTCCGCTCTCTCGGTGAGAGCACGTGTCGTGCAAGCGCCGTCAGCATTCCACATGAACACCGGGATCCATAGCGCGTCCCATGACCTTCAGCGCTGGCGGACCCCCAACCCCAACCCCCTCCCCGCAGGGGGGAGGGGAGCTGACCTCGCGTGCCGCGTGAGCTCGCAGGTCACGATCCTCGCCCTCCCGCACCGCACTGCCGTGCCCTCGATTTCCCTTTCCTGCCCCGGATGCATCGAACCATTGATGCAACCCGGCGACATATCCTTGTCAGACGAGGAGTGCCGCCATGCCCGCGCTTGCATTTTCCAACAACGATATCGCCGTCGTCGCCTGGACCTTCGACCGCCGCCTCGACGGCTGCCTGGGCTTCGCCATTCATCGCATCGATAGCGCCGATAACACCGACACGGTGCTGCCGGCGCTGGCGCGGTTTGCCGGGCAGACCGCCGACAGGCTCGCCACCGACCAGGCGCCAGTGCAGAAGTTCTGGTGGAAGGACCTGTATGCCAGGCGTGGCGGCACCTACAAATATCGCATCGTGCCGATGGGCGGCACGCCCGGCCAGACGCTGACGCCGCTCGCCGGCGTCGCGCCGCTGGAGAGCAATGCGGTCACGCTGACGCCGGAGCGGCCGCCGTTCCACGTCTATTTCAACCGCGGCATCACCGCGACCCAGGCGCTGAGCCATGAGCTGAACGACAAGCCGAGCGTGTCGGCGCTGGCGCCGCACATCCTCGATCCCGCCGATCCCATTCGCATCCGCCTGATGGGCCAGCTCCAGGACGGCCTGACCTCACTGCTGGCGCGCGCCGATGCCGGCGGCGGCACCATTCATGCCGCGCTCTACGAGCTCAACGATCCCGACGGCCTGGAGAAGCAGCTCCACCAGAACCCGGCGAGCCGTAGCGTCATCCTCGGCAACGAGCAGGGCAAGGACTCCGACGATGCCGATGCCGAGAACCGCGCCAATCTGAAGGCGGCCGGCGTCGCCGTGATCGACCGCATCCTCGACAAGGGCAGCATCCCGCACAACAAGTTCATGGTGCTCACCGAGAACGGCAAGCCGAGCGCGGTGCTCTCAGGCTCGACCAACTGGACCTCGACCGGCCTGTGCACCCAGACCAACAATGCGCTGGTGGTGGAAAGCCCAGTGTTGGCGCAGCGCTATCTCGGCTATTGGAACGCGCTGAAGGCCGACGTCGCCGCCGCCGCCGGCAACAAGGCGGCACTGCAGTCGCAGACCTTGCGCGACTTCGCCCATGCCAACAATGCCGACGCGATCCAGGCACCGGTCGACCTCGGCCACGGCGTCACCGTCGAGCCGATGTTCTCGCCCAACACCCACGGCAAGCTCGGCAAGAATCCCGATACGCCCGGTGACATGGGCCGCGTGTTCGAACTGATGAAGGGCGCCAAGCACGCCGTGCTGTTCCTGGCCTTCGATCCCGGCAATAACTCGATCCTCGACGTCGCCGGCCAGTTGCTCAAGGACAAGCCCGATCTGTTCGTGCGCGGCGCGCTGACCAGCCCGGTGCGCGCGACGAACTTCTCCGCCGCGCTGCATTCCGGCGGTCATTCGGAACGTCCGGCGGAGGCGGGCGCGGACGACTCGGCGCCCCAGGTGACGGTGGTCGGCGAGGCCGGCAAGCCGAAGCAGCCGGGCGCCACGGGCAGCATCGATTTTCGTGCGGTGCCGGCCGGCGCGGTGCAGGACGCGTTCGGCAAGTGGGAGCGGGAGCTCGGCAAATACGGCTTCGCCATCATCCACAGCAAGATCGTGGTGATCGATCCGTTCAGCGACGACTGCGTCGTCGTCACCGGCTCGCACAATCTCGGCTTCCGCGCCTCGCACAACAACGACGAGAACATGCTGATCATCCGCGGCCACCGCGGCCTCGCCGAGGCTTATGCCTGCCACGTCCTCGACCTCTACGACCACTACGCCTGGCGCTTCCTCTTGCAGCAGCACCCGGAGATCTTCGGCAAGCCGCTGCAAGGCGACGACACTTGGCAGGACCGCTACATCAAGGGCGCGGACGAGAAGTCACCGGAGCTGCGGTTCTGGCTGTCGGCGGCGGGCGGGGCGGCGACTGCGAGCGGCGGCGAGAGCAGCAGCGGCGGCGCGACGCCGAAGAAGCCGGGCGGTACGGCCAAGCCTGCCGAGAAGCCGGCTGCGACGACCAAGCCTGCAAAGCCGTCAACCAAGCCGGCGAAGAAGACCGCGAAGAAAGCGGCTGCTGCGGCAAAGACAAGCGCGGGCCGCAAGAAGACGACCAAGCGAGTTGTCAAGAAGACGACGAAGAAGGCCGCCGGAAAGAAGGCCAAAGCGAAGGCCAGCAAGAAGGCGGCCAAGAAGAAGACGGCAAAGAGCGCTAAGCGAGCAACGAAGAGCGGGGCGAGGAAGGGGCGCTGATGGCACTCGGCCTGCGCTGCGAGGTGCCGACCATCTCGATCCTTGCGACCGGCTCCTTGGCTTCGATGCTGCCGTCGGCCTTCTCGTAAGCTGTTCCCACTTCGGCGTCGGGTGAAAGGTTGCTTCCGACGCCGATGAGTCTTCTGCACATGGGCCGATGCAGCGAAAACCGGCAGGAAACTTTCGCGGACACGGCTTGCGGTCTGCGCTGACCCCAACGCAAGCCTGTCATTTCGTGCTCGACCGGACGAATTTCGGCTTCTCAAAAATTCTTCTTTCGCTTTTGCAGAATTTGTGTTTTACTCGCTCCGTCCCGCCCCAACGAGGGGACGCTTCGCGGTCGTCACGGACGTCGGGTGTGGGATGCGATGGGCGTTGGAGATCGCAGCATGGCTTGGCCGTGCCGACGAACGATCCCCGGCGCACGGTGAAATCGCGTGGTCCTGGCCTCCCGGTGCTGAGGCCAAGCGCGTGGGCGTTGCGGTCAAGCGCAGCCTGCGGGTGATGGGGGCAAGACAGCCGGTCCCCAGGGAGATCGCGTATAAATCGTAAAGCCATCGCGCGGGGAGGGCCGGGTGTTACGGCCAGACCTGTGGTGACTGCCGCCTGCTTTCTTTTCTGCAGGCGGGCCACGGGCGCGGCCAGCGCCCGGCCTTCCCTGCGCCCTCAGTTAGGTAGAGGGCGGTGAGAATGGCACATCACTCGGGCGCGGGGCGCTGCGAGATCGCGATGACATGGGATGATGGATTTTGGAGAGATCGATGGCGGCGATGGTGCGCGTGGGCCAGGCGCCCCTTGCCTGATGAAAGGCGAGGGCGGCCGTGTCTGGTCGTTTGAGGCGTGCAAGCGCGGCGATCGCGGTGCGCTCCCCTCCCCCTTGCGGGGAGGGGTTGGGGGTGGGGGTTTCTTGCTCAGGACGAAGTTTGGGGCATGGGCCGATACGAGCGGCGGGATCAGTGCTTAGTCCGGTGGAGTGGGGTGAGTCTCGTGCAGACCTTTTCCTGGGCCCCCCAAAACCCCACCCCCTTCCCCCTCCCCGCAAGGGGAGGGGAGCTCACCGTCGGCATCGCAAGAGCGTGCCTCAAACGACACCCCCCACAAACAAAAACCCCGCCATTTGCGGCGGGGCCCAGTCTGGGAGGAGCAAGCCGTGAGGCCTGCCGGAGGACCCAGTGAAAGATCAGGCGGGAATGCGCTCGTCCATGTCGTGCGGCTCGCGCAGCACGTAGCCGCGGCCCCAGACGGTCTCGATGAAGTTGCGGCCTTCGGAGGCGTTGGCCAGCTTCTTGCGCAGCTTGCAGATGAAGACGTCGATGATCTTCAGCTCGGGCTCGTCCATGCCGCCGTAGAGATGGTTGAGGAACATCTCCTTGGTGAGGGTGGTGCCCTTGCGGAGCGAAAGCAGCTCCAGCATCTGGTATTCCTTGCCGGTCAGGTGCACGCGCTGGCCGCCGACTTCGACCGTCTTGGTGTCGAGGTTGACGACGAGGTCGCCGGTCTGGATGACCGACTGGGCGTGGCCCTTGGAGCGGCGGACGATCGCGTGGATGCGGGCGATCAGCTCGTCCTTGTGGAACGGCTTGGTCATGTAGTCGTCGGCGCCGAAGCCGAGACCCTTGACCTTGTCCTCGATGCCGGCGAGGCCGGACAGAATGAGGATCGGCGTCTTGATCTTCGACACGCGCAGCTGCTTGAGCACGTCGTAACCGGACATGTCGGGCAGATTGAGGTCGAGAAGGATGATGTCGTAGTCGTACAACTTGCCGAGGTCGACGCCTTCCTCGCCCAGGTCAGTCGTGTAGACATTGAAGCTTTCGGACTTCAACATCAGTTCGATCGACTGCGCGACGGCGCTGTCATCCTCAATCAGCAAAACGCGCATGCCAGTTCCCCATAGTCGCCGCTCCGGGCGTCAGGTCGGCCGCCATCTGCGGCACTCAAAACGCCTTTGAACAACTGATTCGGATCCTGACGAGAGATGGTTAACAAATCCTGATTCCCCTCCGCAAGCTCTATCCGTGCAATTTTTATCGAATCGCCGTAAGGTGTTGCGATGAAGCAGTTTTTCTTAGCCGCTCTCGTTCAAGCTCCATGTTAAGAGATGGACCTAACCGACTCTCGGATCTCACCGCTTTTTGAGGGCGGCAAAGCGAAGCACGTCAGTCACTCCAGACCATGACGTAATGATTAATGATGCGAGTAAACACAGAGTTAAACCGACGACGCGAATCTGCCCCTACTTAAGGTTTTCGCAATGAAGGCTCTGGTGCAATGCCCTCGCTCTCGCAATGAAGGCGGTTTGGCAATGAAGGCTCTTCCGCAATGAAGGCTCTGGCCGAGCAGATCAGCGACATCGACGCCGTGAACACCTATGGGCGTGTCGTCGGCGTGAAGGGACTCATGGTGGAGATCGCCGGGCCGATTCATGCCATGTCGGTCGGCGCGCGCATCGTGATCGAGACCGGCAACAATTACATCCCTGCCGAAGTGATCGGGTTCTCCGGCAAGAATGCCGTGGTGATGCCGTTCGCCGGGCTGGAGGGCGTGCGCCGCGGCTGCCGCGCCGTGATCGCCAACGCCGCCAATCAAGTGCGGCCGTCGCCGGCTTGGCTCGGCCGCGTGATCAACGCGATGGGCGAACCGATCGACGGCAAGGGGCCGCTGCCGCAGGGCGCCTCGCCGGTTCCCTATCGGAACAATCCGCCACCGGCGCATTCGCGACGGCGTGTCGGTGCGCCGCTCGATCTCGGCGTTCGCGCACTCAACACCTTTCTCACCTGTTGCCGCGGCCAGCGGCTCGGCATCTTCGCCGGCTCCGGCGTCGGCAAATCGGTGCTGCTGTCGATGCTGGCGCGCAACGTCGATGCGGCAGTGTCGGTGATCGGGCTGATCGGCGAGCGCGGCCGCGAGGTGCAGGAGTTCCTGCAGGACGATCTCGGCGATGAGGGCCTCGCGCGCTCCGTCGTGGTGGTCGCGACCTCGGACGAGCCGGCGCTGATGCGAAGGCAGGCGGCGTATCTGACGCTCGCGATCTCCGAATATTTTCGCGACGAGGGCAAGGATGTCCTTTGCCTGATGGACTCGGTCACGCGCTTTGCGATGGCGCAGCGCGAGATCGGGCTGTCGGCCGGCGAACCGCCGACCGCGAAGGGCTACACGCCGACCGTGTTCACCGAGCTGCCGAAACTGCTCGAGCGGGCGGGGCCGGGCAGCGGCGAGGGTACCATCACCGGAATCTTCACGGTGCTGGTCGATGGCGACGATCACAACGAGCCGGTGGCGGATGCGGTCCGCGGCATTCTCGACGGCCACGTCGTGATGCAGCGTTCGATCGCCGAACGCGGCCGCTATCCGGCAATCAACGTCCTGAAATCGGTGTCGCGGACGATGCCGAAATCGGCCGACCCCGTATTCTTGCCGACGATCATGCGGGCGCGCCAGGTGATGGCGACCTTTGCCGACATGGAGGAGCTGATCCGGCTCGGCGCCTATCGCGCCGGTTCCAGCCCGGAGGTCGACGAGGCGATCCGGCTGCACGAGCCGCTGGAGGCGTTCCTGCGCCAGCGCAAGGACGAGGTCTCGACGCTGCAGAGCGGGTATCGGGAGCTGGAACAGATCCTGGGGCGCTTGGAAACGGAAAGCTAACTTTGTCGGGTAATCATCCCCTCCATGTAACGAGCCTAGTCGGCGAGCCCAGCACGGGCGGCCGGCCCTGTCCCGCGCCGTATACGGGACTTCTGGGGAGTATGAGTCGATGAAGTCGCGCGAAACGCTGATCCGTCTGAAGAAATTTCAGGTGGATGAGAAACGCCGCCGGGTGACGCAGATCGAGGGCATGATCGCTGACTTCCAGCGCATGTCGGCCGAGCTCGAGCGGGAGATCCAGACCGAGCAGGAGCGGGCCGGCATCAACGACCCGACCCATTTTGCCTATCCGACCTACGCCAAGGCCGCGATCCAGCGCCGGGAAAACCTGACGCGCTCCGCCGACGAGCTGCGCACCCAGCTCGAGGACGCCAAGGCCGCGTTGTCCGAGGCGTTCGAGGAGATGAAGAAGGTCGAGCTGCTCGACGAGCGTGACCAGGCCCGCGAGAAGGCCGAGGAGAGCGCCCGCGAGCAGGCGGACATGGACTCGATCGGCCTGATGCGCGCCCGGCTCGGCGTCATCGCCTGAGCCCGTCGCCGTCACGGCTTTAGCTTTCGAAAACCCGGGCCGCGAGGTCCGGGTTTTTCGTCGCGCCCGCCCCGGTGGAGAGTTGCCCAGGACTTGTGCTACGGGAGGACGTAGGCTCGAACGAGGGAGTGGGGCGATTTTCGGGGACGCTGAATGCTGACGCCGGCAGAGCTGGTCTGGTTGCTTGCCGCTGTTGCCAAAGGGGACGAGGCCGCCTTCGAGCGCCTCTACGCGGCGACGCGCGCGAAACTCTATGGCGTCGTGCTCCGTATCTTGCACCGACAGGACCTCGCCGAGGAGGTCGTCCAGGAGACCTATGTGAAGGTCTGGAACAACGCCGCGCAGTTCAACCCGGCCGTGTCGTCCCCGATCACCTGGATGGCCGCCATCGCCCGCAACCGCGCCATCGATCTGGTGCGCAAGCGCGGCGAGCTGTCGTTGGAGGATGAGCCCTCCGCGCTCGAGGTGGCTGCCGAGACGCCGGACCCGCTGGCGCGCCGCGAGATGTCGGAGGAGCTCAAGCGTCTTTTGGAATGCGTCGGCCAGCTCGAGCCCGACCGCCAGAAGCTCGTGCTGCTTGCCTACTACAACGGCTGGAGCCGCGAGCAATTGGCGACCAAGTTCGAGGCGCCGGTGAACACGGTGAAGACCTGGCTGCGGCGGAGCATGATGGACATCCGCCAATGTCTCGGTCTCGGATGAGGTGCTGTTCGAGCCGGCGAGAGATCTTGTAGGTGACGTGATCTGGACCTGTGATGGCGTATAGCGAAGACCATATCGCGCTGGCGGCGGAATATGCGCTCGGGACGCTCGACGCCGCCGAACGGGCGCAGGTCGAGACCATGATGGCGGTCGACACCGATTTTGTCGCGCTGGTCCAGGCGTGGGAATTCCGTCTCGGTCCGCTCAACCAGATGGTCGGGCTGGTCGAGCCGCGCCCCGAGCTGTGGGAGCGCATCAAGGCCGAGATCGCGCAGTTGCGCGCGAACGCCGCGGCCGAGCCTGCGGCGGTTGTCGAGGTTCCGGTCGTCGTCGCTCCGCCGGAGCCGGAAACTGCCGAGGCTCCAGCGCTCGTCGCCGAAGCTCCGCCGGCCGATGTACCCAAGCTCGAGGCGCCAACCGTCGAGGTTGCCGAGATCGAAGCCGCGAAGATCGGCGCTCCCGCGATTCAGGTCGCTCCGCAAGACATCGGTGTCGAAGCCCCGGCCATCGCAGCCCGGCGAAATGCGCCTGCGACGGACGAGGTTGCGAACGACAACGCGAACATCGTTCGCCTCTCGTCCAAGGTCCGGCAGTTGCGCGCGGTCGCCAACATCATGACCGCGATCGCCGCCGTGCTGCTTGCGCTGGTCGGTGTCCAGGTCTACCGCCCCGACCTGCTGCCGCGGCCATTGCAGCCGAAGCCGCGAATCCAGACCGTCGAGGTCAAGGTGCCGGCCGTGCAGCCCTCGGCCCAGTTCGTTGCGCTCCTGCAAAAGGACGCGGCGTCGCCGGCGTTCATCTTGACCGTCGATGCCGCCAGCAAGAGCTACACCGTGCGCCGGGTCGGTGCCGCGCCGGAGCCGGGCAAGAGCTTCGAGTTGTGGCTCGTGTCCGACAAGCTGCAGAAGCCGCGCTCGCTCGGCGTGATCGGCGGCAGCGACTTCACCAGCCGTCCCGTTCTCTCGTCCTACGACGCGGACACAGTGAGTCGCGCGACCTACGCGGTCACGGTCGAGCCGGAGGGCGGGTCGCCGACCGGGCAGGCGACCGGGCCGATCGTGTTTACCGGCAAGCTGATCGAGACCGTGCCGCCGGCGCGTTGAGGCAAGCGGCCAAAAAGAAAACGCCCGTGGGGAGCGGGCGTTTTCAGTAGTCGACTTGGGGTTGGGTCTACTACATATCCACGCGGCCAGTTGGGGGGCTGTGAGAACCGCGTGAATTCCGGGAATTCCTGTCAGCGAACCAGAGAGGTCTCCGAGCTCGTCACCGCAATCGGCTTGCCGGCCTTGATGACCTTTGCCGTCTGCGTGTAGTTCGGCTCCGCATTCAATCGGGCGGAGATGCCGAGGCCGGCCACCGCGATGCCAGCCACGAGCGCAACCACCACGATCTTAAGGTGGGTCGTCCGATCCGCGCTGTAAATCGAGTGGTTCATGGAAGCCTCCTGCCGTCTTCCGTCCTTCGCTGATTCGTGTGAGCCGGGAGCGTTCCGGTTCATCGTCTCGCGTCGACTAACGTAGGAAACCTCAATTCTGTTTCGTAGACCGCATCACAAGTACGTGATAATGCGTGATGCTTCGCGATCGAAATTCGACAAACGTCACTTTATATAGCTTTATCAATGATTTGATAGATTGTTCGGTGTGCGGATGAAACTTCAGCCACCTAACGCAAAATTAAGAAAACGTTTGCCTGTGGCGGTAAAGCAAGGGGTGATCTGCCGGTAAAAACGGCAGAAGCCGGCGCCTGACGCCGGCTCCCCGGATGAAACGCGTTGGGGAATCCTCGGTTCCGTCACACGCTGCCCACCGTCTTCAACCGCGCCCGCGGATGAATCTCCGCCTGCGACAGCACCGTGGTCTGGGCCCGGAAGCGCTCGACCAGCGAGCGGACGAAGGGGCGGATCGCCGCCGACGTCACCAGCACCGGCGATTCGCCCTCGCGTGCGGCGCGCTCGAAGGCGTCGCGCGTGGCGGTCATGAACTCCGACAGTTTCGACGGCTGCATCGCGAGGCTGCGCTCCTCGCCCTGGCCGATCAGCGATTCCGCGAACGCCTGCTCCCATTTCGCCGACAGCGCGATCAGCGGCAGGTAGCCCATCGGCGAGGTGTTCTGCGCGCAGATCTGGCGTGCCAAGCGGGCGCGGACATGCTCGACGATCGTGGCCGGGTTGCGCGAGAAGGCGAGCGCGTCGGCGATGCCTTCGAGGATGGTCGAGAGATCACGGATCGAGATCCGCTCCGACAGCAGCAGTTGCAGCACGCGCTGGATGCCGGAGATCGTGATCTGCGTCGGCACGATGTCCTTGACCAGCTCGCTCTGCTCCTTCGGCAGCTCCTTCAGGAGCTTCTGCACCTCGCCGTAGGAGAGCAGGTCGCTCATATTGGCCTTCAGCAGCTCGGTCAGATGCGTCGACAGCACGGTCGCCGCGTCCACCACCGTGTAGCCCTTGAGCGTCGCCTCCTCCTTCAGGCCGGCGTCGACCCAGGTGGCGGGCAGGCCGAAGGTGGGCTCCGTGGTGTGGATGCCGGGCACCGCGACCTGGTTGCCGCCGGGGTCCATGACCATGAACTGGCTCGGCCAGATCTTGCCGGAGCCGGCGTCGACCTCCTTGATCTTGATGATGTAGGTGTTGGCCTCGAGCTGGACGTTGTCGAGGATGCGCACCGACGGCATCACGAAACCCATCTCGATCGCCAGCGACCGGCGCAGCGCCTTGATCTGGTCGGTGAGTCGGTCGGTACCGTCGGGCGCGTTGACCAGCGGCAGCAGCGCGTAGCCGAGCTCGATCTTGAGGTCGTCGATCTTGAGCGCGGCGGAGATCGGCTCTTCGGCGGCCGCGGCTGCTGCGGCGGCGGCGGCAGGGGCCGCAGCTTCTGCGGCGGCTTCCTCCGCCTTGGCCACCTGCTTCTGCTTGCGCGCCTTGAACGCGAGCGCGGCGGCGCCGCCGCCGAGCGCCAGGAACGGAATGGTCGGGATGCCCGGCAGCGCCGCCAGCACCAGCATGACCGCGGCGGACATGCCGAGCGCCTGCGGATAGCCGGAGAACTGCTTGATCAGCGCCTTGTCGGCGGCGCCGCTGACGCCGGCCTTGGAGACCAGCAGGCCTGCGGCGGTCGAGACGATCAGCGCCGGCACCTGGGTGACGAGGCCGTCGCCGACCGTCAGCGTGGTGTAGGTGCGGGCGGCCTCGGCAAAACCGAGACCCTGCTGGGCGACGCCGATGATGATGCCGCCGATGATGTTGATGAAGACGACGAGCAGGCCGGCGACGGCGTCGCCGCGGACGAATTTCGAGGCACCGTCCATGGCGCCGAAGAAGCCGCTTTCGTCCTCCAGCTCCTTGCGCCTGACCTTGGCGACCTTCTCGTCGATCAGGCCGGCGGAGAGGTCGGCGTCGATCGCCATCTGCTTGCCGGGCATCGAGTCGAGGTGGAAGCGCGCCGCGACTTCGGCGATGCGGCCCGAACCCTTGGTGATGACGACGAAGTTCACCGTCACCAGGATCGCGAACACGATGATGCCGATGACGAAATTGCCGCCCATCACAAAGTTGCCGAACGCCTCGATGACGTGGCCGGCGGCATCGGTGCCCTCGTGGCCGCGCGACAGGATCAGCCGGGTCGAGGCCAGGTTGAGCGACAGCCGCAGCATCGTCGAGATCAGCAGGATGGTCGGGAAGGACGAGAATTCCAGCGGCGCCTGGATGAACAGGGCGGTCATCAGGATCAGGATCGACAGGGTGATCGAGATCGCCAGGAAAAGATCGAGCACCAGCGACGGCAGCGGCAGGATCAGCACCACCAGGATGGTGAGGATGCCGAGCGCCAGCGCGATGTCGCCGCGCAGGATCACCGTCTTGAGATCGTCGAATGAGAACCCGCCGGCCGGAGACCCCGCGCCTTGACCCGCCGTGACGTCGACCATGGCTTTCGCCCCTTCCCGCGGGCCGCGTGAGCTGGCCCCAAACGACTGCGCGGCGGCCGACGGGCCGCCGTTCCGAACCTGAGGTACCGCGCCGGCGTCCACGGAAGCTCTCCTCCGTCAACTGCACCCGCCCACGACACGCACGTTCCACCCGGCAATTTTTGCCCGGCGTATGGTTAGCGTTCGGTTAATGGCGGTTAACAAAAGGTTGCGGGAGGGGATGGGCTCTCCCGCCGCATCTTCGATGGGCCGCCGCGGTCGGGGGCCTCGCCCTTCGAGACGCCCGCCTTTCGGCGGGCTCCTCAGGGTGAGGGGAGGCGCTGTCAGGCTGCACGCCCGCCGACAAGCTCCGGTCCAAGCGCACGCTGAGCACGGTCGATGTCCAGCGCCGCTCTCGGAGCTCACCCCTCTCCATGAAGATGCTGTGAGCGTGTTCATGGTCAATGTGCAGCACCGCCTTTGGTGCCAGACCCTCATGGTGAGGAGCCGCGCAGCGGCGTCTCGAACCATGAGGCCCCCGCCGCGCCCGACACCAAGCTGCACGAATGAGCGTGTTCTCGCAGACATGAGCGATCGTCTCCCGCGGCGCATCGCGCCCGAGCTGTGCATCAGGTCCGCCCTCGAAACAAATGGAGGGCGCAGGGAAGGCCGGGCGCTGGCCGCGCCCGTGGCCCGCCTGCAGAAAAAAAAGCAGGCGGCAGTCACCACAGGTCTGGCCCGGAACACCCGGCCTTCCCTGCGCGACGGTTGGAACGGCTTATACGTGGTCTCCCTGGTGCGCCGGGCTTGTTGGCCACCATCCCTGGCGCAATGCGTTTGCATTGCGCCACGTTGATACCAGCGTCGGGGTATCAGGACCGCACGATTTCGCCGTGCGCAACGAACCGTTCGTCCGCGCGGCACGAGGCCACGCTGCGATTCGCTGCGCCCATCGCATCCCACCTCCCACGTCTCGTGACGGTCGCGACACGCCCCTCCGGCGGAAGCAGGACGGGGAGAGATATACATGATTTCGGAAAAAATGAAAGAGGAATATTTCGTCAAATCGAAATTCAGGTTTTCGGGTTCACCCGGTAGAGCTCCGCGCTCGCGCGTGGGACGGCTGCGCGCGTCGCGCAAAGCAATGTGGCCGTATCGTGCGGGTGGCACGGGGGGCGGCATCAAACTTTTCTGATCGCTGCGATCAGCGTTTGCGATTGGCGGTGAGGCACATCGCTCTTTAGAAGTCTTCTAAATTAAATTCAGGAGAACCGAAGATGCATCCAACGAAGCTCCGCCGTCGTCTGCGGCTTACAGTGACAGCCGCTGGCCTCGTCGGGCTTGCATCGCTCATCGGGGTCGCTGCGCCCAAGGCGGAGACGCCGACACCTCCCCCAGCGCCGGCCTACCTCCCGACCATCAGCGACCTGATGATCGCGACCATCCAGCCGCGCCACCTCAGGCTTTGGATCGCCGGCCATAGCGGCAATTGGGCGTTCAGTGCCTATGAGCTCGGCAATCTCAAGGGCGCGTTCAATCGCGTCGGCCGGGCGCAGCCGCTGGTCGAGGGCAATTCGTTCGCCGACATGACGACGGCCGTGACGCAGCAGCCGTTCAACGAACTGGCGCAGGCCATCAAGCAGAAGGACATCGGCCGTTTCGAGCGCTCCTATGCCGACCTTACGGCCGCCTGCAATTCGTGCCACCAGGCGCTCAATCGCGCCGCCGTGGTCATCAAGGTGCCGCAGACCGCCAGCGTTGCCGACCAGGATTTCACGCCCGGCTCGGAGTGATCGCGGGCGGACAGTGAGACAGGATCAGAGTCGTCCGGCGTTGCTGCCGGCCGGGGGCCAAGGGACGCGCGTGCGGATCAGCGAAGCGTGATCCCCCTCTCGGTTTGTCGCCTGGGTTGAGGCTGACCGGAAGAGATTTCCGGCCGGTCTTTGTCGGCAGGTGGCAACTCCGCGGCGATGCGCTTTCCGGCGTCGCAGATCGGCGCAGCGCTCACATCCTCTCGCTCATAGTTTCAAAACGATCTTGCCGAAGTGCGAGGCGGTTTGGAGATGGGCGAACGCTTCGGGAGCGTCATCAAAGTCGTAGATCCGATCGACGATCGGGTGGATCGCGTGTTCGGACAGGAAGCGATTCATCGCCGTGAAATGTTCGACCGAGCCGACGGTGACGCCGATGATGTCGGCGTTCTCCCACTGCAGGCGGGCGAGATCGGGCTTGGGGCCGAACCCCGTCAAGACACCGATCTGGACGATCTTGCCACCTGACGCGACCGACCGCAGCGAGCGGTCGTAGGTGCCGGGGCCGCCGAGTTCGAGGACATGACTGGCGCCTTCGCCATCCGTCGCTGTCGTCACCGCGACATCCCAATCGGGCGTGTCGCGGTAGTTGATGAGGATCGAGGCGCCGAGCGCCCTGGCGCGGGCGAGTTTTTCATCCGAGGACGAGATGACGATCGCGCGGGCGCCCAGCGCGGTGGCGAACTGAAGGCCGAACAGGGCGACGCCGCCGGTTCCCTGGACCAGCAGCGTGTCGCCCTTGCCCATCCCGCCTCGGGTGACGAGGCCGTGCCAGGCCGTCACGGCGGCACAGGGCAGGGTCGCGGCTTCGATCGACGTCAGGTGCGCCGGCACGGCGACCAGCGCCGTCGCCGGCAGCACCACGTACTCCGCCAGCATGCCATCCATCGTGCTGCCGCCCAGGGACGACGGAACGTAGCTCGCCTTGAACGGCCCGGAGATCCAATCGCGAAAGAACGATGCGGCCACGCGGTCGCCCGGGCGCCATCGATCGACATCGGAGCCGACGGCATCGACGACGCCTGCGCCGTCGGACAGCGGAACGCGGCCGTCGAAGCCGCCTTCACCCGCTCGGTCCAGGATCAGGAGGTCGCGGTAGTTGAGACTTGCCGCCTCGACCCGGATGCGGACCTCGCCGCTGGCGGGTTCGGGCTTGATGATTTCGGTGCGCACCAGGCGACCCGCGCCCGCATGGCCCTTCAAATGATAGGCTTTCATCGTTGCTCCCTTCACAAGTGGACTCCACTTGGATGAGCACGATCTGTAAGGTCTGACAGCACTGTCAGGGTCAAGAGGGTTTCAGATGAAGATCGGCGAACTCTCCCGGAGGACGGGAGTGAGCATCCGGATGCTGCGATACTACGAGGACGAGGGCTTGCTTGCGCCGCAACGGACCGCGTCCGGCTATCGCGACTACGGTCCGGCGGACGAAGAAGCCGTGCGCCGGATCAAACTGCTCGGCGCCGCCGGGTTGACCCTCGAGACGATCAAGCAGTTGCTCCCGTGCGTGCGCAACACCCGTCCGGACTTCCGGCCTTGCGACAATCTGCGACGCGTGCTGGCGCAGCAGGTCGGCCTCATCGATCAACGCATCGCGGCGCTCAGCCAGAGTCGGACGGTCCTCGCAGGCTTTCTATCGAGCGTGAACTGATCGCCATTCACCCGCCTGCCCAGGAGAGCCCGTATGAAGCTCTATTCGTTCTGGCGGTCGCTCGCGAGCTTTCGCGTCCGCATCGCGCTCAACCTGAAGGGCGTCGCCTACGAGCAGGTGGCGGTCGATATCGACCGGCAGCAGCATCGTGGCGGCGGCTATGCCGCGCTCAACCCGCAGATGGCGCTGCCGGCGCTGGTGCTCGATGACGGCACGGTGCTGACGCAGTCGCTGGCGATCCTCGATTATCTCCACGAGGCCTGTCCTGGCGCTGCGCTGCTGCCTGGCGACGCCAAGGGGCGCGCGCGGGTGCGGGCGCTGGCGGCGATGATCGCCTGCGACGCGCATCCGCTGACGACGCCGCGGGTGCAGCGCTATCTCACCGAGGTGCTGCACCTGGACGACGCGGCGCGCGCGGCCTGGCTCAGGCACTGGGCCGCGGAGATGCTGGCCGCAGTCGAGGCCCAGCTCGCCGGCCATGCCGCGACCGGCCGGTTCTGCCATGGCGATGCGCCGACGATGGCCGACATCTGCCTCGCCGGCCACGCCGTCTTCGCGCGTAATCAAGGCCTCGACCTCGGCGCGACGCCGACGGTGCAGCGCGTGTTCGAGGCGGCGATGGCGCTGCCGGCCTTCGCCTCCGCCCATCCGCTGGCGCAGCCGGACACGCCGGCAGCGCTGCGCGGCAAGCCGGCGGCGTCGTAGCCTCCTCTCTTTGTTGAGCATGATCCTTTCGGAAAACCGGTTTCCACTTTTCCGGATCATGCTCTACGCCACCACCAGCAGCGCTATCGCGCCGGCTGGCTGCCGTCCCGTTTCATCCAGTCGCGGAACTGCTCGAACAGGACCCTGGTCTCGTCCTCGCTCATCCGCCGGCCGCCGGTCGGCGCCCGCGTGCTCATCCACGCGTCGAACTGCTGCTTGACGGCGGCGCCGTCGGCCTGCGGCGGGCGCGTGCTGGCCAGAAGCTCCTCCGCGGCGCGGAAGCGGGTCCAGCCGGGCAGCGAGGAGGCGAGGTTGATCTCGTTCCATTTCGGGTGGAACGGCGGCTGCTTGAACTGGTCGAACCGCTTGAACAGATAATCGACGAAGCGCGCGACGCGGCGGTAGCGTTCGGTCTCCGGCGGCCAGTTGTAGACCGCCAGGACTTGCGGCACGCCGATCGTCTCGACGCTCTCGCCGGGCTTGAGCAGATTGGGATAGTCCTGCGAGGTCAGCTTGGTCGGCACGTAGTAGTCCTGCAGGCTGCGCGCGAACGGAATCGGCAGGAAGTGGAAGCCCGGCTCGGGCTTGAACTTGGTGAACAGATCGGTCGGCTTGCCGGTGACGTGGACGACGCCGGCGATCTCGCCGCTGCGCATCTTCTCCAGCGCCACCGAATTGTTGATGAACACCTTCTCCGCGTCGATCTTGAGCCGGTCGAACACGATGCCGCCGGTGAGGTTGGCGGCGCTGCCCACGGTGTTGAAGGAGACCTTCTTGCCGGCGAGATCCTCCAGCGTCCTGATCTCCGGGCGGACGTAGACATGCATTTCGTTGATGTAGAACGAGCAGATGTAGCGGATCCGGCTCTTGATGTTGGCGAGCGTGCCGTTGCGGACGAACTCGTCGAGCACGTCGGCCGAGGTGATGGTGACGTCGACGCCGCGCAGATAGAGCAGGTCCTCGATGTTCCCGAGTGCGCCGTAGGTCACCATCGGCAGCACGCGCAGGTTCGGGCGGTCGTCGAGCACCTTGGCCATCTCGGCGGCAAAACGGATGTTGGTGCCTTCGAGCAGGCCTCCGGCGACGCCGACCGTCCATTCGTTGGACTCCTGCAGCTTGCCGCCTTCGCCGGCCGCGACGGCCGTTGCCGCCGCCGGCCTTCCGGTCCGCGCCGTCTGTGCCGTGGCTGGCAGCAACGGGGCCGCCAGACTCAATCCCGCCGCAACGACGCAACTCAACACCGCGACCCGCATGCCCCAAATTCCTCCGTTGCCGGCCACACGGCGATCGTGAGGCACGGCCGATTTTGGCGTATTATCTCCTTGGTTGGCGAATGAGGTCTACTACTCGCTGGTTGGTCGCAGCCGGGTCTGCTGCGAGGCGCATCATCGCCACCAAAAAGCCATAGGCTTGATTGCGCCTCGGTCTGGACGGAGAAACGCCGCGGTATCAGTTCGCGAGTGGCGCCTGATTGCACGCGGCCAAAATGGCACAGTGGAAATCGATGCAGCTTGCGGTTGTGGGGGCGTTCGTCGCCGGACGTTCGTGCGGTCGGGGCTTCCCGGCCTGCTGCGAGATGCTGGCCTCGGCGATGCCGGCGCGATCAGGCGCCGGGCTTGCCTGCCTTGGCGCAATAGTCCCGCCAGAACTGCCGGTAGCCGGCCTCGACGCAGCGCGTGTAGTTGGCGACGTCGCCGGCCGGCGAGCGCGCGACAAGGCCGGGCAGCTCGGGCCGCAGCTTCGCCAGCAGCTCGGGCTGCGCCGCAAAGCTCTTGGCGATCCGGATGTAGCCGTCGTCATCGTCGGCAACCCAGTCGGCGAGGCCGGCTGCCGTCAGGATGCCGCCCGCGGCGCGAGAGGCCGCGCCGGCGCCGAGCTTGGCGACCACCGGCACGCCCATGTAGAGCGATTCGAACGTCGAGATGCCGCCGTTCTGCGGGAACGGGTCGAGCGAGATGTCGATGCGCTCGTAGGACTTGAGATGCTCGACGCGCTCGCTGGCGCCAAGGCAGAGGATGCGCGCCTCGGGCACGCCCTGGGCAACGAAGCGGGCGAGCAGCCCGTCGCGCACCGCCGGATCGTTGAGCGCGAGATGCTTGATGACGAGCTTCGCGTCCGGGATCTCGGCGAGCAGCCGTGCCCACAGCGCGATCGCCGAGTCGGAGATCTTGTCGATGCGGTTGTAGACGCCGAAGGTGACGTGGCCGTTCGTCAGCATCGGCAGCGGCGACAGCGGAACGTCGCGCACCGGATCGATCGTGATCACCGAGGGCAGGTCGTGGACGTGCTCGGCGAACAGCGGCCGGACGCTCTCGGGCACCGTGACCGGATCGGCGAAGAAGTAGTCCATCGTGGCAAGGCCGGTGCCGGTGCCGCTGCCCCAGGCCGTGACCTGGATCGGCGCCGGCTTGCGCGCGAACACCGGCATGCGCGTGCCCGTGGTGTAGCCGGAGAGATCGACCAGGATGTCGACGCCGTCGGCCTGGATGCGGTCGGCCAGCTCGTCGTCGGAGAGGCTGGAGGCCTCGACCCAGACGTCGGCAATCGACTGGAATGTCGCGGTGTAGGAATCGTGCCGCGGCGAGGTCGAGTAGCAGTTGACCTGGACCTGCGTCTTGTCGTGGCCGCGCAGCACGGGCAGGAAGGCGAAGGCCGCCGAATGCATGCGGAAATCGGCCGAGACGTAGCCGACGACAATGCGCCTGTCGGGATCGAGCGAGCGCGGCGCAAGCTTGCGGCGGGGGAATTTCGAGCCGACCGCCATCCACCAATATTGCCGCGCCGCCTGCTGGACGGCGAAATCGGCGCCGGGCAGGAAGTCGAGATAGAAGATCTTCTTGGTGATCGCCTCGTCATAGTCGGGCTGCACCGCGAGCGCCTGGTCGAATTGCGCGATGGCGCCGGTGACGTCGCCGAGCCGGCCGCGGCAGGCGCCGAGCAGGGTGAGCGCGACCTGCGCCTTCGGATTGGTGTCGAGCACGCGCTTGCAGGCGGCCATCGCCTGCGCGACGTTGCCGTTGAGGATGCAGATCTGCGCCTTGCCCTGCCATCCGATCTGCAGATGAGGATCGAGCGTCACGGCGGCATCGAAATCGGCCTCGGCTTCCGCCGTGCGGCCGGAGATCATGTAGAGCCGGCCGCGATGCGCCCGCAGCTCGGCATGGGCCGGGCGTGCGGCCAGCGCCGCATTCAAGGTCGCTTCCGCCAGCTCGTAATGGTGCAACTCGAGATGCGCGAGACCCTTGTTGACCGTGGCCTCGAAATGGTTCGGATTGAACGCCAGCGCGCGCTCGGCGCTGGCGGCGGCGGCGTCCCAGCGCCGCAGCATCAGCTCGGCGACGCTGCGATTGCACCAGGCGTCGACGTCGTCGGGCTTGAGCTCGAGGGCGCGTGTCGCGGCGGCGAGCGAGGCCTCGCCCTGTCCGAGCCGCAGCAGCGCGATGGCGTGGTTGCGCAGGGTGATCGGCGCGTTCGGCCGCAGCGCCAGTGATCGCTCCAGCGCGGCGCGCGCCTCCGCGTAGCGCTCGCAATTGATCAGCGCCCAGCCTAGATTGGACTGCGCGTCGGCGGAATTCGGCTCCATCGCCACGGCCTGGGTCAGGAAGGCGGTGGCCTCGGCGAAGCGCGCCGACGACACCAGCGACACGCCGAGCAGATGCATCGCATCGAAGCAGCCGGGGACTTCCTGCAGCAGCTGCGCGCACAGCACCTGCGTCTCCGCCTGGCGCCCGGCCTGGAACGCCTTGTACGCCGCCGCCAACTGCGTCTCGACGAGCTTCTTCTGCTTCTTTTCCTGCCGTGCCTTCTGGAAGGCGCGCGAACCGACGGTGCTCAAGGACTTGGGTCTCCGGACAGACAGGACGGCAGGGCGTCGGATGCAGCGACGCGCTGCGGCCGGCAACCGGGCCGCCGCCATGCCCGGCGGCAGCAAAGCCCAGGATGTCCTGTGGTCGTCCGGTCGCCGGCCACGCGCAGGCGCGACGCGGCAAAGCTTGCCCGCGCCATGGTTAGCAAATGGTTAACGGGGTGGCGGGGAGGAGCCTTTGCGCCCGCGAATGCCCGGAGAACGACGGTGGCAGGTCGCGCAGGGCGGATCAGCGCCGCGTCATCCGCCCGCTGCCGATGTCACGCCGACGAGAAGGCGCCGCCCTAGCCGGGCACTGCCGTCCGGCACAACATTGCAATGCGCGTTCACTCGGTGCACCCATCGACCAGCACCAGCCGGCTGGTCGTGGTGCGGTGCCGGATCGCGAACAGGTCCTGGATCTCCGGATCAACGAGAAAGTCGGTGGCGTTCTGGCGCGACGGGAATTCCAGGATCACGATGCGCTCTGGCATCCAGCCGCCTTCGACCGGCGTTGGCACCGCGCCCTGGACGATGTAGCGGCCGCCATGCCTAGCGATGAAGGCGGGGATTTTCTCCATGTAGGTCTTGAACGCCGGGAAGTCGTGAACGGCGAGATCGAGGACGAGATAGGCTTTCATGACATGCTCCACGCAGGGAGCTGCGATCATACGATCCAAACTTGGAGTGCAAACCCATCCGCCCGCCGGTGCGTGACCGGATCCCTCCGCAGGCCATTCCGGGCTCGCGCTGGCGCGCGCTCCGGAATGGCGGTGGAGAGAGGGATGGCTCGAATCGCTGCCGCCTACTTGCCCTTCTCGATCTTGGTCACCGTGTAGCCGGAGGCGTCCTCGACCGCCTCGAACTTCACCTTGTCGCCGGCCTTGAGGCCTTTCAGCAGCGCGGCGTCCTTGACGCGGTAGACCATGGTCATGGCCTCGTCCATGCCGAGGCTCTTGGCCGGGCCGTGGTGGAGCGTGATCTTGGCGTTGGCCTCGTCCACCTTCTTGACGTCGCCGCTGATCGCCTCGGCGGCCAAGGCGGGGGCAACAAGCGCAAGGGCCAGCGCGGCAGCGGTCGTGAGCTGAGCGAATGTCTTCATGTGTCGTTCCTTCTGCTTCAATTGACTCGATGCGTAGGGCGGATCAGCGAAGCGTGATCCGCCGCGTTTCTGAGGGGGTGCCGAATGGCGGATTACGCTTCGCTAATCCGCCCTACGAACTACGAACCTGCCGTCACTTGACGGTGACGTGGCCGGTCATGCCGAACTCGCGGTGGTCGGGGATCAGGCATGAATATTCGAACGTGCCGGGCTTGGTGAACCGCCACAGCAACTCCGCGGTCTTGTTCGGCGCCAGCCGGGCGCCGTTCGGCTCGTCGTGCTCCATGTGCGGGTGCTTCCTCATCACGGCGGCGTGCTTCAGATTCTCCTTCTTCGTGGCGAGCAGGAATTCGTGGTCCTCCTTGCCGGTGTTGCGCAGCACGAAACGGATCTGCTCGCCGCGCTTGACCTCGATGCGCGCCGGCGTGAACTCCATCTCGCTCAGCAGCACCTCGATGGTGCGCGACGGCTGCTTGGGATCGCCCGGCTCGCCGGCGGAATAGCCGCGCGATCCGTGCGCCTCGTGGGCACGGGCCGGTGCGACGATCAACGCGGCCGCCGCCACTGCGCTGATCGCGAATGCAGTCTTCATGGAGATCTCCTGATGGTGTGGGTTGATGCAGTGCCTGGTGAATTCAGCGTTGTGTTCGGATCTGCGTTGCAGCGCTCCCGGTTCGCTGCGGCGGCTCCGGCGCGTTCGCGACCTCGTAGGCCACGGTGCCCTTGGGGAACTGATAAGGGCCGGGATCGCGATAGTCGTCGCGGGCGAGGCCCTCGCGCACCTTCACGGTCGTGAACATGCCGCCCATCTCGATCGGCCCGAACTGGCCGCTGCCGGTCATCATCGGCAGCGTGTTGTCGGGCGAGGGCATCTCCATGTTGCCCATCGCCATGCCGGTGTTGCCCATTACCATGCCGTCGGGCGCGAGCTTGCCGACAGCGGCGGCCAGCTCCTTGCGCGGCACGCCGATCAGGTTGCGCATGTCGTGGCCCATCGCATTCATCGTGTGATGCGACTTGTGGCAGTGGAACGCCCAGTCGCCGGGATTGTCGGCGATGAAGTCGAACACGCGCACCGCGCCGACCGGCACGTCGGTCGTCGTCTCCGGCAGTTGCGCCGTTTCCGGAAGCCAGCCGCCGTCGGTGCCGATCACCTTGAACTTGTGGCCGTGCAGATGGATCGGATGGTTGGTCATGGTGAGATTGCCGATGCGGACGCGGACGCGATCGCCGAGCCGCACCGGCAAGGGGTCGATGCCGGGAAACACCCGCGCATTCCAGGTCCACATGTTGAAGTCGGTCATCTCGTTGACCTTCGGCAGATAGCTGCCGGGCTCGATGCGGTAGGTCGACATCACGAACACGAAGTCGCGGTCGACCGGAGGCGGGACATGGTCGCGCGGATGCACGACGATCATGCCCATCATGCCCATCGCCATCTGCACCATCTCGTCGGCGTGCGGGTGGTACATGAAGGTGCCGGCATGCTTCATCTCGAACTCGTAGACGAAGGTCTTGCCGGGCTTGATGTGCGGCTGCGTCAGGCCGCCGACGCCATCCATGCCGCAGGGCAGGATCACGCCGTGCCAGTGCACGGTGGTGTATTCCGGCAACTTGTTGGTGACGAAGATGCGGAGCTTGTCGCCCTCGACCGCCTCGATCGTCGGGCCCGGCGACTGGCCGTTGTAGCCCCACAGATGCGTGGTCATGCCGGGCGCGAACTCGCGCGTGACCGGCTCGGCGACGAGATGAAATTCCTTCCAGTCGCCGTTCATGCGGAACGGCAGCGACCAGCCGTTGAGCGTGACCACCGGCTGATAGTCCGGCCCCGCCGCGGGATGCAGCGGCGGCTGCATCACCGCCTTGTCCATGGTCGGCGCCTCGGGAATGGCGGCGGCCTGGACGCGGCCGGAGACGGCGGAGGCGCCGGCCAGCGCCGCGGAGCCGAGCAGGGTTCGGCGTGACAACATGTTGGCTCTCCTGTCAGTCATTGCCCGGCGCCAGCGCGCTCGCGGTCTGCTGTGTCGTGTCCTCGCCGCCGGTGCCGCCGCCATTGACGGCGGCGGACAGCTCGGCTTCCGCAAGGAAGAAGTCCCTGACGGCGTCGATCGCGGCCCGGCGCGACGCCAGCCGCTGCCGCGCCTCGAGCAGCAGGGCGAAGATGTCGACCTGCATGCTGGAATAGCGCAGCTGCATCTCCTCGCTGATGATCCGGCGCAGCGGCAGCACCTCGCGGGCGTAGTGGCCGGCGATGTCGAAGGCCGCGCGGTAGCTGCGATAGGCGTCGCGCGCCTCGGAACGGACGGTGACGGCGCGCTCGGTGAGACGGTTGAAGGCGATGTTGTAGCTCTCCGCCGCCTGCCGCACCCGCACCTCGCCGCCGTCGAAGATCGGGATCTGGAACTGCACGTCGTAGCCGCGCTCGCGGATGACGCGGCCGTCCGGCTCGACGGTCTTGCGGTCGAGGCCGGCGAGGTCGAGCAGCGTGACGAAGCGCGTGGCGTCGGTGAGCTGCAGCGAGGCTGCGAGCGCCGTGAGCTCGAGGCGGGCGATCTGCAGATCGATGCGATGGCCGACGGCATCGGCCTCGACGAAGGGCTGACTCAGCGGGCGGCGCGGCAGCGCGGGCAGCCGGTCGGGCAGGCGGAAAGCGAGATCGTCGCCCCACAGGCCCATCAGCCGAATCAGCCGCTCGCGCGCGCTTCCCGCCGCGCGGCGCGCGGTGGCGAGCTCGGCCGTGGTCTCGGCATAGAACACCTGCTCGCGCGCCTGATCGAGCCGGTTGAGCGCACCGGTCTCGCCGAGCTTCGCGGCGAGCTTCGCGGTCGCCTCCGCGGCCGATTGCGCCTCGACCAGCAGCGCCACCAGCTCGTTGGCGGCGACGGCGCGCACATGCGCGCGGCGCACCTCTGCGGCGAGCCGCAGTGTCGCCAGCGCCGCCTTCAACTGGGCTTGGCGAAAGCGCTCGCGCGCGATCTCCGAGCGCAGCGGCAGGGTGGCGAGCGCCAGGATGTCGCCGGCGACCTGGCGCTCGGCCTCCAGCGCGCCGTCGCCGCTGATGCGCATCAGGGAGAAGGTCGGGTTCGGCGGCAGGCTGGCCTCGACCATGTCAGCCTCGCTGAGCGCGAGCGCGTTGTAGGCGGCCTGCAGGCCCTTGTTGTTGAACAGAGCGACCTGCACGGCGGCATCGGCCGACAAGGGCCGGGCGAGCAGGCGGCGCGTCGCAGCGCGGACGCGCTCGGCGTCGTCATCGCCTCTCACGGAGGCGACCTCCTTGCCGGTGGTATGGCCGGTGATGTCCGCGACCGCGCCCATGCCGCCGTCCGGCGAGAACGAGGCACAGCCTGCGAGCGCAAGTGCTGCAGCGAGCGCCGCGAGCCTGATGATACCCTGCATGTGGCGCTCCCTAGCGGCTCGGCTCGGGGCGCGATGCGCCGGGGTCGGTGCGCTGGCCCCAGGCGGCCGGCGCGGCCGGTCGCAGCGGCGTGTAGGGTCCGACGACGCCCGACACGCGCACCGGCGCGACGCTCGCCGCCGGATCGGCCGGATCAGCCCCGGCCAATGCGATCGTGCGCGGCTGGCAGGCGGCGAGGCTCGTCGCGACAAGCAGTGTCAATGCGCTGGCGACGATGGAGAATGGCAGGATGCGCCGCGCCGGACATGCGGCAGCGGGCGTCGCCATGGATTGCGACAACATGAGGTATCCTTGGTCTGTCGATGAATCGCGAGCGGCCGCGCCACCTGGGCGCGAAGCCGGCGTTTTTCGCTCAGACCAGGACGATGGGGGGGCGATACAGGCGCTGCGGCGTGCGACCGGGCAGGCCTTCGTCGCGCGGCGTCACGCTGGTGGCGGCGAGCGAGGCGGGGAGGGCGACCGCCGGCAGCGCGGCAGCCAGACCCACCGCGCACATCATGGCGCAGCAGGGGCCCGGCATCTTGCCATGATCGTGGTGCGACGGCGCGGGAGCTGGAGCATGCATCGCGACGTCGGCGACAGGGTGATCATGATGATGGGCGTGCGCCGCCATGGTCTGCGGCATCGCCGTCATGACCATCTCGTGGCGAGTCGCGTCATGAGGGGAGACCACAGCGGCAACGGGGGGCTCGTCGAGACAGGGCGCCGCGTTGCCGAGCGCGAGCGCCACACCCGGGCTGACCACGCAGATGATGTAGGCCAGGACGAGCAACCGTCCTGCCGCCAGCAGCATCTTCCGGGTCAGTCCCAATGACATCCGCGCAAATCTCTCCAATCGAGCGCAACCTAATGACAAAGTGTCGCGCCGCCAAGAGGGCCGAACCCTGACCGCACAGGTCCCTCCTGTTGCGCTGCTTCTGCATGCCCAATGCCGCAGCAATGTGGCTTGACCTGATGCGGTGCGGCAACGAAGTTGCAGGAATCGTGCACGGACCCCAGACAAGATTCGAGGAAGCGCCTCACTTCATTCCTGACTCGCGCCAGGCCTGGGCGCGGCTGGCGCTTGCGCTCGTCATCGGCTCCATCGGCGGCGCCGGGATGTGGACGGTGGTGGTCGTGCTGCCGGTCGTGCAGGCCGAGTTCGCCGCCAGCCGGGGCGCGGTCTCGCTGGCCTACACGCTGACGATGTTCGGCTTCGGCCTCGGCGGCGTCATCGTCGGCCGCATCACCGACCGCTTCGGCATCGTCACCGCGATGGCGCTCAGCATCGCCACGACCGCCGCGGCCTATCTGCTCGCCGGCGCGTCGGTGACGCTGTGGCAGTTTCAGGCGGTGTATTTCCTGATCGGTCTCGGCTCATCCGTCACCTTCGCGCCGCTGATGGCGGAGGCGTCGCACTGGTTCGTGCGTTATCGCGGCCTCGCCGTCACCATCGTCGCCTCCGGCAATTACGTCGCCGGCACGGTGTGGCCGCCGCTGGTGAACTGGGGCGTCCAGCAGATCGGCTGGCGCGCCAGCCATGTCGCGCTCGGCGTGTTCTGCGCGGTGACGATGAGCGCGCTGCTGCTGGTGCTGCGCGCCCGCATGGACGGTGCCGGCGCGCAGAACCATGCCGGCGCGGCGCCGCCGCTACTGGAGCTGCCGATCTCCACCAATGCGCTGACTGTGCTGCTCAGCATCGCCGCGATCGCCTGCTGCGTGGCGATGGCGATGCCGCAGGTGCACATCGTCGCCTATTGCGGCGATCTCGGCTACGGCGTCGCCGTCGGCGCGCAGATGCTGTCCTTGATGATGGCGCTCGGCATCGTCAGCCGGATCGGCTCCGGCTTTCTCGCCGATCGCATCGGCGGCATGCGCACGCTCCTGATCGGCTCGGTGGCGCAGGGTTTTGCGCTTCTGTTCTATCTGTTCTTCGACGGCCTGACGTCGCTCTATCTGATCTCGGGCATGTTCGGCCTGTTCCAGGGCGGCATCGTGCCGAGCTATGCGATCATCGTGCGCGAGGCGATGCCGGCGCGCGAGGCCGCCACGCGGGTCGGCATCATCATCTTCGCCTCGGTGTTCGGCATGTCGTTCGGCGGCTGGGTCTCGGGCGTCATCTTCGACGCCACGGGGTCCTATTCAGCGGCCTTCGCCAACGGCATCGCGTGGAATGGCCTGAACCTGGCGATCGTCGTGACGCTGCTGATCCTGGCGCGGCGGCAACACCGGTTGGCGGCCTGAACGCAACGCGTTGCACGGGAGCCACAGCCGGAGTCCGATATCCGGTTTATATGCACGTCGTCATACAAAATCCCGGCGGCTGCCGCAAATCCATCGAATCACCTCCCGCAACTATCGACCTCGATCGGAGCCGATCGTGGCCATTTGGCCTCGGGCGCGCTCCGCATCGCGAGGTTGGTTGTCGCGAGGTCTCAGCCGAGGCCGCGGTCGCCCGTCGCATGCCTGACGCAGGCAGGCCTCGAGGTGAATGCTCCGGACCGGTCGAGAACGCTGCGGCGGCATCGCGATGGTGCAGGAGGCCGTTGCGCTATGTCCATCGTTTCGAAGGCAGCTTCGCAAGTCGCGCTCGCCGCGCTCGCAGCCGGACTCATGATGAGCCAGGTGTCCGCGCAGGCGTGGCCGCAGCTCCAACAACAACCGCCGCAGCCGCCGCGCCCGGCAGCGACCCGCTCCATCATCGTGCCGGTGGCGCCGGCCGCCCGGCCGAACGGCGCGCCCGTGATTCCGGCGCCGCCACGTCCCGCCGGCCTGCCGGCGTCGCTGTCGCCCGCGCCCGGCAGCGGGCCGGACGTGTGGCGGCTGCCCAACCCGACCGACGTCAACGACGGCACCGTCACCATCATCACGGCGCCGGCCGGCGGCGCCACCTCCGTGTTCGGCTCGGACATGGCGCGCGTCCTCGACGACCAGACCAACGTCCGCGTTCTGCCGGTGCTCGGCAAAGGACCGGTGCGCAACGTCTCCGATATTCTATTCCTGAAGAGCATCGACATGGGCGCGGTCGCCGCCGACGTGCCCGAATTCTACCGCCTGCAATACGGCATCCCCGACATCACCTCGCAGCTCCGCTACATCGCGCGGCTCTATCACAACGAGATCCATGTCATCGCGCGGTCCTCGATCCGCTCGATCTTCGATCTGAACGGCAAGCGCATCATCGCGCCGACCGATGTCGGCTTCTATTCCGCGCGCGTGATCTTCCACCGTCTCGGCCTCACGGCGTCGTTCGACTACGCGACCGACGACGCCAAATCGATCCAGAAGCTGATCGATGGCGACGCCGACGCCTACATCGTCTCCACCGGCAAGGTGTTCCAGCTCGCCCGCAACATCAGGAACGACAACCGCGCGCTGCACCTTGTGACGATCCCCTACGACCGCCGGCTGCAGGACCTCTATCTGCCGACGACATTGTCCTCCGAGGAATATCCGAACCTGCTCAACCCCGGCGAGACGATCGAGACGGTGGCGATCGGCATGCTGCTCGTCAGCTACAATTGGCCGGAGCATACCGAGCGCTACCGCAAGGTGGCGCGCTTCGTCGACGCGTTCTTCGCCAACTACGACGAGTTCATGAAGCCGCCGCGGCATCCGAAATGGCGGGAGTCGAGCATCGTCGCCGCCATCCCGAACTGGAAGCGGTTCAAGGCCGCGGAAGACTGGCTGCTGGCGCACAACATGGTGCCGCGGCCGCAGGTCGCCGACGTGCAGCAGACCCAGTTCGAAAGCTTCGTGCGCCAGAGCGGCGGACAGCTGTCGAACGATCCAACCGAGCGCAGTGCCCTGTTCCGCCAGTTCCTGCAATGGCGCCAGCAGCATGGCGGGCCGCCGACGCCATCGCGCTGAGCTGTCAGCTCGCCGTTGTCTATTTCGCGAGCTCTTTCGAGCGCGCCGTGGCCGCGGCGACCGCCTTGGTCAGCAGCGGCTGGAATCCGTCGGCTGCCATCAGCACCGACAGCGCCGCGGCGGTGGTGCCGCCGGGCGAGGTGACGTTCTGGCGCAGCGTGGCGGACGGCAGGTCCGATTGGCGCAGCAGCTCGCCGGCGCCCGACACGGTGTG
Organism: Bradyrhizobium sp. HKCCYLS3013; assembly: GCF_051167615.1. Classification (NCBI taxonomy): domain Bacteria; kingdom Pseudomonadati; phylum Pseudomonadota; class Alphaproteobacteria; order Hyphomicrobiales; family Nitrobacteraceae; genus Bradyrhizobium; species Bradyrhizobium sp. HKCCYLS3013. The sequence continues at coordinate 45,084 of NZ_JBNPTK010000011.1, forward strand.
GCGCGCGAGCGTCGTCGCCAGGGGCTCGGGCAGGCCGGCGGCGACGCCGGCGCGGGCGAGCTCCTCGGCGAGCAGGAACACATAGGCGGGACCCGAGCCGGACACGGCGGTCACCGCGTCCATCAGCGCCTCCTGGTCGACCCATTCCACCGCGCCGGTGGCGCGCAACAGCGCGTCCGTCAGCATGCGCTGCGCGGTGCTGACGTTGCCGGCCGGCACCGCCACGGTGATGCCGCGGCCGATCGCGGCCGGCGTGTTCGGCATTGCGCGCACGACCGCGCCGCCGATCGTCTGTTGCAGGCCGGCGATCGTGATGCCCGCCATGATCGACAGCACCAGCGTCGCGTCGCCGACCCACGGCTTCAAGGCGGGGCCGGCGTCGGGGAACATCTGCGGTTTGACGGCGACGATGACGACCTCGGCCGGCGCGGCCGTCGTCGGATTGAGGCGGACGCCCCGGGCCTTCAGCGCCGTGATCTCGGCCGACGGCATCGGCTCGATCACGACCACGCGCGCGGGATCAAGGCCGCCGGCCAGCCACCCGGTCAGCATCGCGCCGCCCATCTTGCCGGCGCCGGCCAGCACGATGGTGCCGGTGAGCTGATGAAGCAGGTTGTTGTCCGCTGATGTCACGACGAACTCCACTGTCGTCCCGGCGAACGCCGGGACCCATAACCACCGGCGGTTCTAGTGGGGCGAGGGCAGAGCGACAAGCGTCTCGGCTCACACATGCATCACGCGGTATGGGTCCCGGCGTTCGCCGGGACGACACCGAGTGTGTCGAGGCCACGGCGGCTTACGCCTCGCCTTCCGTATCGAACAGCGCCGCGGCCATGGCTTCCTGGGTCGACTTGCCGGCCCAGACCACGAACTGGAAGGCCGGGAAATAGCGCTCGCAGGCGTGGATGGCGCCGGCCAGCATGCTCTCGCATTGCAGTCCCGACGCGGTGATGCCGCCCGGCAGCACCAGGGCCTGACGGTGCATCACCATGCCGGTGTGGGTCCAGATGTCGAAATGGCCGAGCCAGAGCTGCTCGTTGATCGCTGCGATCAGCCGCTGCACCTCGGCGCGGCGGGCCTCGGGAATCTTCATGTCGAAGGCACAGGCCAGATGCAGCGCCTCGATCTCCGCCATCCACGTGAAGGAGAGCTGGTAGTCGGTCCACTGGCCCTTGGAGGCGATCGTGATCTCGTCCTCGCCGGAGCGCTCGAACATCCAGTTGTTGTCGGCCGCAATGGTCTCGACCACGCTCAGCGGATGATCGGCGGAATCGATAGTGCTTTCGAGCAGGGACATGCCGTCTCGACCTCGTCTTCTTGATCTCGTTGGTACATACGCGGCGACCCGGCCCACGCCCTCGCGGCGCTTCGAGACCCGGCTTGCAGTCCCGGAGGTAACCCGGGCGTGCGAGGACAAACTGATGTGATTTGCGGAATCTGCGCAACGGGGGGGCGAGTCCGTCCACAGCCAAACACCGCTTCGTCCACAACTCCTGTCCGGCCTGTGGAATCATCGCCGAATGAGAACAAAACGGAATCGGATTCGCCGCAGCCGCTCCGTCCGGGCCGATCCGGCCGTGGGAACGGCCGCGGGCGACTGCATGGCCGCCCGTCGCGGACTGCGGGCGTGAGGCCTTGCCGCAGCCGCCGGCCGCCTGCATAGTTCGTTCAGGCCGTCCATCCCGGGCGGCCGATGTTCTCAGGGCGGGGCGAAATTCCCCACCGGCGGTAAGCGTTCCCGGTCGAGTGCGAGCCCGCGAGCGCCTTCTCGGCAAGGCTCGGTCTGGAGAATTCTGTTCTCCGGAACGCGCCGCGCAGAGAAGGGTCAGCAGATTCGGTGCGATTCCGAAGCCGACGGTCACAGTCCGGATGAAAGAGAACGGGTCCCGGCACCCCGCGCATGTCAGCGTGGGGGCGTCGTCGTTCCGTATGCCCTGATTCTGGTCTCTGACGAGGATAACCATGAATCAGATGTTGCAAGACGCGCCTACCGATACTCCCACCGACACCCTCACCGCAGCTACGTCGCCGCCGGCGGACATGCCGGCCGCGTCGCCGCCCGACGAGTCGCCACCGGCGCCGTCGCATCCGCGCTTCAGCAAGCCGCAGCGCATAGCCTTCGTGCAATCGGCCTGGCATCGCGACGTCGTCGCCGAATGCCGGGTGGCGTTCCTCGACGAGATCGAAGCACGGAATATCCCGCGCGACCGCGTCGACATCTTCGAGGTGCCGGGCTCGTTCGAGATCCCGCTGCATGCGCAGTTGCTGGCGAAGACGCGGCGCTACACCGCGATCGTCGCGGCCGGTCTCGTCGTCGACGGCGGCATCTACCGCCACGAGTTCGTCGCCGACACCGTCATCAAGGCGCTGATGGACGTTCAATTGCGCACCGAGGTGCCGGTGTTCTCCGCGGTGCTGACGCCGCAGCAATTCCACGAGACGCAGGCGCATTTCGAGTTCTTCCGCAAGCACTTTGCGACCAAGGGCATCGAGGTGGCGACCGCCTGTGCCGAGACCTTGCTGAGCCTGGAGCGGCTGCGCGGCCAGGTCGCGGCGGGGATCATCTGAGGCTGACGACGTGTGGCCGGTTGACGCCGGCCACACCTGATTCGACGTTCGAACTCAGCTCTCACCGCGACGGCAGTCGGCTCCCCTCCCCGCAAGGAGGAGGGGAGCCCACCGCCGTTGCGGTAAGAGTCCCGCATCTCACAGTCGCGGAAGGGTCGCTAGGCGCTCAGCGCTCACGCAACCCCAGCGACATCACGCCCCCTCCCGCTCCCCGCCTTGTGTTGTCAATTTCCTCGCCGCACCTGTAAAACATCCGCGGGAGGAGGCTGGCCCGTGGCGACGGGCGGCCGGCAAGGATGATCGAAGGATACGATCCTTATCTCGTCGCGCTCTCGGTCGTGATCGCGAGCCTGGGTGGCTATACCGGTTTCAGTCTCACCGCGCGCATCCGCAGCGGGCCGGGAGAGAACGCGCGCGTGCTGCTGTCCGGCGCCGCCGGCATTCTGGCCGTGGGCATCTGGACCATGCATTTCGTGGGCATGATGGCGGCGCCGCTGCCGGCCGATGCCGTCTATCTGGTGCTGCCGACCATCATCTCGTTCCTGATCTGCGCGCTCGTGATCGGCATCTCGCTGTTCTTCGTCAGCATCGGCGATCCCTCGCCCCGGCGCGTCGTTCCTTCCGCGCTGCTGCTCGGCGCCGGCATCGCCAGCATGCATTATGTCGGCATGCACGGCCTGTCCGGCTCGTTCGGGCTGACGCATGATCCGGCGCTGGTGGCGCTGTCGGTGGCGATTGCGATCGGCGCCGCCTATGGCGGCCTGCGCATCTTCCTGGCGCGGCAGGACGGCCTGCGGCTCGCCATCAGTGCGGTTGCGTTCGGCATCGCCGTGTCCGGCATGCATTACACGGCGATGCTGGGAATGCATGTCGTGCCGATGGGCGAGGGACATCATCACGCCGCACCAGGACTTGCTGCGTCGCCGCAAGCGCTCGCGATCGTCGTCGCCGTGCTGTGCTTCGTCATCGCCGCCGGATTTTTGCTGTCGCTGGTGCCGGACCCGCGCCGTCAATCGCAGCCCATGCCGGCCGTTGCCGAGGCTGCGCCTCAATTGGCGCCGGAACCGGCCGCGCCGGCGGCCGAGTCGGTGGTCGAGGTCGCCGCCATGAGCCGGGCAACGGCCGCGCCGCTGGGGGGCATAGGCCAGCCGCCGCGCGCGACCGCGGCGCGATTGCCGCTGGAGGGCGCCAACGGCACCCATTTCATCGATGCCGGGGACGTGCGCAGCGTGCGCGCCGATGCGCACTACACCCGGATCCACGACGGCACCCGCGAGCGGATGTGCCCCTGGTCGATCTCCGAGGCTGAGGCGCAGCTCGATCCCGGCCGCTTCATCCGCGTGCACCGCAGCCACATCGTCGCGATCGAGCATGTGATCTATGTCGGCCGGGAGGGCGAGGGCGCGATCATCGAGCTCGATGGCCCCTCGAAGCCGCGCGTGCCGGTGAGCCGCGCCAAGGTCGCCGAGGTCAAGGCGCGGCTCGGGCTGCGGCGGCCGGCCTGAGCTCAGCGTTCATTTCGCGGCCGCAACAGAGCGCCGCCATTCTTCGCAACGCATCCAACACCGGGCGCGCGTCTCGCGCGGCCGCGCATGCCGTCACTCGCGCGATTGGGTCGCGCTCGCTGACGCAATTCGTGCGCGGCCAGCCGCATTTCGTGCGATTTCGCCGCTCTCCGTGCCGGCTTCGTTGCGCGGCCGGCTGTCACGATCGACGCTCCGCGCCAATCCGCGATGCGTCCGCGTTCGCACTTCGCTCTCGCAGCACGAACGCCCGCCGCAACAACGCGACGGCCTTGCCGGCAAGGCAGGCCAGCACAGGAGAGGACACGTCATGATTCCTGGCCCGTTCGACTATCACCGGCCGGCGAGCGTCGGCGATGCGATCAAGCTGCTCGCCGACCTCGGCGACGATGCGCGCCCCCTCGCGGGCGGCCACAGCCTGCTGCCAATGATGAAGCTGCGGCTGGCGACGCCAGCTCATCTGATCGATCTGCACGGCATCGCCGGCCTCAAGGGCATCCGCCGCGAGGGCGAACGCATCGTCATCGGCGCGATGACCACGCAGGCCGAGCTGCTGGCGTCGGCCGATATCGGCGCGGCGCTGCCGATCCTGCACGAGACCGCGCTGTCGATCGCCGATCCGCAGGTGCGCTACCGCGGCACGCTCGGCGGCAACGTCGCCAATGGTGATCCCGGCAACGACATGCCGGCGCTGATGCTGGCGCTGGACGCGACCTACCGGCTCGAAGGTCCGAACGGCGCCCGCGAGGTCGCCGCGCGGGAGTTCTACCAGGGGGCCTATTTCACCGCGCTGGAGCCGGGCGAGATCCTGACTGGTGTGAGCATTCCCGTTCCACCCGCGGGACACGGCTATGCCTATGATAAGCTGAAGCGCAAGGTCGGCGACTACGCGACCGCCGCGGCGGCCGTCGTGTTGACCATGGCCGGCGGCAAGGTGGCGAGCTGCGTGATCGCGCTCACCAATCTGCACGAGACGCCGCTGCTCGCGACCGACGCGGCGAACGCCGTGATCGGCACGGCGCTCGACGATGCCGCGCTAAAGGCCGCCGCGACGGCGGCGCGCGCGATCATGCAGCCGGCGTCCGATGCGCGCGGCCCGGCCGAGTACCGCAAGCATGTCGGTGGCATCATGGTGATGCGCGCCCTGCAGCGCGCGGCGAGCCGGGCGAAGTAGCCGCGTTTGCTGACGCCGCGGCCCCGCACGCGGTGCAACCTCGCCATGCGGCGAGCTCTCTCATCTCCCTCCCCCCTTGTGGGGGAGGGGCGGGGAGGGGGGTAGCCCCAGGCGAGACTGCCGCCGTGGACCCCCACCCGCAGCCGAAGCTTTGCTTCGGCGTTCTTCAAAAAAGCCGGCCGCGAATGCGGCCGGTTGCCCTCCCCGCAAGGGGGAGGGGAGCGCATCGAGATCGCGGCTGGTAGCTCGGCCGAAAATTCAAAGACGTTCTTCAGGGAGCACCGAATGCCCAAAACCCACGTCACGATGAAGGTGAACGGCAGCGAGGTCGAAGGCCTCGCGGAGCCGCGAACGCTTCTGGTCCATTTCCTGCGCGAGCAGGCGCAGCTCACCGGCACGCATATCGGCTGCGAGACCAGCCATTGCGGCGCCTGCACTGTTGATATCGACGGCATGAGCGTGAAGAGCTGCACCATGCTCGCGGTGCAGGCCAATGGCGCCGAGATCACCACGATCGAGGGCATGGCCAATGCCGACGGCACCTTGTCGCCGCTGCAGGAAGGCTTCCGCATGATGCACGGACTGCAATGCGGCTTCTGCACGCCCGGCATGATTTTGCGCGCGCATCGGCTGTTGAAGGAGAATCCGCAGCCGACGGAAGCCGAGATCCGCGCCGGCATCTCCGGCAACATCTGCCGCTGCACCGGCTATCAGAACATCGTCAAGGCGATCCAATACGCCGCCGCCAAGATCAACGGCGTGGAATTCCAGGAGGCCGCGGAATGAACGACATGACTCCCACGCGGGAACAACGCGAAGCCGCCCTCGAAGGCATGGGCTGCCGGCGCAAGCGCGTCGAGGACATTCGCTTCACGCAAGGCAAGGGCAACTACGTCGATGACGTCAAGCTGCCTGGCATGCTGCACGGCGACTTCGTGCGCTCGCCGCATGCGCATGCGCGGGTGAAGGCGATCCACACCGAGGAGGCGCTGAAGGTGCCGGGCGTGCTGGCGGTCATCACCGCCGAGACGCTGAAGACGGTCAACCTCGCCTGGATGCCGACCTTGGCCGGCGACGTGCAGATGGTGCTCGCCGACGGCAAGGTGCTGTTCCAGAACCAGGAGGTCGCGTTCGTCGTCGCGACCGACCGCTACGCCGCCGATGACGGCGTCTCCAAGGTGGTCGTCGAGTACGAGCCGCTGGCGGTGCTGGTCGATCCGTTCAAGGCCATGGACCCGGACGCTCCCGTTTTGCGCGAGGACCTCGCCGGCAAGACCTCTGGCGCACACGGCCCGCGCAAGCATCACAATCACATCTTCGAATGGAGCGTCGGTGACAAGGAGCTGACCGACGCGGCGTTCAAGAAGGCGGATGTGACGATCAAGGAGATGATCTCCTATCACCGCACCCATCCGTCGCCGCTCGAGACCTGCCAGTGCGTCTGCTCGTTCGACAAGATCAAGGGCGAGCTGACGATCTGGGGCACGTTCCAGGCGCCGCATGTCATCCGAACCGTGGTGTCGCTGATCGCGAAACTCCCCGAGCAGAAGATCCACGTCATCGCGCCCGACATCGGCGGCGGCTTCGGCAACAAGGTCGGCGCCTATCCCGGCTACATCTGCGCCGCCGTCGCCTCCATCGTGACGGGCAAGCCGGTGAAATGGGTCGAGGACCGCATCGAGAATCTGACCGCCACCGCGTTCGCGCGCGACTATCACATGACCACGGAGATCGCGGCGACCAAGGACGGCAAGGTCACCGGCCTGCGCGTCCATGTGCTCGCCGACCACGGTGGCTTCGACGCCTGCGCCGACCCGTCGAAATGGCCGGCCGGCTTCTTCAACATCGTCACCGGCTCCTACGACTTCCCGGTCGCGCATCTCGCGGTCGATGGCGTCTACACCAACAAGGCACCGGGCGGCGTCGCCTATCGCTGCTCGTTCCGCGTCACCGAGGCGGCCTATTGCATCGAGCGCGGCATGGACATTCTCGCGCAGAAGCTCGGCATGGACCCGGCCGAGCTGCGGCTGAAGAATTTCGTCAAGCCGGAGCAGTTTCCCTATCACTCGGCGCTCGGCTGGGAATACGATTCCGGCGACTATCACACCGCCATGCGCAAGATGATGGAGAGCGTGGACTACGCGGGGCTGCGCAAGGAGCAGGCCGAGAAGCGCGCCGCGTTTAAGCGCGGCGAGACCCGCGAGATCATGGGCATCGGCGTCTCCTTCTTCACCGAGATCGTCGGCGCCGGTCCGTCGAAAAATTGCGACATCCTGGGCATCGCGATGTTCGACTCCTGCGAGATCCGCCTGCACCCGACCGGAGCCGGCATCGCGCGGATGGGCACCAAGAGCCAGGGCCAGGGCCACGAGACGACCTGGGCGCAGATCATCGCCAGCGAGATCGGCATACCCGCCGATAACATCATGGTCGAGGAGGGCAACACCGACACCGCGCCTTACGGCCTGGGCACCTACGGCTCGCGCTCGACGCCGGTCGCGGGTGCTGCGATCGCGATGGCGGCGCGCAAGATCAAGGCGAAGGCGCAGATGATCGCGGCCTACAAGCTCGAGGTCCACGAGGACGATCTCGAATGGGACATCGACGGCTTCCGGGTCAAGGGCCTGCCCGAGAAGGCGATGTCGATGAAGGACATCTGCTGGGCGGCCTACAACTCCGTGCCGCCGGGCATGGAGCCGGGGCTGGAGGCGGTGAGCTACTATGATCCGCCCAACATGACCTATCCGTTCGGCGCCTATCTCTGCGTGATGGACATCGACGTGGATACCGGCGTGTACAAGGTCCGGCGCTTCTACGCGCTGGACGATTGCGGCACCCGCATCAACCCGATGATCATCGAGGGCCAGGTGCATGGCGGCCTCACCGAAGCCTTCGCCATCGCGATGGGGCAGGAGATCCGCTACGATGCCGAGGGCAATGTCGTGACCGGTTCGTTCATGGACTTCTTCATGCCGACCGCGGTCGAGACGCCGCATTGGGAGACCGACTTCACGGTCACGCCCTCGCCGCATCATCCGATCGGCGCCAAGGGCGTCGGCGAAAGCCCCAATGTCGGTGGCGTGCCGGCGTTCTCCAACGCGGTGAACGACGCGTTCTCGTTCCTCGGCGCGACGCACATCCAGATGCCCCACGACTTCTGGCGCAACTGGCAGGCCGCGAAGAATTTGGGCGCGGTTGCATAGACGAAGTCCAAGAGCACCTTCGTCATTGCGAGGCGCGAAGCGACGAAGCAATCCAGAGTCCCGTCCATCACCCTGGATTGCCTCGCTCCGCTCGCAATGACGCCGAGAGAGACGGCGCTGTAACCGCATCGCCGGTGCGCTCCCCTCCCCCTTGCGGGGAGGGGTCGGGGGTGGGGTCTCCGGCGGCAGTCTCGCGCGGGGCACCCCCCTCCCTAACCCTCCCCCACAAGGGGGGAGGGAACACACCGACTTCGCGGCGAGATCGAGAAACAAACCGGTATGAAAACCCGCGACGACATCGCCCGATCTCTCGCCGCCTGCGGCTATATCGCCGACGGCGAGCTGGCGACCGCGATCGCGCTGATGCAGCTGTTGAAGCGGCCGCTGCTGCTGGAGGGGGAAGCCGGCGTTGGCAAGACCGAGGTCGCCAAGGCGCTCGCCTGCGTGCACGGCACCGAGCTGATCCGTCTGCAATGCTATGAAGGCCTCGACCAGAGCTCCGCGCTCTACGAGTGGAACTACCAGCGCCAGCTGCTGGCGATCGAGGCGCATCGCGGCCAGCCGGACACCATCGAGGATCAGATCTTCTCCGAGAAATATCTGCTCGAGCGGCCGCTGCTGGCGGCGATCCGCCGCGCCAAGCCGCCGGTGCTGCTGATCGACGAGATCGATCGCGCCGACGACGAGTTCGAGGCGTTCCTGCTGGAGCTGCTGTCCGACTTCCAGGTCTCGATCCCCGAGCTCGGCACCATCAAGGCGATCAGCATTCCGCATGTGGTGCTGACCTCGAACGGAACCCGTGAGCTATCGGATGCGCTGCGCCGGCGCTGCCTCTACCACTACGTCGACTATCCCGATGTCGACCGCGAGGCGCGCATCATCCTGACCAGGATCGACGGTGCCTCCGCCTCGCTCGCCCTGCAGATCGCGCGCATGGTCGAATCCCTGCGCAAGGAGGAACTGCGCAAGGTGCCCGGCGTCGCCGAGACGCTGGACTGGGCGGCGGCACTGGTCGGGCTCGACGTACGCGATCTCAAGGACCAGCCGGAGATGGTGCATGACACCTTGATGTGCCTGCTCAAGACGCATGAGGACCGCGCGCGCATCACCCGCGAGGTCGCGGCGCGGCTGTTGGGGAAGGTCGCATGAGCTGCTGTGGCGCCACACCCGACCACGAGGACATGGACGCGGTGGCGCGGCTCGTCGCGGGCCGTCTCGGTGCGTTTCTCAAGACGCTGCGCGACAACGGCTTTGCGGTCGGCCTGGCGGAAGGGCAGGACGCGGCGGCAGTGATGCGTGCGGGCTATGCCGATAAGCCCGGCCTGCTGCGCTCGGCGTTCAAGCATCTGTTTTCGGCGCGCAAGAGCGAGTGGGATCGCTTCGACGGCCTGTTCGACGCCTTCTGGCTCGGCAGGCGCGTGCGCTCGCGCTCACTGGTCTCCGGCTCGACGGCGAGAGCGAACAGCCCGTCCCTGAAGAGTCTGCAGGATACGAATGCCGCTCAGCCGGAGCCTCACGGCGCGACCGATCAGATTCCCTCTGACGAAACCCCGCGCGACGCGGGCGGCGAGGGCGTGCGCGAAGGCGCCTCGCGCGTCGCCGCCATCAGCGATACCGACTTCCGCAAGCTCGCCGATCCCGACCAGGTCGCGCTGGCGCATGAGGCCGCGGCGCGGCTCGCCAAGGCGATGCGGACGCGATTGACCCGGCGTGATCAGCAGCGGAAGTCGGGCGAGCGGCTCGACCTGCGCCGCACCATCCACCGCAATATCAGCCATGGCGGCGTGCCGATTGCGCTGGTGCACCGGCGACGCAAGCACAAGCCGTTGCGGCTGGTGGTGCTGCTCGACGCCTCCGGCTCGATGAGCCCCTACACCGCGGTGTTTCTGCGCTTCATCCACGGCGTGCTCGACGCCTTTCGCGAGGCCGAGGCCTTCCTGTTTCACACGAGGCTCGCCTACGTCTCCGACGCCATGAAGGAGAAGGACGCCGCGCGGGCGCTCGACCGTCTCTCGATGATGGCGCAGGGCGCCGGCGGCGGGACGCGGATCGGCGAGAGCCTGCAGACCTTCAATCGCTGGCACGCGCCGCGCGTCATCCATTCGCGGACCTGCGTGATGATCGTCTCCGACGGCTACGACACCGGTGATCCCGCCTTGCTCGGCCGTGAGATGGCACAGTTGAGCCGCCGCTGCCGCCGCATCGTCTGGCTCAATCCGATGCTCGGCTGGGACGGCTACGCGCCGGACGCACGCGGCATCAAGGCCGCGCTGCCGTTCGTCGATCTCTACGCGCCCGCGCATACGCTGAATTCGCTGGCCGCACTGGAGCCGTATCTGGCGAGGTTGTGAGGATGGCGAATAGCCTGATCGATCTGACCATAAGGCACTCTGCTACGGCATCGGCAGTGCGCTCCCTCCCCCCTTGTGGGGGAGGGCTGGGGAGGGGGGTACCACGGGCACCGGTGCCAGCCGCCCCCCTCCCTAGCCCTCCCCCACAAGGGGGGAGGGAACAGACTGCCCTCGCGGTTGCACCGCGCCTCTCACGACGACACAGGAGGCAATCATGACGGCAACTGTCGAACTGCTCGATCTCGCCGCGCAGCTCAAGGCCGCCGAGGAGAGCTTCGTGCTCGCCACTGTCGTCCGCACGGTGTCGGTGACCGCCGCGAAGGCCGGCGCCAAGGCGATCATCCGCCCCGACGGCAGCATCGTCGCGGGCTGGATCGGCGGCGGCTGCGCCCGCGGCGCGGTGCTGAAGGCGGCGCGTGAGGCGCTCGCCGACGGCATCCCTCGCATGGTCTCGGTGCAGCCTGAGAACCTGCTCGCCGAGCTCGGCGTCAAGCCGGGCGAAACCAAGGAAGGCGTGCGCTTCGCCGCCAACATGTGCCCGAGCAAGGGCACCATGGATATCTTCGTCGAGCCGGTGCTTCCGCATCCCGCGCTGGTCATTCTCGGCGCGAGCCCGGTCGCGGTCGCGCTCGCCGCGCAGGCCCGGCCGCTCGGCTATCACGTGACGCTGGCGGCGCCGGCGTCCGATCTCGTCACGACACCGCAGGCCGATGTGCTGATCGATGGCTTCGCGCTAGGCCAACCGGCCGGGAGCAGCCGCTTCGTGGTCGTGTCGACGCAAGGCAAGGGCGACGAGGCGGCGTTGCGCGCCGCGCTCGCCTGCGATGCGGCCTACCACGCCTTCGTCGGCAGCCGCCGCAAGATGGACAGCCTGCGCGACAAGCTGATCAAGGACGGCATCGACGCCGGGCTGCTCGACAAGGTCAAGGCGCCGGCCGGGCTCGATCTCGGCGCCATCACGCCGGAGGAGATCGCGATGTCGATCCTGGCCGAGATCACGCAGGTGCGCCGGCGCGGCCAGCGCGGCTGAATTCCGTCATGGCGCGAGCGGCAGGTCGAACGAGACCCTGAGCCCATCCGGCGCGAAGTCGCGCGTGACCTCGCCCTTCAGCGCGGCGCCGAGAATGCGCTCGAACAGCAGCGAGCCGAAGCCGTTGCTCGCAGGTGGGGAGACCTGCGGCCCGCCGTTCTCCTCCCAGGACAGCTTGAGCTGTCCGTCGGCATGGGTCCAGCTCAGCGTCACCTGTCCTGCATCGTTCGACAGCGCGCCGTATTTCACCGCGTTGGTGACGAGCTCGTGCAGCCCCATCGACAGATACAGCGCGACGCCCGGCGCAAGCGGCACGGCCGGGCCGTCGACCGCGACACGGTCGCCTTGCAGCGGCGCCAGCTCGGCGCAGACCAGCTCATCGAGCGCGATCGCCTCCCGGCCGCGATCCAGCGCCAGCGCGTGGCTGCGCGTCAGCGCGGCAATGCGGCCGCGCAGCACCTCGCCGAACTCGGCCAGCGCCGAATCGGCGCGGATGCTGAGCGCGATCACGCTGTCGACCAACGCCAGCGTGTTCTTGACACGGTGATTGAGCTCATGGACGAGCACGCGATGATGCTGCTCGACCGTGCGCCGCCGCGCATTCTCGGTGCGCAGCGCGATCTCGTCCATCACGATCTCGCTGAGCTCGGTGAGCTGGGCGATGTCGTCGTCGCTCCACGGCCGCGGCTCGTGATCGATGGCGCAGAGCGCGCCGATCACCTCGCCGCTCGGCAGCCGCAGGGGGACGCCGAGATAGGCGATCACGCCGAGAACCGGCACCGCGAGATTGTCCCTCACCAGCGGATGCTCGTTGGCGTCGCTGATCACCAGCGGCTGCGCCGAGGTCACGACGTGCTGGCAGAAGGAGTGGCTGAGCGGCGTCTCGCGCAGCGACGCCCACGGCTCGCACAGGCCGACCGAGCTCTTGAAGAACTGCCGGTCGCGATCCACCAGCGCGATGATCGCCGCCGGGGCCTGCAGCAGCCGCGAGGTCAAACGGGTGACGCGATCGAAGCCCGGCTCCGGCGGCGAGTCGAGCAGCTCGGTCTGCAACAGGGCAGTCAATCGGTCTGGCGCGGAGGCGTCGCGATCGGACGTCATGCAGCTTTCGTCGGTCTGGCGTTCAGCCGGTGATGGATTGCACGACGGGCCGGGCGGAGCGCAAATCCGGAGCCGGTCGATCGTGCGGCGCAGTGGTATTCGGCTGGAACGAAGCCGGCACGGAGACGAGATGAAACCGTCAACGCGGTCACCGCCGCGCCGCAGGCGCGGGGCGAATCCCGGTTCCACGCAGGTAACCAAGTGGCAGACTATGGCCTGACCAAGGCAAGTTTGGCATTCCGTCGCGGTTCTCTTTGGTATGCATTATACCCGTCAGCCGCCCTTGACCGCACCCGCCGTCAGGCCGGCCACGATCTGCCGCTGCGCGAACACGGTCAGCAGCAGCACCGGCAGGGTCACGATCAGCGCGGCCGCCGCGAGCGGCCCCCAGGAGAGCTGATCGAACGAGATCATGTTGTAGACCGCGACCGGCAGGGTGCGGGTCTCGCGCCCGGCCAGCACGATGCCGAACACGAAATTATTCCAGGAGAAGATCACCGCGAGGATGAAGGCGACGGCGAGGCCGGGCTTCGCCACCGGCAATGCCACGTGACGGAAAATCTGCCAGCGCGTCGCGCCATCGATACGTGCGGCTTCCTCGAGCTCAATCGGCGTGGTCTCGAAATAGCCGATCATGATCCAGATCACGATCGGCACGGTGACGACGAGATGGATGATGATCTGCGGCCACAGCGTGCCGAGCAGGCCGAGCCACTGGAACAAGAGGAACAGCGGGATCAGATAGGACAGGCCCGGCGTGATGCGCGCGATCAGGATCACGATCGCCGATTTGTGCGCGGCCATGCGGGCGATGCCGTAGCCGGCGGGCACGCCGACCAGCATCGCCAGCGCCGTCGCGCCGCCGGTCACCAGCAGGCTGTTCCTGAAGTAGGTGAAGAAGCGGTTGGACGACAGCACGTCGGCATAGTTCTTCCAGGCGAAATGCTCCGGCCAGAACACCGGCGGATAGGCGGCGTTGTCGACCTCGAACTTCACCGACAGCGAGATCATCCAGAGGAAGAACAGGATCGCCGGGGAGACGATGAGGAATACGCCGAGCGCAAGGGCGAGCCGGCCGAGGATGGTCTGCGCGCTCATGTGTCGCTCCCCAGCGCATTCCACTGCGCGCGCCGGCGCAGCACCAGCAACAGTGCGGTCAGCGCCACGATCAGCGCGAAGAACACCACCGCGATCGCCGAGGCATAGCCGAGGTCGTAATAGACGAAGGCGACGCTGTAGAGATAGAGGTTGATGGTCTCCGACGCCGAGCCGGGCCCGCCTTGCGTGATCGCGAAGATGATGTCGAAGCTCTTGATCGCGTCGATGGCGCGGATCATCGCGGCGATGAACAGGAACGGCATGATCAGCGGCAGGGTGATGTAGCGGAACATCTGCCAGGTGCTGGCGCCGTCGATCTGTGCGCTCTCGTAAGGTTCGGTCGGCAGCGAGGCGATGCCGCCGAGCACGATCAGCATCACCAGCGGCGTCCATTGCCAGGTCTCGACCAGCACCAGCGACGGAATCACGGTGGCCGGATGGAACACCCAGAGCTGCGGCGGCAGGCCGACGAGCGACAAGAGATAGTTCAGGATGCCGAGCTGCGGGTGGAACATCATCGTCCACACCAGCGCGATCGCGACCGGTGTCGCCATCATCGGCATGATGAACAGCGCGCGCAACAGCCCGCGTCCGGGGAAACGCGCATGGAAGATCACCGCCGCGAAGGTGCCGAGCACCAGCGGCAGCAGCACGGAGAGCGCCGTGTAGGACAGCGTGTGTCCCACCGACTCGACGAAGCGCGGGTCGGCCGGCAGCCGGGCATAGTTCGACAGCCAGACGAAAGTCGTGGGCGAACCGACCTTCCACTCCTGGAAGCTCATCCAGATCGTGAACAGCCAGGGAAAGATGATGACCGCGAGCACGGTCACCAGCGCCGGGACCACGAACGGCCAGTACGACGGCGGCCGCAACGCACGTTCCGGCGCAGCGGCCTCCGCCGCCGCGCCGGCCTGTTCGACGATCGTGCTCACGCTTTCTCGCTGCGCTCCAGGATCGGGCGGAACTGCTCGTGCGCCTTCTTCAGCTCGGTCGCGGGATCGGCGCCCGACAGCGTGGCGGTCAGCGCCGCGCCGACGAGATCGCGGAATTCGGCGACCGGGATGATCACGGGCAGGCCGAGCTTGCTGATCTTGCCGGAGTCGATCGCCGACTGCAGCCACTCCTTCGGCATCTTCACGCCGCCCTGGACCCCGGGGTCGTTGAGCACCGAGTTGCGGAACGGCACGCCGCCGCCGGCCTGCACCAGGCGGGCGCCCTGCGGCTTCGAGACCAGCCACTGGCACAGCAGCCAGGCGGCTTCCTTGTTCTTGCTCGCCGCCGCGATGCCGATGCCGTCGCCATAGGTCGCCGAGTACTGTCCCTTCGGTCCGGCGGGCACCACGGTGTAGCCGACCTTGCCGACGATGCGCGAGGCGTTGGGGTCCTCAAGCGGCGGCGCCCAGCCGACGCCGTCGATCCACATCGCCGAGCGCCCTTGCGTGAACGAGGCCATCGACTCCATCCAGTTGAAGCCGGCCACGCCCGGAGGCGCGCAGGTCGTCAGCAGCTTCTGGTACAGCTTGGTGGCCTCGATGGCTTCCGGGCCGTCGGTCAGGATGTTGCCCTTGGCGTCCAGGAACTCGCCGCCATAGTTGAGGAAGAAGTTCGTCCACAACGTCATGTTGGCGTTGCGCAGGCCGCGACCGACGAAGCCGAACGTGCCGTCCTTGGCATCAGTGAGCTTCTGTGCCGCCGTGACCATCTCGTCGAGCGTCTTCGGCACCTCGACGCCCTTCTTCGCGAACAGCTCCTTGTTGTAGTAGAGGATGAAGTAGTCCACCGACCACGGCAGCGAGAACATGCGGCCCTTGTCGTTGCTGGCGTAACTCAGGCCGGCGGCGGAGAAATCGCTCTGCACGAGGTCCGGCGCGGTGAGGTTCGGATCCTTCATCATGTCGGTGATGTCGGCGAGCCAGCCGGCCTTCTCGAACTGCCGCTTCTGCACGTGATAGCTGAGATGGACGACGTCGAAGCTCGGCTTGCCCGACGACAGTTCGATCACGACCTTCTGCCGCTGCTGCTGCTCCGGGATTTGCTCGGATTCCACCTCGATGCCGGTCAGTGCGGTGAATTCCTTGATGTTCTTCTGCAGATTGTCGCCGCGCGGCCCCTTGGCGAGGATCACCTCGAGCCTGGTGCCGGCATATTTCTTCCACTGCGGCTCCGACCAGGCGGGCTGGCCGGTAAGCGCAAGCGCGCCTGCTGCTGCCGTACCCGCAAGCATGTTGCGGCGCGTGATCGCGGTCATCATATCCTCCCAGAAGACTTTTTGTTTGGTCGTGAAGTGTAGCGCGATCCAGCGACGCTGCAACAGCATGGTGCCCGTTCGGCTGGGGATGCGACGACAGCGCGTGGTGCGCCGCGGCAATCCGTTATGCGCCCGATGCGGCGGTGAAATCCGCCCGCTCCAGCAGCCACGAGATTGCAAAGCCTGCCACGAGTCCCCAGAACGCCGCGCCGATATTGAGCAGGGGCACGTCGGCCACGGTGACGAGGAAGGCGATCAGCGCGCCGAGGGAGAAGTTGGTCCTGAACGCGGTCACGAACGCGGTCTGCAGCACGCGCAGCATGGCGAGGCCCGCCAGCGCGGTGATCAATGATTTCGGCGCGATCAGCAGCAGCGTGGTGAAGGTCGGCGCCAGCAGGCCGAAGCCGAGCGCCAGCACGCCGACGACCATCGCCGCGGTATAGTGGCGCTTGCGCTCGCCGCCGGAGACGACGATGGCGTTGGTCGGTCCGGTCAGGCAGGTCGACACGCCGCCCACCATCGCCGCGAGCGCCGAGCCGATGCCACAGGCGACGGTCACCACATTGACCGGCGGCTTGTGGCCGGCAGCGGTCAGCACCGCAAAGCCCTGGCCGTTCTGCACCACCAGCACGGTGACCGCGAGCGGCACGATCAGCTCGATCATGGCCGCGAGCGACCAGGATGGCGTCGGGATCACCGGATGGATCAGCGCGATCTGCAGCGAGGCATTCTGATCATACTTGCCGAACAGGAGAGCCGCGAGCGTGCCGACGACGAGCGCGCCGATGATCGGCGGGCAGCGCCGGCCCAGCGCAGGGAGTGCGGTCAGCAGCAGCCAGAGCACGACCATCGGCCCGGCGATGGCGAAGTCGGTGAACACGGCGCGGACGAGATCGAGGCCGAAGCGCAGGAATACGCCAGCGACCATGCCCATCACGATCGGCATCGGCACCAGTTGCATCGCGCGCTTGACCCAGCCGGTGAGCCCGAGCACCAGCATCAACAGCGCGGTGCCGTAGAAGGCGCCGACCACCTGCGGGAAGCTCAGATGCGTCAGCGACTGGCCGACCAGGACGGTGCCCGGAATGGTCCAGAACAGCACCAACGGCTCGCGATAGCGCCACGACAGCGCAAGCGTGATCAGCCCGTTGATGAAGAACACGCCGAAGATCCACGACGCGATCTCCTGCGACAGCCCGCCATTGGCGCCGACCGACAGGATGATGGCGACCGGCCCGGTAATCGCGAACAGCCAGCCGATGAAGCCGTGCGAGGCATACAGCGGGCCGAAATCGCTGATGATCTGGCCGAGGCCGGGCGGCGGGGCCGCGGGGCGTTCGATGGCGCTGAACATGGAGGGGCGGGGCTCGGTGTGTGTTCTTGTTGTTGTCCTTGGCGTCGTAGGGGATGTTTTGGCCGAACGGGACGAGCTGTGCAAGGCGTTGGGCTGATCGGCGGATTACGCTGCGCTAATCCGCCCTACGGGTTTTGAGCGTAGGGCGGATTAGGCGAAGCCGTAATCCGCCGCAAATCTTGAATCCATACATCCTCAGCGAGTAGGCTTACGTCGGTCATCTCGACGCGGACCATGCTCCATGCCCAACTATCGACGCGCATTCGTTCCGGGCGGATCCTGGTTCTTCACCGTGAACCTTCTCGACCGACGTCAAGCTCTGCTGATCGAGCACATCGACGTCCTGCGGTCTGCCGTCGCCGCTACCAGGCGCCGTTTTCCATTCGAAATCGATGCCTTCGTCGTCATGCCGGATCATCTTCATGCGGTCTGGACTTTGCCTCCCGAAGATGCGGATTTTTCAACGCGTTGGCGCTTGATCAAAAGCCGTTTCGCACGAGCGCTTCCAAAGACGGAGTACCTCAGCGCCGCTCGGATAGCGAACCAGGAACGCGGCATCTGGCAGCGCCGGTTTTGGGAGCATCTCATTCGCGACGAGGAAGATTATGCCCGGCACGTGGAGTATTGTTACATCAATCCGGTGAAGCATTCGCCTGGTAAGTCGAGTGGAGGACTGGCCGCATTCGTCCTTCCACCGAGACGTGCGTGAAGGAGTATTTCCGCAGATTGGGCTGGCGATGTCGATGTGAACGGGACTTACGGCGAGCGTTGACCGGATCAGGCTGTCTTGAAACTCTCGCGCTGGACAACGGCGGATTACGCTGCGCTAATCCGCCCTACGGGTTTGAGCGTAGGGCGGATTAGGCGAAGCCGTAATCCGCCGCGTCTCTCCGCGTCAGTGTCCGTTCGGTCCAGCGCGTGCCCGTCGCCCAAATCACGCTTCTCTCCGCAAATCCTGTCCAGCCCTTCGGATAAAAATAAATCGCTGGAGGTTTCGCAAAATCAGCAGTATGGTCCCGCTCGTTCCGTTGCGTCGGAAGGGGACGTATCGCGGTCGTCACGGACGTCGGCAGCGGAATGCGATGGGCGGGTCGGGTCGCAGCGTGGCGGATGCCGCGCCGACGAACGATCCGGCACGCACGGTCAAGTCGCACGGTCCTGACACCCCGACGCTGGTGTCACGCCTGTGCCGGCGCTCACGCGCCGCGCGGGCAACGGTGGCCAGAAAGCCCGGTGCACCGGGGAGACTGCGAAGCAGCCGTAAAGCCATCGCGCAGGGAGGGCCGGGTGTGTTCGGCCAGACCTGTGGTACCTGCCGCCTGCATTTTTTTCGCAGGCGGGCCACGGGCGCGGCCAGCGCCCGGCCTTCCTTGCGCCCTCCACCAAGAGGGCGATGCTGTGATCAAAGCTCGGACGCAACACGCGCCGCGAGATCGCGGAGGCTTATGCGGAAGGCCTGTCGGATATTGTCCTGATGAAAGATACCACAGGCGTCATTGCGAGCGGAGAGAAGCAATCCAGGATCCTTCAGAGGAGGCAGTCTGGATTGCTTCGTCGCTGCGCTCCTCGCAATGACGGGAGTGTGGGGCAGGCCCTTTGCCCAAACACCAGCGTCATCGCCCGGCTTGCCGCCTTCGCTGAAGCTGCGGCGCGCCCAAAGTGCTCTTGGCCGCGTCAAAGCCGAAGGCGAAGACGGGACCGGGCGATCCAGTAAAGGGAGATGGCTGTGATTGATCGAGGCGCCGCGGCGTACTGGATTCCCCGCTTTCGCGGGGAATGACAGTGGAATTTGATGATGACGTTCTTGCCGTACGAGAGACGATATCAGTCGAACAGGCTCGACACCGACTCTTCGGCAGCGGTTCGCCCGATCGCCTCGGCGATCAGCGGCGCGATCGGCAACGTGCGGATGTTCGGCGCGTTGCGGACGGCTTCGGTCGGCATGATGGAGTCAGTGATGACGAGCTCCTTCAGGCGCGAGGAGGTGATGCGGCTCGCCGCTCCACCGGAGAGCACGCCGTGGGTGATGTAGGCGTAGACGTCCTTGGCGCCGTGCTTGAGAAGCGCATCGGCCGCGTTCACCAGGGTGCCGCCGGAGTCGACGATGTCATCGACAAGGATGCAGGTGTGGCCGGAGACTTCGCCGATCACGTTCATGACCTCGGACTCGCCGGGACGCTCGCGGCGCTTGTCGACGATGGCGAGCGGCGTGTTGATGCGCTTGGCGAGGCCACGCGCGCGCGCCACGCCGCCGACGTCGGGCGATACGACCATGAGGTTGGAGAGATCGAACCGATCCTTGATGTCGCGCACCATCAGCGGCGAAGCATAGAGATTGTCGGCCGGGATGTCGAAAAAGCCCTGGATCTGCAAGGCATGCAGGTCGAGCGTCATGACGCGGTCGACGCCGGCATGGGTGATCAGGTTGGCGACGAGCTTGGCCGAGATCGGCGTGCGCGAGGCAGATTTTCGATCCTGCCGCGCATAGCCGAAATAGGGCACCACGGCGGTGATGCGGCGCGCGGAGGCGCGGCGCAGCGCATCGGTGATGATCAGGAGCTCCATCAGCAGGTCGTTCGCCGGATAGGACGTCGATTGAATGATGAAGACGTCGGAGCCGCGGACGTTCTCCTGGATCTCGACGAAGATCTCCATGTCGGCGAAGCGCCGAACCACCGCCTTCGTCAGCGGCAGCCCGAGCTCAGCGGCGATGCCGGCGGCGAGAGCCGGATTGGAGTTGCCGGCGACGAGTTTGATGGAGCCGTTCTTGGCCGACATCGTGAATTCTCCTCGCGTCTCGCTGGAGACCTTGTTCAGCATATCGGGCGATCCATGGAACCGGCAGTTTTGCACGGGCGAGGTGATATCAAGGACACCGCGCGCATGGCAACCCGCCGCAAGTGTTTTTCCCGGTCAAACGGCTGTTTTTCCCGGTCAAAAACGGCGCAAAATGCGCCTCCTTGCCTAACGGTCGGTGTAGCCGAGGGCCGCGACGCTGGTGCCGCCGGACGCCGGCGATGCGGGCTCGGCCACGGCGACCGCAGGGCCGCGGGTGGCCGGTGCCACCGGGGGCGCGCCGTCGACGGGCGCGGTGCCGTTCAGCATGTTCGAAAGTCCGCTGAAGCCGGCCTGCGCGATTTTCCGAAGCACCATGTCGTCGACATTGTTCCACGGATCGCGGCCGCCGCGTCCGACCGGCTCTTCGCCCGACAGCCGCAGCGCGCGCTGCTGATTGCGATCGTAGACGTCGAACACCCAGGCGATCACGCCCTTGCCGCCGACGACCTGGGCGGAGAGATAGGTGCGGACACGATACGCTGCAGGGGCCTCGCGCGACACGATGGCGAGGCTGCGCAGCTTGGACTCGCTGTCGAGCACGCTGACCATGCGGTCGAAGATTTGCGGCGGCGGGCCGTCGATCTGCTCGAAGGCGATCGTCGCGTTATCCGATGCAGGCGCCATCGCGTAGGCGTTGGACGGACCACCGCTGGTCGCGCAGCCGCCGAGCGCTGCAGCGGACGTGATCAGCAAAACGGCAACGCAGGCGTGCTGCGCAGCGCGGCTGATCCGTCGAAGTGGTGTCGGCGCTCCCCTCATCGTCGGGAGCGATATCGTTAAAATCGATTAACGTCTAGGTCGCGGCTGCCACAGATTGGGACAGAGTGCATTCAGTTGTACAGAAAGGGTTAAGCAATCCACATGCGGCCACAATCGCGCCCAGCTTCAGCCTTCGAGCATGATGGCATGGACGTGCCGGCCATAGTCCGGCTCGTTGCGATGGACCGAGCGGCGGTAACTGAAGAAGCGCTCGTCGACATAGGTGTCGAGGCCGATATCGTCGATCAGCAGCACGCCGGCGTTTTCCAGCCGCATCCGGATGAAGCCGGCCAGGTCGAACATCGCGTGGCCGTCGCGCGCCGACGGCAGGAAGAAGCGCGCGTGCTCGGCGTCGTCGTCGAGGAAGCGCGTGACGAACTCGGCGCCGACCTCGTAGCTCGGCTGGCGGATCAGGGGGCCGATCGCGGCAATGATCCGGCCGCGCTCTGCGCCGAGTTCCTCCATCGCCTGCAGCGTGGCTTCGAGCACGCCGGTGAGCGCACCTTTCCAGCCGGCATGCGCCGCGCCGATGACGCGCTTATGCGGGTCGACGAACAGGATCGGCCCGCAATCGGCCGTGGTGACGCCGATCGCGAGATTCGGCGTCGCGGTCACCAGCGCATCGGCCTTCGGCCTGACGGGGCTGTCCCAGGGCCCGGTCGCAACCACGACGTCGGGCGAATGGATCTGGTGCAGGCTGAGGAACTGGTCGGGCGCGACGCCGAGATGGGCGGCCATGCGGCGGCGGTTTTCCCGGACCTTCTCCGGCACGTCATGCGATCCGAGCCCGCCATTGAGGCCGGCATAGATGCCGTCGGAGACGCCGCCCTCGCGGGTGAAGAAGGCGTGGCGCAGGCCAGGGACCGCGGACATCACATCCGATGATACCAGCATCACGCGCCTCCCGTCTTCTCGTTGGTGTGCTCGTCGCTGATGCCCGCCAGCACCGGAATGGCCGGATCGGAGATGCCGAGCACCTTGAACAGCGACCCCATTCCGCCGCGGCCGCCGCCGGTCAGGCGCTTCAGCCCGCTCGCGATGTCCTCCGAGACTTCCGGCGAGGCCTTCTGCATCAGGGTCAGCGCGCGGGTTTCGATGCCGAGCCGCTGCAGGAACTCGCCCTGCGTGACCGGGCCGTGAACGCGCGCGCCGACGGCTTCCGCGGCCCGCGCCAGCGCGTCGAAATCGACATGGGCGGTGATGTCGGCAAGCCCCGGTGTCTTCAGGGGATCGGCGAAGCTATGACGGGCGATGGCCTGGAAGGTGTCGCCGACGTCGCTGCGCACATGGCCGTAATCGATGATGACGGCGGCGCCGCGCTGGTCGCGGATGCGCCTGGCGATGGCCATCATTTCCATGTTCGGCCGCCATTCGAAGATCGCGCCGGCCGGCGCGGCGCGCACCAGCGGCGGCAGCAGCAGCTCGAAGCCGGGCGTTGGATCCGCGGCCGCGCCGTAGACGAAGTTCTCCTCCTCGTCGAGCTCGACCACGCGCTCGTGCCAGCCGGTTTCGCGCCTGATCATCTGGTGGATCGGCAGCACGTCGAAATACTCGTTGGCGAAGATGACGCTGGGGCCCTCCGGCACCTCGTCGAAGCTCTCGTGCCAGTTGATGTTGCGCAGGCCGGTCAGCGTCGCCTTCTGCTTTTCGCGCAGGACAGGATTGACCTCGACCAGGTGGACCGAGATCGTCTGGTACAGCGGCGGCAGCACGCGCAGCGCCCGCAGGGCATCCGACATCATGGTGCCGCGGCCGGGTCCCAGCTCGATCAGCCGGAATTGCTGCGGCGATCCCGTCGCCTTCCAGATCGAGGCCGCCCACAGCCCGAGCAGCTCGCCGAACATCTGGCTCACTTCGGGGGCGGTGGTGAAGTCGCCCTCGCGTCCGAGCGGATCGCGCGAGACGTAGTAGCCGTGCTCCGGATGCATCAGGCACAGCTCCATGTAGCGCCAGACCGGCATCGGGCCGGATGCCTTGATCAGCCGCTTGATCTCGGTGTGGAGCGGAGAGGTTTCGATCACGGATTGGCCTGCAGCGGGGGAGTGGCTTGACGACTCTCAGGCCTGCGGAGCGCCCGCGCCACCAGGATGGCGCCGATGATCAGCATCGGCACCGACAGCACCATGCCCATGGTCAGGCCACCCCAGAGAAAGCCCAATTGCTTGTCGGGCTCGCGGAACAGCTCGCTGGTGATGCGCGCCACGCCGTAGAGGGTGATGAAGCTGCCGAGGATCAGGCCGGGCCGTTTCAGCGCGCCGAACCGGATCATGATCGCCAGCACGATGAACAGCACGATGCCTTCGAGGCCGGCCTCGTAGAGCTGGCTCGGATGGCGCGGGAGGTGGGTCGGATCGCGCGGGAAGATCATCGCCCAGGGAACGCTTGCATCGGCGGCACGGCCCCACAGCTCACCATTGATGAAATTGGCGATGCGGCCGAGCAGCAGGCCGATGGGCGCGACCGCGGTGGTGACGTCGCCGAGCGAGATGATCGGCAGGCCGTTGCGGCGGGCGAACCAGATCACGGCGAGCACACAGCCCATGAAGCCGCCATGAAACGACATGCCGCCGTTCCACAGTTGGAAGATCTCCAGCGGGTGCTCGATGAAGAACGGCAGGTTGTAGAACAGCACGTAACCGGTGCGGCCGCCGAGGATGATGCCGATCGTGACCCACAGGATGAAGTCGTCGAGCTGGACCAGCGACACCGGCGCCGGGCCGCCCCACAGCCGCTCTTTCTTGAGCAGCGAGCGCGCGTAGAGCCAGCCGATGACGATGCCGCAGATATAGGCCAGCGCGTACCAGCGGATCGCGAACGGGCCGATGGCGATCGCAACCGGATCGAACACGGGGAAATCGATGAGGAGAGGCGTCATTCACTGGCTTTCGTGGGCACGGCGTCCCGCTTCCGGAAGCCCGCGGGCGATGCGGGCTTCGAACGAGCTCCGCCACATGAACGGGCGCGGCGCGATGTGATCTCAGGGCTGCTCATACCAGCGCCGCGGGCCGGCGCAACAAGTACGATGACAAGGAAACCAAGGCATGACAAGACGGCCCATCTTGCGGGCGGCGACAGGGATCGCCATTCTGTCTTCCATCATCGTGCTCGTCGCGGGACGCGGAGTTTCTCACATGACTCAGACCAACAACCGGTTTTTCGACGAACTCGGCCGCCTGATGAACGATGCCGCAGGTGCCGCCCAGGGCATGAAGCGGGAGGTCGATTCCGTCATCCGCAACCAGGCGGAAAAGATCCTGAACGATCTGGACATCGTGAAGCGCGAGGAGTTCGAGGCGGTCAAGGACATGGCCCGGCTCGCCCGCGAGGAGAACGAGGCGCTGAAGGCGCGGATCGCGGCGCTGGAGGCCAAGCTGGGTGGCGCGGCCGGCACGCCGCCGGGCGCCGGCAGCGCGGACGGCTGACCCGCGCGCGAAATACCTCCGGAGAGTTGGTGGGATGAAGGGGCCGCCGGTCCCTTCATTTCCTTGTCATTTCCCGGGTTTGCCGCTAGAACGCCGCCACGTCCGCGGCCCCCGCACCCCTGGAGGCTTGCCGAAGGACGTCCAGCAACGGGCCGCATCGCGGCCTTTAACTTTTTAAAACAAGGACTTAACACGATGGCGACCGTCAGAGAACTGAAGGCGACCGCCCGTCCGTCAGTCGGCAAGGGGGCCGCACGGGCAGAGCGTCGCGCCGGGAGAGTGCCCGGAGTGATTTATGGAGACAACCAGCCCCCGCTGCCGATCTCGGTGGAAGACCGCGAGCTGCGCCAGCGCATCCTCGCAGGCCGGTTTCTGACCACGATCTTCGACGTCACCCTCGACGGCAAGAAGCACCGGGTGATCCCGCGCGACTTCCATCTCGATCCGGTCAAGGACTTCCCGATCCACGTCGACTTCATGCGGCTCGGCCAGGGCGCGACCATTCGCGTCAGCGTGCCGCTGCACGTGGTGGGCTCGGAAGGCGCGCCGGGCGTCAAGCGCGGTGGCACCGTCAACATCGTGACCCACACGCTCGACCTCGAGTGCCTCGCGGAGAACATCCCGCAGTTCATCGAGGCCGACGTCAGCGCGCTCGAGATCAACCACTCGCTGCACATCTCCGACGTCAAGCTGCCGACTGGCGTGAAGACGCTGTCGCGCGACGACGCGACGCTCGTCACCATCGTGCCGCCGTCGGGCTATGGCGAGGAGCAGAAGGCTGCTGCTGGCGCTGCCGCGGCTCCCGCCGCTGCTGCTCCGGCTGCCGCTGCGAAGGCTCCCGCGGCCGCGGCCAAGGCGCCGGCTGGCGGCGACAAGAAGAAGTAAGCCGTTCCGCTTCTGGGAAGCGCGGGCGGGTCCCGTGCTTCCCGAAGCGACGGCGGGTGCGGATGCCGCGTCATGCTGCTGTTTGTCGGCCTCGGCAATCCCGGCGCGAAATATGCGCGCAACCGGCACAATATCGGCTTCATGGCCGTTGACGAGATCGCGCGGCGTCACCGCTTCTCGCCGTGGCGGCGCAGGTTTCAAGGCGAGACGTCCGAAGGCACACTCGACTCCGAGCGCGTCATTCTCCTGAAGCCGACCACCTATATGAACGAATCCGGCCGCGCGGTGCAGGAAGCGGCCAGCTTCTTCAAGCTCGGCGTCGGCGACGTCACCGTGTTTCAGGACGAGCTCGAACTGCAACCGGGCAAGCTGCGCGTGAAGGTCGGCGGTGGCATTGCTGGTCATAACGGACTGCGTTCGATCTCGGCGCATCTGGGCAACGACTACCGCCGCGTCCGGCTCGGCATCGGCCATCCCGGCGTCAAGGAGCTGGTGCATGGGCACGTGCTGTCGGACTTCGCCAAGTCCGACATGCCGTGGGTCGAGGCGTTGTGCGAGGCGGTGGCCGACAATGCTGAATTGTTGACCGGCAAGCGCGACTCCACCTTCGCCAACAAGGTGCATCTGGCGCTGCAGGCCAAAGGTTTTCTGGACAAGGGCGACGCCGGCGCCGCGTGAGCGCTTCGGGCGTTGTCCGAAAGGATGCGGGACGGGTCATGGGATTCAAATGCGGGATCGTCGGGTTGCCCAACGTCGGCAAGTCGACGCTGTTCAACGCGCTGACGGAGACGGCGGCCGCGCAGGCGGCGAACTATCCGTTCTGCACCATCGAGCCGAACGTCGGCGAGGTCGCCGTTCCCGATCCGCGGCTGGAAAAGCTCGCGGCGATCGCCAAGTCCGGTCAGATCATTCCGACGCGGCTGACGTTCGTCGACATCGCCGGCCTGGTGCGCGGTGCCTCCAAGGGTGAAGGACTCGGCAACCAGTTCCTCGCCAATATCCGCGAGGTCGATGCGATCGCCCATGTGGTGCGTTGTTTCGAGGATTCCGACATCACCCACGTCGAGGGCAAGATCGCCCCGCTCGCCGACATCGAGACCATCGAGACCGAACTGATGCTGTCCGATCTCGACAGCCTCGAGAAGCGGGTCGACAACCTCTCCAAGAAGGCAAAGGGCGGCGACAAGGACGCCAAGGAGCAGTACGAGCTCGTCACCCGCGCTCTCGTGCTGCTGCGCGACGGCAAGCCGGCGCGGCTGCTGGAGCGCAAGCCCGAGGAGGAGCGCGCCTTCGGCATGCTCGGACTGCTCACCTCCAAGCCCGTGCTCTACGTCTGCAATGTCGAGGAAGGCTCGGCCAAGGACGGCAACAGTTTCTCACAGGCGGTGTTCGCGCGCGCCAAGGAAGAGGGGGCGGTCGCGGTCGTGATCTCGGCCAAGATCGAATCCGAGATCGCGACGCTGTCGCGCGAGGAGCGGGTGGATTTCCTGGAGACGCTCGGGCTCGAAGAGGCTGGTCTCGATCGGCTCATCCGCGCCGGCTATCAGCTGCTCGACCTGATCACCTACTTTACCGTCGGTCCGAAGGAAGCGCGCGCCTGGACCATTCACCGCGGCACCAAGGCGCCGGCGGCGGCTGGCGTCATTCACACCGACTTCGAGAAAGGCTTCATCCGCGCTGAGACCATTGCCTATGCCGACTATGTCGCGCTCGGCGGTGAGGCTGGCGCGCGCGAGGGCGGCAAGCTGCGCCTCGAAGGCAAGGAGTATGTCGTCGCCGATGGCGACGTGATGCACTTCCGCTTCAACAACTAAGGCCGCATGGGCGGCTACATCCGCCCCTGTTCGCGGATTGCGCCGAGGTGCTCGTTGATGCGGAAGACGATCAGCACGAACTCGGCGATGATGCGCGAGAACACCATGCCGACGATGATGCCGGCGAGCGACGACAGCAGCATCAGGAAACCGCCGAACGGGCTGATCGCCATTTCGGAGAGGCCCGTGAAAATGCCGCGAATTCCCGACAGGATGATCAGCGCAATCACGAGCCAATAGAACGTCTTGATGATGGTGGGCGTGATGAAGCGGTCCCACTGGAACAAATCGCGAAATTCCAACATCCTGATCCCCCGGCCACGTCCGAATCGGTCGTCAAATCCGTCTTTAAGTCGTGCTCGAATTGCGCGCCAGACGGCATCGGCGGCAGCCGAATTCATTCCGGTATATGGCGCCTTCTGGCACTCTCTTGCGACTGGACCGGGCGTCAGCCATGCGAGCGGCCCGGTTGTGATTGCTGCAAAGTGCGGCCACAATCGGGCTTCTTTCAGCCATTCCCAACCTCATGACCCTCACCTTCGAAGATTTTCCGCAAGGCCCGTTCGGCAGCTTCGGCCCGCGACACGTCACCCGCGATGAGATCATCGCCTTCGCGTCTGAGTTTGATCCGCAGCCGATGCATCTGGACGAACTGGCCGCCTCGCAGTCGATGCTCAAGGGCCTGTCCGGCTCGGGCTGGCACCTCTGCTCGCTGATGATGCGCATGATGTTCGACGGCTTCATCGGCCGCACCGCCTCGCTCGGCTCGCCGGGCGTCAACGAGGTCAGGTGGTTGTCGCCGTTGCGTCCTGACGATGAGCTGATGCTCGATGTGGAGGTTCTGGAAGCGCGGGTGTCGCGGAGCCGTCCGTCGACGGGGATCGTCACCTTCAAGTGCAGCGTGCGCAACGAGGCGGGCTTGAGACTTTGCGAGATGGTCTCTCCGATCATCGTCGAGCGCCGCGAGAGCCGCGAGCAGGTGGGCTGATGCGCTTCTTCGAGGATCTTCAGGTTGGCCAGCGCCGCGAGCTCGGCTCCTACACGTTCACGGCCGATGAGATTAAGCGCTTCGCCGTTCAATTCGATCCGCAACGCTTTCACCTCGACGAGGAAGAGGGGCGCCGATCGCTGTTCGGCGGGCTCGCGGCATCGGGATGGCACGTCGGCTCCGTCTGCATGAAGCTGATCGTCGCAGACAACCAGCGTCTCCTGGAGATCGCGCGCTCGCGCGGCGAGCCGGTCGTTCTCGGAGGTCCTTCTCCCGGCTTTCGTGAGCTGCGCTGGCACAAGCCGGTGCTTGCAGGCGATACGATCAGCTTCTCGAGCGAGATTGATTCGCTTCGCGAGTCGGCCTCGCGCCCCGAATGGGGCATCCTGCAAGCGCGCAACACCGGCATCAATCAGCGCGGCGAGCTGGTGTTCTCGGTGCTTGCGTCGGCCTTTGTCCCGAGGCGGAACAACGGTTGAGGCGAAAAGGTCACGCTTCGTAGGATTGTCGGCACGGAACGAAGTTCGCGCTAACGCATTCTGAACTCGGACTCTATAAGACAGCCAATCAGGGATCAGGATGTGGGGGATGAGTATGGCAGATCGCGGTGGTCTGAAACTCCTCGGCTTTATCTTTGCCAGCGTGACGCTCGCGGTGATGCTCGCGACGGGAATGGTCGTGAAGGGCTATGCCGACGGCTCGTATTCGCTCGAGACGTCTGCGACGATCAACGAGTGACGGCTTAACTACTCGTTAACCAGAACGGACCGGGCGGTCCTGTTCGCAGAGGCGGTCTAGCGGCTCCAGATGAGCACCATGACCGCCATGGCCACCAGCAGCAATCCGACGAAGCGGACCATGATGATCCCGATCCGCTGAGGCTCAGGCCTCAGGGGAATCGGATCGGTGTTGTCTGGCCGGATCGTTTCCATGAAAGCGACACCCCCCTGACGCAACCTGCCCGCCGCGAGAGCGGCGGGAGTTGGTCGCGGGAGGGCCGCGGCGCGTTCAAGGACGTGGCGCTGCAAAGACGAAAACCGCCGCGCGATGGCTCGCACGGCGGTCCGCTTCAAGGTCCGGAAAGAACGATCAGCTGCTGCGCAGGCCGTCGGCGGCGCGCTTCCACTGCGTCACGTTCTCGGCGATGGCCCGGGTCGACTTCATCGCCGCCTGGCTGAGCTGCGCATAGCTCGCGATCTCGCGCTGCACCCGCTGGCCCTCGGCATGCAGCAGCTCGCGCAGGCTCTCGAGCTCCCCGATCAGGTTCTCGATCTCCGACAGCGAGGTGCCGGCGACGCGCTGGATCAGCGTGGTGACGCTGTTCACCGCTGCATCGGCGTCGATCGAGGCCTCGGCCGTGGCGGCCGCATTGGGGCGGCGCAGATAGGCGATATCGTTACGGACGAAATCACGAATGCCGGCCTCGACTTCGGAGACCGCGGCCAGATCCGTATCCAGCTCGGCTTCAGTTCCATCGATCTTGTCCGGACGAATGACATTCATCGGCTATTTCCTCATTTCGCGTTCAAGCGAGCGCGGTGTCCCCGCACGACGAACTTCTCAAAGCCTATCAGTGCGGCCAAATTGGGCCGCACCGCGGCGAAGCTGCGGCGATCGTTCGATCATTCGTGGCGGGCTGCCGCAATGGTGAACGTCACCAGCTCCGTTTGAAGCCGGCCGAGATGCTCTTGCTGGTGCCGCCCTGCGCGGTCTCGCTGACCGAGCCGGATACGCTGAGACCATCCGACAGCTTCTGCTCGGCGCCGACCTTGCGCAGCCATTTGTCGTCGCCCGACGACAAGGTCTGTCCTGCGGTGACGCTGGTGCCGGTGTCGCCGATGGAGAGCCTGGCGGACTGCTCGGTGTCGAAGCTGCGGCTGGTCTTCGGCGCCGCGCCGGGAATCGGCACCATGCCCTGCTGGGTGACGTTATAGCCGTTCTGCAGGGTCAGATTGTAGTGATCGATCGGCACCGCCTTGGTGATGGTGGTGCCGAGCCGGCTCTGATCCGAGCCGGGATCGACGCGGGCCTCGATGGCGGTCTTGTCCCAGATCGCGCCGGCACCCGGCGCGGTGACGGCCGCCCAGGCCGAGCCGCCGGACTCCGGAGCATTGCCGCCGTTCTCGGCCTTCTCCGCCAGCAATTCCGACATCGTGGTCGGCTGCCGCGAGACCGTCATGTCGGCACCGACGCGGGCGTCCCAGAACGGCGACACCGACTGCTTGACCGACACGCCCGAGGCAAGGCTGCCCTTGTTCTGGTTCGACCAGTCGAGCGCGGCGGCCTTCTCGGCGGCGGCCTTGCGCTTCGCCGCGGCAGCGGCCTCGGGACGGTCGAGAAAGGTGGTGTCGTCGATCGCGAGCTGGCTCCAGTCGAGCTTCTCGACGTCGATGTCCTGCATCGGGTCGGCTGCCGCCACCTGGTCCTCGGACTTGTCCTCGTCCTCGGGCTCCGGCGCGATCTGCTGCCACGGCGCGATCTGCAGCGGCTGCGGCGCCTGCATCAGCGACTGGGCATCGGCGGCGGACGCAAGAAGCCCGAAGCCGGCCGTGAAAACCGCCAGCGCGCAACCATACGATGTCATGAGAGCAACCCCCGCCGCCCGAACCTGTGTGCCGGAATATGGTGGAATCTTGGCGCAAAATTATGGCTGCGCCAGTCACGATGTGTTGGGTTGCCGGTGACTGTGACCACAATCCAACAGGCAGGGCGGCTCAGGCGAAGCTGCCGATGCGCGGCAGGTCGATCGGGCGGCCGAGCGTCTGCTCGACCAGGTCGAACGTATCGATCAGGATCCGCAGCCGGGCGAGCTTGCCGGCGCGGAATTGCATGAATTGCGCGAGCCGCGCCGTGATCGGCTTGTCGGAATCCTGCGCCGTCATCGCGCAGCGGACCATGGTCGCCGCGCTGGTCTCGTCCAGCATCAGGGTCTCGCGCTCGATCCGCCGGATGCTCACATGCTCGGCGATCTGCCTGACGGCGTCGAGCACGGCGGCGCGGCCGTGCCGGGCGCCGAGGAAGGGAAACATGTCGATCGGGCCGTAGATGGCCCAGTCGATGTCGTCGTCGAGAAGCGCGGCGAAATCGTCGAAATGGCGGTCGTTGATCGCGCCATGCAATGCGCGCGACAGACGCCAGAGGCTGTGCTCCGTCATCGGGTCGGGATCCTGAACTGGCTTGCGAGGGGGCGCGCCGGCCTTGAGGCGACGTCGAAACGACGTCGCGCCGGGGCGCCGAATCTATCTCTCTTACGCCTCACATAAATCAACCACCTGCGCGCGCAACGGTTGTTTTTGCATTGCACAAATGCGCGCCGCTACCGGTCCCGCGCGCGGGCGCCGGGGCCGTCAGCGTCCTTCGTGCTGCAACCGCTGCTGCGCGATCGCGACCTCGTGCTCTCGGAAGGCGGCCAGGCCGAACAGGGTGGCGCCGGCGAGACCGCCGATCAGGGCGCCGAGCGGCATGAAGGTGAAGAACACCAGCATGCCCGCATAGCCTTCGAATTCGCTGGTGTTGAACAGCTCGATCCAGGCCAGCCCCAGCCCGATGCCGATCGTCGCGCCGCCGACGACGCCCATCACCAGTCCGGCCATCGCCAGGAATGCTATTCTCATGTCACCAATGCCCCGTATACCACCGCTGATGGGGTGCGGAGCCGGGGCCACAGGTTCAAGGCAATGAGGCCGCCGTCGGTGACGTTTGCGTGATCGGCCGGTCCGGGCGCTAGTCCGCGACGGCCGTGCCGGCCTCAGGGCCGGGCGGCACCCGCGATCAGCAGCCGGCTGAGATCGCATTCGAGCACCTGCTGCACCAGGTCGTAGGTGTCCATGATCTCGCGGATGCGGGCGACGCGGCCGTCGCGCAGCGTATAGAACGCCGCGAGGTCGTACTGCACGATGCGGTCGTTGTCGCGCTTGCGCAGGAAGATGCGGAGATCGACGGCGACCTGGTCGCCTTCGCAGATCATGGTCTTGATCTCATGCCGGACGTCGGCATAGCGGCTGCGCGCGGTCTCCCACATCTGCCGCACCTCGGCCTTGCCCCGGCGGCCGCCGAGATGGGGAAAGATGTCGATCGGCGCGGACGCGAAGTGCTCGAGGTCGTCGGTGCAATGCGCCAGCACGCTGTCGAAATCACCGGCGGCATGGGCCTCGAGCAGCCTGCGCACACGCTGCTTGTTGATGTGCTCGATCATCCTGTCTCCACTGACGGGACTACCCGCGTCGGCGATGTCGTTCTGGAGATGCCGGCGCGCGGCCGTCAACCACCTGTGTAACCGTCGGCCAGCTCTATGCGCCGGTACGGTGAACGGAAGCTTGGCGGGTGATCGCGTCACGATCATGTCTGGGGGCATCTCTCAGCTCATCCAGCTGATCTCTCAGCTCCTGGGTCATCACCGCGCGCGATAAGGTTCGCGCAACGCGTCATGCCGGTTGCGAGCCGGGAACCGCCCCGCCGCGTCGCCGTTACCCCGCACCAATCCAAGCGGAGCTCGATCATGACGATGTCGATCACGAAGACCATGCTGGCCGCCTCCGTCGCAGCGCTGGCGCTGCTGTCGACGCAGGACGCCGAGGCCAAGGGGTGCATCAAGGGTGCCATCGTCGGCGGCGTCGCCGGCCATTATGCCGGTCATCACGGCGTGCTCGGCGCCGCCGCCGGCTGCCTCTACGGCCGTCACCGCGCCAAGGAGCAGGAGCGTCAGCAGCAGCAGGGCCAGGTCAACGGGCAGGGCCGGACCTAGTCGATGCGGCGCGCCGCTCGTCTGCGGCGTGCCTCCGCCTCGGCCCGGAGACGGTGCCCGGCGTGACAGGTCTCACGGTCCGCTAGACGGGAGCGGTCTGGTCCTCGCCGAGGGCCGCCGCAACCGGATGTCCAGGCCATGCTCACCGTCGCCTCCCCCAGCACCTCCGCGCCGAAGGCGGCGCTGCTCAATCTGCTCGAAGGCATGGCGCTGACCGCGCTGTTCCAGGCCATTCCGACCTACGCCGGCGCCGCGCTGATCCTCAAGCTCGCGCACAGCACCGCGCTGCGGCCGGGGATCATCGGCTTCGTCGCGAGCGCGACCATCATCCACGTGCTCATGACCTCGGCGGCAGGCCCGCGCTTTCAGCGCCTGCTCAGGCAGGCCTACGCGGCGGAGTTCTACGACGCAACGCTCGGCCTCGCCGACAAGGTGCTGCGCTGGCGTATCAAGCCGGAGGGATCGCTGCAGCTGCTGAGCTCGACGGTGATGCTGGCGCTGCTGTCGGTCGCGGTGCTGGCGATGGGGTGAGGCGGGCGCCGTCTCGCGAAGCATGGCGTCAGCTTCGGCGCAGCGCTCGTGTGCGCCGCGGCTCGTCCGACACGTCGGCGAGGATAGCGGGTGTCTGTCTCAACCAACTCCATCGTCGTCCCGGCGAACGCCGGGACCCATACCCCCAGGGAGCGGTTTGAGGCAAATTGGTCATGGGCATTTTGCCCATCACGTCCGCCGCGGCGTATGGGTCCCGGATCGGCGCCGCGACCCGCTGGCGCGCGTCACGGCTTGTCCGGGACGACAGCGGTGGGTTTGGCGGATTTACGATTCAAACAGCGATCGAGTTGAAGACATGAGGACGTGATCTCGCGGCGAGATTCGCCCGAGTGATGCATCGAACACGTCCCTCGCAAATCATGCAGAGGGCGCAGGGAATGCCGGTTGAAGGCCTCACCCATGGCCCGCCTGCGAAAAAAGTGCAGGCGGCAGGTACCACAGGCAAAGCCGATTCAACCGGCATTCCCTGCGCGACGGTCTTCACGCTTATACGCAGTCTCCCTGGTGCGCCGGGCTTGTTGGCCACCATCCCCAGCGCAATGCGCTAGCATTGCGCCAGGTTGATACCAGCGTCGGGGTATCAGGACGCTGCGACTTCACGTCCGCGGCCCCGCCGTTCGTCGGCGCATCCGAAGACACGCTGCGGCTTGATCGCGGCCATCGCATCCCCGCCTCGCGTGTCGTGACGATCGCGCGCTACGCCCCTCTGCGGTGAGGCGGGATGCGGGGGAGATAATCATGATTTCCGATAAAGCGCAAGATGTTTTTATTTTTCGGAACGAATACTGCGTCTCACGCGCTGTCAGGCAGGCTCTCTGCTGGCATGACGAGCAACTGGTTGAGGGCTATGCGCGTCGCAAAGCCGAAGATCGTCGTCGTCGATGCCGACCTAACTGGGAGCGGACGCCGCAAGAAATTCCTCCGCCTTGGCTCGGCTCGAGAATCGCCCGAGCTCTTCATAGGCAGGCTCGTCCTCTGCGTCATCAGGCGAGCGGAGGACGACGAAGCAATCCTCGTTGCTCAGGATCAGCTCCGTCAGGTCATCGCTTCGGGACGGAGACATGTCGCGGGCGCCGCAGTGAGGACACTCGTCGTCGCACATGCACGACCATTCGTCGGTCCAGGCGTGAGCACAGCGTTCACAGCGATAGAAGTTCAAGAACCACGCCATTGCCGGACCTCATGTCTTCAAACGATAGCGGCCGCGCGCGACGAACTCCAGGAAGCCCTGGTCGCGCAGGAACTGGAGCTGCTGGCGGATTTTGGGCCGGACGTTCTGGTTGCCGGGATAGAGCTGGCTGAGATGGCGGGCGAAGGCGTAGACATCATCGAGCGTGAATTCCGCTCTGCCGAGCGACTCCACGCATTTCAAGACCTCGATCAGCCATCCGCGTGCATCTAGGGTTTCCTTGCGGAGGAAGAGCGTCCTGCGCCATTCCTGCAGCACTAGCTCCTTGGCGCGGACGACGCGATTCTGGACGATGTGAATCTTGCCCGACTCGGGAACGCGGTCGAGCAGAATGTTCGAGCCGATCCAACCGGCGCGGCGCGCGGTCGCCGCCAGCGGCTTGCGCTGTTCGATGATGTCGCGGATGAAGAAGTGCTTCGGCACGACGAACAGGTTGATGACCGACCGGGTGTCACGGTCGTAGTTCATCAGCAGGAGATTGGGGTTGTTGCTGGCGGCGAGCCGCTCGCATTTCGTTCCATAGGCGCCATCGGCGATCTTGGCGCCGAATGCCTTCTTCTGGCTCTTCAGCTCGAACTCTTCGCGGCAGCTCGTACAGAAGAAGTCGGCCAGCGGGCTGTTGTTGGGAAACTGCGCCATGTTCGATCGGCCGCAGTTCGGACAATAGGCTTGCGCACCGACCCAGGCCTCGGTCCACGCCCGCGCCTTCTGCGTGCCGCTGGTGTAGGCGGTTTGAGGTTCTTCGAAGCCGAGTTTCATGTGAGCAGAGTAGCTCAACAAGATACGTTTTCCAGTTGAGATCGCAAACCAGACGTCATGGCGAGCGAAGCAACGCAATCCAGATCAGACCAAGTGCAGAGACTGGATTGCTTCGTTGCTGTCGCTCCTCGCAACGACGCGGCGAAAAGATTTACACCTCACCGCTTCTTCCACCCGCCCCGCTTCCCCGGCGCGCCGCCGGTCGAGCGTGGGGCCGGGCCGAATTCGGGTCCGGATTCGCGGGAGTTGGTCGGCTGGATGATCTTGCTGCTGCTGCCGAACGGCTTTGCCGGCAGCTTGGCGTTGGGGCGGTAGGGCAGGGATTCCGGGCCGTGCATCTCGTCAAGATGGGGCTTGTGGACTTTGGAGCTGGTGCTGCGTGAGGCGCCGCCGGTGATCTCGTCGACCGAGGGCAGCAGTGGATCGTGGTCGCGAGACTTTGCGCCGCCACGACCGCCGCGACTCGCGGGCCCCCCTCCCTGACCCTCCCCCACGAGGGGGGAGGGAACGGAGGGACCGCCGGCGCGGCTTGATGAACTGCGGCTGGAGCCACCCCGGCCCTTCAAGGCCGCCGTCGGCAAATTGGCGGCGTCGCTGTATTTCTTCGCGCCCGCGTAGGCGCCGGCCTTGCCTTGCACGGTGCGCTGCTTGGCGGTGGGGTCGTCGACGACGGCGAGCTCGGTGGCGCGGAGGCGCTTGACCTCGTCGCGGAGGCGGGCGGCTTCCTCGAAGTTCAGATCGGCGGCGGCTTCGCGCATGCGGGTTTCGAGGTCGGCCAGCACGGCCTCGAAATTGTGCCCGATCGAGATGACGTCGTCGGTGGTGGTGCCGCCGCCGGTCTCGATCAGGACGTGGTCGCGCTCATAGACCGAGTTGAGGATGTCGCCGATCGACTTCTTGACGCTCTCCGGCGTGATGCCGTTGATCGTGTTGTACTCGACCTGCTTCTCGCGGCGGCGGTTGGTCTCGGCGATGGCGCGCTCCATCGAGCCGGTCATCTGGTCGGCGTAGAGGATCACCTTGCCGTCGACGTTGCGCGCGGCGCGGCCGATGGTCTGGATCAGCGAGGTCTCGCTGCGCAGAAAACCTTCCTTGTCGGCGTCGAGGATGGCGACCAGCGCGCATTCGGGAATGTCGAGGCCCTCGCGCAGCAGGTTGATGCCGACCAGCGCGTCGAAGGCGCCGAGGCGGAGATCGCGGATGATCTCGATGCGCTCGATGGTGTCGATGTCCGAGTGCATGTAGCGGACGCGGATGCCCTGCTCATGCAGATATTCGGTGAGGTCCTCGGCCATGCGCTTGGTCAGCACCGTGATCAGCGAGCGATAGCCCGCCTGCGCGGTGGCGCGGACCTCGCCGAGGAGATCGTCGACCTGGGTGCGGGCGGGCCGGATGTTGACGGGAGGATCGATCAGGCCCGTGGGGCGGATGACCTGCTCGACGAACACGCCGCCGGCCTCGTTCAGCTCCCAGCCGCCGGGCGTCGCCGACACCGCCACGGTCTGCGGCCGCATCATGTCCCACTCCTCGAACCGCAGCGGGCGGTTGTCCATGCAGGACGGCAGGCGGAAGCCGTATTCGGCCAACGTCGCCTTGCGGCGGAAGTCACCGCGGAACATGCCGCCGATCTGCGGCACCGTGACGTGGCTCTCGTCGGCGAACACCAGCGCGTTGTCGGGGACGTATTCGAACAGGGTCGGCGGCGGCTCGCCGGGCAGGCGTCCGGTCAGATACCGCGAGTAGTTCTCGATGCCGGCGCAGCTCCCCGTCGCCTCCATCATCTCCAAGTCGAAGGTGGTGCGCTGCTCCAGCCGCTGCGCCTCGAGCAGGCGGCCCTGCGCGTGCAACTGGTCGAGCCGCACCTTCAGCTCGGACTTGATCGACTTCATCGCCTGCACCAGGGTCGGGCGCGGCGTCACATAGTGCGAATTGGCGTAGACCTTGATGAACTCCAGCTCGTCCTGCTTGTGGCCGGTGAGCGGATCGAACTCCTCGATATTCTCGACGGTGTCGCCGAACAGGTTCACGCGCCAGGCGCGGTCCTCATAGTGCGCCGGGAAGATGTCGATGACGTCGCCGCGGACGCGGAAGGTGCCGCGGGTGAAATCGTGCTGGGTGCGCTTGTATTGCAAAGCGACGAGGTCGGCGATGAGCTGGCGCTGGTCGATGCGCTCGCCCTTCTTCAGCGCGAAGGTCATCGCGGTGTAGGTCTCGACCGAGCCGATACCGTAGATGCACGACACCGAGGCGACGATGATGACGTCGTCGCGCTCCAAGAGCGCCCGCGTCGCCGAGTGGCGCATGCGGTCGATCTGCTCGTTGATCGAGGAATCCTTCTCGATATAGGTGTCGGTGCGTGGGACGTAGGCCTCGGGCTGGTAGTAGTCGTAATAGGAGACGAAGTACTCGACGGCGTTGTCGGGGAAGAAGCTCTTGAACTCGCCATAGAGCTGCGCGGCCAGCGTCTTGTTCGGCGCCAGGATGATGGCCGGGCGCTGCGTCGCCTCGATCACCTTGGCCATGGTGTAGGTCTTGCCGGAGCCGGTGACGCCGAGCAGCACCTGGGTGCGGTCGTTGCGCTGGATGCCCTCGACCAGCTCCTTGATCGCCTGCGGCTGGTCGCCCTTCGGCTCATAGGCCGACTTGATCTCGAAGCGGACGCCGCCTTCGGACTTCTCCGGGCGCGGCGGCCGGTGCGGCGTCCACACCTTGAGCGAGCCGTCGTCCTTGCGGAACTCGGGACGGCCCTCGCGGATCAGCGACTCCAACGCTTCCGCCGTGGCCTTGACGCCGAGCGCCTCCATCTTGCTGCGCGGCGGACGGGCGAGCGCTTCCTCGTCGTCCTCGGCGGTGGGCAGGCCGAGCTGCCGCGCCAGCTCGGGATCGAGCGTCGGGATGGTGGCGGCGGTGCCGTAATTGGCTTGCGGCGCTTCGGCGAGGCCTGACTCGCCAGCGTTGTCAAAGGGCGCGTCCGCTTGCGCTGCGGCGCTCCCTCCCCCCTTGTGGGGGAGGGGTGGGGAGGGGGGCACTCCGGCACGAGCTGTGTCTGAGTCGTCAGCCAGCGCGGGAGGCGGCGCAGGTCGCGCTGCCACGCTCTCCTCCTCTCCCCCTTGCGGGGAGGAGGCGGGGGTGGACTCACGGGCAGTGTTGCTTGGGGCACCCCCCTCCCCAGCCCTCCCCCACAAGGGGGGAGGGAGCGCAGCGTCCTGCTGGGCTGAAGCTCGTGACGTGTCACGGACGGACGACCGCCCCCCCGCCGGCTGCGGATTCGGCCGCAGCGGCATGGGTCGCGCCGAGGCGTCGCCCGTCGCGACCTCGGCGCTCCTGCCCTTCGTCGACGCCCGCGCGCGGTGCGCGGCGGCTTCGCCGCCGCTGCGGCGGTCCCAGGAATTATCCGGCGGAGGCTGCAGTCCCGTTGAGGAACCGATGCCGCTCTCGCCGCGGTTGATGGCGGGATTGAGCAGCTCGGCGAGCGCGGGCCCGATCGGCTGCACGTCGGGCCGGTGCGCTTTCGATTTCGGAGTTCGGCCGGGCTTCTTGGGGGTGTCGGGGGTCTTCGCCATCGCCCGAATATGGGACGGATGAGGCCGACTTGAAAGAGTGATCGGGCGCCCCCTCCAGCCCTGCTGACAGCATGGTGGCAGCAGGACGCGGCGATGCGCATGCGCGCGGACGACCACGCGCGTTCAATGAGCGCGATGGCGTTCCCGCGACGCCGTGCCGACGGTCAATGCCGGGTCGGCTGCTCGACGATGTCGAGATGCACGCCGTGGCAGGCGACGCATTGCAGGGCCCAGTACTCGGAACCGCCGCGGCCGTTGATGACGCTCAGGACGCTCAGCTCTGCATCGCAGTCCGGGCATCGCGTACGCACCGAAAAAGCGAGGTGTTTGACGGCAGGCTCAGCCATGAATTGCAGTCCGCATTACGAATACACTCGGCATTTCGAATTGGCGTTTGGAATGTTGGCTTGGAACCGTCTGGCCGCGCGGGTGGACTCTCGGGGACTTCACTCTCGGAGATTGTTCCACGTCGCGCTATCCGTCTTTTCCCGGGGTTCGGTCGATATCCTCCGTCGCGTGCCTCAAAGTGCGCCGAATCGGTTTGCAGGTGTCAGCCCCACCGCTTGCGAAAGCGGTCGATATGGCTTTTCGCGTCGGCAATCGCCATGTCCGCATCGGACCAGGCGAAGCCGACTTCGAGCGAGGGGAACGAAACGCCATTGATCACCACCGGGGTCATGTCCGCGCGGCGGATCCGCGCGTGCCACAAGCCGCGTCCTGCTTCGAACGGCTCGATGGCGAAGTCCTCGTACAAATACGTCATTGCGCAGTCCTGGATGTCCCGAACGGCAACGACAGCATGAATTGGTCCGATCATTTGTGAACAGGTTCACACGTCCGCGTCTTTTTTGATCGCGTCCCTGCGTTGAGAATTCCGGGTCGCGGGCTGTGACGCCGCGCGCATGATCCAGCGCCGGAACGCGGCGAAATCACGTTGGCCGGCCTGGAAATGTCGGTAGACAAGATACCAGCGCTCGCCTTTCGGGACGGTCAGTGCGAACGGTGCAACCAGGCGTCCCGCGGCGAGATCGTCGTCGATATAGGGCCGGATGCCCATGGCGACGCCGAGACCGTCGATTGCGGCCTGCAGCGCATGTCCATAGTACTGGAACTCGGTGCCGCGCGCGCTGACGCGCGTGATGCCCGCGGCCTTCAGCCACAGCGCCCAGTCCTCGGCGGCGTGCGACACCCGCAGCAGGCTCGGTCCCTTGAGATCCGCCGGCTTCTTCAAGGTCGCGGCGAGCCGCGGCGTGCACACCGGCACGAGATCGGCGGCGAACAGCGGCTCGGCGACGAGGCCCGGCCAGGCGCCGTCGCCGAGCTTGATGCCGCAGCTCCAATCGTCGCCGAACGGCACCGCCGCTCCGCCGGTGGTGATGCGCACCTCGATGTCCGGCTGCTCGGTGCTGAAATCGGCGAGCCGCGGGATCAGCCATTTCATCGCGAAGGTCGGCCCGACGCCGAGCGTCAGCACCCGCATCGACGACGGCGCCATGATCTGCGCGGTCAGGCTCGACAGCGCGTCGAAGATCGGCGTCAGCCCGCTCTGATAGGCGCGGCCGGCGGCGGTCAGCGCCAGCCGGTTGGCCTTGCGCTCGAACAGCACCACGCCGAGCCGCTGCTCGAGCAGGTTGACCATGCGGCTGATCGCAGCCGCGGAGACGTTGAGCTCGCTGCCTGCCGCGGCGAAGCTGCCGGTGCGCGCCGCCGCCTCGAACGCCTTGATGCCGTTGAGGAACAGCAGCCGTCTCATCGCGCCCTCAGGAAAACTGATGGAGGGCAAGATAACTCGGTTTGTGCCGATATCGCCAGTGCGACAAATTGCATGGCGAGGAGCTCAGCCATGACACCCGCCCTGATTGCAGCGCTCGGATTGCTGATGGTGGCGACGGCGTTCCTGTCGGGCCTGTTCGGCATGGCGGGCGGGCTGATCCTGATCGGCGTGCTGCTGGCGATCATGCCGCTGCCGGCGGCGATGGTGCTGCACGCGGCGACGCAGATGGCGTCGAACGGCTGGCGCGCGGTGCTGTGGCGCCGGCACATCCGCTGGCGGCCGGTCGCGGTGTATCTGGTCGGCTGCGCGCTGGCGCTCGGCCTGTGGTCGCTGATCCGCTACGTGCCGGACACGCCGATGGCGCTGCTGCTGCTCGGCATCACGCCGTTCATGGCGCGGCTGATGCCGCCGAGCCTGAAGCCCGATCCGGACAGTGTCTGGCAGGGCGCGATCTACGGCACGATCTGCATGGGGCTGATGCTGATGACCGGCGTGTCCGGGCCGCTGCTCGACACGTTCTTTCTCGGTGCGCGGTTCGATCGCAGGTCGATCGTCGCCACCAAGGCGACGTGCCAGGTCGCGAGCCATCTCACCAAGCTGATCTATTTCGGCGGCATCATCGACCAGGCCGCGGGTCTCGATCCGGTGCTCGCGCTCGTCGCCGTCGGGGCGTCGATGCTCGGCACCAGCCTGGCGCGGCGGCTCCTGGAGGCGATGAGCGAGCAGCAGTTCCGCACCTGGGCCAACCGCATCATCACGGCGGTGGCGAGCTATTACATCCTCTATGGCGGCTGGCTGCTGCTGGCCGCGCAGAGCTCGGCGGCGGAGTGAGGCGAGCATGGCCGGATCGGCAGATCCCCTGGTGCTGGACTTCGTCGAGTGGATCGCGCGCGCGCCGCGCAGCCATGCCGAGGTGGTGGCGACCTGGCGGACGAGCTGCCCGCGGCTGACGGTGTGGGAGGATGCCGCCGATCTCGGCTACGTCACGCGCGAGGCGATCGCGGGCGCAGGCATCTTCATCGTAGCCACCGATGCCGGCGCGGAGCTGCTGCGCGACAACGGCCGCGTCGTGCGCTAGAACGGGCCGGAGATGGAGGAAGGACCGGGAATGGCCGTGAAGCTGTATGAACTCGTCGGGACCGATGCGGGCCGCCCGTTCAGCCCGTACTGCTGGCGTACGCGGATGGCGCTGGCGCACAAGGGGCTGAGCACCGATACGATTCCGTGGCGCTTCACCGAGAAGGGCGCGATCGCGCCGCATGGCTCTGAGAAGGTGCCGGTCATGCTCGACGGCGACCGCGCGGTGGCCGATTCCTGGGCGATCGCCAACTACCTCGAGGACACCTATCCGGACCGGCCGTCGCTGTTCGGCGGCGCCGGCGGCCGCGCGATGGCGCGCTTCATGAATGCCTGGGGCGACATCGCCATCGTCGGCGGCATCTTTCCGCTGATCATCGCCGACATCCCGAAGAACCTTGCCGCCGCGGATGCCGACTACTTCCGCAAGTCGCGCGAGGCGCGGTTCGGCAAGAGCCTCGAGGAGGTCATGGCCGCACGCGACCAGGCGGTCATCGGCTTCCGCAGGTCGCTGGAGCCGCTGCGCCAGACCTTGAAGACGCAGGCCTTCATCGGCGGCGATGCGCCCGATTATGCCGACTACATCGTGTTCGGCGGCTTCCAGTGGGCGCGCGTGGTGAGCCCGTTCCGGCTGCTCGAGGAGAGCGACAGCGTCCATGCCTGGCGCGAGCGGCTGCTCGATGCGTTCGACGGGCTGGCGCGCAAGTCGCCCGGCCATCCGGTCTAGCTGGGGACCCGCGGCGGCCGGCGCTCGCGCCAGGCCGCCAGCCCGTCGGCGAGATCGCGGCTGCCGACCAGGCTCGCGAACTGCTCGCTCTCGACCTGCAGCCCTTCGCCAATCGTCATGTTGAGCCCGCGCGTCGCGGCGGTGATGATGCTCCCGACCGTGTCCGGCCCATGGCGGATGATGCGCTGTGCCAGCGCCCGCGCCGCCGGCAACAGCTCGTCATGCGGCACGACGGCGTTGACGAGCCCGATCTCCAGCGCGCGCTGCGCCGGGACAGAATCGCCGGTCAGCAGCAGCTCGAGCCCGCGCTTACGGCCGACCAGCCGCGGCAGCCGCTGCGTGCCGCCGAAGGTCGGCGGCATG
This sequence comes from Bradyrhizobium sp. HKCCYLS3013, assembly GCF_051167615.1. Classification (NCBI taxonomy): domain Bacteria; kingdom Pseudomonadati; phylum Pseudomonadota; class Alphaproteobacteria; order Hyphomicrobiales; family Nitrobacteraceae; genus Bradyrhizobium; species Bradyrhizobium sp. HKCCYLS3013. The sequence goes on from NZ_JBNPTK010000011.1 coordinate 88,188, forward strand.
CCGAGCCTGGTCTCGGGCTTGGCGAAGCTGGCGCGCTCGCTCGCCACCGCCAGATGCACCGCCTCGGTGATCTCGCAGCCGCCGCCGAAGGCGAGCCCGTTGACCGCCGCGATGACCGGCTTGCGGAACGCCTCAAGCCGCGCCGTCATCGCCTGGCCGCGCCGGACGAAGTCGCGCAGCGCCGCGGCACGCCCCTGGCGGACGCTCGCGGTGAATTCGTCGATGTCGGCGCCGGCTGAGAAGGCGCGTTGCCCGGCGCCGGTGAGGATCACGGCCCTGACGCCGGCATCGGTCTCGATGCGGTCGAGCGCGGCCATCAACCGGTCGATCAGCGCGTAGCTGAGCGCGTTCAGCCGCTGCGGCCGGTTCAGCGTGATCACGGCGATGCGGTCGGAGATGTCGAGCAGGATGAGGTCGGTCATGGCGTCTCGCAGGCTGAAGGGTGGAGCAGGCGGAGACTAGGCGCCGCGGCCGCCGAGGTATATTCACTGGTTAGTATACATTGGACGCCGCCATGCCCCGTTCCTCCGATCCCACGCCCGCCCGCATCGTCGCCGCCGCGAGCCGGCTGTTCTATGCCGAGGGCATCCGCGCCGTCAGCGTCGATGCGGTGGCGGAGAAGGCGGGGGTCACCAAGAAGACGCTGTACTATCATTTCCGCAGCAAGGACGATCTCGTCGCGGCCTATCTCGCCGCGCGCGACCAGCCGAACCTGGCGCTGTTCAAGCGCTGGTTCGATGAGACCGACGGCGCGCTGCCCGACAAGATCGCCGGGATCTTCAACCAGCTCGCCCGCGCCGCGCGGCATCCGAAATGGCGCGGCTGCGGCTTCCTGCGCACCACCGCGGAGCTCGCCAATCTGCCCGGCCATCCCGCCATCAGGATCGGCGCCGCCCACAAGAAGAAGTTCGAGGCCTGGCTGCAGGCGATCTTCGCAGAGCAGGGAATTGCCGAAGCGGGCGTGCTCGCCCGCCAGATGCTGCTGCTGCTCGACGGCGCGTTCGCCGTCGTGCTGCTGCATCGTGACGCCAGCTACATGGAAACCGCGGGCGCGGCGGCACGGACGCTGGTCGCCGCGGCCCTGCCGAAGGGCAAGCGATCCGCGTCGCGCGCAACCGTCAGCCGGCGCAGCCGCGTCCCCTGACCTGTTCACCGCGGACGACCGTGGCGACCATCTGGCTCGCCATGCCGTCGAAATCGGATGGCTTGATGTAGCCGGCGGCGTAGGCTTCCTGCGTGAGCCGTTCGATCCTTCGATCCTCGGCGGTCGTCCATACGCCGGCGATATAGGCGGCGCCGGCCGGACCATAGGTCTCGGGGTAGCGCTCGTTCTGGTTCTGCCGATGATAGTAGTAGTGGTTGAGGCCGCTGATGAAGTTGTCGCGCTTGGCGCCGCAGCGGTCGCTCCAGGCGAGGTCGAGCGACTTCAGCGCGTCTTCGCGCTGCGAGCGCCGGGCGTCCTCGGTGTATTTCTCGTGGTCCTGAAACTCCGCGCCGGTGACGGGCGGAAACGCCGCCGCGGTCGGCGCGTCTGTCAGGAACAGCCGTCCGCCGACCTGCCAGACGACGATGGCCGCAATGATGAAGATCAGCCGGTTCATGGCAGCGCCCGTTTGCTATCGCCGGTCCCGTTGCGCCTGCCTCGTCCGGCACACCGCCGACTCGTCGGACCAGAAAGCGGGTCCGGCGAAGTGCGGGACCTCCTCGCGCACATCAGCCGGAAAGTCCGCCTTGGTGATGCCCTTCTCCTCGAAGGCTTCGAACAACGCCTCCTTCACGCGCTGATCGAGCGGCGTGCCGACGCTGTCGGCCGCCTCCCGAAGCGATTTGTCGGTGCAGATTTTCGCGCCCCAGAACTGCCGCTTGCAGTCCAGCTTGGCAACATAGGCCCGCGTGTAGGCCGTCAGTGCGTCGACCAGGTTCTGCTTCATGGTTGTGTCGCAGGGCGACAGCTTGTAGGCCGTCGCGGCCTGCAACGCGTCCATGCGCAAAACGTCCAGCTTGGGATTCTTGTCGCTCTGCGAGGTGTGCTGCGCGAGCCACGCCTTGCGCTCGAACTCCTTCGATTCTGGGCCGCCGAAGGTCCTGTCGACCGTCGGGGAGAGGGGAGCCACGACCGCCACGGTCCCGGGCGTCGGCGCAGCGAGATTTGATGCGGCTTCAATCGAAGCTGTCTGCATCATGCCCCGCCACGGTCCATCCGGAAGCGGAAACCCCCTGACCGCCCAACTCACACCAGCGAACGCAGCCAAGAATGCCGCACCCGCGGCGCCAATGAATCGCAACATGAAATAAGCCCATCCACCAACGCCGTGCACGGTAGGGCGTGCGGGTTAATGTATCCGATAGGGCCGTGGGCACCGGCGCAACGACGTGAACCGATTGTGACCATGTTCGGTCGCGTTTGAAGACAATGGCAAAGCTGTACGGCCGTTTCACAGGCCGCGGATCTGACGTCACATCCTGGCGGGCAGCACCGAACGGCGTGCGAGCAGCGCGATGGCGGCGTCGAGATCCGGCAGCACGGCCGCCGCATTCGCCCGCGAATGATCGTTCGGCGCCACGATGTCCGGCACCATCAAGGTGATCGCGCCGGCGGCGTGCGCCGAGGCGACGCCGGGATTGGAATCCTCGATCGCGACGCAGGCCGGCGCACGCGTCCGTAGCCGTTCCGCGGCGAGCAGATAGAGGTCCGGATGCGGTTTGGCACGGGTCACGTCGTCGCGCGTCAGCACCGCATCGAAGCGGTGGTCGATGCCGGCGAGGCCAAGATGCTCCGCCGCCGTGCGGCGCGAGGAGGAGGTGACGACGGCCTTGGGCAGCCCGACCGCGTCGATCGCGTCGAGCAGCGCGATGACGCCGGGTTTCAGCGGCATGCCCGCCTGCAGGATCTCGATGGTCTTGGCCGCGAACAGGCGGTTGACTTCGAGCAGCGGAAAATCGTCGCCGAAATGGTCGCGCAGGGTCTGCTCGTTGTCGGGTCCGGGAATGCCGATCATCGCGTGACAGAGCTCGACGACGCCATCACTATAGCCGAGCGCATTCAGCGCTGCGATTGCCGCTTCGAGATAGACCTTCTCGGTGTCGAGCAGCGTACCGTCCATGTCGAGCAGGACGGCTTCGACGTGCCAGCGTGTCACGAGCCCGGCTCCGGTTCGCCGGCCAGCCTCTTGAGGCAATTGATGCACAGGCAGTCCTTGAACCGGGTCTGTCCGGTCTCGGGCAGCGGCAGGCGCACGGCCTCTTCGAAGCACCAGCAGGAGCCGCCGGGATCGCAGCTGAACTCCGCGCCGCACGACTCGCAGATGAGTTGCCGCGCGGCCACGTCTGCTAAACGATTTGTCACCTTCGGAACCACGTCCGATCCACCTCTTTTCATGTCCGGTTCATCTGCGCGGGCAAGTATAGTGCGTGACAATCTGCCGCGCCATCGCAGTCTGCGGTCGCGGCAGCAAACTGCTTCGGGAGCTCCCGTGATGACGGGCCGCTGGTGAGGATGAGGCATGGCGCGTGATGCCCAGGCGGCTCTTGTCGCATTGAATCGCTTCGGCTTCGGCGCGCGTGGCGGCGCCTCGGGCGATCTCGTCAATGCGGCGTCAGACCCGCGCGGCTTCGTCAAGGCCGAGCTCGGCCGTCCCAGCGGAGCGCTGCTGGAGACGCCGGGCCTGCAGCCGACATCAGCGCTCGCCGCTGCCGTCTTTGCCTATCAGGACGAGGTCAAGCGCGCGCGCGAGGCCGCGAAGTCCGAGGCCGCGCCGCAGGAGCCATCCAGTCAGACGCGCGGCTTGTCCACGAACGGCGCGGACAAAGCCATGGCCGCGCCGCCCTCGGCAGCCCCGGCGGCCGGTGCCGACCCCGCACCCGCGATGCAGGGAGCGCCGGCAAAGCCCGCGCAGGCTCAGCAGCCGCCCAACGTCGTCCAGAAGACGTTCCGTGCTGAAGCGCTGGCGCGGCTGCAGCGCGCCGTGCTCGCCGATTGCGGCTTCACCGAGCGGCTGGTGGCGTTCTGGTCGAATCATTTCTGCATCTCCGCGGGCAAGGGCGAACTGGCGCGGATGTGGGCTGGCGCGTTCGAGCGCGAGGCGATCCGGCCGCACGTGCTCGGGCGCTTCGCCGACATGCTGAAGGCGGTCGAGCAGCATCCGGCGATGCTGTTCTTTCTCGACAACCAGGAATCGCTCGGACCGGACTCGCGCGCCGGCCAGAACCGCAAGCGCGGCCTCAACGAGAATCTCGCGCGCGAGATCATGGAGCTGCACACGCTGGGTGTCGGCGGCGGCTATAGCCAGGAGGACGTGACGTCGCTGGCGCGCATCATCACCGGCTGGAGCTTCGCCGCCCGCAACGCGGCGCCCGGCAGCTTCGTGTTCAATGCCAATGCGCATCAGCCGGGGCCGCAGACTCTGCTCGGCAAGGTCTACGGGGATGATGGCCTCGCCCAGGGCGAGGCTGCGCTCGCCGACATCGCGCGGCATCCGTCGACTGCGAAGTTCATCGCCACCAAGCTCGCGCGCCATTTCGTCGCCGATGATCCGCCGCCCGCGCTGGTCGCGCGGCTCGAGGCCGTATTCAAGAAGAGCGACGGCGATCTGAGAGCGGTGACGCTGGCGCTCGTCGATGCCGATGAAGCCTGGTCGGCACCGCTGGCCAAGATCCGCTCGCCTTATGAGTTCCTGGTCGCGGGCGGCCGGCTGCTGGCGCGCGTGCCCGAGGATCCCGGCTTCTATCTCAATTCCCTGAACATGCTGGGACAGCCGCTGTGGGCGCCCGCAGGGCCGAACGGATTCGCCGATACCATCGCGATGTGGGCCGCCCCCGAGGGCATGAAGCTGCGGCTGGACATCTCCGCGCAACTCGCCGCGCGTCTCGGCAACAATCTCGATCCCCGTGATCTGCTCGATCTCGCCGCGGGAGACGCGACTTCGACGGAGACGCGGCGCACGATCGAGCGTGCGGAATCGCGCCAGCAGGCGCTGGCGCTGCTGCTGATGTCGCCGGAATTCCAGAGGAGATGACGATGGACCGGATCGCGACCTCGCTGTTGACCTCGCGTCGCCACCTGCTGCTGGCAGGCGCGTCCTTTGCCGCCTGGGGCTATCTGCCGAAATTCGCGCGGGCCGCCGATCGGCGTGATCCACGGCTGATCGTCGTGATCCTGCGCGGCGCGCTCGATGGGCTCGCCACCGTGGCGCCGGTCGGCGATCCCGACTACGCCGGGCTGCATGGCGCGATTGCGCTGACGACGGCGGGACCGAATCCGGCGCTGCCGCTCGACTCGTTCTTTGCGCTGCATCCGGCGATGCCGGAATTCGCACGCATGTATCGCGACAAGCAGGCGGCGGTGGTTCACGCGGTCGCGACACCGTATCGCGAACGCTCGCATTTCGATGGCCAGGACGTGCTCGAAAGCGGCTTCGCCGGTCCCGGCCGCGTGCAATCGGGTTGGCTCAACCGCGCAGTCGAGGCTCTGCCACGCGGCCCCCGCGTCACGGGCGCGCTCGCGGTCGGTCCGACGGCACCGCTGGTGCTACGCGGCGCAGCGCCCACCGTCGGCTGGGCGCCGGTGACCTTGCCGCAGGCCGATGACGACACCGCGACGCGGCTGGTGGACCTCTATGCGCATCGCGATCCCGCATTGGCGGCTGCGCTGTCGCAGGGGCTCAAGCTCGACAAGGTCGCGTTCGGCGACGACATGAAGCCGAAGCCGGGCGGCAACCAGATCGCGGCGATGCGCCAGGTCGCGCGCGGCGCGGCGAAGCTGATCGCGGCGGATGATGGTCCGCGCATCGCGGCGCTGGCGTTCGACGGCTGGGACACCCATGCCAATGAAGGCGGCGCGGTCGGCCGGCTGGCGCAACTCCTGTCGGGTCTCGATGGTGCGCTCGCCGAGTTCGAGAGCGGGCTCGGCCCGCGCTGGCGCGATACGGTCGTGATGGTCGCAACCGAGTTCGGGCGCACCGCGAAGATCAACGGCACGCAAGGCACCGATCATGGCACCGGCACCGTCGCCCTGCTCGCCGGCGGTGCGGTGAAGGGCGGGCGGGTGATCGCCGACTGGCCGACGCTGAAGATGGCCAGCCTCTACCAGGGACGCGATCTTGCGCCGACCACGGATCTGCGCGCGGTGTTCAAGGGCGTGCTCGCCGATCATCTCGGCATCGGTGAGCACGCCCTCGGCCGCGCGGTGTTTCCGGACAGCGCGGCCGTGAAGCCGATCAAGGGGCTCGTGGCGTAGGGCTCGCTCGCGCCATGTCCTGATCGGGTCCCGCAGCGTTCAACATCGCGGCATCAGCGGCGATTGCCGCAGGCGCATTGCATCGCGAAGTCTGCTACTCCCTGGCCTGCGGCATTCATCCCTCAGGAGATCAGCATGTTCATCGCCATGAATCGTTTTCGCGTTGCCAAGGGTTCGGAGGCCGCCTTCGAGCAGGTCTGGCTGTCGCGCGACAGCCATCTCGACAAGGTGCCGGGCTTCGTCGAGTTTCACTTGTTGAAGGGACCGGAAGCCGAGGACCATACGCTCTACGCCTCGCACACCATCTGGGCGTCGAAGGCGGCGTTCGAGGACTGGACCAAGTCCGAAGCCTTCCGCATGGCCCACAAGGGCGCCGGCGACAACAAGCCGCTCTATCTCGGCCCGCCGCAGTTCGAGGGCTTCGAGGTGAGGCAGACGGTGGGTGGGAAGAAGTAGGACGTTGCTCGGGATTTGGATTCGAGCTGCCGCTGCGTAGCCGGTATGCTCCCTCTCCCCGTGAAGAACGGGGAGAGGGTTGGGGTGAGGGGCAGCGGCACGGGTGGTGGTCGTCGCGCTCGCCCGGTCTCGTCAGCTCGTGCTGTATTGCAGTCTCAACGGCTTCAGCACGATGAAGACCTGCGATGAGGTACGGCACATGCGAGGACCAGATCTGAAATCCGTCGGTCTTGCTCGGCGGCTCCGCACTGCCCAGACGAACGCGGAGAACACGCTGTGGGATAAGATACGCAGCCGTCGGCTGGATGGTCACAAGTTTGTTCGGCAGCTCCCGGTCGCAGAATATATCTGCGACTTCGTTTGTCGAGAGAGGCGCCTCATCGTTGAAATTGACGGGGGACAACACAGCGAGTCTAAGCAGGATGTTGTTCGCGATCGCCGTTTAGCGGAGGAAGGCTATCGGGTTCTTCGCTTTTGGAACAACGATGTCCTAGGAAATATCGAAGGCGTTCTGACGCTGATTCAAGATGAGCTGACGCGTGCGTAGTGGGCGCTCTGGCAAGGCTGCACCGCCCGATCCGCTGCCCCTCACCCCAGCCCTCTCCCCGTGAAGAACGGGGAGAGGGAGCCCACCGATCGCACGGCAGCATCTCGCTTTCCGCTCTCAGAGGTGGCCACGCCAAAAAAATGCGGCCCCGGTCAGAGACGGCGACTGACGGGGACCGCTGAAACGCGTGACCGGTGACGGGGGATGATCAGGCGCTCGATGGAGCGTAGGCCTGCCCCGTGACGGCGGCGTGACACCGCCCGTTACAGCGTCTTGCGGTAGACGATGAAGCCCGAGCGCTCGGCGATCTTGTCGTAGAGCGCCTGTGCCGTGGTGTTGGTCTCATGCGTCTGCCAATAGACCCGCGGCGCACCGGCCTGACGCGCTTCGCGGTAGACCGCCTCGATCAGCGCCCGGCCGACGCCCTTGCCGCGGGCGGCCTCGCTCGTGAACAGGTCGTTGAGATAGCAGAGCGGCCCGATCGTGGTGGTGGCGCGATGAAACAGGTAGTGCGCCAGGCCGATCAGCTCGCCGCCGCTCTCGGCGACCAGGGCATGCACCGGCTCGTCGGCATCGAAGAAGCGCGACCATGTCACGGCGGTCACCTCGCTCGGCAGCGCCGTCGGCCCCGAACGGCCGTAGAAGGCGTTGTAGCCGTCCCAGAGCGGCAACCAGCGATCATGATCGTCGCGCGCGATGGCGCGCACAGTGAGGGCTTCGTGCATGAAGGCTTCGCCGTCCGTTTGAATCTCGACGGACCTTCGATACGCGCAGCCGCGCTCGCGATCAATCCGAGACGGTCAGCGGCGGCACCGGTTCGGCGGCGGGCGGCCGCACCAGCTCGACATAGACAGACCGATCCTCCTCGGTCAGCGGCGAGAACGAAAGCTCGCCCCGCCGCTCGATCAGGATCAGCAGTGACGCCGCCAGCAGGATCGCGAGTGCCAGGGTCACGGCAACGATTACGACCGTTGATTTCATCGCCATTTTGTGCGCGAGACAATCATCGCCTGTTGTCGCGAAAACCGCGAAGGGTTGTCAAAATGGCTTCCTGCTAAGCGGGCATCGACAAGAGGGCGCGGATCGACACCACCGCGATGGTGACGCTGACACCCAATGAGAGCGTGCTGGCCGCGATCGTTGCGACCACGGCAGTGGTCAGGCTGGGCGAAAGGGTGAGCGTCGCGTCGTCATGAAAGCCGCTGATCGGCGTGAGGAGCCCTCGACGACGGTCCGACGGCTGCGGCGATGCATGGCCGCGGACCCAACTGAACCTCGGAACGGAAGCAAGACGCCACCCGGACATGAAGTCGAAATCCCTTACCCATACATCCGCGAGCGAATCACTCGCAGAGGTAAATTCTAAGGTCGCGCTGGGCAGGATTGCGGCGGCAAATCGGAAAAAAAGGCGCAAACATGGCGCTGGCGGTGATCGTTCCCGCCATCGCGTGTATTTTCCCCGCTGTTCTACGGGCAGTCGGTAGTCTTACGGTGAAGACCTCACCCGTAATCGGCGGCGATGCCTGCCGAATCGATCAGCGCCGGCTGCCAGTCCATCGCGACGAAGCCGGGCGTCTGCTCGACGCGGCGCAGCCAGCTGCGGATCTTCGGGAAGGTCGACAGATCGAAGTCGCAGCGATCGGCGACATGGGTGTAGCCGTAGAGCGCGATGTCGGCGACCGTCAGCTGCTTCGCGGCAAAGTAGTCGTTGCTCTTGAGATGATTCTCCATCACCTGCAGCGCGGCATAGCCGCGCTCCATCCAGTCCTCCAGCGCATGGGTCTGCAGGTCGCGCCCGCCCTTGACCAGCAGCAGCCAGAAATAGGCGGCGCCGATGTTCGGCTCAAGCGCATGCTGTTCGAAGAACATCCACTGCAGCGCTTCGGCGCGCTCGATGCGCTGCTCCGGCACCAGCGGCGTGCCGCCGGCGACATACCAGAGGATCGCGTTCGATTCGGCGATGAAGCGGTCCTCGCCGACCTCCAGCAGCGGCACCTGGCCGCTGGGATTCTTGGCGAGAAAATCCGGCGTGCGGCTCTCGCCGCGCAGGATGTCGATCTCGATCGCCTGATAGGGCGCGTTCAGAAGCGCGAGCGCAAGGCGGACCTTGTAGCTGTTGCCTGACCGCTGCATCGAATAGAGCTTGTACATCCGGCCGGTTTCGAGTTCGAGGAATCAAGGGTTGGACGCATCGCGCATCCGGACGCCAGATCGTCCCGCAATGCGGCCAGACAATGATGCCGATGGGCGCAGGCTGCAAGAGCCGGCGGATGGAAAAAGTCGAAATGCGCTACTGCACTGCACTCTCGAATAACAACTTTCCAATAGGTTCAAACAATCGAGATCACGCCTGCGCGATGCGCGCCTTTCCACCGATCTCGACCGCGCGATCGGTGAGTGCGCGGCGCAAGGTCAGCGCGAACAGGGTCATCAGAACGATGAGGCCCAGCGGTATCGTCGTCAGCCCGGCGACGCTGCGCGAGAGCAGCGGCACGATCCAGGCGGCCGCGAGCACGCTGAGCTCGTAGTCGCGAAAGCCGTTCGCGAGGCCGTGCCGGACGAAGAAGATGATCGCGACCGCAACGACGACGAGGTCGTAGTCGAGCACATAGGGCGTCGCCAGCAGGCTCGCGCTCGCCAGTGCCGATGCCTTGAGATCGAACGCCGCCTCGCTCTGCCACAGCCAGGCAAGTCCGGCCGCGAGCGACAGCGCCAGCAGGCTCTGCAGCGCATAGGCGGATCTGATATCGGCGCCCCAATGACGCGCGGCCGAGAACACCGACTGGATCTTCTCCCAGCCGGTGCCGCCTTGCTCGAGCACGACGCTCTGTGTGAAGGTCATCGACTGGAAGAAGGCGTGCCAGACGTCGTTGCCGAGCGCGGCGAAACTGATCGCGACCAGCGCGGCCACCGTGGCGGTTGCCGCAGCAACCGTCGGCCAGCGCGCGCCTGCGAGCAGCGCCACGGGAATGAGCACGCCGAATTGCGGCTTGTAGGCGAGCAGGCCGATCAGGATGCCGGCCGTCCACGGCCGGCCGCGCTCCATCGACAGCAGCGCGCCGCCGAGCAGCGCCGCGGTGAAGAATGCGTTCTGGCCGTGACCGATGTTGACGAACACGGCGGGAAACGCGGTTGCGACCAGCAGGGTCTCGGAACGCGGCAGGATCGCGCGCATGACCGCGAGGTACGCGAGCAGGCTCGACACGACCCAGAGCGCGAGCCCGCCGGCATAGGGCAGCAGGGCGGTGATGGCGGCGATCGCGAAGAAGAAGGGCGGGTAGTGCCAGCCGAAGAACGGCACGTCGCGGCCGTCGAACACCGCCTTTTCCATCGCATGCTGCAGCGGCGGATCATAGGCGTCGGCCGCCTTGTCCTGAAGGGTCAGCACGCCTGCCGCATAGACGTTGGAGAAGTCGGTGCCGATCGGCTTGCCGTTGCGGTCGATCAGGCCATCGGCCAGCGCGATCCAGCCGGCGATGGCCGCGATCGTGACCGCGAGCAGAATCCAACTGTAGGACTTGATCCGCGTGGCCGTCAGCCAGTCGCCGGATCGCAGGGCGTACCCGATATTGGTCATTTCGGCCTGAAACTCTGGACAATCGTGGGGTCTACGCTAGCGGGGCCGCTTTAACGTTCCCTAAAGTCTTGGGAGCCATGTGCCCAAGCTTCTTGCGATGCAGCGCCCGGGGCCTTAAAAGCAGGCGTTTCCCTGACATGACTGGTCGTGGCCCGAAAAGGGTGATCCACGACGCCTGCATAGGAGCTGATGATGTCCTTTCTCGCCGCTGCGCTCGACCGTGTGAAGCCGTCCGCGACCATCGCGGTCACGGACAAAGCGCGCGTCCTCAAAGCGGCGGGGCGCAACGTCATCGGGCTGGGCGCCGGCGAGCCGGATTTCGACACGCCCGACAACATCAAGCAGGCCGCGATCAAGGCGATCCAGGACGGCAAAACCAAGTATACCGCGGTCGACGGCATCCCCGAGCTGAAGGAAGCCATCATCGGCAAGTTCCAGCGCGAGAACGGCCTGACCTACAAGCCGAACCAGGTGATCGTCGGCGTCGGCGGCAAGCAGGTGCTGTACAATGCGCTGATGGCGACCATCAATCCCGGCGACCAGGTGATCATCCCGGCGCCGTACTGGGTCAGCTATCCCGAGATGGTGGCGCTCGCCGGCGGCGAGCCGGTGCCGGTGGTCTGCACAGCCGCGCATGGCTTCAAGCTGCAGCCGGAGGCGCTGGAGAAGGCGATCACGCCGAAGACCAAATGGCTGATCCTGTGCTCGCCGTCGAACCCGACGGGCGCGGCCTACACCAAGGCCGAGCTGAAGGCGCTCACCGAGGTGCTGGTCAAGCATCCGCATGTCTGGATCATGACCGACGACATGTATGAGCATCTGGTCTATGACGACTTCGTGTTCACCACGCCGGCACAGGTCGAACCGTCGCTGTACGACCGCACGCTGACCGTGAACGGCGTCTCCAAGGCCTATTGCATGACCGGCTGGCGCATCGGCTATGCCGGCGGCCCGGCGCACCTGATCAAGGCGATGGCGACGATCCAGTCGCAGTCGACCTCCAACCCGTGCTCGATCGCGCAATGGGCTGCCGTCGAAGCCTTGAATGGTCCGCAGGACTTCATCCCGGCCAACAACAAGGTGTTCAAGGAGCGCCGCGACCTCGTGGTGTCGATGCTGAACCAGGCCAGCGGCATCGAATGCCCGCGCCCCGAGGGCGCGTTCTACGTCTATCCGTCCTGCGTCGGCACGATCGGCAAGACCGCGCCGTCGGGCAAGGTGATCGACAATGACGAGGCCTTCGTCACCGAGCTGCTGGAGACCGAGGGCGTCGCTGTCGTGCACGGCTCGGCATTCGGCCTCGGCCCGGCATTCCGCATCTCCTACGCGACCAAGACCTCCGACCTCGAGGACGCCTGCAAGCGCATCCAGCGCTTCTGCGGCAATTTGAGGTAATCGGGCAACAGCGACCTTTGAATCTCTAAAGGTCAATTTCCGCACAGAAAGGCGCCATGTTTTGAACATGGCGCCTTTCTTTTGTCCGGGATCAAGTTGCGTGGCGTAAGGTTGGAGTTCGATGCGGCTGCTTGTGCTGTCGATCGTGGCGATGGTGATGCTCGTGCCGCTCGCGCAGGCCCATCAGGGCCGCCCGATGCGTGCGGGGGTTCTGGAGTGCGAGGGCCGCCGGACGGCCGGCAAGCTCGTGATGTCACAGGCCCGTCTGCGCTGCGTCTTCCGCAGCCAGGGCCGCGCGCCGGAGCGTTATGTCGCCAAGGTCCGCCGCTACGGTCTCGATCTCGGACTGACGGATCAGACCCGGATGGCGTGGGCGGTGTACGCGCCGGTCAACGATTTCGGCCGCAGCGAGCTGCGCGGGCGCTATGGCGGATTGTCGGCCAACGCCGCCGCGCTGGTCGGCTTCGGCGGCAGCTTCCTGGTGCGCGACACCGATCGCGCCACCCAACTGCAGCCGATCAGCCTGCAGGGGCAGACCGGCATGAACCTCGCCGCGGGAATCACCGAGGTCGAGCTGGTGCCGCTGCTGCCGATCCATCCGAGCCCGAGCCAGCCCTCGTCCTACTTCTCGCGCTACTATCGCTGAGCACGGCGACAATGCCTCGCAGCCGCGCTGCGCTGGTCGAGGCCGTGAGTCGTTCAGCCAGATGAACGGCGCGCCGCTTCTGGTGCGGCTGTAAGCCTTGTGGCATAGATGTGATGGCTCGTGATCATCAGTCCCGATCACCGAGCGCCGCATCACATGTTCATTTCAGCCGGAGTTTTATTCATGCGCTCGACCATCCTCGCCGGGCTCACCGCTGCGGCCGTCCTCTGCATCGGCGGCGCTGCCCAGGCGCAAGATCGCGTGCGGGTCGGCGTCCTCGAATGCCGCGGCGGCGCCAGCGTCGGCTTCATCGTCGGCTCGGTCACCCATCTCGGCTGCGTGCTGCGCGCCGACGGGCTGCCGGAGGATCGTTACGTCGCGACCATCCGCAAGGTCGGCCTCGATCTCGGCATCACCCAGGAATCGCTGCTGGCCTGGGTGGTCTATGCGCCGGTCGCGCGGCTCGGGCCGGGCGATCTCTCCGGCGATTATGCCGGTGCGCAGGGTTCGGCCGCGGTCGGCGTCGGTGTCGGCGGCAACGTGCTGGTCGGCGGCTCCGCCAACTCGATCGCGCTGCAGCCGCTCAGCGTCCAGGGCCAGGTCGGCATCAGCGTCGCGGCGGGGCTGCAAAGCCTCGAATTGCGCCCGGGTCGGTGATCTTCCCTTTGCCGTGAACAGCGCTCTTCCCGCCATCGTGCGGGAAGACGGTGGGATCCCCCGCACTGCAGCAACGTTTTTCGCAGGCCGCCTGCTTGCCAAAGCGGCAGCCGAGGCAGAGCATTCGGCTTTGCCGACCCAATCAAGGGCCGAGCTCCACAACGAGGAGGCGGCGAATGGGACAAGACCTGAGAAGTCCCCGAGGTCCACGGTGCATCGCGCTGGTGGGCCCTTTCCAAAGCGGTAAAACCACTCTCTTGGAGGCGATCCTGGCGCGGACGGGCGCGATCGCGCGCGCGGGCAGCGTCGACGCCGGCACATCCGTCGGCGATGCCAGCCCGGAGGCGCGCCAGCACAAGATGAGCGTCGCCATGACGGCGGCGACGACGACCTTCATGGGCGACAGCTACACCTTCCTCGACTGTCCCGGCTCGATCGAGTTCATCCACGACATGCGCGCCGCGCTGCCGGCGGTCGATGCCGCGATCGTGGTCTGCGAGGCCGATGAGAAGAAGCTGCCGCAATTGCAGATCATCCTGCGCGAGCTCGAGGAGCTGCGCATCCCGCGTTTCCTGTTCCTCAACAAGATCGACCGCGCCAATGCGCGCATCAGGGAGACGCTCGCGACCTTGCAGCCGGCCTCGCGCGTGCCGCTGGTGCTGCGCCAGATCCCGATCTGGAACGGCGAGCTGATCGAGGGCTTCGTCGACCTCGCATTGGAGCGCGCCTTCATCTATCGCGAGCACAAGGCCAGCGAGGTGATCGCGCTCGAAGGCGGCGATCTCGACCGTGAGAAGGAGGCGCGCTTCTCGATGCTGGAGAAGCTCGCCGATCACGACGATTCGCTGATGGAGCAGCTGCTGGAGGACATCCCGCCGCCGCGCGACGCCGTGTTCGATGATCTCGCGCGCGAATTGCGCGAGGGACTGATCTGCCCGGTGCTGCTGGGCTCGGCGTTGCGCGAGAACGGCGTGCTGCGGCTGATGAAGGCGCTGCGCCACGAGGCGCCCGGAATCGCCGAGACCGCGCGGCGGCTCGGTGTGAAGGACACCAAGGAGGCGCTCGGCTATGTCTTCAAGACGCTGCATCTGCAGCATGGCGGCAAGCTGTCATTGACGCGGGTGCTGTCCGGCCATCTCGACGACGGCGCGACGCTGCATGCCGCCTCGGGCGAGGCGGCGCGCGTGTCCGGCATCCTGGCTGCCACCGGCGCCTATGACAGCAAGCGCGCGGGCGCCGAGGCCGGGGACACGGTGGCGCTCGGCAAGCTCGATGCGGTCAAGACCGGCGATACGGTTGCGACCGGCAAGACGGCGCCACCGCCGCTGGCAAAGGTGGAGGCGTGCCCGCCGGTGCTGGCGCTCTCGATCGCCGCCGTGGACCGCAAGGACGACGTCAAGCTCGGCCAGGCCTTGCAGCGGCTGCATGAGGAGGATCCGTCGCTGACCATGGTGCAGAACCCGCGCACCCACGACACCGTGCTGTGGGGGCAGGGCGAGATGCATCTGCGCGTCGCGCTGGAGCGGCTGCGCGACCGTTTCGGCGTCAACGTCAAATCGCACCAGCCCGCGATCGGCTATCAGGAGACCATCCGCAAGCCGATCACGCAGCGCGGCCGCCACAAGAAGCAGTCCGGCGGGCACGGCCAGTTCGGCGACGTCGTGCTCGACATCAAGCCGCTGCCGCGCGGCGTAGGCTTCCGCTTCGCCGAGAAGGTGGTCGGCGGCGCGGTGCCGCGCAACTACATCCCGGCGGTGGAGGAGGGTGTCGTCGACGCAATGGCCCGCGGCCCCCTGGGCTTTCCGGTGATCGACGTCGAGGTGACGCTCACCGACGGCTCCTATCACAGCGTCGATTCGTCCGACCTCGCGTTCCGCACCGCGGCGCGGGCCGGCGTCAGCGAAGGCCTGCCGCAATGCGCGCCGGTGCTGCTGGAGCCGATCCATACCGTCGAGATCGTCTGCCCGACGGAAGCGACCGCCAGGATCAACGCGATCCTGTCGGCGCGGCGCGGCCAGATCCTGTCCTTCGATACCCGTGACGGCTGGCCGGGCTGGGACTGCGTGCGGGCGATGATGCCGGAGGCGGAGATCGGCGAGTTGATCGTCGAACTGCGCTCGGCCACCGCCGGCGCCGGCAGCTTCACCCGCCAGTTCGACCATATGGCCGAGGTGACCGGCCGCGCCGCCGATCACATCATCGCGTCCCACCGCGACGCCGCCTGAGCGGAACGCACCGCGCCGAACAGCACCGGCCCGTCATCCTCTCTCAGGATGGCGGGCCGGATTGCGTCACGGCCTCCGCTCGCGCGCAGGGAACAACGGCGAAGGTCGGGTTCCAGCTTGCGCCCGAAATCGATTTATGATGTATTTTACATCATTGTCTTTGTTTCAGACATCATTTATGGTGTCTCCCACGTGAGGCCATTGTGATCACGTCGTTCCAGATGCGGGCAGCGCGAGCGCTGCTCGGGATAGATCAGAGAACCTTGGCCGAGCTGGCCGGCGTGTCGCTGCCGACGATCCAGCGGATGGAAGCCTCCACGGGCAACGTCCGCGGCGTGGTGGACTCGCTGACCAAGGTCGTCGATGCGCTCAATCGTGCGGGCGTGGATCTGATCGGTGAGCATTCCCGCAGTGAGAATGGCGGGCGTGGTGTTCGCCTGAAGGACCCGGGGCCGCCTCGCCGCATGGGCCGTCAAACTGACATTGTGCGCGATGACGCGAGCTAGGCTCATCGCGCGCCACGGGGCTCCTGAGCGCTTCGTGTGGGACGCATCGTCGGCTGCGCCGCGGTCCGATGAGGCGACGGGAGCGTGGTCGGCATGAGCATCGCAAACGAACACCGTTCGCACGGGCGGGTCGGACATCATGAGCCGACCTTCGCCGAGCTTTATTCCCCCAAGCTCCTGACGGTCTTGCGCGAGGGCTACGGCCTCAGCGACTTTCGTGCCGACGCGCTGGCGGGCCTGACGGTAGCGATCGTGGCGCTGCCGCTGTCGATGGCGATCGCGATCGCCTCCGGTGTCTCGCCGGGGCGCGGCCTCTACACCGCCGTGGTCGGCGGCTTCCTGGTTTCGCTGCTCGGCGGCAGCCGCTTTCAGATCGGCGGTCCCGCGGGTGCCTTCATCGTGCTGGTCGCTGCGACGGTCGATCGCCAGGGTCTCGATGGCCTGCTGATCGCGGCGATGATGTCCGGCGTAATGCTGGTGATCGCCGGATATCTGCGGCTCGGCACCTACATCAAGTTCATTCCCTATCCGGTCACGGTCGGCTTCACCGCGGGCATCGCCGTCATCATCTTTGCCAGCCAGCTGAAGGATCTGTTCGGTATCACGCTTGCGGGCAAGGAGCCGGGCGAGCTGATTCCGAAGCTCGCGGCGCTCGCGCATGGCGCGCCGACCGCGACCATGCCTGCGGTCGCGACGGCCGCGCTGTCGATCGCGATCATCGTCGGCCTCAAGCATCTGCGGCCGACCTGGCCCGGCATCCTGATCGCGGTCGTGGTCGCCGCCATCATCACCTACGCGTTGCAGCTTCCCGTCGAGACCATTGGCACCCGCTTCGGCGGCATCCCGCGCGAGCTGCCGGCACCGGCGCTGCCGGCGTTTTCGCTTGCCAAGATCCAGGCGGTGTTTCCCGATGCGATTGCCTTCACGCTGCTCGGGGCGATCGAGTCGCTGCTCTCGGCCGTGGTCGCCGACGGCATGACCGGCCGCCGCCATCGCTCCAACTGCGAGCTGGTGGCGCAGGGCTTTGCCAATATCGGCTCGGCCTTGTTCGGCGGCATCTGCGTCACCGGAACCATCGCGCGCACCGCGACCAACGTCCGCGCCGGCGCGCGCGGGCCGGTGTCGGGCATGCTGCATTCGCTGTTTCTTTTGGTGTTCATGCTGATCGCAGCGCCGCTGGCGAGCTACATCCCGCTGTCGGCGCTTGCCGCGGTGCTCGTCGTTGTCGCCTGGAACATGGCCGAGAAGCACGAGTTCGCCACCCTGATCCGATCGTCCTGGGGCGATGCCACGGTGCTGCTCGCAACCTTCGGGCTGACGATCTTCCGCGATCTCACCGAGGGCATCCTGGTCGGCTTCGCGCTCGGCGCCGTGCTGTTCATCAACCGCATGGCGCAGATGACCGGCGTCGAGGGCGGGTCGCCTCTGGCCGCAAAGGACCGCGCCGACTTCGAGGATGAGGCGCGGGTGCCGTACAATCCGAAGCTCAGCGCCGACAAGGACGTGCTGGTCTATCGCATCACCGGCGCGTTCTTCTTCGGCGCCGCCTCGACCGTCGGCACCGTGCTCGACTCGATCGCGGACCGCCGCAAGGCCTTCGTGGTCGACTTCGCAGCGGTGCCGTTCCTGGATTCGACAGCCGCCAACGCCATGAGCCGCGTCGCCGCCAAGGCCAGGCGCCAGGGCATCCGCCTGTTCATCACCGGCGCATCACCGACCGTGCGCCGGGCGCTGCTGACCCACGGCGTGCGGCCGCCGCTGGTGCGCTTCCGCGAGACCATCGAGCGCGCGGTCGCCGACATCAAGGGCAAGGAGACGCCGCAGGAGGACATCTCCGACGGGCTGGCGGCGAGCTGAGTCCGGCCTCGCGCGCCGGTCTCCACCGAGGCGCACCGACGGCCGGCTTCGTCGTCGCGGCCGGTTCGACCGGCCCGCAGCATTGACTCCGGCCGGAGCTTGTCCGATGTCACGGCCATGACCGTCGCCGCCAAACCCCGCGCCGCGTGCCTGATCGGCTGGCCTGCCGCGCATTCGCGCTCGCCCCTGATCCATCATCATTGGCTGCACGAGCTCGGCATTGCCGGCGGCTACACCATCGAGGCGGTGCCGCCGGAAGAGCTTGCGGATTTCGTCACGCATCTCGACCGCCGCGGCTTCGTCGGCGCCAATGTCACCATTCCGCACAAGGAGCGCGTGCTGGAGCTGACCGAGCCGGACGCGCGCGCCCGTGCCGTCGGCGCCGCGAATACGTTGTGGTACGAGGACCGCATCCTGCGGGCCACCAACACCGACGTCGAAGGCTTTATTGGCAACCTGGATGCCGCCGCCCCGGGCTGGGACCGCACCGACGAGGCGCTGGTGCTCGGCTCTGGCGGCTCGGCGCGGGCCGTCGTGTTCGGTCTGCTCGAGCGCGGCATCGGCCGCGTCCATGTGGTCAACCGCACCGCTGCGCGCGCGCAGGCGCTGGCCGATCAGTTCGGCGACCGGGTCGTTGCCGAAGGCTGGGATCGCGTCGGCGCGCTGCTGCCGCGCGCGGGCCTGTTCGTGAACACCACCTCGCTCGGCATGCACGGCCAGCCGCCGCTCGAGCTCGACGTCGATCTGCTGTCGCCGCACGCCGTGGTCGCCGACCTCGTCTACGTGCCACTGGAGACGCGATTGCTCGGCGCCGCGCGATCGCGGGGCCTGCGCACCGCCGATGGGCTCGGCATGCTGCTGCACCAGGCGGTGCGCGGCTTCGAATTGTGGTTCCACCGCCGCCCCCAGGTCACGCCCGAACTGCGCGCGTTGGTCGAGGCTGATCTCACAAGGGCTTGAGTGTGGAATGAGCGGCCCTCTCCGGCGTTTCACTCGTCAGATGCCCGCGTCTCCGATACGAGCGCGGAACGCGTCTCTCGAGCCCTCGGAGTTTTCAGCATGTCTGCCCGTCTCGTTCTGATCCGTCCGGTCGCCGCGCTCGCAATGGTTGCGGCGGCGTCGCTGACCGCCATCGCGCAGCAGGCGCCAGTGCCGACGCGCGTGCGCGGCGCCATCGAAAGCGTCGACGCCGATACCATGACGGTGAAAGCCCGCAGCGGCGAGATCTTCAAGCTCCGCATGGCCGGTGATCTGCGCGTCTCGGGTGTCGTCAAGGCGCAGCTTTCCGACATCAAGCTGGGCTCGTTCATCGGCGCCACCACGGTGCCCGGTCCGGACGGCGCGCCGAAGGCGGTCGAGATCCACATTTTTCCCGAGGACATGCGCGGCACGGGCGAAGGCTCGCGGTCGTGGGACCTGAAGCCGAACTCGAGCATGACCAACGCCACCGTATCCGAAAGCTCGGTCTCGACCGACGGTCATACGTTGCTGGTCAAGTACAAGGGCGGCGAGAAGCGCGTCGACATCGCGCCGGACACGCCGATCGTCACCTTCGTGCCGGGCGACAAGACCGAGCTGAAAGCCGGCGCCAAGGTGATTGCGATCGTCAAGCCGTTGCCTGATGGTTCGCTCGAGACCAGCCGCGTCAGCGTCGGCCGCGACGGGCTGACGCCGCCGATGTAGGCGGCGCCGCGAGCACGGTGCGCTCCCTCTCCCCTTAGACCCTCGACCCAACTCCGCCTAATCCGCCAGCACCTTGCGGTCGATCTCGGCCACCGTGTTAACGCCGCACAGGCCCATCGTCGTCAAGAGCTCGTTGCGGATGATGTCGATGGCCTTGGCGACGCCGGCCTGGCCGCCGGCACCGAGGCCGTAGGCATAGGCACGGCCGAGCATGCAGGACTTGGCACCGAGCGCGAGCGCGCGCATCACGTCCTGGCCGGAGCGGATGCCGCCATCGAACATGATCTCGATCTTGTCGCCGACTGCTTCCGCAATGCCGGGCAGCACGTGGATCGAGGACGGCGCGCCGTCGAGCTGGCGGCCGCCGTGGTTGGAGACGACCATCGCCTGCGCGCCGGTCTCGACCGCGAGCTTGGCGTCTTCGATGTCGTGGATGCCCTTGATGATCAGCTTGCCTGGCCAGATCGAGCGGATCCAGTCGACGTCCTTCCAGTTCAGCGAGGTGTCGAACTGCGCCGCGGTCCAGGCCGAGAGCTTGGTGAGATCCTCGGTGTTCTTTACGTGGCCGGCGATGTTGCCGAACGTCCGGCGCTTGCCCTGCAGCACGCCCTGCACCCAGGCCGGCCTGATCGCGAAATCGAACAGCTTCGACAGCGTCCATTCCGGCGGCACGCTCATGCCGTTCTTGATGTCCTGGTGACGTTGGCCGATCACCTGCAGGTCGACGGTCAGGCATAGTGCGCTGCACTTCGCGGCGATCGCGCGCTCGACCAGGGCCTTAATGAAGCCGCGGTCCTTCATGACGTAGAGCTGGAACCAGAACGGCTTCTCGACGCTAGCAGCGATGTCCTCGATCGAGCAGATCGACATCGTGCTCTGCGTGAACGGGATGCCGGCGGCCTGCGCCGCGCGGCAGGCGTGAATCTCGCCGTCGCCATGCTGCATGCCCAGGAGGCCGACCGGCGCCAGGATCAGCGGCATCGACGCGGGCTCGCCGAGGATCGTCGTCGACAGATCGCGCTTGGACACGTCGACCAGGATGCGCTGGCGGAATTTGATCTTCTGCAGATCGTCGCGGTTGGCGCGCAGCGTCTCCTCGGCATAGGAGCCGCGATCGGCGTAGTCGAAGAAGGCTTTGGGCACGCGGCGCTTGTGCAGCAGGCGCAGGTCTTCAATGCAGGTGACGTGTTTCATCGCGGTCTTCGGCTCCCCACCGGCGTCTCGTTTCTTAAGGCTGGGGCAGTCATCTAGCATCTTTGCGGCGCCTGCCAAATCCAACTTGGGAACCGCAACGGCGTCTGGGCAAGGCAGGGCAAACTGCGCGCGTCACGCAACACGACGTCGGGGCTGCCGGAGCGAGCACATTCCGGCTGCGGCGGGCTCCGGCGGGCGAGCCCTCCGGAGCCGTCAGGTCGAATGAAAAATTAGCCTTAACAACGGCTTACAGAGGCTATGGCGGTTTCGTGGTAATGATTCATCATATTTTTTGAAGCCATCTTAGCCTTAAGGCGACTATAACCCGCGGGCTGACCGGCAGGGCGGCTCCCGTGATTCGCACCCGCCGGTAACGAAATCCAGAAGCCGTTGCTGGGGGTCATATGAGCCGTAACTATTTCGGGACCGATGGGATTCGTGGCCGCGCCAACGGCCTGATCACGCCGGAACTCGCGCTCAAGGTGGGGCAGGCCGCAGGTCTTCTGTTCCAGCGCGGCGAGCACCGCCACCGCGTGGTGATCGGCAAGGATACGCGCCTCTCCGGGTACATGATCGAATACGCCATGGTGGCCGGCTTCACCTCGGTCGGCATGGACGTGCTGCTGGTCGGCCCGATGCCGACGCCGGCGGTCGCGATGCTCACCAAGTCGATGCGCGCCGATCTCGGCGTCATGATCTCGGCTTCGCACAATCTGTTCGAGGACAACGGCATCAAGCTGTTCGGGCCGCAGGGTTTCAAGCTGTCCGACGATGTCGAGAGGCAGATCGAGCAACTGCTCGATGAATCGCTCGACAAGAAGCTGGCGCAGAGCGCGAGCCTCGGCCGCGCCCGCCGCATCGACGGCGTGCACGATCGCTACATCGAATTCGCCAAACGCACCCTGCCGCGCGACCTCTCGCTCGACGGCCTGCGCGTCGTGGTCGATTGCGCCAATGGCGCGGCCTACAAGGTCGTGCCCGAGGCGCTGTGGGAGCTCGGCGCCGACGTGATCTCGATCGGCGTCGATCCGGACGGCTTCAACATCAACAAGGAATGCGGCTCGACCTCGCCGGAGGCGCTGTGCCGCAAGGTGCGTGAGATGCGCGCCGACATCGGCATCGCGCTCGACGGCGACGCGGATCGCGTGATCCTGGTCGATGAGCGCGGCCACATCGTCGATGGCGACCAGCTGCTTGCCGTCATCGCGCAGAGCTGGAAGGAGGACGGCCGCCTGGCGCGCGCCGGTATCGTCGCGACCGTGATGTCCAATCTCGGTCTCGAGCGCTTCCTGCAGGGGCAGGGGCTCGAACTGGTGCGCACGCCGGTCGGCGACCGCTACGTTCTCGAGCGCATGCTGGCCGACGGCTACAATCTCGGCGGCGAGCAGTCGGGCCATATCATTCTCTCGGACTACGCGACCACGGGGGACGGCTTCGTCGCCGCGCTGCAGGTGCTGGCGACGGTGCAGAGGCTGCGCCGTCCGGTGTCCGAGGTCTGCCACCGCTTCGATCCGCTGCCGCAGATCCTCAAGAATGTGCGCTATCGCAGCGGCAAGCCGCTCGACGCGGACGAGGTGAAGTCGGCGATCGATACCGGACAGAAGCGCCTCAACGGCCATGGCCGACTGCTCGTGCGCTCCTCCGGCACCGAGCCGGTGATCCGCGTGATGGGTGAGGGCGACGACCGCGACCTGGTCGAGGAGGTCGTCGACGAGATCGTGGCCGCGGTGGGCAATGCGGCTGCTGCTGCCGCCTGATCACCGGCGATCATATTTTCGATTGTGGCCTGTCATCGTCAGATGGCAGGCCTTTTTGCTGGCTCACGATCTTCTCGCGTCCGAGTACGTCGCCAGGATGCTTCTGATCGCGTCGTTCAACCATTTCGTACGGCGGATCGGTATTTGGAAGGCATGGCTTCGCCATGAGCCGGGTCGGTCGACTAATTAGTTCGCATTGCCTGCATCGCCCGGCGCAGCCGCTAACGATCTGTTAGGATGAGTTGTTCGGCCGTTAACGGTTCCCACTCGCTCATGGAAAATCAACCTTAATTATTAGGGTTAAGCGCCGCTTAAGCATTTGGTGCGATTGTAGGGCCGTCAGTTGTGATGTGGGGCCAGGTTCTCGATTGCCTCACCGGCCAAAGGGACGAAGCCAATGCGTAGCGTTATGTCTTTGATCGCCGCCGGAGCGGCCTCTCTGTTTTCCACTCTGGCCTTTGCGGCCGACATGCCCATCATGCCGCCTCCGGTCTACGCGCCGCCGCCGGCGGCAGATTTCGGCGGCTGGTATCTGCGCGGCGACATCGGCTTCAGCAATCAGAAGGTCAAGGACGTCCATTATTCGCGCGAGTCGGCCTATACGCCGATGACGTCGTTCAATCAGACCTCGGCGTTCGATACCGCGGGCATCTACGGCGTCGGCGTCGGCTATCGCTTCAACAGCTGGTTCCGCGCCGACGTGACCGGCCAGTATCGCGGCAATTCGAACTTCAAGGCCACCGACCGCTTCAATGCGACGGCGGGCGGCGTGCCCTATAGCGGCATCGACAATTACAGTGGCAGCAAGTCGGAATGGCTGGTGCTCGCCAACGCCTATGTCGACCTCGGCACCTGGTGGTGCGTGACGCCGTTCATCGGCGCGGGCGTCGGCGGTGCGCGGGTGACGGTCTCGAACTTCACCGACACGGGCATCAACAACCTGCCGTTCACGACCACCAGTTTCGCAACGGCGCCGACCTCCTCGAAATGGAATTTCGCCTGGGCGGCCCATGCCGGTCTGGCTTACAACGTCAATCCCAACCTGGTGCTGGAGCTGGCCTACAGCTACGTCGATCTCGGCCAAGGCCAGACCGGCGTCCTGTCCGACTATGTCGGCAACACCACCGGCAACGTCTTCAAGTTCAAGGACATCACCTCGCACGACCTGAAGCTCGGCGTGCGCTGGAACTTCGACCAGCCCCCGCCGCCGCCCATGCCGGCGCTGATCCGCAAGGGCTGAGTCGAGCGATCGTCCTCACTGCAATCGAACGAACGGCGCGGGCCTCCCGCGCCGTTTTTGCGTTTTCTGATCGGGCGAATCGCGCGCGATTCCGCTGAAAGAATTTCCGTGCAGGGCGCTGCGACAACGAATGATTAAGGTTAACGCGCGATGATCGGAACAGAGAGTCAAGTGCTGATTGGAGCGTTGCGATGCGTAGCCTGGTGGTGGCGGTTTCGGTGTGCGGCATGATCTCTGCGGCCCAGGCCGCGGACTTGGCCGACCTTCCGATCCTGCGCGGTGGCCTGACCGAGGGCCTCAACAATTCGCGGGTCAACTGGGACGGCTACTACGTCGGCGTCCAGGGCGGCTACGGCTCGTCCGACGAGAACTTCAACGGCTCGACGAAGAACATGACGGCGGCGGTGTTGGCCAACACGCTGATCGAGAGCCAGATGCAGGTCTCGTCCTGGAACCCGAACCTCGGCAAGCAATCCTCGCGCGCATCGGGCTTCGGCGCCTTCGTCGGCTACAACAGTCAGTGGGACGACGTCGTGCTCGGCGTCGAGGCGAGCTATCTGCACGGCAAATACGGCGGCATGGCCTCTTCGAGCCGCACGCTCGTCAGCACGGCCGCACTGACCGACGGCAACTTCCACGCCGTGACGTCGACGCAGTCCTCGCAGATCTCGATCACCGACATGGCGACGATCCGCGGTCGTGCCGGCTATGCGATGGGCTGCTTCCTGCCCTACGCATTTTTCGGCCTTGCACTCGGCAACGCAGATATCGGCCAGTCCGTGACGGTTCAGGACCGGGTCAGCACGACCTTTCTCGGCACCTACACGCCGCTTGCGCCGCTCAGCGCCAACAACCTTCAGCACAATCACCTGATCTACGGCTACAGCGCCGGTCTCGGCGTCGACGTCAATCTGGTCGGCGGCCTGTTTGCGCGGGCCGAATACGAATACGTCCGCTTCACCTCGACGGTCGACACCAGCATCAATACGGTGCGCGCGGGCCTCGGCTACAAGTTCTGAGCTGATTGCAAGCCTGTCCTGTATGCCGATGTCCATCAGCATCCGTCCTGCGCAGCGCGACGACGTCGCTGCCATTGTCGCCATGCTCGCCGACGATCATCTCGGTCGGGCGCGCGAACGCCTCGAGCAGCCGTTGCCGCAGTCCTACTACGACGCGTTCGAGACGATCGCGCGGGATGGGAACATCACCCTGATCGTTGCCGAGGAGGCGGGCCGGGTGGTCGGCTGCCTGCAACTCTGCATCCTGCCCGGGCTCAGCTCGCAAGGTGCGTCGCGCGCGCTGGTCGAGGATGTTCGGGTCGCCACCGACCGCCGCAGCCGCGGCATCGGCGAGCAGCTGCTGCAATGGGCGATCGCCGAGGCGCGCAAGCAGCGCTGCAATCTGGTCGAGCTGATGACGCATCAAAGCCGCACCGACGCGCAGCGCTTCTACGGGCGGCTCGGCTTCGCCAAGAGCCATTTCGGCATGGTGATGCGGTTCTGATCAGCGCGGCAGGCGGTAGGCCGCGACGGCGTTCGGGCCGAACGCCTTGTCGCGGATGTCCGAGCCGAGCTGTGTCAGGCAGTGCTCGAGCGCCTGCTTGATTTCACGGTAGCTGCCGGCGAGCAGGCAGACCGGCCAGTCCGAGCCGAACATCAGCCTGTCGGCGCCGAAGCAGCGCGCCACATGTGTCACATAGGGCTGCAGCCGCTCCGCGTCCCAGTCGGTCCAGACGGCTTCCGTGGCGAGCCCCGACACCTTGCACCAGACATTGCCGTAGGCCGCGAGCTCGGCGATGCGATCGGCCCAGTCCTGATCGAAGCCGGTGGCGATCGGCGGCTTGGCGGCGTGGTCCAGCACGAAGCGCGCCCTCGGAAAAGCGCGCACCGTCGCAATCGCCGCCGGCAGCTCGCGCGTGCGCACCAGCAGATCGTAGGTCAAATCGCGGGCGAACACGATGTCGAGGCCGCGCCTGACGTCGCCGCGAAAGATCCATGCCGGGTCGGCCTCGTCATGGACCTGGTGGCGGATGCCGACCAGCCTGTCCCCGCCGGGCAGGCCGCGCAGCCGGTCGATCGTTGGTCCCACCGATGGATCGGTCAGGTCGACCCAGCCGACGACACCGGCGACGAACGGCGTCGCATGGGCAATGCGCAGGAATTCCTCGGTCTCGTCGAGCGACGACCGGGTCTGCACCAGGATGCTGGCGTCGAGACCGTTCTCGGCCAGCAGCGGGGCGAGATCGGCGGGACCGAACGGCCGGCGGATCGGCGCCAGCGCGTCACCGGCCATCCATGGATAGTCGGCGCGACCGGGATCCCAGAAGTGCTGATGCGCATCGATGACGCGGCTCATGGCGCCTCTCCCGGCAGCGGCGCGCGGGCGTCGACCAGGTCGCTGGCGCGCAGGTCGCGCCAGAACGCGGGTGGGATCGGCGCGTGCGCCAGCGCGATGTTGTCGGCCGCCTCCTGCGCATTGCGCGCGCCCTGCAGGCCGACGGTCACCGCGGGATGGGCCAGGCAGAACTGGATCGCGGCCGCCTTGAGCTCGATGCCGTGCTGCCTGCACAGCGCGTCGAGCTGGCGTGCCCGCGCCACCAGGGCGGCATCGGCATCCTCGTAGTTGAACTTCGCCGGCCCATGAGGATTGGCGAGGATGCCGCTGTTGTAGATGCCGCCGAGGATGATGGCGATGTTCTGCCTCTCGCAGATCGGAAACAGCGCCGTCAGCGCACCCTGGTCGAGCAGCGTGTAACGGCCCGCCAGGAGAAAGCAGTCGACCGGAACGGCTTCGGCAAAGCGCGCCAGCATCTCGGACTGGTTCATGCCGGCGCCGATCGCCTTGATGCTGCCGTCGTCGCGCAGCCGCTGCAGCGCGCGAAAGGCGCCGGCCACGGCCTCGTCGTAGTGATCGTCGGGATCGTGCACGAGCAGGATGTCGATGCGATCCAGGCCGAGCCGGACCAGGCTCTCCTCGACCGAACGCATCACGCCGTCATGGGAGTAGTCGAATTGTGGCCGCAGCGGCGGCGTGCCCTTGTAGTGCGGGTCTTCGCCCGAGGCCGTCGGGTCCGGCCGCAACAGCCGGCCGACCTTGGTCGAGATCACGTAGCTGTCGCGCGGCTGCCGGCGCAAGAACGCGCCGAGCCGCTGCTCGGCGAGGCCGAAGCCGTACAGCGGCGCGGTGTCGTAGAAGCGCACGCCGCGCGACCACGCCGCGGCGATCGTGGCTTCGGCATCGCCATCGCTGACCGGCGCGAACAGGCCGCCGAGCGGCGCCGTGCCGAGGCCGAGACGGGTGATGTCGAGCGAGCTCCTCCCGAGACGGACGCGTTCCATTCTTCTATCCTTGTTGTTCGGCGCGTGCAGATCGCGTCATTGTGCATGGATGCGTTCGACGAAACAATGACGTCGCATGGTGCAGCACAACGAAGAGGAGGGGACGATGTCGGCGATCAATCCACTGACGGCCTTCGGAGTCGTGCTGGCGACGGCGGCGACCGACGCGGTCTACGTGATGTTCACGTCGGCGGTCGTCGCCAAGCGGCGCGTATCGGCCGCGACCTGGAGCTCGATCTGGTACATGCTCTCGTCATTCGCCGTGATCAGCTACACGGAGAACTGGATCTACGTCGCGTTCGCTGCGGTCGGCTCCTGGATCGGCGCCTACGCCTCGATGACCTTCCTGCATCGTCCTCCGGCTGGCCAGTCGCCCGTCGGTGCCGCGCCGGAATGAATTGCATTCGCTTGCATGCCAGCACGACTGCGTGAACGCCGGCGCGAGCGCGCGAAGTTCCTTGACGCGGAACGACCCTTCCCGTAATCACCGGGGCGGGACACCTCCCCCCAACGGGAGGCTTACTATCTGGAAGGATAGACGATGACTGCAGCGAAGCCCTCGCAGCGGCCTGTTGTGCCGCATTTCTCCTCCGGCCCCTGCGCCAAGCGTCCCGGATGGACCTCCGAAAATCTCAAGGACGCTCCCCTCGGCCGCTCGCATCGCGCGAAGGTCGGCAAAGCCAAGCTCAAGCAGGCGATCGAGCTGACGCGCGACGTTCTCGAAGTGCCGGCCGACTACAAGATCGGCATCGTGCCCGCGTCGGACACGGGTGCGGTCGAGATGGCGCTGTGGTCGCTGCTCGGTGCGCGGCCCGTCACCACGATCGCCTGGGAATCGTTCGGCGAAGGCTGGGTCAGCGACATCGTCAAGGAGCTCAAGCTCAAGGATGTCACCAAGCTGCATGCCGGCTATGGCGAGATTCCGGATCTGTCGAAGGTCGATCCGGCCAGCGACGTCGTCTTCACCTGGAACGGCACCACCTCGGGCGTCCGCGTTCCCAACGCCGACTGGATCAGCGCGACGCGTGAAGGCCTGACCATCTGCGATGCGACCTCCGCTGCATTCGCCCAGCCGCTTGACTGGCCGAAGCTCGACGTCGTCACCTTCTCCTGGCAGAAGGCGCTCGGCGGCGAGGCCGCGCATGGCATGCTCATCCTGTCGCCGCGCGCAGTCGAGCGTCTCGAGACCTACAAGCCGGCCTGGCCGCTGCCGAAGATCTTCCGCCTCACCAAGGGCGGCAAGCTCAATGCCGGCATCTTCGAGGGCGAGACCATCAACACGCCGTCGATGCTGTGCGTCGAGGACTATCTGGATGCGCTGACTTGGGGCAAGTCGACCGGCGGTCTCAAGGCGCTGATCGCCCGCGCCGACGCCAACACCAAGGTGCTGGCCGACTGGAAGGCGCGCACGCCCTGGATCGACTTCCTGGCGCAGGATCCCGCTATCCGCTCCAACACCTCGGTGTGCCTCAAGGTCATCGATCCCGCGATCACATCGCTTTCGGCCGATGCGCAGGCGGAGTTCGCCAAGAAGCTGGTGGCGCTGGTCGAGAAGGAGAACGCCGGCTTCGACTTCGCACACTATCGCGATGCGCCGGCTGGCCTGCGCATCTGGTGCGGCGCCACCGTGGAAGCGAGCGACGTCGCGCTGCTGACGCAGTGGATCGACTGGGCGTTCGCCGAGGCCAAGGCCGCGCTGCCGAAGGCCGCCTGAGGCGCGCTGCGTAGGGTGGGCAAAGGCGCGTAGCGCCGTGCCCACCATCTATCTCACCTCACGCGAGAGAGCGGTGGGCACGCTCCCGCCTTCGCTCGAAGAGCTACGGCGGGCAAGTCGCTTTGCCCACCCTACAAGTTTCCAACTCATCTCGGCGCCCTGCGCCGTCCCTCGCAAAGAGGGCGTGAAGGAACATCGTCATGTCCAAACCCAAAGTTCTCATTTCCGACGCACTCTCCCCGGCTGCCGTGCAGATTTTCAAGGATCGCGGCATCGAGGTCGACTTCCAGCCCAATCTCGGCAAGGACAAGGACAAGCTCGCCGACATCGTCGGCGACTATGACGGCCTTGCGATCCGCTCCGCCACCAAGGCCACGGCCAAGATCATCGAGCGCGCCAAGCGGCTCAAGGTGATCGGCCGCGCCGGCATCGGCGTCGACAATGTCGAAATCCCCGCGGCAACCGCCAAGGGCATCATCGTGATGAACACGCCGTTCGGCAATTCGATCACGACCGCCGAGCATGCGATCACGATGATGCTGTCGCTGGCGCGCGAGATCCCGCAGGCCGACGCCTCGACCCAGGCCGGCAAGTGGGAGAAGAACCGCTTCATGGGCGTCGAGATCACCGGCAAGACGCTGGGCGTGATCGGCTGCGGCAATATCGGCTCGATCGTCTGCGACCGTGCGCAGGGCCTGCGCATGAAGGTGATCGGCTTCGATCCGTTCCTCACCGAGGAGCGCGCGCTCGATCTCGGCGTCGAGAAGGTCGAGCTCGAGGAGCTGCTGAAGCGCGCCGATTTCATCACGCTGCACACGCCGCTGACCGACAAGACCCGCAACATCATCGATGCCGCGGCGATCGCCAAGATGAAGCAGGGCGTGCGCATCATCAATTGCGCCCGCGGCGGCCTGATCGACGAGCAGGCGCTGCTCGCGGCGCTCAACAGCAAGCATGTCGCGGGTGCCGCGCTCGACGTGTTCGCCGAGGAGCCGGCCACCAGCAATCCGCTGTTCGGCCATGCCAACGTGATCTGCACGCCGCATCTCGGCGCCTCGACCACGGAAGCGCAGGAGAACGTCGCGCTGCAGATCGCCGAGCAGATGTCGGACTACCTGCTCACCGGCGCGATCTCGAACGCGATCAACTTCCCGTCGATCACGGCCGAGGAAGCGCCCAAGCTGAAGCCGTTCATCGCGCTCGCCGAGAAGCTCGGCTCGTTCGCGGGCCAGCTCACGGAAAGCAGCATCACCAAGATCCAGATCACCTATGAAGGCCACGTCGCCGAGATGAAGACCCGGGCGCTGACCTCGGCGGTGCTGGCGGGGCTGCTGCGGCCGATGCTGGGCGAGGTCAACGTCGTGTCGGCGCCGGTGATCGCCAAGGAGCGCGGCATGATCGTCGACGAGGTGCTGCGCGCCGGCGAGAGCGACTATGAGAGCCTGATCACGGTCGCGGTCACCACCGAGCACCAGGAGCGCGCGGTGTCGGGCACGGTCTACGCCGACGGCAAGCCGCGCCTCGTCGACATCAAGGGCATCCGTGTCGACGCCGAGTTCGGCAAGTCGATGATCTACG
Organism: Bradyrhizobium sp. HKCCYLS3013; assembly: GCF_051167615.1. Taxonomy (NCBI): domain Bacteria; kingdom Pseudomonadati; phylum Pseudomonadota; class Alphaproteobacteria; order Hyphomicrobiales; family Nitrobacteraceae; genus Bradyrhizobium; species Bradyrhizobium sp. HKCCYLS3013. The sequence goes on from NZ_JBNPTK010000011.1 coordinate 118,793, forward strand.
TCACCAACGAGGACAAGCCGGGCTTCATCGGCAAGTTCGCAAGCCTCCTGGGCGATGCCAAGATCAACATCGCGACCTTCCATCTCGGCCGCGTCGCGCCGGGCAGCGACGCGATCGCGCTGGTCGAGGTCGACGGTGCGGTGCCGGCCGATCTGCTCGCCAAGATCCAGGCGCTGCCGCAGGTCAAGCAGGCCAAGGCGCTGGCGTTCTGATCGTCCGATGAGATGAGTTGCAACGGCGGCGCGGCCTCTGGCCCTGTCGCCGTTGCGACTCTGAAGGGCCATCGAGCGACCGGCCCTTCAAGCCGTCGATTGAACCCGGCTTTCTTTCCCTGCGTCTAACGCCCGATGAAGGACCGGCTGACCCGGTCCCGTGGGCGTTGGGCTGCGGAGAAAGTGATGACCATGCGAAACAAGGGCCTGCTTGCCACGGGTCTCGTCCTGGGTGCTGCGCTGACGGCGGTGCCCGGCCATGCGGCAAACGTCGATACGACCTCCACCGTCGATGCCGTGACGGTCTATCCGGATGGCGCGACGGTGACCCGGGTCATCTCGCTCGACCTTCCCGCAGGTGACAGCACCGCGATCGCCAAGGACTTCCCGCTCGGCCTCGATGCGTCCTCGCTGCGCGTGGAAGGCGAGGCCGGCACCAAGCTCGTGATCGGCACCGTCGACGCCAAGCCGCCGCGTGCGGCGCCGCCCGTCAACCTGCCCGACATCGACAAGCGCATCGAAGCGCTGCAGGACGAGCGTGCCAATCTCGACGGCGCGATTGCAGCGGCTGTTGCGCGCAAGAAATTTGCCGAGCGTTTTGCCGAGGCATCGCCGGCCGGGCTCGGCGAGAAGGGCGAGGCGCGTCCGATCACGGAATGGCGTGCCGCGTTCGCCGCCGTTGCCGACGAGGTCGGACAGGCCGACGCGGCGATCCGTGATGCGGAGCGCAAGCAGCGCGACATCGATCGCGAGATCGCGCGCCTGCAGGACAATCTCACGACGAAGCCCCCGAGCAAGCTGGAGGTGCGGATCGAATTGTCGGCGGCGGCAGCGACCAAGGCGACCTTGCGCGTGACCTACGCGGTGCGCAATGCCCGCTGGGTGCCGCTCTATGACGCGCGTCTTGACACGTCGGCGAAGGACCACAAACCGGCTCTCGAGCTGGTGCGACGCGCCGAGATCCAGCAGGCCACCGGCGAGGACTGGCCCGAGGTCGCGCTCACGGTTTCGACGGTGCGGACCGGACGCGGCGGCAGTGCGCCCGAGCTCAGGACGATCATCGCGCAATATCCGCCGCCGCCACCGCCAGCGCCGAAGCCGGCCGCCGTGAGCGCGGCACGAGGACTCATGGAGAGCCGGCAGGAGTTTCGCTTTAACGGAGGGACGACGTTCGGAGATGTCGCGGACAAGGCCGTCGAGCAGCAGACGGTCGCGGAGATCAGCGCCTTCCAGACCGTCTTCCGTCTTCCCGGACGCGTCAGCGTCGGTGCCAATGATGGCGCGAAGAGCCTGCGCATCTCCACCGCGACGATCACGCCCGAACTGACGATCCGTTCCGCGCCCGTCATCGATCCCACCGCCTATCTCGAAGCGAGCTTCCCACAGGCGGAGGACGCGCCGCTGCTGCCGGGCAAGGTCTCGATCTATCGCGACGGCATGTTCGTCGGCACCAGCAAATTGGCCGCCGCGGGCAAGGATGAGCCCGTTCGTCTCGGCTTCGGGGCCGACGACAAGGTCAAGGTCGAGCGTAGTGTCGTCAAGCGCAACGAAGGCTCGGCCGGCCTGATCGTGACGACGGCGAAGATCGACGAGCGCGCCTTCAAGACGACGGTCCGCAACGCGCATGATTTCCCGGTCAAGGTCGCGATCCAGGATCAGCTGCCGGTCAGCGAGAACGAAGAGATCACGGTCGAGATGCTTCCTGCGACCACGCCGCCGGTCTCGACCAACGTCCGCGACCGGCGTGGCGTCGTCGAATGGGTGATCGACGCCAAACCCGGCGAGACCAAGGATATCGCCTTCGCCTGGCGCGTGCGCTGGCCGAAGGACAAGTCGATCGTGATGCAGCCGTCGGGCTGAGTGCCGGGCGGGGGGACTGGTGCCGCTTGATCCATGACAAGCTGCCCGGTCCCGGTCCTGTTATGCGCGAGTGGAACCCCGTTGATCACGTCCTGTCCGGCCGTGATCGATCTCGACCGAGAGCGCCGACATGGAATCCGACCCGAACACCCGCAAGCAGGCCGTCGCCGTCGGCTACATCTTCCTCGCCGGCGTCGGCATGCTGCTGCTGCAGTGGCTGCTGACGACCTACAACACGGTCGAGACCATTCCATACAGCCAGTTCGAGCAATTGATCGAGCAGGGCAAGATCTCCGAGGTGTCGGTCAGCCAGGACACCATCCAGGGCAAGTTCAAGGACAAGCAGTCCGACGGCAAGACGTCGTTCATCACCGCGCGCGTCGATCCGCCGCTGGCCGAGAAGCTCGCCGCGAAGGGCGTGAAGGTGACCGGCGTGCCCTCGGGCGGGCTGATCCAGACGCTGCTGTCCTGGGTCGTGCCGGCGCTGATGTTCTATCTCATCTGGGTGTTCCTCGGCCGCAAGGTGATGGACCGCCAAGGCTTCGGCGGTCTGATGTCGATCGGCAAGTCGCGCGCCAAGGTCTATGTCGAGACCGACACCAAGGTCACCTTTGCCGATGTCGCAGGGGTCGACGAGGCCAAGTTCGAGCTGCAGGAGGTCGTGCAGTTCCTGAAGGATCCGAAGAGCTATGGCCGGCTCGGCGCACACGTCCCCAAGGGCATCCTGCTGGTCGGCCCGCCCGGCACCGGCAAGACCCTGCTCGCGCGCGCGGTGGCGGGCGAAGCGGGGGTGGCGTTCTTCTCGATCTCCGGATCCGAGTTCGTGGAGATGTTCGTCGGCGTCGGCGCTGCCCGCGTGCGCGATCTGTTCGAGCAGGCCCGCAAGGCCGCGCCTTGCATCATCTTCATCGATGAGCTCGACGCGCTCGGCCGCAGCCGAACCGCGGGTGGCCAACTCGGCGGCTACGATGAGAAGGAGCAGACGCTCAATCAATTGCTGGCGGAGCTCGACGGCTTCGACCCAAGCTCCGGCGTCATCCTGCTCGCCGCCACCAACCGGCCGGAGATCCTCGATCCCGCGCTCATGCGCGCCGGCCGCTTCGATCGCCAGGTGCTGGTCGACCGTCCTGACAGGGGCGGGCGGCTCGCAATTCTCAAGGTGCATGTCCGCAAGATCACGGTCGCCGACAGCGTCGATCTCGACAAGGTCGCGGCACTGACGGCCGGCTTCACCGGCGCCGACCTCGCCAACCTGATCAACGAGGCGGCGATCGCGGCGACCCGCCGCAAGGGTCACGAGGTGACGTTCGACGATTTCACGATGGCGATCGAGCGCATCGTCGCCGGCATCGAGAAGAAGAGCCGCGTGCTCAGTCCCGCCGAGCGCCGCCGTGTCGCCTATCACGAGATGGGCCACGCGCTGGTCGCGGCCAATCTCGTCGGCGTCGATCCGGTGCAGAAGGTCTCGATCATTCCGCGCGGCGTCGGCGCGCTCGGCTACACGATGCAGCGCCCGACCGAGGATCGCTTTCTGCTCGCGGTCAGCGAGCTGAAGAACCGCATCGCCGTCCTGATGGGCGGCCGCGCCTCGGAGCAGTTGATCTTCGACGGCGACGTGTCGACCGGCGCCGCCGACGATCTGCAGCGCGCGACCGAGATCGCCATCGAGATGGTCACCAAATACGGGATGGATGCGACTGTCGGGCAGCGCACTTACGCGCCGCGTCCACAGATCTCGTTCCTGCAGCCGCAGGATCAGATCGTGTCGGCGGCCGAGGAGACCGGGCGCGAGATCGACCTCGCGGTGCGGGATCTGATCGCAGACGGCGATGCCCGTGCCAGGGCGATTCTCGAAAGCCATCGCCCGGACCTCGAGCGCGGCGTCGCCCTCCTGATCGCCAAGGAGACGCTGACCGCCGAGGAGTTCGCGCCATTGCGGCCCGCCTCCGCCGCGGTCCCGGCCCCGGATGCCGTTGTCCCGAGCTGATCCGGGTTTCTACGGGGGCGCGTTCGCAACCGAACTCTAACCATCACCTGATCAGTTAACCGGCAGCTCACCTTGACAGATCGAGGCCGTCGATCGGGGACCGGGCGGAGTTCTTTGCGTGCTGCTGAACAACCTGAAGATTGCCCCCAAGCTCGCCATCGTCGTCGGCGTCGCGATGCTGGGCCTTGCCGCGGCCGGTACGTTTGCCGGCACTCTGATGCAAAAGGAGATGGTCAATGCCCGCATCGAACAGTGCCGGGCGATCGTCGAGACCGCGCGTAACATGGCCCTCGGCCTCATCAAGGATGTCGAAGCCGGCAAATTGACGAAGGAGGCTGCGCTCGACGAGTTCGTCAATCGCGGGAGAACGATGACCTTCGACAAGGGCACGGGCTATCTGTTCGCCTATACGATGGACGGCAATGTGGTGCTGTCCCAGGATCCGAAGCAGCGCGGCTCGAACGTGATCGATTTCGAGCTCAACGGCCGCAAGCTCGTCGTCGAGCTGCGCGACGGCGTTGCCAAGGATGGCGAAGTCACCTTGCACTACGAATATCTGCGTCCCGGTCAGGAGCAGCCGACCCGCAAGATCTCCTATGCGGTGATGATTCCCGGCTGGAATACGTTCGTGGGCACCGGCGTCTATGTCGACGATCTCGACGCGAAGATGAAGCCGTTGAAATGGCTGATCTGGATGGCCTGCGCAGGCATCGCGGTCGTCGCCGGCGGGATTGCCTGGCTGATCAGCCGCAGCATCAGCGTGCCGCTCGATCGTCTCGGCGTCCGCATGCGCGAGATCGCCGACGGCCGGCTCGAGGGCGAGATTCCCGGTGTCGGCCGCGGCGACGAGATCGGCGGGATGGCCGCGACCGTCCAGATCTTCAAGGACAACGCGCTGCGGATGCGCGAGCTCGAGCAGGCCGAGGCCGCCACCCAGCAGCGCGCGGCCGCCGAGCGGACCGCGGCCATGCAGAACCTCGCAGCCGACTTCGAGCGCAGCGTCAATGGCATCGTCCGCTCGGTGGCGTCGGCGGCCGAGGGCATGCAGCACACCGCGCAGTCGATGACCTCGACCGCGAGCGATGCCAGCTCGCGCGCTTCGACCGTCAGCGCCGCCACCCAGAGCGCCAACGACAATGTCGGCACGGTCGCCGCCGCGGCCGAGGAGCTGTCGAGCTCGGTCAACGAGATTTCGCGCCAGGTCGCCCGCTCCAGCGAGATCGCGAGCAAAGCCGTGGGCGACGCGGAGCGCACCAATGCCACCGTTCAGGTGTTGTCGACCGGTGCCGAGAAGATCGGCGAGGTCGTCAAGCTGATCCATTCGATCGCAGCGCAGACCAACCTGCTGGCGCTGAACGCCACGATCGAAGCCGCCCGCGCCGGCGAATCCGGCAAGGGTTTTGCGGTCGTCGCTTCGGAGGTGAAGGCGCTCGCCAACCAGACGGCGAAGGCGACCGAGGAGATTTCGGCGCAGGTCGCGGCGATGCAGACCTCGACCCAGGATGCGGTCACCGCCATCAGCGGCATCACCCAGACCATCGCGCAGATGAGCGAGATCACCAATTCGATCTCGACCTCGATCGCGCAGCAGGGCGACGCGACGCGCGAGATCGCGCGCAACATCCAGTCGGTCGCGGCCGGCTCCAACGAGATCAGCGCCCATATCGGCGGCGTCACCAAGGCGGCGGAAGCGACGGGCATGGCCGCCTCGGAAGTGCTGTCGAGCGCACGTGAGCTCGACAGCCAGTCGGGCCTGCTGCAGCAGGCCGTCGATGGCTTCATGGCAAAGGTGCGAACGGCCTGAGGCGGCTTGGAACGGACCCCACGCTCAGGCCATCTTGGGGCCGCCCGTGCGCGAGGCGATGATCACGCCCGCGATGACCAGCGCATAGCCCATGAGGTGGAACAGCCTGAGCTCCTCGCCGAGCAACAGGATCGCCAGCACCGAGCCGAACAACGGGACCAGGTGCAGGAACGGCGCGGCGCGGTTCGGTCCGATCAGGCTGATGCCGCGGTTGAAGAACAGATAGGCCAGCGTCGAGGCGAAGACGACGACGTAGCCGAGCGTCGCGATCGAGAGCAGGTCGGGCGCGAGCACGAACCCGGAGGAATATTCCCAGACCGCCAGCGGCAGCAGCAGAACGGCGCCGAGCGCCGTGCAGGACGAGATCAGCGACAACTGGTGCACCGCCGGCCGCCGCGTCATGGCGGCGGAGTAGAGGCCGAACACCAGCAATGCGCCCGCGAACATCAGGTCGCCGCGGTTGAACTGGATGCCCGCGAGCGCACCGAGATCGCCGCGCGTCAGGATCACCAGCACGCCGCTCAGCGACATCGCGATGCCTGCGAACTGGGCCAGGCTCAGCCTGACGCCGAACAGCAGCAACGACCACAGCGCCACGAACAGCGGCGTCGACGATTGGATCAGCAGCCCGTTGAGCGCCTGGGTGTATTGCATGGCCCAATAGGACAGCGCGTTGTTGATCGCGAATCCGGTCAGCGCCAGCAGCAGCAGAAGCGGCCAGTGCGCGAGCAGCGTGCGCCAGTCGCGCGCCAGGTGCGTGCGTGCGAACGGCCACAGCATCAGGAAGGTCCCGATCCAGCGGATGCACGACAGCGTCAGCGGCGGCACGTGCCCGGCGACGTAGCGCGCGAGCACGATGTTGCCGGCCCAGAACAGCGAAGCCAGCGTGAGCAGCACGTAAGGCTGGTTGTTGAGCCAGGCGAGCGGCGATGATGGCTTGATGTCGTCGGCGGGCAAGGGAGGCGGGACGCTCTGGCGGGGGGAGGACGCAAGGTGGGCCAAATCGCGGCGCTGCGCAATGCGCCGCCGGGGATTGGTGCCATGCAGGCGCCGTCGCCCGGGAGCAGCGTCTCACGTCGCCTGTTTGCGCGACGCCACGAACACGCCGGCCAGCACCAGGGCAAAGCCGATCACGTGGAAGATCTGCGGCTGCTCGCCGAGGAACACGAAGGCCATGATCGAGCCGAACACCGGCACCACGTGAAAGAACGGCGCGGCGCGGTTGGCGCCGATCAGGAGCACGCCGCGGTTGAAGCAGAGATAGGCGATCGTCGAAGGAAAGATCGCGACGTAGAGCAGCGACAACAGGTTCTGCGCGTCGAACGCCATGACCGGCCGCGCGTGGAGTTCCCAGATCAGCAGCGGAATCAGGCTGGCTGCACCGCAGCCGAAGGTGAAGGCGACCATCGACAGGCCGTGGATCTGCGGCCGCTTGATCGTCAGCACCGAGTAGAAGCCGAACACCGCCATCGCCAGCAGGAAGATCAGGTCCCCTCTGTTGAAGCTGATGTCGGCCAGCGCGGTGGGGTGACCGCGGGTCAGGATGAGCAGCACGCCCACGAGAGACAGCACGATGCCGATGGCCTGCGCCAGGGTCAGATGCACGCGCAGCAGCAGCATCGACCAGATTGCCACGATGAGCGGACCAGCCGACTGCAGCAGCAGGGTGTTGAGGGCCTGCGTATATTCGAGCGACCAGTATTGCAGCGTGTTGAAGGCGCCGATGCCCGTCACGGACAATGCGATCATGATGCCGAGCCGCGACCGGATCGCGGGCCAGTCCTGGCGCAGCTGTTTCCAGGCGAGCGGCAGGATCAGCAGGAAGGCCAACGACCAGCGCAGGAACGACAACGTCACCGGCGGGATGTGGCCGGCGGCGAGCCGGCCGACGATCGAGTTGCCGGCCCAGCACAGCGCCGTGATGCTCAGCAATATGTAGGGCTGGTTGGCGATCCAGCCGGGCGCGGTGGACGCGGTGCGATCGGCGGCAGACATGCGGCGCTGTTGGACCCGGTTGATGCGCCGCGGCAATCGGCCCGGCGATCCCAGGCCGAAGTTTCTCCCCGGCTGGGTCGACAGACACCAATTGCCGCTGCCTATCAAGAGGGCAGATGCATCGCGACCATGCAGCGATGATCGTCTTCAGGAGCCGGCATGCGGGGCATGTCCACGGTGCCGTCGCCGTGGTCCGGATTGGACCGCGACCGATTTGAGACGCTCCGCACTCAGCAGATAGACGATGACGAGAGCGGCGATGGCCGCCAGCACGATGGCAGGCGGTGCAACGAAGCCGAACCAGGCACCGGCCGGGGTGAAGGGCACGACGAGCGCGACGGCGAGGGCGGTCAGTGACGACGCCGTCAGCATCGGATCGGCGCGGTTGCTCCACGGCCGTCCGTTGGTCCGGATGATGAAGATGACGAGGATCTGGGTCGCCATCGATTCGAGGAACCAGGCGGTCCGGAACTCGTCGGGCGTCGCATGGAACAAATACAGCAGTGCGCCGAAGGTGAGAAAATCGAACAGCGATGACAGCGGGCCCATGATCGCGGCAAAGCGCAGCAGCCGCTTCATGTCCCAGCGCTGCGGCCGCGCGGTGGCCTGCGGACTCACACGATCGAACGGGATGCCGAGCTCGGAGAGATCGTAGAGCAGGTTGTTGAGCAGGATCTGCGTCGGCAGCATCGGCAGGAACGGCAGCATGATCGAGGCGACCGCCATCGACAGCATGTTGCCGAAATTCGAGCTCGCGCCCATCCGCACGTATTTCAGGATGTTGGCGAAGGTGCGCCGTCCTTCCTCCACGCCGTCGGCGACCACCTCGAGATCGGAGGCGAGCAGGATCATGTCGGCGGCCGATTGCGCCACGCCGGTCGCCCCGTCGACCGACAGGCCGATGTCGGCCACCTTCAGTGCCGGCGCGTCGTTGATGCCGTCACCCAGGAAGCCGACGACGTGGTCCGAGGCCTGCAGCGCCTTGACGATGCGCGATTTCTGATCGGGGGCGAGCCGGCCGAACGCATCGGCCGAACGCACCTGCACCGCAAGCGCATCGTCGCTGAGCTCGGCGATGTCGCTGCCGGACAGCACGCGATCCGCTCTCAGCCCGACCAGCCCGGCCAGTCGCTTGACCACGACCGGATCGTCGCCGGACAGGATCTTCAGCGCGATGCCGGCGCGCGCAAGCTGCGCGATGGCCGCGGCTGCGGTCGGCTTGGGCGGATCGGCGAACGCGCACAGACCCTCGAAGATCAGCTCCTGCTCGTCATCGGTCTCGATCTCGCGCGGCACGCCGGTCCAGGGCCGTGACGCGATGGCGACCGTGCGCAGGCCCTCGCGCGCCAGCGCGTGGACGCGCTCGCGCATGTCGGTGCGGCCGCTGTCGTCGAGCGGCGCGACGGTGCTGCCCTGCCGCTGCTGCGTGCACAGTTCGATCACCGCCTCCGGCGCGCCCTTCACGATCAGGATCTGTTCTGCCCCGCGGATCGCCAGCACCGAGCCGAGCCGGCGCGAGAAGTCGAAGGTCTGCTGTCCGCCCAGTGTCCATCCTGCCGCCTCAAGGTCCGCGCCGGCGATGAGCGCGGTGTCGAGCGAACCACGATCACCGCCGAGTGCGGCAGCGATCGCGCCGAGCTCCGCGGCTCGCGGGTCGTCGCTGCCGTCGGGCGCGACGCTTCGGGCCAGCGTGATCTCGGCCGAGGTCAATGTTCCCGTCTTGTCGGTGCACAGCACCGACATCGCGCCGAGATCATGGATCGCCGCGAGCCGCTTCACGATCACCTTGCGCTTGGCCATGCGCAGTGCGCCGCGCGACAGCGTCACGGTGGTGATCATCGGCAGCAGCTCGGGCGTCAGTCCGACCGCGAGCGCGACCGAGAACAGCAGCGAGTCGAGTACATCGCGGCCGAATACGACGCGCACCGTGAGCACGATCACGACCAGGGCCAGCGTCAGCCGCGCGATGACGAGGCCGAATTCGTGCAGGTCGCGCTCGAACGGCGTGCGGGCCTGCGCTTCGGCCAGCGCCGAGGCGGCAGCGCCGAACATCGTGTTCGGCCCGGTGTTGACGACGATCGCGACGGCCTCTCCGGTCTGGGCCACTGAGCCGCGAAACAGCACATTCGACGTGTCGTTCTCATCGCTGGGAATGCCGGCCTGTTTCGTCACGGGATAGGGCTCTCCCGTCAGCGCCGCCTCGCCGGCAGTGAAGGCCTTGCTTTCGATGATCAGCGCATCGGCAGGAACGATGTCGCCCGCGCGGACGCGCAGGATGTCTCCGGGAACGACGGCGTCGACGTCGATCTCGCGATAGGCGCCGTCCCGCTTGACCTCGGCCTTCAGGGCCACGGAGCGGCGGAGCTCCTCGGCCGCCTTGACGGCATGCCCCTCCTGAACCGTATCGAGCCCGATCGACAGCGTGAGGATGAGGACGATGATGGCGCCGCCGATCACGTCGCCCGTCACCATCGAGATGATGCCGGCCACCAGCAGGATCAGCGATAGCGGCTCGAGCAGGCGGCGAAGCACGGCGCGCATCGGCCCCACGACATGGGATGGGGAGTCGGCATTCCGGCCGTAGCGTTGCAGCCGCTGCCCGGCGTCGGCCCCGCCGAGGCCGTTCAGGTCGCAGCCCAGCGCTGCGGCTGCCTGCGCAGGCGACAGCCGCCAGAACCGGTGCAGGCCGGGGCTCGTATCGGTGCTCACATGCATCCGTTCATGTTCGTGGATGATTGGTGATGGTCATCTTGTCTGATTTGCATGAAGGATCGTGCGCCGGTTGACCTAGCGCAACATCCTGCTGCCGCGATCCCCTAGCTTTGCGGGCAATGCGCCGCGGGCTGACGGCCGCACCCGAGGAATGGATGGCGCCCGTCGCCGGGCATCATCCGCATTGACGAGTTTGTATTGAGGACCATGGCCGAACAAGCCGCAGCTCTCCCATCCCCCACGAAAGCCGCCGTTGGTCCGACCGTCCTGGCGGCGGTATGGGCGCATCGCTGGTTCGCTCTCGCCATCATCGTGCTGCTCGGCCTTGGCGGCTGGCAAAGCGTCCGCGTCATGCTTGGGCCTGCCATCGTCGTCGATCAGGTCCGGCGCGGCGACCTCGTCGAGACGGTCGTTGCCAGCGGTCACGTCGAGACGCCGTTCCGCGTCGAGATCGGCAGCCAGATCACCGGCACGGTCGAGGAGGTGCTGGTGCTGGAAGGCCAGCATGTCACCAAGGGCCAGCCGCTGATCTCGCTGGAGTCGCGCGAGCTGAAGGCTGCGGTGGTGCAGGCACAAGGGCAGGTGGCGCAGGCCGAGGCGCGGATGCGCCAGCTCGCCGAGCTGACCTTGCCGTCGGCGAAGGAGGCGTTGCGCCAGGTGCAGGCGACCTTGCTCAATGCCCAGCAGACCTATGACCGGACGTCGCAGCTGACCGGCAACGGCTATGCGACGCGCGCGGCGCTCGACGAGGCCCAGAAGACGCTCGACGTTGCGCTGGCGCAGAAGCGTGCCGCCGAATTCCAGGTCTTCACGGCGAGCCCCGGTGGCAGCGACTACGTCATGGCCGAGACGCAGCTGAACCAGGCGCGCGCCAATCTCGACACCGCGCAGTCGCGTCTCGGCTATGCGACGATCTCGGCGCCACGCGACGGCGTGCTGATCACGCGCAGTGTCGAGCGCGGCACCGTGGCGCAACCCGGCAAGACGCTGCTCGTCCTGGCACCTGCCGGCGATCTCCAGCTCGTCCTGCAGATCGACGAGCGCAATCTCGGCAAGCTGGCGCTCGGCCAGACGGCGCTGGCGTCGGCCGATGCCTATCCCGACAAGCGCTTCCCCGCCGTGGTCAGCTACATCAACCCCGGCATCGATATTTCCCGCGCGTCCGTCCAGGTCAAGCTGATCGTCAAGGACCCGCCCGACTATCTGCGCCAGGACATGACGGTGTCTGTCGACATCGAGGTCGCCTCCCGCAAGGATACGCTGGAGCTGCCGGTGCGCTCGGTTCACGACATCACCTCGGGACAGCCCTGGGTGCTCGGCGTGAAGGACGGCCGCGCCGCCAAGCAGCCGGTGCGCGTCGGCATCCGCGGCAACAGCCATGTCGAGATCGTCGACGGCCTGAGTGCCGGTGACATCGCCGTGCCGCAGAGTTCAGGCATCCTCACCGGCCAGCGCTTCCGCCCGGTGCTGCCGTGAATCGCTGGCTGCCCTTCGAGTGGATCGCGGCGGTACGCTTCCTGCGCGAGGGCCGGCTGCAGACCTTGTTCATCATCGGCGGCATCGCGATCGGCGTCGGCGTCATCGTGTTCATGTCGGCGATGCTGGCCGGCCTCGAGGCCAATTTCATCAAGCGGGTGTTGACCTCGCAGCCGCAGATCCAGCTGCTGACGCCGGATCAGGTTGCGCGTCCCCTGCGCAACGACAATGGCGTGATCGAGGATGCCATCGTGCAGCGTCCGAGCCAGCGCGTGATCTCGATCGATCAATGGCCGAAGATCCGCAATCAGATGCTGGCGATGCCGGAGATCTCGGCGGTGTCGCCGACCATCTCCGGCTCCGCCCTCGCCATTCGCGGCGACGCCAGCCGCGCCGTGACGCTGTCCGGCATCGAGCCGGAGAGCTACTTCAGAATCGTGCACGTGCCGGACTACATCGTCGCCGGCGAGCCGCGGCTGACCAGCGAGGACATCATCATCGGTACCGAGCTCGCCAGGGATCTCGGCGCCATCGTCGGCGACAAGCTCAATGTTCAGGCCGCCTCCGGCGCCAACCGCGTGCTGATCGTGACTGGCCTCGTCGACCTCGGCAGCAAGGGCGCCAATCAGCGCTCCGCCTATGTCGCGCTGCGCACGGCGCAGTCGCTGCTCGGCATGGTCGGCGGCGTCACCACGATCGACATGACGGTACGGGACATCTATGCCGCTGAGGACATTGCGCAGCGCATCCAGGCCGCCAATCGCGTCAAGGCCGACAGCTGGATCAAGACCAATGCCCAGTTCTTCACGGCGGTGCGCGCGCAGGCGACATCCAACACGCTGATCCGCGTCTTCGTCGCGCTCTCGGTCGCGTTCGGCATCGCCGCTGTGCTGATCGTCTCGGTAATCCAGCGCTCCAAGGAGATCGGGATCCTGCGTGCGATGGGCACCTCGCGCGGACAGATATTGCGCGTGTTCCTGCTGCAGGGCGGGCTGCTCGGCTTCGTCGGCTCGCTGTTCGGCGCGGCGATGGGCGCGGGTGCGCTGATCTATTGGCATGCGGTGCAGCGTCAGGCCGATGGCTCGGAGTTGTTTCCGTTGATCCTCGAACGCCGATTGTTCGTCATCACGGCCCTGCTCGCGACGGTGACGGGCCTGCTCGCCGCGACCGCGCCGGCGCTGCGCGCGGCCAAGCTCGATCCGGTGGTGGCGATCCGTGGCTGAGGTCCTGCTGCGACTGGAAAAGGTCTGCAAGGCCTACAATGTCGGGCAGCCGACCGAGAGCGAGGTGCTGCACGACATCGACCTCGAGGTCGACCGCGGCGAATTCGTCGCGCTGATCGGACCGTCCGGCTCGGGCAAAAGCACCTTGCTCAACATCGTCGGACTGCTTGACCGGCCGACATCCGGAAGGCTCACGATCAAGGGCCAGGATACCGCCGCCCTCGGCGATACCGAGCTCACCCATCTGCGCGGCCATACCATCGGTTTCATCTTTCAGTCTCATCTCCTGATCTCCGCCTTCACGGCCAAGGAGAACGTGATGATGCCGCTGCTGGTCGATCGCGGCTTCCCGGGTCCCGAGATCGAGGCGCAGGCGTCGAAGCTGCTCGACCAGGTCGGGCTGGCGAAATTCGCCGACCATCTCGCCAGCAACATGTCGGGCGGCCAGCAGCAGCGCGTCGCGGTGGCGCGGGCGCTGGCGATGAACCCCGATCTGGTCCTGGCGGACGAGCCGACCGGCAACCTCGACACCAAGTCTGCCGAGGCGGTCTTTGGCCTGATGCGCGACGTCAATCGGAAGGTCGGCACGAGCTTCCTGCTCGTCACCCACAACCTTGATCTGGCCCGGCGCTGCGATCGCATCATCGAGGTTGTCGACGGCCGCATCCAGAGCTGAGAGCTGGCCGCTTCGATCGTAGATTCGCCGCCGTTCGGGTGCTCAATGGAACTGCCCGGCTCGATGCGCCGCCAGAAGCGCACGGCCGGGTCGCCCGATCCGCAGCCGGGGCGGCTTGAAATTTTGGGGCTTATCAAAGGCTTGGTGGCGCTGTTGTGTGCTCCGAAGGCCCGTTCTCGCTTGCCTAGCCCGGCGGCTTCCTTTATCCGGTGGATCGCCTCGCAAGCGAGCGGTCCTGGCCGCGATTTGGGCTGGGCGCATGGTTGGCCAGGCTGGCCCCGCATCGGAAGCGATTTCGTCCGAACCGATCGTGCTGTTTTGGATCTTGGCAGAGGAAAGAGCTGCGAATGGCTAACGTGGTCGTCGTCGGCGCCCAATGGGGTGACGAGGGGAAGGGCAAGATCGTCGACTGGCTGTCGGAGCAGGCCGACATCGTCGTGCGCTTCCAGGGCGGCCATAATGCCGGTCATACCCTCGTCATCAACGGCGCGACCTACAAGCTGGCGCTGCTGCCGTCGGGCGTGCTGCGCACCGGCAAGCTGTCGGTGATCGGCAATGGCGTCGTGTTCGATCCGCAGGCCTTCCTCGACGAGGTCGGCAAGCTCCAGTCGCAGGGCGTCGCCATCAGCCCGGACAATCTGCGCGTTGCCGAGAACGTCACCTTGATCCTGCCGCTGCACCGCGAGCTCGACGCGCTGCGCGAGTCCGCGAGCGCCGCGACCGCGATCGGCACCACCCGCCGCGGCATCGGCCCGGCCTATGAGGACAAGGTCGGCCGCCGCGCGATCCGGCTGATGGACCTCGCCGATCTCGATACGCTGCCGCACAAGATCGATCGCCTGCTCGCCCATCACAACGCGTTGCGCCGGGGTCTCGGCCTCGAGCCGATCGACGGCCAGCAGATCCTGCGCGAGCTGACGGCGCTGGCGCCGAAGCTGCTGCCCTACGCGGAGACCGTGTGGCGGCTGCTCGACATCAAGCGCCGCGAAGGCAAGCGCATGCTGTTCGAGGGCGCCCAGGGTGCGCTGCTTGACGTCGACCACGGCACCTACCCTTACGTGACCTCGTCCAACACGGTGGCGGCGCAGGCGGCGACCGGCGCCGGCCTCGGACCGGGCGCGATCGGCTACGTGCTCGGCCTGTGCAAGGCCTACACGACCCGCGTCGGACAGGGGCCGTTTCCGACCGAGCAGGACAACGAGACCGGCCGCAAGATCGGCGAGCGCGGCCGCGAATTCGGAACGAATACCGGCCGGCCGCGTCGTTGCGGCTGGTTCGATGCGGTGCTGGTTCGCCAGGCGGTGCGGACCTGCGGCATTAACGGTCTTGCGCTGACCAAGCTGGACATTCTCGATGGTTTCGACACCATCGAGGTCTGTACCGGCTACAGGCTGGACGGCAAGGAGATCGATCATTTTCCGGCAGGTGAGGGCGCGCAGTCCAGGGTCGAACCGATCTACGAGACGATCGAAGGCTGGAAGCAGCCGACGGCGAACGCGCGCTCCTGGGCCGATCTGCCGGCTCAGGCCATCAAATACGTCCGGCGCATCGAGGAACTGGTGGGTTGCCCGATCGCACTGCTTTCCACCAGCCCCGAACGCGAGGATACTATTCTGGTCCAGAATCCCTTCGAGGCATGACGGGACCCGACAGCTGAGCGCGCGAATTGAGTTGATATGGCCGACTACTACCCGCTGATAGCCCGTGCCATTGCCGGATTGGACCCCAACGCTCCCGGGGAAAGCCGGCGTGCGCTTTACGAGCGGGCGCGGGCGGCGTTGATCGCGCAGCTGCGCAGCGTCCAGCCGCCGCTCAGCGAGTCCGAGATCACGCGCGAGCGGCTGTCGCTCGAGGAGGCCGTGCGCAAGGTCGAGGCGGAAGCAGCCCAGCGTGCCCGCGAGGCGCAGCGGGCGTCCAGTGGCGCCGCTCGCCCAGGTGATGCGCTCCGACGGGCCGGTGCGCGGAGTTCGGATGCTCCGGCCCCCCCCTCGGCTCAGCCCACTCCGACTCCAGACCAGGCCGCCACGGCCGCCCCCCGGCCGCGACCGGCGGCCCCGGCTGCTGCCCGGGCCGACCGGCCGCCGCTCGCCGGCGAGACGGCCGAGCTGCGTCCGGCGCGCAATCAGCGACCGGAAGCGCCGCCGGCTGCGGCTGGCGCACCAGCCGTGCCACCGCGGCCCCAGCCGCCTCAAACGCCTCCACAGGATGGGGCGGCGCCTCCCGTGCGCGAACGTCCGGCTGCCGCTCGCCGCGGTGCTCAGGACAACGGCAATCCGGCAACGCCGCCCGCCATGCGCGGCTTCCGCGACATCACCGCTGATGTCGACGATCTCGGCAAGGCCACCGCTCAGGCCAACCGCGCGGCGCGCAAGACCTACGCCAACGTTCCGGCCACCGATCTCGACCGGCTCGAGGGCGACGACGATGACCGGCCGCCGCTGCCCGAAGCGCCGTACTCCTATGACGAGTCGGTCCAGGAGGCCGAGCGCTACGCGCTGCCGGCCACCTCGACCCGTCAGCGTGGCGCCGCTCCGGATCGCGAGGGCAAGAAGAAGTCGGAGCGCAGCGGCTCGACCTTTCCGTTCAAGGCCGCCATCGCCGCCGGGATCGTGCTGATCCTGATCGGCGCCGGAATTCTGTGGGGCCGGCCGCTGGTCGGCATGGTCAACGGCCTGTTCAAATCTTCCTCGACGGTCGAGGCGCCGAAGGACACCGGCGCGCCGCTGAGCAAGCCGAAGATCACCGACCGCGTCGGGCAGTCGCCGTCCTCGGACCAGATCGCGCCGGTCGCGCAGCGCGTCGTGCTGTACGACGAGGATCCGTCCGATCCGAAGGGCAAGCAATATATCGGCTCGGTCGTCTGGCGCACCGAGCAGATCAAGGCGACGGCCACGCAGAAGGCCGACATCGCGGTGCGCGCCGACATCGAGATTCCCGATCGCAAGTTCAAGATGACGATGTCGTTCCGCCGCAACACCGATACGTCGCTGCCGGCGAGCCACACCGCCGAGCTCACTTTCATCCTGCCGCAGGATTTCAACGGCGGCGGCGTCGGCAACGTGCCGGGCATCCTGATGAAGTCCAACGAACAGTCGCGCGGAACGCCGCTGGCGGGCCTCGCGGTCAAGGTCACCGACGGCTTCTTCCTGGTCGGCCTGTCCAACGTCGATGCCGATCGCGCCCGCAACGTGCAGCTCCTCAAGGAGCGCTCCTGGTTCGACGTTCCCTTGGTCTACACCAATCAGCGCCGGGCGATCATCGCGATCGAGAAGGGCGCCCCGGGCGAGCGCGCCTTCAACGACGCTTTCGCGCTGTGGGGTGACTGAGGAATCAGCACGGGCTTGGCCCGGTCGGCGGGCCGGTGAGGCAGGAGATTGGGCATGAAGCGATATCTCATCTTCGTTGCCGTAGGCCCGGCGCTGGGCGGCTTCGCGCTGCTCCTGGTCACGACCTACATGTCCGGCTATTGGACCAACACCAATCCGGGCGAAGTGGCCAAGCTGTTCAAGGTCTTCGTCACCTCGCTGCAATACAGCTATCTGTTCGGCTTCCTGCCGGCGCTGATGATGTGCGCGATCGACGACATCCTGTTCCACGTCAGGCGCATCGGGCCGACGTTGCGGATGCTGCTGGTGGGAGGCATCGCCTTCCTGCTCGCGGCCTTCAACTACGCCTCGCACGGCTCCGAATACGGCATCATCCAGTGGATTCTGTACGGGCTGGTCGGCTTCATCCCGGCGACGGTGTCATCGTGGCTGGTGCACAGATTCGTCGAGGAGCCGCAGCCGGCGGTCGCCACCGAGCCGCCGACTGCGTAAGCAAGCTGAACACACGAGCAGCTCGGCCCTACCTGCCGTTGCCGCGGCAGCGGCCGCCGGGGCCGATGTGAAACCCGCGTGGGCAGGCGTGCGCCGCCGGATTGGCATAGTTGCGCAGGCATCCGCCATACGGACCGCGGTGCCAGCCGGGGCCGCAGCCGCCGGCGACCTGGATCACCTCCGGCTTGGATCCGGCGTCGATCGAAGCCAGCGGCATCGCAGATGCGCCGACGGTCAGAATTCCCAACAGGAGGGTGCTGGTGAGGATGGTTCGCATCGATGGTCTCCCTGGTTTGATTTGCGAATTGGTCAGCCGCCCGCCGCGAACGCGATGCCGGCACGCACCTCGGTGATGGCCTGATCGATCAGCCCCAGCGCGCGTTCGCGATGGCCGCCCTTGTTCGGTGTCGCCTGAGCCAGCTCGGCTCGCGCCGATTGCAGCATGGTGACGGTCGCGGTCATGTGCGGCTGCGCGCCGAGCGCGTAGCCGATCCCGATGCAACCCGCGAGGGCGGCGCCGAGGCCGAGCTTGCGGGCCGCGGAAGACATGGTCATTTCAATCTCTCCTCGGACTCATGGCTGTTCGACTTGGAGGATGCAGGCCGCAACGCATGTCGGCGTGCGTCCATCCGCATCGCTAGTTGAACCCGTTGCCGCTGTCTTGGACTCATCGGCATGAACGGTCGCGCGACTTGGACTGATCGGCGCTCCCGATCCGTCCTGATGAGCTTTGCCGACTTCAGCGGCCGTTCATCCCGCCGCTGCCACATTGATCGCGTTGCTTCGGAAATTCCTTTGCCTCGGATCTGATTTCGATGACCATCGTCAGGAAAATGCTGTCGACCGACATGCTGCCGAAAGGGCTCGACGACAGGCAGCGCTTCTTGTGCTTTGCGGAATTGTTCGAGCACTTCTCCAACACGGGCGAGCTCGATCCGGCCGAGGACGTGCCGTTTCGCGCCGTAATGAACGCCATCCACATCGGCACCACCCTGCTCGGGCGCTGCGACGGCACCTTCACCCGTGTCAGGCGCGAACGGCGCCAGGTGCTCGCGACCAACGACGACCGCTATTGCCTGGCGCGCAACGCCGGCAGTCGCGAGGCGATGGTCGTTCATCGCGGACGCGAGTTCGCTCTGCGGCCGGGGGCGATGGTGCTGCTCAAGCTCGATGAGCCGTTCTTCAGCGCCGATGGCGCCAATCACAAGCGCTTCGTCAACGTGCATCTGCCGATGATGACGCTGCGCTCGATGGTCTCCGGTGTCGATGACCTGGTCGGGCGCGAATTGGCGCCCGGCGGCGCGCTGTCGCTCGCGATGGACTACAGCGAATTGCTGCTCGCCCATCCCGCCGCGGCCGACGAAGCCGGCCCGGCGATCGCGCAGCATCTGCTCGATCTGGTGGCGCTCGGGCTCGGTGTCCGCGGCGACGCGATGCGCAAGGCCGGCCGCGGCGGCCTGCGCAGCGTTCGCCTGGCGGGGCTGCTGACCATTCTGAACAGCCGCTTTGCCGAGCCGGATTTTTCGGCGCAGAAGCTTGCGGCCGCGGCGGGCCTGTCCGAGCGCTACGTCAATGACCTGCTGCACGAGGCCGGCGCCGGCTTCTCGGCCCGGCTGAACGAGCTGCGCCTGCGCAAGGCCATGGACCTGCTGGCCGGTGGCGGACGCCGCATCAGCGATATCGCGTTTGCCTGCGGCTTCAACGACCTGTCCTATTTCAACCGCTGCTTCCGGCGCCGCTTCGGGCTGACGCCGACCGGCGCACGGGGCCGCTAGGCGAGACAAGGCGGCGGTTCGACGCAACTTGTGCCGGGCCCCGCGCGTTGCCATCTCATGGGTATGCAAGACCAGATGTCCACCTCGCCCCGCCGCGCATCGGGACGCGCCTCGCAGGCGCGCTTCAACGCCGATGAGGCGCGCGGACCGATCATCGACCAGGACGGACGAGAGATCCCGCAAGGGGCGTTCCGGTCCTCGTTCAATGGCGCCTTCGTCGGCCCGGATGGCGTGCGGTTCGATTTCAACACCGCCAATCCGTTCGGCAACCTGACCCGCGAGCAGCGCATCGCGCGGCTCGAGGCGGTGGCGAAGCTGCTCGACGTCGCCTTCGTCTTGCCCGGCACCAACATCCGCTACGGCATCGACGGCATCATCGGCCTCATCCCGGTGGTCGGCGACCTCATCGCGACCGCGCTGTCGCTGTGGCTGGTGCGCGAGGCCCGGGCGCTGGGCGCGCCCTGGCACGTCATCACGCGGATGCTGGGCAATGTCGCGGTCGAGGGCGTGATCGGCATGGTGCCGGTGGCGGGCGACGCCTTCGACGTGCTGTTCCGCGCCAACATGCGCAACGCCAAGATCCTGCGGCGGTGGCTGGATACCCAGCCGCGCTGACGTGCGACGGGACCGGGGCAACAAACGGACAAACAGACCCCCATAAAAAAACTGCCCCGCACGAGGCGGGGCAGGGTATCGAAGAATGCTCTGGCAGCCGTCAGGCCGCATCGGCGTCCGGCGCCTTGTCGACCACGCGGCGCGGCAGCGGAAACGCCTCGCTCTCATACAGGGTGCGGATGCCGTTCTGGTCGAACCGGGCCTCCTCGACCTGCAGGTAGGCGCCATTCAGCGAATCCGCAGGCAACTCCTCCATGGCGAAGCGCACGGCTTCGGCCGCGGTGCCGAACCGCCGATAGGCGAAACCCGCCCGCTTCTTCTTGCGGATGGCGGCGGGAAACAGTTCGGCAGAGGTGTTGAAGTTGAACGGACGCAGTGGACGCATGGTCTGAGACCTCTTCTTGTCGGCTGGAAGCGCTGACGCGAGCTTTCAAAACATTCAGCTTGGCAATGACGCCAGCGATTGCGGGGGTGGAGGGCGGGATTTGCCGCTCCAGGCGGCCCGGCCCTGCATAGTCAGTTACGACCCCTAATATAGGCCGATTTGGCAGAAATGCGAATCCTGCACGCTCACATCGTAAATCCGGCCCGCTGTGGGCCGCCTTGAAACATGCTGTCTTTTCAGTAGCTTAATTGATCCGCAACTTGTGAATGCAGGAGAGCCCGATCTGCACGGCTAAAATCTCACCCCTTGTGGCCGGTTTTGGCCGCCCGCGCCTCGCCCGCCGCAAGCCAGCGGCCCCGAGTACCGTCGATGACGGGACCGGGGCCGGGCGTGCCATCAGCGCGGTTTCAGCTTCAGCGCCGCCGAGTTGATGCAATAGCGCAGGCCGGTCGGCCCCGGGCCGTCGGGAAAGACGTGGCCGAGATGGCCCGAGCATTTCGAGCACAGCACCTCGGTGCGAACCATGCCATGGGTCGTGTCGGTCTCCTCGTCAACGTGGCTCTCCGTCGCCGGCCGGGTGAAGCTCGGCCAGCCGCAGCCGGAATCAAACTTGGCGTCGGACTCGAACAGGGTCTGGCCGCAGCCGGCGCAGACATAGGTCCCGGCGCGGTGCTCATGCTCATACTCGCCCGAGAAGGGGCGCTCGGTCGCCTTCTCGCGCAGCACGGCGTACTGCATCGGCGTCAGCTCCTTGCGCCATTCCGCCTCGCTCTTGACGACCTTGTTGTTCGTCTTGGTGTCGCTCATCCTGTGGTCCTCCAGGCGGACCCGTATGGTCCGCCCCTGTCATGGCGCTGGTCGGGCCGAACGCGACGCCTCAGTTCGTCGCCTTGGCGTCCCGGACCAGCGTCGGCTTGTCGATGTAGTTCTCGGCGAAGATCTTCTTCAGATTGTCGATCTTCGGCAGGTCGTTATAGGCGATATAGGGTTGGCTGGGGTGCAGCGTCAGGTAGTCCTGGTGGTAGTCCTCGGCCGGATAGAACGCCTCGAGCTTGCCGATCTTGGTGACGATCGGCTTGCCGAACACCTTGGCCTTGTCGAGCTGCGCGATGTAGGCCTCGGCGACCTTCTTCTGCGCCTCCGAGGTGGTGAAGATCGCCGAGCGATATTGCGTTCCGCTGTCCGGGCCCTGGCGGTTCAACTGGGTCGGATCGTGCACCACCGAGAAGAAGATCTGCAGGATCTTGCCGTAGGAGATCTTTTTCGGATCGTATTTGATCTGGACCGATTCCGCGTGGCCGGTGGTGCCGCTCGACACCGTGCGGTAGTCGGCCGTGGCCTTGGTGCCGCCCGCATAGCCGGAGACCGCGCTGACCACGCCCGCGGTGTGCTGGTAGACGCCCTGGACGCCCCAGAAGCAGCCGCCGGCGACCACAGCGGTTTCCAGTCCGTCGGAGGCCGGCTGGTCCTGGGCCGGCGGCGGGATCACAACGGCCTGCTCGGCGGCATGCAGCGGCTGCCAGGCCAGGATGCCGGCCATCGCACCGAGCACGGCTGTCTTGACGAAAAGGGAGCGGGTGAGGCGCATCTTCGGATCCTCGTGAGGGGTGGCTTGTCTCGTCTCGCCGGCCGGAAACACTGGCCCGGTCCGGCCTCTGCTGCAAGATACGTCGGTGCCCGGCCCGCGTTACGGGGGACGTGACACGACTGCGTGAACAGGCGGGGGGCGGCGGCACGAGCGCAATCGCCCAATGGGTGCCGGGGACGACGCTGGGAGTTGTGGCGAGACCGTTCCAGGCATGACGATGTGGTCTCGCGGCCCGAATTGCCCGAGGGATGCCGGTTCATCGGCCCTCCGAAGTGGAGGGCGCAGGGAAGGCCGGACCTCGACTGAGGCCCGTGGCCCGCCTGCTTAAAAAAATGCAGGCGGCAGGTACCACAGGTTCAGCCGGACAGATCCGGCCCTCCCTGCGCGATGGTTTTAACGCTTATACGTGCTCTCCTCGGGGACCGGCTGTCTTGCCCCCGTCGCCGGCGGATCATCACCGCCAGCTTGGCCTCAGCGTCGGGAGGCCAGGACCACACGCTTTCGCCGTCCGCGCCATGCCGTTCGTCGGCAGGTCCAGGACCCGCTGCAACATGCCGCGTCCATCGCATTCCGCTGCCAACGTCCGTGACGATCGCGATACGTCCCCTGCCGTGCAACGAAACGCAGGCATGATAAGTCTGATTTGGGCAGAGCGCGAAATGATTTATGTTTTTCAGAAGGCCTTGACAGCTTTTGTCGCCGCCGGCCGATTTGCCCGACGGGCTGCAGGGCGGTGCTGCGCGCCGTCGATCCTGCATCGTCGGCAGCTATCAAATTCGCGACGACGGGGGGGAGGTCATCGGATGCGCGCCATCTCGTCCGCGAACTCACGATACGTCACGCTTCGTCGATCCTCGAATGATGATGTGGTTCAGGTCTCGCGGTCGTGATCCCGGCAAGGCGACGACGCCGCGAATATTTCGTTTCCTCTGCGGTCAATACAGAGGCGGTCGCGCCTCGCTGATGACGGCTCTGACCAGAGCATCAATCGCGTGCGTGGTCTCCGCATCCTGAGAACCTGGAGAACAATCATGACTTCCTGGAAATCAAAGGCGGCAGCCTTGCTGCTGTCGATGGCCACTGTTGCGCCAGCATCGGCGCAGGGCTGGTTTTTCGGCGAGCAGGAGCCCGGGGCGTTTCAGGCGATGTATCCCGATCGCGACGTGCTCAACGGCGGCGCGCTGACTCCGGCGGGGAAAATGGGCATGGAGCGCGCCTCCGGCGCGGTGCTCGTGTTTCCGCCGCGGGCCCGCCTCAGCCCGTATGATCGGCTGCCGCTGCGGCGGTGACGCGTCGGACCGTCGGTAGGAACGATCCTTCGCCAGCTCTGAGACATGAGCGCGCTCACGAAGGGTTACCGGCTCGCGCAGTCGTGATAGGGGGGCAGCCTTCGCCCGCCTACATGATCGCAAGCGTGAATTGATGCACCACAGAGGGAAGACCGATCATGATCATATTCAGGAGCCTGGCGGCAGCTCTGCTGATGTCGACGCTGGCGGTGAGCGCGGCATCGGCGCAATTCTCCGAGCCGGCGGCCTATGAGGCCATGCATCCCGAACGCGACGTGCTCAATGGCGGCACGCTGACGCCGGCGGCACAGGCGGAGTTGGCCCGTCGCGGCGCGCCGGGCCTTCCGAATGCCAATGCAGCGATGCGGCCGGCCTATATGGCGAGGCCGCACCGGCGTCATCGGCGCTGAGCGGGGTGGCTCAGCTCGCGTGCTCCTCGCGCTCGTGGATCACGCTGGCGCGGCCGACGATGAGGTCGTCGACCTGGCCGATGCGCGAGACGTCCTTGCCGGCATAGGGCAGCGAATGCAGCACGCAGCGCATCGCGTTCAGCCGCGCACGCTTCTTGTCGTCTGACTTGATCACGGTCCACGGGCAGTCGGCGGTGTCGGTGGAGAAGAACATCGCCTCCTTCGCGCGGGTGTAGTCGTCCCATTTGTCGAGCGACGCGGTGTCGATCGGCGACAGCTTCCACTGCTTCAGCGGATGCGCCTCGCGCTCCTTGAAGCGGCGGCGCTGCTCGTCGCGGCTGACCGAGAACCAGAACTTGATGAGGTGGATGCCGCTGCGCACGAGGTTGCGCTCGAACTCCGGCACCTGGCGCAGGAACTCGTCGTACTCGACCTGAGAGCAGAAGCCCATCACGCGCTCGACGCCGGAGCGGTTGTACCAGGAGCGGTCGAACAGCACGATTTCGCCCGCGGTCGGCAGATGCTCGACATAGCGCTGGAAGTACCACTGGCCGCGCTCGACGTCGCTCGGCTTGTCCAGCGCCACCACGCGGGCGCCGCGCGGATTGAGATGCTCCATGAAGCGCTTGATGGTGCCGCCCTTGCCGGCGGCGTCGCGGCCTTCGAACAGCAGCACCAGGCGCTGGCGCGCATCCTTCATCCAGTTCTGCAGCTTCAACAGCTCGGTCTGCAGGATGAATTTCTGCTCCTCATAGTCCTTGCGGTACATGCGGAATTTGTAGGGGTAGCCGCCCTGGCGCCAATTGTCGGCGAGCTCGTCGGAGGTGTGGCGCTTGTCGGGCTTGGCCTTGCCCTCGATCAGCGCCTTCATCAGCCTGGCATCGTCCGGCGCGGCGCCGTCCAGCATCGCCCGGACCGGCGCGGAGTTGGGGTCGAGGGCCGGCGGGCCGTTGAGCACGGTCTCGAACGCCGACAGCTCGGTGATCTGCGCGGCCTGCATCGATTCGTCCACAAGCGACTGACCGATCGGATCGAGCTTGGCTGCGGACTGCCGGCGCGCGACACGCGCCGTGGCGCTCGCGCGCTTGCTGCGCTGACCGTTGGAAGCCTTGTCTTTCGTCGACTTGCCTTTGGTCTTGCCTTTCGTGGTGTTGGACTTTGCCATACGATCCCGCCGCCTGCTGCTGGTTTAACAGAGATGTGAATCGATCTTTATCCGCCAAGGACCCTGCGTCAGGTTGACGTGGATCAACCTGCCGCAGGTGGGTACCAGCGAGGCGAGCAAAATCGTCTCGCGCGGTAAAGCCGGCGTTACACCACGATCGACAGCCGCTTCGCGGCGCGGGTGATGCCGGTGTAGAGCCAGCGGGCGCGGCTTTCCTGGAAGGCAAAGCTCTCGTCGAACAGCACGACGTCGTCCCATTGCGAGCCCTGCGACTTGTGCACGGTCAGCACGTAGCCGTAGTCGAACTCGTCATAGGGCTTGCGCTGCTCCCACGGGATGTCCTCGATGCCGCCGGCGAAGCATTCGCCGCGCACCGAGACTTTCGTGACCTTGCGTCCGAGATCCTCGTCGGGCGCGACCCGCATGGTGACGATCTTGGACTTCGAGGTCGCGCGCGACTTCACCCGCCACAGCCCGCCATTGAACAGGCCCTTCTTACGGTTGTTGCGCAGGCAGACCAGCTTGTCGCCGGCGACAGGGAGCGCGTCCTCGATGTCGAGGCGCTGCCGGAAGCGGTTGTTGTAGGCGCGTCGGGTGGCGTTGCGGCCGACCAGCACCTGGTCGGCCTCCATGACGCGGGACGGATCGAGCTCGCGGCGCTCGACCACCTCGCTCTCGCCGTAGCGGCCGACGTCGAGCGTGTTGCCCTCGCGCACGTCCATCGACATCCGCACGATCGGATCGTCCTTGGCCTGGCGGTGCACCTCGGTCAGCATCACGTCCGGCTCGCTGTCGGTGAAGAAGCCGCCCCCCTTGACCGGCGGCAGCTGCGCGGGATCGCCGAGCACCAGCAGCGGGCAGTCGAAGGACAGCAGGTCGCGGCCGAGATCGGCGTCGACCATCGAGCATTCGTCGATGATGATCAGCTTGGCCTTGGAGGCCGGCGCGTCGTCCCACAATTCGAAGTTCGGCTGCTCCTCGCCGGTTTCTTGCGCGCGATAGATCAGCGAATGGATGGTGGAGGCGTTGTCGCAGCCCTTGCTGCGCATCACCAGCGCCGCCTTGCCGGTGAAGGCCGCGAACTTGACCTCGCCGTCGACGCCCTCGGCGATGTGGCGGGCCAGCGTGGTCTTGCCGGTTCCGGCATAGCCGAACAGCCGGAACACTTGTGGCGTGCCGCTCTGGCCGGGCTTGGCCTTCAGCCAATCGCCGACGGCCTTCAGCGCGGAATCCTGATGCGGGGAGAAGGTGGTCATGGCTCACAGGGATGGAGCCGCGCGGCGACTCGGGGACATTCCGTGAACCTAAGGGCTGATGCGGGGAGATCAAGCGCTAGCTAAGGCAGGGGTGCCTCGCTTCAGAGAATGGAGGCCGAAAGCGTGCGGCGCGTACGGTGTGCTCCCTCCCCCCTTGTGGGGGAGGGTTGGGGAGGGGGGCTCCGGGCGACACCGCCCGTGTGGGCCCCCTCCCCAACCCCTCCCCACAAGGGGGAGGGGAGCCGACTGCGCGCGCGGCGACGGCTCGGCCATTCAGAGAAGTCGACTACTGCCAGCCCGGCACGCCCCGCATGTCCGGCAGGTGGTGCGCGATGCCCTTGTGGCAGTCGATGCAGGTCTTTTCGCCGGTGAACAGGAAGCGTTGATGCGCTTCGACGGCGCGCGGCGACTGCTTGGTGATGTCCATCGACTGGGAGCTGTGGCAGTTGCGGCATTCGAGCGAGTCGTTCGCCTTGAACCGCGCCCACTCATGCAAGGCGAGCTCCAGTCTGCGGTCGGTGAACTTCTCGCGGGTGTTGATCGAGCCGAACAGATGGCCCCAGACCTCCTTGGAGGCCTGCATCTTGCGCGCGATCTTGTCGGTCCAGTTGTGCGGCACGTGGCAGTCCGGGCAACTGGCGCGCACGCCGGAGCGGTTTGAGAAGTGAACGGTCGACTTCAGCTCGGCGAACACGTTGTCTTTCATCTCGTGACAGCTGGTGCAGAACTTCTCGGTGTTGGTGATCTCGAGCGCGGTGTTGAAGCCGCCCCAGAAGATGACGCCGGCGAGGAAGCCGGCGAGCACCAGCACGCCGAGCCCGAACACGGAGCTCGGCTTCAGCAGCACGTCGATGAGGTCGAGAATGAACTGCCAGGCGCGGCCGGCAAGGCCGAGCCGCTTCTCGGGGACGGGCGCCTTGGCGCCCTGCGGGATGTCGGCGCTGCTCATCGCTTGCCATCCGGCTTGCCGTGCGCCAGCAGCGTGTCGATGTCGACGAAGTCGTTGCTGACAGGCGGATTGGCGACACTCTGCGGCACGTGGCACTGGGTGCAGAAGTAGCGGCGCGGCGACACCGACGCCAGGAACTGGCCGTCGCGGTCCATGAAGTGGGTGATCGACAGCATCGGCGCCTTCGACTCCGCGATGCGAGCACGGGCATGGCAGGACAGGCATTTGTTGCCCTGCATGTCGACCTGATAGCCGTCGATCGAATGCGGGATCACCGGCGGCTGCTCCGGATAGTTGCGCACCTCTTTCTCGGCGGTGTTCTTCGTCGGCTGCATCGGCGGCGCCGGGCCTTCGTCATTGAGCGGCGTGGGGCCGCGCAGCGACGAGGAGACGCTCTGGGCGAGCAGGGCGCTCGAGCCGGCCGCAAGGCTGGCCGCGAGCAGCATCATGGCAAGTCTCTTGATCATGATCGTCACACCCGCTCGATGCGCACGGCGCATTTCTTGTAATCGGTCTGCAGCGAGATCGGGTCGGTGGCGTCGAGCGTCACCTTGTTGATCAGCTTGGACTCGTCGAACCACGGCACGAAGACGAGCCCGCGCGGCGGCTTGTCGCGGCCGCGGGTCTCGACGCGGGCGCGGATGAAGCCGCGCCGCGAGGCGACCTTGACCTCGTCGCCGCGCCTCAGGTTCGCGGCCTCGGCATCGTCCGGATGCATGAAGCAGACGGCTTCGGGGAACGCCTTGTAGAGCTCGGGCACGCGGCGCGTCATCGTGCCGGAATGCCAGTGCTCGACCACGCGTCCGGTCGACAGCCAGAACGGATAGTCCTTGTCCGGCGATTCCGCCGGCGGCTCGTAGGGCAGGGCGAAGATGCGCGCCTTGCCGTCCGGGAAGCCGTAGAACTGCACGCCGGTGCCGGACTTGACGTAAGGGTCGGAGCCCTCGCGGAAACGCCAGCGCGTCTCCTTGCCGTCGACGACAGGCCAGCGCAGGCCGCGCTCTTTGTGATAGGCCTCGAACGGCGCCAGGTCATGGCCGTGGCCGCGGCCGAACGAGGCGTATTCCTCGAACAGGCCCTTGTGGACGTAGAAGCCGAACGCCTTGGATTCGTCATTGGCATAGCCCGGCTCGATCTGGTCGACCGGGAATTTGTCGACCTGGCCGTTCCTGTAGAGCACGTCGAACAGCGTCTTGCCGCGAACCTCCGGCTTCTTGGCGATCAGCTCCTCGGGCCAGACCTCTTCGATCTTGAAGCGCTTGGAGAACTCCATCAGCTGCCAGAGGTCGGAGCGCGCCTCGCCCGGCGCCGAGACGAGCTGGTGCCAGAACTGGGTGCGGCGCTCGGCATTGCCATAGGCGCCTTCCTTCTCCACCCACATCGCCGTCGGCAGAATGAGATCGGCGGCGAGCGCGGTCACCGACGGATAGGCGTCGGAGACGACGATGAAATTGTCGGGGTTGCGGAAGCCCGGATAGGTCTCTTCGTTCGCGTTGGGGCCGGCCTGCAAATTGTTGTTGACCTGCACCCAATAGGCGTTGAGCAGGCCGTCCTTCAGCATCCGGCTCTGCAGCACCGCGTGATAGCCCGGCTTGTCCGGGATCGTACCTTCCGGCAGCTGCCAGATGTGCTCGGCCTTGGCGCGGTGCTCCTTGTTGGTGACCACCATGTCGGCGGGCAAACGGTGCGAGAAGGTGCCGACCTCGCGCGCGGTGCCGCAGGCCGAGGGCTGCCCGGTCAGTGAGAACGGGCTGTTGCCGGCCTCGGCGATTTTGCCGGTCAGAAGATGGATGTTGTAGACGAGGTTGTTGCACCAGACGCCGCGGGTGTGCTGGTTGAAGCCCATGGTCCAGAACGAGACCACCTTGGTCTTCGGATCGGCATAGAGCTCGGCGAGCGCCTGCAGCCGGTTCAACGGCACGCCGGACATCTCGGCGGCCTTCTCCAGCGTGTAGTCCGAGACGAACTTCGCATACTCGTCGAACGAGATGTCGGTGGCGTCGTTCGGGTTGGCGGCGCCCTTGGCCTTCTTCTGCAGCGGATGCTCCGGCCGCAGGCCATAGCCGATGTCGGTCTGGCCCTTCTTGAACACCGTGTGCGCCTGGACGAAGTCCTTGTTGACGCGGCCTGTCGTGATGATGTGGTTGGCGATGGCGTTGAGGATGTAGAGGTCGGTCTGCGGCTTGAACACCATGCCGATATCGGCGAGGTCGAACGAGCGGTGCTCGAAGGTCGAGAGCACGGCGACCTTGACATGCGGCGTCGACAGTCTCCGATCGGTCACGCGGGTCCACAGGATTGGATGCATCTCCGCCATGTTGGAGCCCCACAGCACGAACGCGTCCGTGGCCTCGATGTCATCGTAGCAGCCGGGCGGCTCGTCGATGCCGAAGGTGCGCATCATGCCGGCCACGGCCGACGCCATGCAGTGCCGCGCATTGGGATCGATGTTGTTGGAGCGGAAGCCGGCCTTGAACAGCTTGGAGGCCGCATAGCCTTCCCAAATCGTCCACTGGCCCGAGCCGAACATGCCGACGCCGGAGGGCCCGCGCTTCTTCAGCGCCTCCTTGTACTTCTGCGCCATGATGTCGAAGGCTTCGTCCCACGTGACCGGCGTGAACTCGCCGTTCTTGTCGTACTTGCCGTTGGTCTTGCGCAGCATCGGGTGCGTCAGGCGATCATGGCCGTACATGATCTTGGACAGGAAATAGCCCTTGACGCAGTTCAGGCCGCGATTCACCTCGGCCTTGATGTCGCCATGGGTGGCGACGACGCGGTTGTCCTTGGTCGCGACCATCACGCTGCAGCCGGTGCCGCAGAAGCGGCAGGCGGCCTTGTCCCATTTCAGCTCGCTCTGCTCGCGCTCGGTGACGAGGTTCGCCGCGAGCGAGGCGCTCGGCATGCCGGCGGCGGCCGCGGCAATCGCGGCGGCTTCCAGCTTCAGCATCTGGCGGCGATCGATCTTCATGTCGGTCATTGGAGTCTCGTGTGATTAGCCGGCGTCGATGGCGTGGAAGACGAGGCAGGCGGAGTGCACGTGCGGCAGCAGTCCGATCCGGTTCATGGTGGCGCCGAGCGCGCCGGCATCGGGCGCATCGACGACGACGATCAGCTTGCCTCTGATGTCGCGGCCGTGGATCTCGCAGCCGGACAGCGCGAGGATGTCGGCTTCGACGCGGTCGAGCTGCTCGGGCCGGGTCTGCACGATGATGCTGGCGATCTCGCCCTTGGCTGGTGCGACGACGGGATCGGCGGTGAGGACGCGGCCGGTGATCAGCGCGCGCCGGTCGAGGGAGGTGCGGTGTGAGAGCACGGCGGGGTCCTTCCGATCAGTGCGCCGCGGGCGGCCCGGGCGGTCCGGCCATCATCTGGTAGACCCACACCGTGAGTCCGTAGGAGCCGACGGTGGCG
Organism: Bradyrhizobium sp. HKCCYLS3013; assembly: GCF_051167615.1. Lineage (NCBI taxonomy): Bacteria > Pseudomonadati > Pseudomonadota > Alphaproteobacteria > Hyphomicrobiales > Nitrobacteraceae > Bradyrhizobium > Bradyrhizobium sp. HKCCYLS3013. The sequence continues at coordinate 149,399 of NZ_JBNPTK010000011.1, forward strand.
ACCGCGAGCGCAGGCATCAGCACGGCAGTGAGAAACAGGAAGGCAAAAATTTCCATGCGTCTGCGACGCGCACGCGCGTTCGCATCGCCGCCAACGAGCGACATGAGAGAATTCTCGGCTAGGGGGAGGTTCAGGAGGGGTTGCGGCATCCGGGCCGCGCCTATTCCAACGTTAAGCAAGGAAGCCTTGCCAAAGGCTTGACCTGGATCAAGCGGCGGACCGCGGGGACAATTGGTCGCGGATCGGCGAGCATGCCGGTGCGATCGTGGTTGATGGTCTGTGAAGACCCGTGATCGCGTTGTCGATCGTGAGAAATTCTCGCTGCTTTGCACGGGCGTCTCGATACGAACATCCCTTCGCCGTGTGACGAAACAGGACCGGCATCGCTATTTTTCCGGGGTGCTCGACACGCGTTTCGCCCGCCACCATCATCCCTTGCATCGCATCAATGCGGATGCGCAAGGGTCGGAGAGGGCAATGAAGCGTCGCGATTTTCTCAAACTGTCATTGGCATCAGCTGCGGTGATGAGCTGCGCGGCGCCGCTGCGCGCCGAGGAAAGGCCGAAGGAGATCCGCATCGGCACCCAGAAGGGCGGCTTCTTCCCCGCCGTGAAGGCGCGCCGCACCATCGAGGAGACGTTCAAGCCTCTCGGCATCGAGATCGTCTGGGTCGATTTCCAGTTCGGTCCGCCGCTGCTTGAGGCCATCAATGTCGGCAGCGTCGATTTCGGCTATGTCGGCGACGCGCCGCCGATCTTCGCGCAGGCCGCGGGCGCCAAGATCCGCTACGCCGCCGCCGTCAAGCAGAACGGCAGCAGCCAGGCGATCGTGGTGCAGAAGGATTCGCCGATCAGGACGCTTGCCGATCTCAAGGGCAAGCGCGTCGCCTTCGGCAAGGGCTCGAGCGCGCACAATCTGCTGGTCGCAGCACTCGAGAAGGCGGGCCTGTCGTGGAGCGACATCACGCCGGCGCCGCTCGCGCCGGCCGATGCCACCGCGGCCTTCGTCAAGGGCTCGGTGGACGCGTGGTCGATCTGGGATCCGTACCTCGCGCTCGCCGAGCTGAAGGAGAATGCACGGGTGATCGCGTGGGACAAGGACGTGCATAAGCCGAACTCGTTCTACATCGTGGGCTCCGACTTCGTTGAGAAGTATCCCGCCATCGTCGCCAGGCTGAACGCCGCGTTCGCCGCCGAGGGCATCTGGGCCAACAGCCATCACGACGAGGTGGCCAAGGCGCAGGCCGAGGCGACCGGCGTCGACATCGCGGCGGTCAGGCGCTTCGTCGACCGTTCGGTCTACAGCGTCGTGCCGCTCGACGACGACATCATCAGGAGCCAGCAGGCGGTGGCGGATCGGTTCGCCCGCGTCGGCCTCATTCCGAAACAGGTCAACGTCAGCGACATCGTCTGGAAGTGGACGCCGTCCACCTGACGCCTGATCGCCATCCCAATCCGAAAGAGACTGACATGAGTAACGCTTCGAAGCCCAACGTGCTGTGGTTCCTGCCGACCCATGGCGACGGCCGCTATCTCGGCACCTCGCAGGGCGGCCGCGAGGTCAACTTCAACTATCTGCGCCAGGTCGCGCAGGCCGCCGATCAGCTCGGCTATTACGGCGTGCTGATCCCGACAGGACGGAGCTGCGAGGATTCCTGGATCGTGGCCTCGGCGGTGGCGCCGTTCACCGAGCGGCTGCGCTATCTCGTCGCGGTGCGGCCCGGCCTGCAATCGCCGGCGGTGGCCGCGCGCATGACCGCGACGCTCGACCGCGTCAGCAACGGCCGGCTGCTGGTCAACGTCGTCACCGGCGGCGATCCGGTCGAGAACAAAGGCGACGGCATCTTCCTGTCGCATGAGGAGCGCTACGAGGTCACGCGCGAATTCCTGACCGTCTACAACGCGCTGCTCGAAGGCGAGGCGGTCAACTTCAGCGGCAAGCATATCACGGTGGAGGACGGCCGGCTGCTGTTCCCGCCGGTGCAGTCGCCGCGGCCGCCGCTGTTCTTCGGCGGCTCGTCGGATGCCGGCATCGACGTCGCGGTAGACACCGTCGAGAAGTATCTCACCTGGGGCGAGCCGCCGGCCGATGTCGCGGCCAAGATCGCCAAGGTGAAGGCCGTCGCCGACAGTCGCGGCCGCAAGCTGTCGTTCGGCATCCGCTTGCATGTGATCGTGCGCGAGACCAATGACGAGGCGTGGGCGGCCGCCGACGACCTGATCAAGCACGTCACCGACGACACCATCGCCTCGGCGCAGAAGATTTTTGCCCGCATGGATTCGGTCGGGCAGCAGCGGATGTCGCAGCTTCACGGCGGCCGACGCGACAAGCTCGAGATCAGCCCGAACCTGTGGGCCGGCGTCGGCCTGGTCCGCGGCGGCGCCGGCACGGCGCTGGTCGGCGATCCCGACACGGTGGCGGCGCGCATCCGCGAGTACCAGGATCTCGGCATCGATACCTTCATCCTCTCGGGCTATCCGCATCTCGAGGAAGCCTACCGCTTCGCCGAGCTGGTGTTTCCCAAGCTTGGCTTGAATGTGTCGGAGCGGACGGGCAACGTCACCAGGCTCCGCACCAATACCGGCCCGTTCGGCGAGACCATCGCCAACGAGCACCGTCCGTTGCAGAGGGCCTCGCAATCATGAGTCTGATCGAAAGTGTTCCCAAGGTCCGCAGGCTGGCGGTGCCGCGCGCGGATGGGCTGATCCCCTGGCTGGTGCCGCTCGCGATCATCCTGATCTGGCAGGCGGCCTCGGCCGCCGGCCTGGTCTCGCCACGCGTGCTGCCGGCGCCGAGCGACGTGGCGCGCGCCGGCTGGAAGCTGCTGTGGTCGGGCGAGCTCGGCCGCAACATCTGGGTCAGCTTCTGGCGCGCCTCGATCGGTTTTTTGATCGGCGGCGGCATCGGCTTCGCCTTCGGTCTGGCCAACGGCCTGTCGCAACTGTCGGCGAAGCTGACCGACACCACTCTGCAGATGATCCGCAACGTGCCGCATCTGGCGCTGATCCCGCTGGTCATCCTGTGGTTCGGCATCGACGAGAGCGCCAAGCTGTTTCTGGTGGCGCTCGGCGTGTTCTTTCCGGTCTACCTGAATACGCTGCACGGGATTCGCACGGTCGATCCGCAACTCATTGAAATGGGCCGCGTCTACGGCATGTCCGACCGCGAGCTGTTTCGCCGGGTGATCTTCCCCGGCGCACTGCCGTCGATCTTCGTCGGCCTGCGCTTCGCGCTCGGCATCATGTGGCTCACCCTGATCGTCGCCGAGACGATCGCGGCGTCCTCGGGCCTCGGCTACATGGCGATGCAGGCGCGCGAGTTCATGCAGATCGATGTCGTCGTGCTCTCCATCCTGATCTACGCCCTGCTGGGCAAGGTCGCCGACAGCGCCTCGCGGGTGCTGGAGCGGCTGACGCTGTCCTGGCATCCGGCCTTCAGCAAGCATTGAGGTTCTGGAAATGCAGCAAGCGCTCCGAATTCCCGTCTCCGGTGTGGAGGCGATCGACGGCCCCGATGTGATCGGGCATGCTGAGGCTTTCCGCCCCGTGAGGAAGCACAGCGTGAGTCCGGCCCAACCCGAGACACGCGGCCTGCCGCTCGTGATCCGCGATCTCCGCAAGGCGTTCGGCGACAACGAGGTGCTGCGCGGCATCGACCTGGAGATCGCGGCCGGCCAGTTCGTCGCCGTCGTCGGCCAGAGCGGCTGCGGCAAGAGCACGCTGCTGCGGCTGATTGCCGGCCTCGACAAGCCGACGTCGGGCACGATCAGCTTCGGCGAAGCGGCCGCGCGGCCCGAGGACGTCCGCGTCATGTTCCAGGAACCGCGGCTGCTGCCATGGGCGCGGGTGCTCGCCAATGTCGAGGTCGGGCTCGGCCGCGAGCGCAAGGCCGCCGGCGCGCATGAGCGGGCGCGGCGGGCGCTCGACGAGGTGGGTCTCGCCGACAAGCGCGACCAATGGCCGGCGGTGCTGTCCGGCGGCCAGAAGCAGCGCGTCGCGCTGGCGCGCGCGCTGGTCAGCGGTCCGCGCCTGCTGGCGTTCGACGAGCCGCTCGGCGCGCTGGACGCGCTGACGCGGATCGCGATGCAGCGGCTGCTGGAGCGGGTCTGGGCCGATCAAACCTTCACCGCAATCCTGGTCACCCATGACGTTGCGGAAGCCGTGGCCCTCGCTGATCGCGTCCTCGTCATCGAGAGCGGCCGGATCGCCGAGGACATCAGCGTCGATCTGCCGCGCTCGCGCCAGCGCGGCTCTGCCGAGCTTGCGGCGCTGGAAGGCTCGATCCTGGGCCAGTTGCTTGGACCGGGCACGACGGGGTAGGAAAGGTCAACGCAATGAACTCCATCGTCCGTCACATGCCTGATGCCACGGCGCTCCAGCCGGATTTTCGCTCTGCGATGCGCCAACTGGTCGGAGGCGTCAGCGTCATCACGGTCGGACGCGGCGATGAGGTCACCGGCATGACGGTGAGCTCGCTGTCGTCACTTGCGGTCGAGCCTCCCTCCATCATCGTCAGCCTCAACCGCAACGCCTCGTCCTGGCCAATTCTGCAGCGGGAGGGCGTTTTTGGCGCCAATCTGCTGGCGGCGGATCAGATCGGCGTGGCCGAACGGTTTGCGGGTAAGGGTGGCTTGCGCGGCGTCGAACGTTTCGCAGGGGCGGAGTGGCGCAAACGGGTCACCGGTGTGCCGCTCCTCGTCGGAGCGCTCGCGACGCTGGATTGCGAGGTCGAGGAGATCATCGAGCGGCACTCCCATGCCATCGTGATCGGCAGAGTGGTCCATATCGATGTGGCGCCGCAGTCGGCGGCCCTGGCGTATTGGCATGGCAGCTATGTCGGGGTTGATCGCGACGACGGTCACGGTCGGCTCGCGGCCTTCAGCGTCCCGGATCCGCGGCTGACGCCGTAACGTTCCGACGCTCCCGGGGCGAGCTGGCAACTTTCCTGCGGACGCCTTAAAAGCCGCTGTCGGCGTCAGCAGCGGAAATCATGAAACGGATCGGAACCTGGGCTCTGTATGCGATCGGCACGGTCGCCATCCTCTATCTCGCGCTGTATGCGTACGCGGTCCTGACGCAGCGCGAGTTCACGCCCGGCGATCCCATTCACATCTTCCGCAATCCCGAGGCGCCGAACTATTCGTGAGGCTGTGCCCGGCGACGCCGCGCCGGCGTATTCTCGCGAACCCACGGATCCGCGGACTGTTCACAGTCCTGTAGCTGCATCCAATCGTTGGTCAGAAACTGCACGCGGCAGCGGCGCCACACTTTGATGTGTCCGCCATCCGGCGACGTCTCGACGTCGGATAGCGACAGCGTGGGCGGCCGCCAGCGATAGCTGCGTTCATTGTCCCAGCCGTCGCAGCCCTCCCTGCCACAGGCGATCGTTCGCGAGATCAGCTTGCCTTTTCCTGCGAAGCACCAGCTCCGGACGCCCCATTCCTGACCCGACGATGGGGTGACGAGCGGTGCGTGCGACGTCTGCTCCCAGCAGCCTGACAGCACGCCGCGCGTTGCGGCACCGGCCGGCGAAACGGCAAGCGGCGCGCCGAGGGCCAGCGCGCCGCCGAGAACGATCCGGATGGGCAGATTATACGGGGCTCGGCATGCGCGGCGTGTCGCCGGAGCCCGGCGGCGGGATCGGCACGCCGCCGTCGGCATATTCGTTGAGCTTGTTGCGCAACGTGCGGATCGAGATGCCCAAGATATTGGCCGCATGTGTCCGATTGCCCAGGCAGTGCTTCAGGGTCTCCAGGATCAGGTCACGTTCGACATCGGCGACCGTGCGGCCGACCAGGGCGCGCGTGACCTGTTCCGCCGCCATCGTAGCATGCGCGACGGCGGGTTGGGTCTTGCCGATGTCGAGGCGGGCGCCGTCGGGCGTGAGGATGGCATCCGGCCCGATCTCGTCGCCCTGTGCCATCAGCACCGCGCGATGCATCGTGTTCTCCAGCTCGCGCACGTTGCCCGGCCAGCGGTTGGTGGTGAGGATGCGCTTGGCCTCCGCCGAGATCGGCCGCAGCGGAACGGCATTGGCCTCGGAATATTTGCGCGCGAAATGCTGCGCCAGTTCGAGAATGTCGGCGGGGCGCTCGCGCAGCGGCGGGATCTTGAGGTTGACGACGTTGAGCCGGAACAGCAGGTCCTCGCGGAACGTGCCCTCGCGCACGGCGTCGGCCAGGTTGCGGTTGGAGGTCGCGATGATGCGGATGTCGACAGGGACGGGACGGGTGCCGCCGACGCGGTCGATCACGCGCTCCTGGATCGCGCGCAACAGCTTCGACTGCAGCCGCACGTCCATCTCCGAGATTTCGTCCAGCAGGAGCGTGCCGCCATTGGCCTCCTCGAACTTGCCGATGCGGCGGGCGACGGCACCGGTGAAGGCACCCTTCTCGTGGCCGAACAGCTCGGACTCCAGCAGGTGCTCAGGGATTGCGGCGCAGTTGATCGAGATGAAAGGACGCTTGGCGCGGGCCGAGCGGGTGTGGACGTAGCGCGCCAGCACCTCCTTGCCGGTGCCGGATTCGCCGGTGATCATCACCGAGGCGTCGGAGCCGGCGATCTGCTGGGCGAGCTTGATCACCTTGGCCATCGCCTCGTCGCGATAGACCAGATCGCGGCTGTCATTGGCGACAGCGGCGAGCACCGCCGCGATCAGCTCAGGATCCGGCGGCAGCGGAATGTATTCCTTGGCGCCGGCATGGATGGCGGCGACCGCGGCGCGGGCATCGCTGGTGATGCCGCAGGCCACGATCGGCACGTGGATGTGCTCGGCATCGAGCCGCATCACCAGGTCGCGGATGTCGAGCGCGACGTCGACCAGCAGCAGGTCGGCGCCCTTGCCGCCGCGCAGCACCCGCATCGCCTGCTCGTTGTCCTCGGCATGGGTGACGGTGGCGCCGTTCTCCATGGCGATCTTGGTGGCCGTCGTCAGCTGGCCCTTCAGCGTTCCGACGATGAGAAGCCGCATGTTGGTCTCCTATTCGGTCGTGCCGCTCTCGATCGGCACGCAGGTCATGTCTGTCAGTTGCGGTCGGACTTGATGATTTCGGTCATCGTCACACCGAGCTTGTCTTCGACCAGAACCACCTCGCCGCGTGCCACGAGCCGGTTGTTGACGTAGATGTCGATGGCTTCGCCGACCTTGCGGTCGAGTTCGAGCACGGTGCCGGGCCCGAGCTTCAGCAGCTCGCCGACATCCATCTTCGAGCGGCCGAGCACGGCCGAGACCTGAACCGGGACGTCGAACACCGCCTCGAGGTCGGCCGCGATGCGCGCAGCATGCTCTTCTTCATTGTAGCCGACGTCGCCGCCCAGCGGAGGCGCGTCCGCCGCATTGAGGTCGGGAAGCGGGATCTCGTTGTCGCTCATGACTTAAACTCCCTCGGCCACCACGGCGGCCTAGTTCTTCTTGGACGCCATGTAGCGTCCGACCAGCTCGTTGATCTTGGCGTCGATCGCAGCGCGCTCCAGCACGACCCCGCCATCGGCCCATTCGATACGGCAGTCGCCGGTCGCGATCTCCGGCTCGGCGAGGATGACGAGGCGCCCCTCGAAGCCGCTCTGCTTGGCGAGCTTCTCGATCTTCTCGCGGGCAAGCTCGTACAGCGCGTCGTTGATGCGCAGCACGAGGTGCGGCGTCGCCACCAGATGCGCGAAGCAGTCGTGCACGAGTCCGGTGATCTCGCCGAGCGGCTCCGCCTCGACCAGCGCCGCGCATAGCTTGCGGGCGACGGCGACCGCGACATCGACGGCCTCGGTTTCCATCCGCTGCTCGATGCCTTCGAAGCGTGCGGAGATGCCCTGCAATTGGATGTTGATCTGCTCCAGCGCCGAGGCGACGCGGCGGTCGGCCTCGACCTTGGCTTCGCGCTGCGCCGCCTCGTAGCCATTGCGATAGGCGGCGGCTTCGGCGGCCGCGACCTTCTGTGCGATCTCGGCGGAGGTGGCGGCAGCGCGCTCCCGCGTCGCCTTCTCCGGTGCGGCGAAGTCGGTATCGAACAGGAATTTCGCGGGCTGAGCCATCAATACACCAGTTCGTCGTCGGCGCGGTTCTTGCTGAGCATGATCTCGCCCTTGGCGGCGAGATCCTTGGCGAGGTTGACGAGCAGGGCCTGCGCCTCGTCGACGTCGCGCAGGCGCACCGGTCCCATCGCGGCCATGTCGTCCTGCAGCATCTTGGCGGCGCGGGAGGACATGTTGCCGAAGAAGAAGTTGCGCACCTCCTCGTTGGCGCTCTTCAGCGCCACCCCGAGCTTGTCCTTGTCGACGTTGCGCAGCAGCGTCTGGGCGGAAGCGGAGTCGAGCTTGATCAGGTCGTCGAAGGTGAACATCAGCGCCTTGATGCGCTCGGCGGATTCGCGATTCTCTTCTTCCAGCGAGGTGATGAAGCGGGTCTCGGTCTGGCGGTCGAAATTGTTGAAGATCTCGGCCATCACCTCGTGAGCGTCGCGGCGGCGGGTCTGCGACAGGTTGGACATGAACTCGACGCGCAGGGTCTGCTCGACGCGCTCGATGACCTCCTTCTGCACCGCTTCCATGCGCAGCATGCGGCCGATGACGTCGAGCGCCATGTCCTCGGGCAGGATCGCGAGCACGCGGGCGGCATGCTCCGGCTTCAGCTTGGACAGCACGACCGCGATGGTCTGCGGATATTCGTTCTTGAGGTAGTTGGCGAGCACCTCTTCCTGGACGTTGGAGAGCTTCTCCCACATGTTGCGGCCGGCGGGGCCGCGGATCTCGTCCATGATGCCGTTGACGCGTTCCGGCGGCAGGTATTGCTGCAGCAGGCGCTCGGTGGCGTCGAAATTGCCCATCAGCGCGCCGGAGGCTGACATGCGCGAGACGAATTCGAGCATCAGGTCCTCGACCACGTCGGCTTCGATGGTTCCCAGCGTCGACATCGCCAGCGACAGTTCACGCACCTCGTCGTCATCGAGCTGCTGCCAGATCTTGCCGCCGTACTGCTCGCCGAGGGCGAGCATCATCACCGCGGCGCGGCGCGGCCCGCTCAAGGGCTCGGTCTTCTCGCGCTGCGCCTGGCGGCTCGCCAAGGTCGCGATGACCGTGGAAATGTCGTTGTTGTTGGCGTTGGCGTTCTGGGTCTGCGGCAGCGACATGGCGTCTACGTTCTTTTCAGTTCAGGCGGTTCACGTCGATCGGGTCAGCTCTGCGGCTCGGCGAGCCACTGGCGGATGATGGCGGCGGCTTCGCCCGGGTTGCGGTCGGCCAGCTCGCCCACCCGGTGGACGGACTGAGCGTGGACCTGGCCCTGGACCTGGGCGACGTCGATCATGTTGGCGGTCTGCTGGGCGTGAGCGGCTGCCTGGATGGTTTCGTCGGTGAGCGCCGGCAGGCCGCCGCCCGGGACGGCGATCTCTTCGGTGGCGATGATCTTCTTCACCAGCGGCCGCACCACCATGAACACGACCACGATGCCGAGCAGCATCATCACCGCGAGCTCGATGACGTACATGACGTCATCCTTGGTGAAGTGGAGCATGCCGAGGAAGCCGGTGGGCTCGTTGATCTGCGGCACCGCGGGAGCGTCGGCGAATTTCAGGTTGACCACCTCGACCTGGTCGCCACGCTTCTGGTCGAAGCCGATGGCGGAGCGGACCAGTGCGGCGATGCGGTCGAGCTCGTCCTTGCTGCGCTCCTGATAGACCAGCTCGCCCTTTTCGTTCTTGGAATAGGCGCCGTCGACCAGAACCGCGACCGAGATGCGGTTGACCCGTCCGGCCTCGGTGACCTCCGTCTTGGTGGTGCGGGAAATCTCGTAATTGTTGGTCTCTTCGGTCTTCTTGCTCTGGTCCCGCGGCTGTTGCGGCGGCTGGTTCTGCTGGTTGCCCGGCAGCTCGTTGTTGACCGTGACCTGGCCGTTGTTCTCGTTGGTCGCCGACTGCTCTTCGCGGGTCTGGCTCGAGCGCAGCACGCGGCCTTCCGGATCGTAGCGGTCGGAGGTCTGGGTGATGCGGTTGTAGTCGAAATCGGCGGAAAGCTGGACGCGGGCGCGGCCCGCTCCGACCACCGAGGAGACGATGTCCTCGACCTGCTTGCGCATCCGCTTCTCGAAGGCGTTGCGACGCTCGTCGCCGACCTGCTGGTCGATGTCGGTCTGGGTGCCGTCGGCGAGCAACTGTCCGGCCTCGTCGACGATCGACACCCGCTGCGGCTTCAGGCCGTTGACGGCGGAGGCGACGAGGTGGCGGATGGCGCGGATCTGCGCCGGCTCGAGGGTGCCGCGCACGCGCACGACGATCGAGGCGGACGGCTCCGGGGTCTCGCGCGAGAACAGCGGCCGCTCGGGCAGGACGAGATGGACGCGCGCGGCCTGGACACGGTCGATGGCGCGGATGGTGCGGGCAAGCTCGCCTTCGAGCGCGCGGAGATGGTTGATGTTCTGGACGAAGCTCGTGGTGCCCAGCGCGTCCGACTTGTCGAAGATCTCGTAGCCGACGCCGCCGCCCTTGGGCAGGCCGCCCTCGGCGAGCTTCATGCGCAGCCGGGTCACCTTGTCCTTGGGCACCAGGATGACGCTGCCTTCATTGCGCATCTCGAAGGGAATGCCCTGCCGCTCCAGATCCTTGATGATGCTGGAGGAGTCTTCCATCGTCAGGTCGGTGAAGAGGGTGGTCATCTGCGGCGCGGTCACGCGCATGATGACGAAGCCGAAGAAGCCGATCAAAGCAGCGGTCACCGCGATCATGGCGGTGAGCCGCGCGGCGCCCAAACCCTTCAGGAAGTCCAAGAGACCTTGCAAGCAACTGCCCCATAGTTCGGCATTCGACGGGTGGCCGCTGAAAGGCGATGTGAGCTTCGCGGGCCTTTACGGCCGGTTGCATAGATCGCGAAATTCAATCCTTAACCTTCACCAGCACCCGCATTCCAGGTGGCGATCCGATGTCAGCCGCCACGTCCGCCAGTCGCAGAGGGGGCGCGGAGGTTGGATCGAACCGCTGGGCAATTATTGCCTATGGGAAGGTTTCGATATGGTTAACGATGGTTAAAGGGTCCTAACAAAGTGTAGACATGCAAAAAATCGGCTTGGCGGGGCCAAGCCGATTTTCGAACAAATCCCGTCGCGTCGGTAACGTCTTATTGGCGATATTGCTGAATTCGGGTGGTGCGCAGGCCGGCGAGACCATGCTGGTCGATCGAGAACTGCCACGACAGGAATTCGTCGACGGTCAGGGTGTAGCGGCTGCACGCTTCCTCGAGGGACAGCAAGCCGCCGCGAACGGCGGCAACGACTTCAGCCTTCCGGCGAATGACCCACCTCTTGGTGCCTGGCGCAGGCAAATCCGCGATGGTGAGCGGGCTGCCGTCAGGCCCGATGACGTATTTCACCCTCGGGCGATGGGGTTCTGTCATGGCGTACTCACAAACTCTTAACCACTGAACTCACGGTAAGACCCTACGCCGCCTCGCTTAAAATTTGCCTAAGCGAAGGGCGCGAATCCGGCGCTATGCGCGAACGCCGCCACTTCCGGTGGCGCTGCGCCCCGGGAGCGGAATCGTGGTAAATGATTGGTTAAGAATTTCCGGCGCTTACGCTGACATGTCGCCGCGGCGGCTGAGCTTGTTCGAGCTCAGCCGGGATCGGTTCAGACGGGGCGGGAGCTAGCTCACGATCCGCTGGATCTGGTTCACCGTATAGGTCTGGCCGCCGATCGACAGCAGCGGCGGCTGCTGGGTCAGGTCGACTGAGGATACGGTGCCCTTGACCTGGGTCGAGATGGCCACCGGCGAACCGTTCGTTGCATCGGTGCCGACCACCGTGATCTTGTATTGCCCGTCCGGCCATTGGGTGCCGTCATTGCCCTGGCCGTTCCAATTATAGGTCTGGTTGTCGCCGGCGCTCGCCGAATATTTGCCGCTGAAGACGGTCTGGCCGACGCTGTTGGTGATGCTCACCGTCAGGTTGCTGTCCTTCGGAATGCTGAGATCCCAGCTCGCTTGCCCGTTGGTCATGGTCGTCGTCGAGCCGTTCACCACCGCTGTCTTGCCGACGAAGGCGAGCGCCTGGGTCGCCTGCGTCGTCTGCTGCATCGTGAGCAGCGATGCGAGCTGGTCGTTGGTCTTGAGCTGCTGCTCGACGCCGGCGAACTGCACGAGCTGCTGGGTGAACTGGTTGGTGTCCAGCGGATCCAACGGATTCTGGTTCTGCAACTGCGTCGTCAGCAGCGTCAGGAAGGTCTGGAAATTGCCGGCAATGGTCGAGCCTGCGCTCGAGCCGAGGCTGCTGTTGCCGGTTGACGAATTGGTGTTGGTCGTGCCCGAGACCGGCGGGGGTGCCGTGATCGCGTCGCCGATTGCCATGGAAGCCTCCTGTTAAACCCTGATATCCACGCCGCCTTGCGCGCCGAACATCCGTCCATAGGACCGTCCGGCGAGCTGGACCGGGACGTTTTCGTCCTCGGTCACGATCAGGCGTTGTGCGTTGCCATTCTGTTGATAATCGCCGCCATTCTGGCCGGACGAGTTCTGGTCGCGCAGCGAGAACTGCAATCCGCTGTTGTTGCTCTTGAGGCCGGCGTCCTGCAGCGCCTGCTGGAGCTGCGGCGCCGTCTGCTGCAGCATCGCCAGCGTCTCCGGCTTCTCGACCCGCAGATGCGAGGTCACCTGGCCGTTGCGGTCGACGTCGATGCGGACGTCGATGCGGCCGAGCTCGGCCGGATCCAGTCGGATCTCGAAGCGGCTCTTGCCGTTGAGCGCGGAGGCTGCGATCTCGACGGCAAGCCCATGAAGCGGCACAGCGGCCGCCGTGGCGGCTGTCGCGGTCAGGTTGGCCGAGGTGATCTGGCTGGTCGATGCGGCCGGCGTCGACAGCTGGGGCTGCAACGCGGCCGTGGCCTGTGCACTCGGATCCGGCGCCGGCCCGTTGGTCTGGCTGGTCGTCGGCGCGGCGTTGCGATCATGTGAGGCCGGTGCCTGCACGTTGCCATTCGCCTTCCCATCGCCGGCCTCGACGGAGTCCGGCTTGGCTGCAACAGCGGGCTGTTGCGCGAGCGCGCCATGGCCCGGCTGCTGAGTGGACTGGACGTTGCCATTGCCAGTTTCGGTGACCTTGCCGGCTGCGCCGTCGGCGAGCCCCGTCTTGGTCTGGGTGCCCGGCTTGCCCGTCGTCTTGGTGCTGCCGGGAACCGCCGCATCGAGCGCGGCGGTGAAGCTCTGATCGGCAGATGCGGCAGCGTCGCCGGAGGCCGCCGCTGCCGTCTCCGGCGTCGTCGCGGTGGATCCGGCTCCGTCGGCATCCTTGGCCGCCCCGGTGGATTTGGCTGCGGCCGCCAGCAGGCCCGCCGCGGCATCGACCGAGCCCTGCGGGCCAACACCGGGCACTCCGACGGGAGCGGCCGCACCGGGCGCATTGGTTTTGCCGTCGCCGTCCGCCGTGCCATCGCCGGTGGCGGGGTTGGCGAGGGTGATCTCGGGCTGGATGGCGACGGCGACCGGCGTCGGCACGGCCACGGTCGGCCCGGCTACAGCGGTCGTCGCGGCGCTCGCATCCGTGCCGGCCTGATCGCCGTCCTTCTTGTCGCCCGTCTTGCCGTCGCTGGTCTTGCTGTCGGCGGTCCCGGCCGCATCGGTTTTGGTCGACGTGCCGGCGCTCGCGTCGCCCGGGGTATCCGAACCGCTGTCGTCGGCGCGCGCGGTGCTGCCGTCGGCCTTGTCCGCCGGCTTGTCCTGCGACCTGGCCTGGGTGGTGCGATCGGCGTCGCCGGCCCGCGCCGGCTCGCGGCTCGGGGTGGAAGCGCTGGCGGCGCGCGGCGACGCGGAGGTGGGCGGCGACGCTGTCGACGGATCCGGAGTCGCGGCGTCGACCAGCGCCGAGAAGCTGTCGGACGGCTGCGGAGCGTCCTGACGGGACTGTCTCGGCGCCGTGGTCTTGAGAACCGTGCCTGCCTGGATGTCTGACGTGACGCTGAACACCTTGGACCCTCTCGCGATGAACTCGACCAAGCAGTTCAGCAAGGAGCGGGCCAAGCCGGGGTTGCAGAAAATCGCCAACAAATTCAGGTTCTTATGGAATCAATCGGGGCGCGGGCCGCAGCCCTCGTCCTCGCCATTTCTGCCCGGCCGGCAAGATTTGCCGCCGGCATCTGCGACCGGCGCAATTGCTTCGCAGGAAGTGCGCCTATATTAGAGACAGATGCTTTCGTGTTGTTTCCGATCAGGACATCCTGTCCGGAGATCGCCCGAAGCAAGCCATCCGCAAAGACGGCGCATGCGAGGCGTTCCCGCGCCGGGAACCCGTTGCCTGACGCCGCGATCGCAGTGACCGGATCATGCTCAACAGTCTCGATCTCGAAGGCCGTCCCGAAGACACCAGGGTCGTCGTCGCCATGTCCGGCGGCGTGGACTCCTCGGTGACGGCCGCGCTGTTGAAGTCGGAAGGCTACGACGTCGTCGGCATCACTCTGCAGCTCTACGATCACGGCGCGGCGACGCACCGCAAGGGCGCGTGCTGCGCCGGCCAGGACATCCACGATGCCCGCAACGTTGCCGAGCGCCTCGGCATCCCGCATTACGTGCTGGACTACGAAGATCGCTTCCGCGAGTCGGTGATCGACAATTTCGCCGCCAGCTACGCTTCGGGCGAGACGCCGGTGCCGTGCATCGAGTGCAACCGCGCGATCAAGTTCGGCGATCTCCTGAAGACCGCGCGCGAGCTCGGCGCCTCCGTGCTCGCCACCGGCCATTACGTCGCCTCGCGGCGGCTGGCGGACGGATCGCGCGCGCTCATCTGCGCGGCGGACAGCGATCGCGACCAGAGCTACTTCCTGTTCGCGACCACGCGCGAGCAGCTCGATTACCTGCGCTTTCCGCTCGGCGACATGACCAAGCCGGAGGTGCGCGAGCTCGCGCGCCGCTTCGGCCTGGAGGTCGCCGACAAGCACGACAGCCAGGACATCTGCTTCGTGCCGACCGGCCGCTACACCGACATCATCGGCAAGCTGCGCCCGAACGCGATGGAGCCGGGCGAGATCGTCGATCTCAGCGGCCGCGTGCTCGGCGCGCATCACGGCATCGCCAACTACACGATCGGCCAGCGCAAGGGCCTCGGCATCGCTGCCGGCGCGCCGCTCTACGTCGTCAAGCTGGACGTCGCCACCCGCCGCGTCGTGGTCGGCCCGCGCGAGGCGCTGCGCACGCATCGCATCACGCTCCGCGAGGTCAACTGGATCGGTGATGGCGCGCTCGACGCGGCCGCGCGCGAGGGCCTCGAATTGTTCGTGCGGGTGCGCTCGACGCGGCCGCCGCAGCCGGCCTGGCTGCGCGGTGCGGACGGCCGTTACGAGGTCGAGCTCGTTGCCGGTGAAGAGGGCGTCTCGCCGGGCCAGGCCTGCGTGTTCTACGATGCCGCGTCCGGCCGCGCCCGCGTGCTCGGTGGCGGCTTCATCCAGAGCGCTGTTGCGGAAAGCAGCAGCTTGGGCGGCAACGCGATCAGGCCGCAGCGCGTGGCCGAGCCGGTCCGCGGCTGATCAGCATCCATCATTCAGGGCAGGGGCATGGGGGACATCGACCGCGCGGGGGTCGAAAAGGCCTATGAGCGCTGGGCGCCGATCTACGATCTGGTGTTCGGCAAGGTCTTCGATCAGGGCCGCCAATCGACCATCGCGGAAGCCGATCGCATCGGCGGCCGCATTCTCGACGTCGGCGTCGGCACCGGTCTGTCTTTGTCGGACTACGCCCGGACCACGAGGATCTGCGGCGTCGATATCTCCGAGCCGATGCTGCGGCGGGCGCAGGCCCGCGTGCGCGAGCTGAAGCTCTTCAATGTCGAGACGCTCGCGGTGATGGATGCCAAGCATCTCGCGTTCCCCGACAATTTCTTCGACGCGGTGGTCGCGCAATACGTCATCACTGCGGTGCCGGATCCCGAAGCGACGCTCGATGATTTCATCCGCGTGCTGAAGCCGGGCGGCGAGCTGATCCTGGTCAACCATATCGGCGCCGAGAGCGGCCCGCGCCGCATCTTCGAGCTCGCCTTCGCGCCGATCGCGCGCCGACTCGGCTGGCGGCCGGAGTTCCCCTGGGCCCGGCTGGTGAACTGGGCTGCAAAGCATGGCGGCGTCACCTTGGCCGAGCGCCGGCCGATGCCGCCGCTCGGACACTTCTCGCTCATTCGCTACCGCAAGGGCTGATCACCGGATACCCTGGCCGTGCGCTTTGCCAGGCCATCCGCGCGGAACGCGAACGCGCGGTTTGCGTTGCCCCGCCATGAGCATCAGGCAAACCTTGTTCCTCTCGTTCGCACTGGTCTCGGCCGCGGCTGCGGCCCGCGCCCAGGCGCCGCCGACGCCGGCCACGCCGCCGCAGGCAACGGCGCCGGCCCCCAACGCGAATGCCGCTTGTGCGCCGAATGCCCGCGCGACGGCGACGCCTGACGGCATCACCACCGGCCGCGCCGGCGAGCTGCTCGGCGACAAGCTGGCGAAGACCAACGGCGTGTTGTGTCCGCCGAGCGGGGTCGATCCGGAGATGCACGCGCCGACCCCGGAGGGCGGCACGACCCCGGTGATCCCGCCGCCCGGCAGCCCCGGCGGCAATCCGAACGTACAGCCGAAGTGAGCCTCTTGTGATCCGCATTGCCGAGCAGCTGCTGTTGGTCGCACACGTCGGCGTGTGACCCTCGACGAGCGGCGGATACATGCGCAAGGCCTTGGAGAGTCGTCCGGAAATCCCCTCGTGCGAAAACCGCTGCTGCCCGCGAGCTTTGCTTGACAGGGGCGGAGACGCCTCCTTATATGCCGCCCGTTCACAAGGTCCGGCGGCCCGCTTCAACCGGTCTTGCCTTGATCGAACACCGTGGCGGGGTAGCTCAGCTGGTTAGAGCACGGGAATCATAATCCTGGGGTCGGGGGTTCGAGTCCCTCCCCCGCTACCAACGGTCACCCCTCCACCCGAACGCTTCGTCCCCATTCTCCCGGTCCGCAAGGCTGGCGCGCCACGCCACGGCGCGGCCTACGATGCCAGCCGCGCGATCACCAGATCGAGCACAGCGCGCAGCCGCGCCAGCCGGCGCAGATCTCGATGATAGCCGAGATAGGTGTCCCGCCCCGGCGGCTGCTCGCCGACGTCGACCTGCTGGAGGCCGGGCGTAGCGTCTCCGAGCGGTCGGGGCAGGACGGCAAGGCCCGCTCCCTGCGCGCAGAGAATGGCCTGAACGTCCCGGTTGTTGCTCCGCATCGCGACCTCCGCCTTCGGGAGTTTCTTCGCCAGCCAGCGCGCGTCGGGCATGTCGGCGAAGGCCGTGTCCATGGTGACGACCCTGATCCCTTCGCCGTCGCCTCCGACGTTCCGGGGGCCGTGAACCGGGCCGTACACGGCATAGGGAATGTGCAAGAGCCGCCGCGAGATCACCTCCGGCTCGTCGAACGACCGAATGCGGAACACGAGGTCCGCCTCGCGGCGGGGAAGGCTGTAGAGCCGAGCATCGGTCAGCAGCTCGACACAAACGCGCGGGTGGAGACGGCCGAACTCGGCAAGGACAGGCGCCAGCATCAAGCGGCCAAACCAGTCCGACGATGAGATCCTGAGGAAGCCGTCGAGTTGCGCCTGCGTTCCGGCCAGGCGTCGCTCGAAGGCGAGCGCTTCCTCCTCCACGCGCTCGGCGTGGGCCAGCACGGCCGTACCTTCGTGTGTGAGCACGAAGCCCTCGGACGTCCGCTGGAACAGCGTCTGGTTCACGGCGGCCTCAAGGGCTGCGAGGCGGCGTCCCATGGTCGGTTGAGACAGGCCGAGCCGACGCGCTGCAGCACCGAGCGTGCCCTCGCGCGCAATGGCAAGGAAGATCCGCAGGTCGCTCCACTCCATGCCGGTCCTTTCAAAAACAGCGCGACGGGATCGCTGGACACCTATTCAGAACTGAATGAATTACGTACAAATTCGATGATGTCCATTCAGAACATGAGGGATCATGGTCTCCGCCATCACAGCAGGAGGTTCTCAATGACCCATTCGATGATGGCTGCCGTCCTCCACGAAACTGGCGCGCCGCTCCGCGTCACCCCGATCAGCCGCCCGACGCCGGGGCACCGTGAGGTCCTTGTGCGCATCGCCGCGGCGGGCACCAACCCGTTGGACGCCAAGATCCAAGCCGGCCAGGCCGCGCATGCCAAGCATCCCGCGCCCGCCATCCTCGGGCTGGACATGGCTGGGACGGTCGAGGTCGTCGGCCCCGGCGTCACCCGGTTTCGCCCTGGCGACGAGGTGTACGGCATGGTCGGCGGCGTCGGCGGTCATCCCGGAACGCTGGCCGAATATGTCAGCGCCGATGAGGATCTGCTTGCGGCCAAGCCGGCCAACCTCTCCATGCGCGAGGCCGCGGTTCTGCCCCTCGTGACGATCACGGCCTGGGAGGGTCTTGTCGATCGCGTCGGCATTCGACAAGGACAGACGCTCCTTGTGCTGGGCGGAGCCGGTGGCGTCGGTCATATCGTGGTCCAGCTGGGGCTCGCATTCGGTGCAACGGTCCATGCCACGGGAAGCGCGGAGAGCAGGCCCGTGATCGAACGCCTTGGCGCGACCTTCATCGACCGGCACGAGCCGATTGCCGAAGCGGTCGGCCGCGTGACGGGCGGGCGTGGCTTCGACGTCGTGTACGATACGGTTGGCGCTCTCGACGTCGCCTTCGCCGCGGTGGCGAGGTTTGGTCACGTGACCTCATCGCTGGGGTGGGGCACCCATCCGCTCGCGCCTCTCTCGTTCAAGGGCGGCACTTATTCCGGCGTTTTCACCCTCCTGCCGCTGATCGAGGGTGAAGGACGGCGGCACCACGGCGAGATTCTCGAGAAGGCCGCGCAGATGGTCGAGGCCGGCAAGCTCACGCCGCTGCTCGACCCGCGCCGGTTCGCACTCGAGGACGTCGGCGCGGCCTATGACGCCCTCAAGAAGGGGGGTGGCGCAGGCAAGATTGCGGTCGACATCGGGGCGGCGTGAGCTTGCTCGACCAATCACGGCTGCACAGGTTTCACTCGCAAATGGCAACGCCAAGGGATCGCGCGATGAGAGTCTGGTGCCGCGCCCGCTTCGACCACCTTGTCGACAAAGCCGGAGCAGGCCTCTTCGCCACCGTCGACCAGGTGACACCCGAGATGTTCGATAACCTGCTCGCCACGCATCTCAAGGGTTCGTTCTTCCTCGATCGAGGTCTCCGGTGGGGACCAGATCTGAGAGGCGAGACATGGTGACGGCCAGCGAGACACGTCACGCGCGGGGCTTGCCTCAGGCGGCGGAAGTCACCTCGTTCCGCATGAAGCCGGGGATTGCGGCGAAGCAGGCCGTCGAAGCCGGCCGTGACATCGATGCTTGGCTTCGTCAGCAGCCCGGCTTCGTCTCCCGGCTCATGATCTCCAACGCGGATGGCTCGATCACCGACATCGTCGTCTGGAGGTCTGAGCGGCACGGTCAGAATTCGTCGAGAAGGCTAATGGCCGAGACCGCGTTCTCGCCCTTCCACGCAATGGTCGATGGCAAGTCGGTCGACTGGAGATTCGCTGCCGTCCTGATCTGAACGCAGGCGAGGACATGCGCAGCACGCCTGCAGTTGCCCGCACATTCACGGGTGAACGTGTCGCTCGCACCGGATTGCGCAAGGCGGGCTTCGACCTATTCTCTATCGACACCACCCAGACGACAACTCCACGGCGCCCTCGCTAGCACCGCCCGAGCTCGAGGTCGCGGACCTTCTGAACCATGTCCGTCACGGATGTCGCCTCGAGCTTTCTGAAGGCATTGCTTCGATGCATCTTCACCGTGATGAGGGAGATCCCGAGTTCGGCCGCGATCTGCTTGTTGACCAGGCCGCGATCGAGAGCCGTCAGGACCTCCATCTCTCGCGGCGTCAATCGGGTGGCGCGATCCCTCAAGTGATCCTTCGCGCGCTCCTCCTTCTGCCGTCGCGCCTCGATGTCAATGGCTTCGTCGACCGCCGTGAGGAGGTTCCGCGGCTGGAATGGCTTCTCCACGAAGTTGATTGCGCCGGATCGCATGGCGCTGACAGCGGTCGACACATCCGCGTCGCGGGCGCTCATGATGATCGGGGTTCGGACGTTGCGTGCAAAGAGATGCTGCTGCAGCGCCAAGCCGCTCTTGCCCGGCAACCGGACGTCGATCAGGAGGCAGCCGACTTCGCGATCAACGCCCCTGGTGAGCAGCGAAGCTATCGAATCGTGCCACCTGGACTCGAGACCCGCTGACATCAAGATGGCATCGAGTACGTCTCGCGACGTCGTGTCGTCATCGACGACAGCGACGACATGAGGTGGTGGGATCTCCGGCCTGGCCAACCTGAGATGGTGCAACTCGCCGCGGCCACGCGTCCGCGCACCGTGCTGCAGGAGAGGGGAGTCCGCAGCCGAATGCGAGGATGTTCGACGGCGAGGAAGCTCTGCCGTCATTCTGCGATGAACGCGAGAATGTCTGCGTTGAGGACGTCGGCATGGATCGTCAGCATGCCGTGCGGAAAGCCCTTGTAGAGCTTCAAGGTGCCATGCTTGAGCTGTTTGGCCGACAGCAGCGCGGCGTCTTGATAAGGCACGATCTGATCGTCATCGCCGTGCATGACCAGCGTCGGTACATCGATGAGCTTGAGGTCCTCGTTGAAGTCCGTTTCCGAGAACACCCTGATGCATTCATAATGCGCGTGGGCTGCGCCCATCATGCCCTGACGCCACCAATTGTCGACGACACCCTCGATGAGGCGCGCGCCCGGCCGGTTGAAGCCGTAGAACGGAATCGGCACATCGCGATAGAACTGCGCCCGGTTGGCCGCGAGCTGGGCGCGGAGATCATCGAATACGGCGAGCGGCGTGCCGTCTGGATTCGCTGACGTCTTGAGCATGATCGGAGGGATCGCGCTGACCAGAACGGCCTTTGCAACGCGCCCCTGGCCGTGACGGGCGACGTAACGCGTGACCTCGCCGCCGCCGGTCGAGTGTCCGACGTGGACGGTATTGCGCAGATCGAGCGCGCGTGCGAGCTCCGCCACGTCGGCCGCATAGGTGTCCATGTCATGGCCGGTCGAGGACTGGCTCGACCGGCCGTGACCGCGCCGATCGTGCGCGATCACGCGATAGCCGCGATGCAGAAAGAATAGCATCTGGGTGTCCCAATCGTCGGCGCTGAGCGGCCAGCCGTGATGAAACAGGATCGGCTGTCCGTTGCCCCAATCCTTGTAGAAAATCTCGGTTCCGTCGGTCGTCGTGATGAAGGGCATGGATGCATCTCCAGTTGAGACCCGTCGAGGATTCCGATTGCAGCGCGGGCTACGGCGCGGCCTCGGACGTGAGCGTTCGTTCGACAACGACTTAAAAGAGACCCACCGGAGAAGTCTTCCGTGCGGACTTCCAATCTTGAAAGAATGCACGAGCACGCGCTGGGCAGCTGCAGCGGATGGAGCTACGGTTCAGCTTGTTCGATTGCGGGCGCCCAGCCGCCAAAGCGCCGGGGAGTTTCCGGTCATTCGCCGAAAGGCGGTGGTGAAATGGGCCTGGCTGCTGAAGCCGAGATCGAAGGCGATCGAGACGACTGGCTGTTCCGTCGCTCGAAGCCTCTCCTGGGCGCGGACGATCCGGCGGTGCAGGATATAGGCATGGGGCGGATGCCCGGTGGCGGCCTTGAACTGGGCGGCAAATCGAGATCGGGGAAGGCCAGCGATGTCACTGAGTTGCGACAGGGAGATCGTCCTACCAAGGTGCGCATCGATATAGTCGAGGGCGCGGCCGATACGGTCGGCCGCGGGCTTCGCCGCGTCGCCGGCGCTGATCGTGCGGCCATGATGTCGTTCGATCAAGCGCGAGCCGAACGCCAAGGCGAGCCCTTCCACGAAGGAGGGTCCCGCGATTCCGTCATAGAGGTCCGCGGCCCTGAATGCCAAGGCAAGCTGTCGGAGACCGTCGTCGACGATCCGGTCGGTCTCGAACAGACAGATGTCGCCCGATGGCAAACGCCCGAGCACGCTGTTCATGCACTCGCGCAGCAGATCCTGCGAGAGAAAAACCCTGAGATTGTCGAGCCGGCCCCTGGCCACCCCGCGCCAACGTCCCTGCCGCGGGCCGGTGATCAGCATGGCATTCGGCTCCTCGCCGCCGCTCCAGACGCTGCGTCCGGAGATCAGCAACTCTTGTCGCGCGCGCCGCTGCACCAGCGTCACGACGTGTGAATCATCCTCGCAATCGGAGCAGACTTCGATAGGACCGTTGTGCTCGCTTCGCCAGCGCGACAGGCCGACTTGAAGATGGCGGCCGTTTGCGAGCGTGGCGGGGGCAGGCTTGGCGCGCCATTGAGTTTCGTCGTGCACCAGCATGGAGAGACCTCGTCGAGAAATCGTTTAGTTAGACAGCGCCGACCGGATGCGAAAGAGGCCGTAGGCCGCAGCGCCATCGATTGACGTGCGAATTGGAAAGTCATTCGCACTTTCAGGAAGCAAGCATGGTCTCTCGTCCGCTAGATGTCGTGACCAGCCGTCGCAACGCTGCGCCGAGGCCAGATTGTGGTGGCTGCCGGGAGACGTTGCTGCCGAACGGGCAATGGGAGATCGCAAGATGACACTGGCTGAGAACCATTCCCGCCGAACGTTCTGCATCTGCTGTATCGCCGCAGCCGGTGCAGTTGCCGCGGGAGGCTGGCTCACGCCATCGCAGGCGTTTGCCGAAGCCCGCAACATCGTGGATACGATCCGCGACGCGGCGGCGCATGCGCCGATCAAGGTCCACGCGCTACGCGGCGATGTCAGCATTCTCGAAGGATCCGGCGGCAACATCGCGGTTCTCTCCGGACGCGACGGCAAGCTGCTTGTCGATGCAGGCATTACGGCGTCGCGTCCGAAGCTGCTGCAGAGTCTGAATACCATTGGCCGCGGCCCTGTGACGCGCCTGATCAACTCGCACTGGCATTTCGACCATACTGACGGGAATGCGTGGTTGAACGGCGAGGGAGCGGCGATCGTCGCCCACGCGAACACCCGCAAGCATCTGTTGTCAGCGCAGCGCGTCGAGGACTGGGACTACAACTTCCCGACATCGCCGCTCGCCGCAGTTCCGAGCGAGACCGTCAGCGCCGAGACGACGCTGAAGCACGGCGGCGCGACGGTTGTGCTCCGGCCCTACGGCGCTGCGCATACCGATTCCGATTTGTCGATCACGTTCACCGAGGCCGACGTCCTGCACTGTGGCGACACGTACTGGAACGGAATCTATCCTTTCATCGACTATTCGACCGGCGGCAGCATCGACGGCATGATCAAGGCCGCCGATGCCAATCTGGCCGCGGCGGGCGACAGGACGATCGTCGTTCCCGGACATGGCGCGCCCGTGAGCAACAGGAAAGAGCTCGCGGTTTATCGGGACATGCTCTCCGCCATCCGCGACAATGTCGCCAAGCTGAAGCAGCAGGGACGTTCGGTGGAGGAGGCCATCGCGGCCAAGCCGACCACGGCCTTCGACAGCCGCTTCGGCCAATTCCTGATCACGCCGGCGTTCTTTACCCGACTGGTCTACCAGGGCGTCTGACGTCCGCGGCCGAGACGAAATCATGGCACAGCGCGGCGCCAGCGTCCGGGCGCTTCTCCGACCAGGCGCCGGAACACATTGATGAAATGCGTTTCGCTCTTGAATCCGACGGAGATGGCAACATCCCGGATCGATCGCTCGGGATCGAGCAGCAGCCGCTTCGACGCATGAACCCGGCACTGGAGGACATACATGTGGGGCGACATGCCGGTGGAGGCCTTGAACTGAGCTGCGAAATGCATGCGGCTGAGACCCGCGGCGGCGCTCAGATCCGCCAGCGCGATCGGCTGTTGAAGATGAGCATCAATGAAGGCCTTTGCCCGATTCAGCCGCCACGGTGTCAGCGGCGACAGCTTTCGCTTCGGCGAATGCTCCTGCTTCAGGTGGTAGCGCCCGATCAGGTGGGCCGCGAAGCTGATGCTCAGGCTGTCGAGGAACAGCCGGCTCGGGGCGGCGTCATCGGCGAAGGCGCGCATCAGCGACGTCATCAGGTGACGCAGCACCTTGTCGTCCGCTTCCTGCGGGCCGAACAACTCCATCGAAGGGTCGGCGAGCCTGCCGCTGATGTCCTCGTAACATTCCGTCACGGTGGCCGGAGAGACGAACGCCCGCAGGATCGCGTAGTCCTCGCGATAGATTGCCCGCGCATTGGGAAGCGCGGGCCCTGTCAGGACGATGGTGCCTGGAACGACGTCGCCATCGATCACGGACCGTCCGGCAATGGAGAGCGACAGGTTCGTGCACCGCACGGCGTAAGACACCGTGTAGGGCAGGTCGGCCAGATCGGCTTGCACCTCGAGTGCGGCTCTGTCGATCCTTCCGCTCCACATCGAGACCGAGAGTCGTGCTCCGCCGTCCGCGGTCAGCGATGGTGAGTGCGGTGGCTCGCGCCAGCGTCGTTCGGCAGGGATGTGCGCCAGGCTTGGCAGCGAGGTGACCAGGGCCGGCACATGTCGGCCCGTGTGCGATAGTCGCGTCGCCGTGTTGGCTTCTCTGGCCTCGTTGTCCATTGCGCGCCTCCGTCCTTGACCGAGGGGGATGATCCATACAATCTGTCAGAAGAAGCATGCAATCAAAGGAATTGCGGAGAATTGCATGGATTGGCTCCCTACACTTTCCGAATGGCAAGGGCCGCTGTTCGTCCGCATCGTCGATGCGCTCGCCGCGGATATCGCGAGCGGACGGCTGCTGCGTGGGCAGCGGCTGCCGACGCACCGCAGCCTCGCGGCGGAGCTGAGGATCGATCTGACGACGGTCACACGCGCCTATAGCGAGGCGCGTCGTCGAGGCTTGATCGAGGGGCGCGTCGGGCAGGGGACGTTCGTGTCCGAGACCACGGCGCGTGCGTCTCCGGACCAGCCGGCCACGGTCACCATCGACCTCTCGATGAACCTGCCGCCACAGCCGGTCGAGGCGCAGCTCGAACGGCGGATCGAGCAGGGGCTTTCGACCATTCGCACGGAGGCCGGCTTGAGCGCGTTTCTGAGCTACGCGCCGCCGGGCGGCAGCGTGGACCAGCGCGAAGCTGCCGCCCTCTGGCTGCAACCGCGGCTGTCTCATGCCTCGCCCGAGCGGATCGTGATCTATCCGGGATCGCAAGCGATCATCTTCAATGCTCTGCTGGCGCTGACGCAGCCGGGCGATGTCGTCGTGACGGAGGCGCTCACCTTTCCCGGAATCAAGGCAGCCGCTGCGCAGCTCGGTGTGCGTCTCATCGGGGCTGCCATGGATCTGGAGGGGGTCCGGCCCGACGCGCTGGATGACGCCGTGCGCAAGCACCGGCCGAAGGCGGTCTATCTGGTTCCGACACAGCAGAATCCGACTACCGCGACGATGAGCGCCGGACGGCGGCAGGCAATCGCCGACATCATCCGCAAGCGCAACACCGTGCTGATCGAGGATGATGCCTATGGCCCGCTGGAGCCGCGCGTCGCGCCGATCGCGACCTTGATCCCCGAGCGAACCTATTACGCGGCCAGCATCGCCAAATGCATCGCGCCGGCCCTGCGTGTCGCCTATCTGCTGGCGCCCGACGACAAGGCCGAGCAGATGATGCGCGTCAACCTGCAGGCAACGATGCAGATGCCGGCGTCGCCGATGGTTGCGCTGGTCACGCACTGGCTGAAGTCCGGTGTCGCCGACGAGATCATCCGCGCCATCCGCAACGAGGCCGCCGCCCGTCAGCAGCTCGCGTCGCGTCTGCTGAAGGGAGTGACCTATGCCGCGCGTCCCGCCAGTCATCATCTTTGGATGCCGCTGTCGCCGCAGCTCGACGGCACCGACCTGCTGTCGCATCTGATGCGGAACGGCCTGGCCGTCGTCGGTGAGGTCGCGTTCGCGGTCGGCCAGCCGGCACCGCGCGGTCTGCGTCTCTCTCTCGGAGCGGCACGCAACCGGGCCGAGCTCGGCCAGGCATTGCAGGTGCTGTCGCGCGCAGTCACCGCGCGCCCCGTCAGACAGATCGTATAGCGCGATCCCCGGGCGTTCACATCCCCCGGTATAATGGAGGCGCCACCGAATTGCAGATAAGCCTCTGCGACCTCCGTCATCCTGAGGGCACGCATGAGCATCGAAAAGCCGTCTCACACCTGGCTCCGGTCCGATGAGGGAGGCGGCATCTCGCGTCGACGCTTCGTCAAGGCGTCGGCGGTCGCCGTCAGCGTCTCGATAGCCGGCGAAGCGCTCGCCGACGATCTGGCCGACGTGCCGGCGCGGGAGCCGGGTGATGCGTTGTCCGCCTTCAGCGCGCGCTCGCCCTATGTTCACATCGGACGGATTCCGGAGGCGACGCCCGGCAAGCGGAATGTCGATCCCGCCGATGCGATCAACTCTAAGACGCCACTCGACAGGCTCGTCGGCACGATCACCCCGTCGGATCTGCACTATGAGCGCAGCCATTCCGGTGTTCCGAACATCGATCCGGCCAGGCACAGGCTGCTCATCCACGGCATGACACGCGAGCAGCTTGTGCTGACGCCCGATGACATCGCGCGAATGCCCTCGATCTCGCGCGTCGTTTTCATCGAGTGCACCGGCAATGGCTGGGAGAACTGGAAGAAGGCCGACCCCAATCTGACGGTGCAGAATACCCATGGTCTCGTCAGCAGCAACGAATGGACCGGTGTCCCGCTTCGGCATCTGATCGAGCTGGTCGGCAAGGATCATCGCTCCGCCTGGATGCTGGCCGAGGGCGGCGACGCGGCGGGCGTTGCACGAAGCATCCCGCTCACGGATGAGATCATGGACGAGGCGTTCGTCGCCTATGGCCAGAACGGCGAGCCGCTGCGGCCGGCCCATGGCTTCCCGTTGCGTCTCATCATGCCCGGATTCGAAGGCAATCTGAACATCAAATGGCTGCGCCGCCTGAAGTTCGGCGACGCGCCCTGGATGACGCGCTGGGAGACCGCGCGCTACACCCAGCTGCTGGCCAACGGCAAGGCGATGCAGTTCCAGCTCAGGATGGAGACCAATTCCGTCATCACCTCGCCCTCGGGGACGATGACGATCCGCCCCGGCTACAACCGCATCACCGGCCTGGCCTGGAGCGGCCATGGTCGGATCGCAAAGGTCGAGGTGAGCACCGACGCGGCCCGAACCTGGCAGCAGGCCCGGTTGAACCATCCCGTGCTGCCGAAGGCGCAGGCGCGCTTCCAGCTCGACTGGCAGTGGGACGGCAAGCCCACCAGGATCGTCAGCCGCTCGACCGACGAGAAGGGCAATGTGCAGCCCGATCGCAAATCGTTCATCGCGAAGACCGGGACCAACGCGCTGTTCCACTACAGCGCCCAGCAGACATGGAGTATCAGCGGCGATGGGAAGGTCAGCAATGTTCTCGCCTGAGCGCCTTTTCGCTACCGCGCTGGCCGCGGCGCTTCTCGTCTGTCCGGCACATGCGGCCGAATTCGGACGCCCGGCAACGGCGCAGGAGATCAGGCTATGGGACATCGACGTCCGTCCCGACGGCAAGGGCTTGCCAGAGGGCAGCGGCACGGCCGCGCTTGGCAGGGAGCTGTTTGCCGAGAACTGTGCCGCCTGCCATGGCGAAGGCGGGCAGGGCGGCATCAAGGATCGTCTGGTGGGCGGTCAGGGGACGCTCGCCTCTGGCAATCCGGTGAAGACCGTCGGCAGTTTCTGGCCTTATGCCACGACCTTGTTCGACTACATCCATCGCGCCATGCCGTACCAGGCTCCGGGCTCGCTCAGCGTCGACGACTACTACGCATTGTCGGCCTACATCCTCAGCCTGAACGGCATCCTGCCGCCGGACGGCCGTCTCGATCAGGCCTCGCTTCCGAAGGTTAGAATGCCGAACCGCGACGGCTTCGTTCCCGTGCCGGAGTTCAGCAGGGTGCGGGCGCCAAAATGAGCGGATCAGGCTGCCGGCAATCCGCCGGCCGGGGCCTCGTGATCGGGTGGACGCTCGCTCTGCTCGGCCTTCTGACATTGTCGACAACGATCGGAGCACAAGCCATGGACCCGAACGGGCTGATCACGATTCAAAGCCATAATGATCCGAGCACCACGATGCGGAAGCTGCAGGACGCGGTCACATCGAGGGGACTGACGATCTTTGCTCATGTCGACCATCGGGCCGGCGCCGTCGAGGCGGGCATGACGCTGCGCCCGACCGACCTGCTGATCTTCGGCAGCCCCAAAGGGGGAACGCCGCTGATGCAGGCCGCACAGACCAGCGGCATCGATCTGCCCCTGAAGGTCCTCGTGTGGCAGGACGCCGAGGGCCGCACCTGGTTGTCCTACAATGACCCGGCCTGGCTGCTGGGGCGTCACGGCCGACCGGCGGCGGCCGAGCCGGCCGTGCGGGCCATGACCGGCGCGCTCGAGGCGATTGCCGGAGCCGCGGCGTCCGAAGCGTCGCCGCAATAGGGGCGCATGCCATGCCGCGCATATCCTGGCGTTCGCTGTGGGGAGAGATGGCGTCGGATGCCCGCACCATGGGGGCCGGCGCCTATCTGCTCGTCGCAGCATTGCTGTCGATGCTGGTTGCGGTGATCGTCGTCGCGGTTCTCGGCTGGTCGTCCGCAGAAGGCACCGACGTGCCGTCGTCAGGCTATGCCGCGATGGCCATCGGCGTGCTGTTCTCGCTCGTATGCGGCATCGGGCTGATGGTGCTGGTGTTCTATAGCAGCCGTGCCGGCTATGATGAGCCGCCGACGATCGTGTCGCGGGACGCCGACGATCAGCCAGGTCCGCCGGGCCTGGTCTAGGCGGATGTTGCGGCGTGGCAAGATAGAGGCGGGGCTGATTAACCTCACACTGGACAACGTCCAAGCCCTGGCAGTAGCGCCCGGCGTTGAGCCCGCCGATATGCTGAAGTGGCCTCGTCAAATCTAAAAGCAGTCACGTTTAGAGGAGGGCTGGTGAACCCCTGGCATTGGCAATGCCGATCGCGCAAAACCAGATCACCGACGCAGCGGCCGATCGGTTTCGGGCCGTCTCAGCGACTGCCACGCGGAGTGGGTGTGGCGGCGGAGAAGAACCATATCGACGGCTCCGATTCCGGACTCTGCTGATTGACCGTTCCCAACAGAGGGGCAGGACCGATCGCAAGAGGAGCCTACGAGCCGGGATCGTCGATCAGCGGCTTTGGCCGGGCAAACAGCTCCAACTTCTCCTTGCGGTCGATGACGATCTCTCGTCCGCGGATGCGAACCCCATGGCTCGTAAGTTGGGCAAGACTGCGTGACAGGTTTTCGCGCGTCGTGCCGATGTGGGAGGCCAGCGTGCCGCGGTCGAATGGAATGACGATATTCGCCTGCGCCGGTTCGCGCTGGGCTTCGGCAAGGATCCAGTTGGCGAGGCGCTCGATGCTCGACCGGGCCAGGGTGCCCTTCAGCTTCTTGACAGAAGCGCGATAGGCATACGCCAACTCCTGAGCGACAATCCGTGCGAATGCGATGTCTTCGTCGAAGAGTGCCCTTACATCGCGGGCCGGGATCAGCAGCACCCGCGACTCCGTCAGCGTGCGGGCTGAATTGAGATACGCCTGATCGACCACGACTGCAGCAAGTATGAAGGTCGTCACGGGACGAAGCAGCGAGATGCCCCACTCGGCCTCGTCCTGCTCGGTGTAGATTTCCACCAACCCGCCAATCAGCACATGCAGGAAGTCGGCCTGATCTCCCTCGCGAGCCAACCGCACTCCGGCCGGAAATTGCTGCAGCAGAGCCGCGCCGAGCAGCCGATTCAGATTCTCGTCGCTGAGGTCCGCGAACAGCGGCAGCGTCTTCAACTGGGCGAGTTCGTCGGGGCGCAAGCGAAGCTCCAGCGGTCACTCACCTGCTATCGCCCCGAACTGTGACAAAAGTCAATTGCATACGTGCGGTCTGATAATCCGATCTGGAGCATTTGGCAGATTGTGGCCGACCGGGCCGTCCGGTTGATGCATCGCAAAACCTTTCCCGGGTGCCCCGAATAACTGCTGTGGCGTCGAATTCATACGTCGAGGCCACCATGGACGCCGTAGATTCTAGCCCTGAGCACCGAACGCGAGCACTCTGGCTCTCAACAATCTCGTTCACGATCTGCTTCGCGGTGTGGACGATCTTCTCGATCATCGGCATCCGGATCAAGCAAGAGCTCGATCTGAACGAAACCGAGTTCGGCCTCCTGATCGGCACCCCGATCCTGAGCGGCTCGCTGATCCGGCTGATGCTCGGCATCTGGACCGATCAGTATGGCGGACGCCGCGTCTATACCGTCGTGATGCTCGCTGCCGCGGTCGCGACCTATCTTCTGACCTGGGCGCATACCTATCCGCAATTTCTCGTCGCCGCGCTCTTCGTAGGAATCGCCGGTGGCTCGTTCGCGGTCGGTGTCGCCTACGTGTCGCGGTTCTATCCGACGGCCAAGCAGGGCACTGCGCTCGGAATCTTCGGCGCCGGCAATGTGGGCGCCGCCGTCACGAAGTTCGTGGCGCCGTTCGTGCTGGTCGCCTATGGCTGGCAGACCGTGGCCCAGGTCTGGGCGCTCGCGATCGGCGTCATGGGAATCGTCTTCTGGCTGTTCTCCGAGGAGGACCCGGTGGTCCGCTCGCGAAGACAGCGCAACCAGAACGCCGGCAGCGCCTGGCTCGAGCTCGCGCCGCTCAAGAACATCCAGGTCTGGCGCTTCGCGCTGTACTACTTCTTCGTCTTCGGCGCCTTCGTCGCGTTGTCGCTGTGGCTGCCGCAATACCTGATCAAGGTCTACGGCGTCGGAATCCAGTCGGCCGGCATGATGGCCGCCATGTTCTCGTTTCCGGCCAGCGTGTTTCGCGCCTATGGCGGACACTTGTCCGATCGGTTCGGCGCCCGTCGCGTGATGTACTGGACATTTCTGGTCGCCGTCGTCGCGACCTTCCTGTTGTCCTACCCGCCGACGGACTACGTTGTGACGACCGTCAACGGAAAGGTCGGCTTCCATCTGGAGATGGGGCTCGTCCCGTTCGTCGTCATCGTCTTCGTGCTCGGCTTCTTCATGGCGCTCGGCAAGGCCGCCGTCTACAAGCACATCCCCGTCTACTATCCGAACAATGTCGGAGCCGTCGGCGGCCTGGTCGGCATGATCGGCGGGCTCGGGGGATTTGTGCTTCCGATTGCGTTCGGCGCGCTGGTGGATCTCACCGGTCTGCGAACCAGCTGCTTCATGCTGCTGTTCCTGCTGGTCGCGGTCGCGCTGGTCTGGATGCATCTCTCGATCCGGCAGATGGAGCGCGGCGTCGCCGGCGAAGCGCTGAAGAGGCTGCCGGAGCTGCCGGAAATGGAGGAAATTCACCGGCCCGAGCACATCGGAGCTCTGTCCGGCGCGATCCTCACCGATTGGCGGCCCGAGGACGACACGTTCTGGAGAGAGAAGGGCCGAGCCATCGCGCGACGCAACCTCTGGATCTCCATTCCGGCACTGCTGTTGTCCTTCGCGGTGTGGCAGGTCTGGTCTGTCGTGGTTGCGAAGCTGCCTTCGGTCGGCTTCAAGTTCACGACCGATGAACTGTTCTGGCTGGCGTCGCTGCCTGGGATCTCCGGTGCAGTTCTGCGCATCTTCTATTCCTTCATGGTGCCGATCTTCGGCGGCCGGCTGTGGACCACGCTGGCCACGTGGTCGCTGCTGATACCCGCGATCGGAATCGGCTATGCGGTGCAGAATCCGGCGACGCCCTATCCGGTGTTCCTGATACTGGCTCTGTTGTGCGGCTTCGGCGGCGGCAATTTCGCCTCGTCGATGGCCAACATCTCCTTCTTCTTTCCTCGCGCCGAGAAGGGCAACGCGCTCGCGCTCAATGCCGGCCTCGGCAATCTCGGCGTCAGCGTCGTCCAGTTCGTGGTGCCGATCGTGATCACGGTCGGAGTCTTCGGCTGGTTCGGCGGAGATCCGGCGATGACGAGTGGGTCGCAGCCGACGCCGATCTGGCTGCAGAATGCCGGCTTCGTCTGGGTACCGTTCATCGTCGCCAGCGCTTTCGCCGCCTGGTTCGGGATGAACGACATCGCCTCCGCGAAAGCGTCCTTCGCCGATCAGGCCGTCATCTTCCAGCGGCGGCACAACTGGATCATGTGCTGGCTCTACACCGGCACGTTCGGCTCGTTCATCGGCTATTCTGCGGGCTTCCCGCTGCTGGCAAAGACCCAGTTCCCGGCCGTCGACGCGTTGCAGTTCGCGTTCCTCGGGCCGCTGGTGGGTGCCTTGTCGCGGTCCGCGACGGGCTGGATGGCCGACAAATGGGGCGGCGGGCGGGTTACCGTCGGGGTGTTCCTGCTGATGATGGCCGGTGTGCTCGGGGTGCTCTACTTCCTCGGCATCAAGGATCAGCCCGGTGCATTCTGGGGCTTCTTCGCGATGTTCCTGCTGCTGTTCTTCGCGACCGGTGTCGGCAATGCATCGACCTTCCAGATGATCCCCAACATCATGCGCCAGGAAATGGCCCGGCTCATGCCGACCGCAGACGCGGAGACGCGGCTGCGCCAGGCCGAGAAGGAATCCGCCGCCATCACCGGCTTCACCTCCGCGATTGCCGCTTTCGGCGCATTCTTCATTCCCAAATCCTACGGCACCTCGATTGACCTCACTGGCGGCGTGCAGGCCGCCCTCTGGGGCTTCTTCGGCTTCTACGTCACCTGCGTGCTGATCACCTGGGCCGTCTACACCCGCAAGGGCGGCGTCCTGCACGACGTCGAACGGCGCCGAGCGATCGCGACCGCTGCCCAACCCGCTGAATGAGGACGTAAACGATGAGCCATTTTCTCGATAGGCTGACCTTTTTCACCCGGGCCAAGGAGGAGTTCGCAGACGGACACGGCGTGACGACGACCGAGGACCGTTCCTGGGAGGAGGGCTATCGCAAGCGCTGGCAGCACGACAAGATCGTGCGCTCGACGCATGGCGTGAACTGCACCGGCTCCTGCTCGTGGAAGGTCTACGTCAAGGGCGGCATCGTCACCTGGGAGACCCAGCAGACCGACTACCCCCGGACGCGCCCTGATCTTCCCAATCATGAGCCGCGCGGCTGCGCCCGCGGCGCGAGCTACAGCTGGTACCTCTATTCCGGAAACCGGGTGAAATATCCGCTGGTGCGCTCGCGGCTGCTCAGGCTGTGGCGCGAGGCGCGGGCGCGGATGACGCCGGTCGCGGCCTGGAAGTCGATCGTCGAGAATCCGGACAAGCGCTCGGACTACGTGCAGAAGCGCGGACTGGGCGGCTTCGTGCGGGCGAGCTGGGCCGAGGTCAACGAGCTGATCGCGGCGGCCAATGCCTATACGGTCAGGGCCTATGGTCCGGACCGTGTGTTCGGGTTTTCGCCGATCCCGGCGATGTCCATGGTGAGCTACGCGGCCGGCGCGCGCTATCTGTCGCTGCTCGGCGGCGTCTGCATGTCGTTCTACGACTGGTATTGCGACCTCCCGCCGGCCTCGCCGCAGACCTGGGGCGAGCAGACCGACGTGCCTGAAAGCGCGGACTGGTACAATTCGGGATTCCTGATGCTCTGGGGCTCCAACGTGCCACAGACGCGTACGCCGGATGCGCATTTCTATACGGAGGTTCGCTACAAGGGGGCCAAGAGCGTCGTTGTCTGCCCGGACTATTCCGAGGCTGCGAAATTCGCCGATCTCTGGCTGTCGCCGAAGCAGGGCACCGACGCGGCGCTGGCGATGGCGATGGGTCACGTGATCCTCAAGGAGTTTCACATCGACCGGCAGACGCCATACTTCAACGACTATGCGCGCCAGTATACGGATATGCCATTTCTGGTGCGGCTGGTGAAATCCGAGGGACGGCTCGTTCCTGAGCGGTTCGTGCGCGCCTCGGATTTCGCCACATCTCTCGACGAGGCCAACAATCCCGAATGGAAGACCGTTGCCTATGATGAGATCAGCGGGGCCATTGTCGTGCCCAAGGGATCGGTCGGCTTCCGCTGGGGCGAAAAGGGCAAGTGGAGCCTGGAGGAGAAGAGCTCGGCGAACAACGATACCCGGCTGCGGCTGTCTCTGGCCGGCATCGAGGACGAGATCGCGCCGGTGGGATTCCCCTATTTCGGCAACCGTCAGCACGATCACTTCAGCGGCACCAATCATCCGGACGTGCTGACCCGCAACGTGCCGGTGAAGCGACTTCGTCTTGCCGATGGTGAGGCGGTCGTGGCCACGGTCTTCGACTTGTTCGCCGCCAATTATGGTGTCGATCGCGGCTTCGGCGGCGACCATCTCGGCAAGAGCTACGATGATCTGGAGCCGTACACCCCGGCATGGGCCGAGGCGATCTGCGGGGTGCCGCGCGGCCAGATCATCGCGGTGGCCCGCGAGTTTGCCTCGAATGCGTCGAAGACCCGGGGGCGTTCGATGGTCATCGTCGGCGCCGGTCTGAACCACTGGTACCACATGGACATGAACTATCGCGGCATCATCAACATGCTGGTGATGTGCGGCTGTGTCGGCCAGTCCGGCGGTGGCTGGTCGCATTATGTGGGCCAGGAAAAGCTGCGGCCGCAGTCGGGCTGGACGCCGCTCGCCTTTGCGCTCGATTGGGGGCGCCCGCCGCGGCAGATGAATTCGACTTCGGCGTTCTACGCCCACACCGACCAATGGCGCTACGAGACGGTCAATGTCAGCGAGATTCTCTCACCGACCGCACCGGCCGGCTCCTGGGATGGCGCGCTGATCGACTACAATGTCCGCGCGGAGCGCATGGGATGGCTGCCGTCGGCGCCGCAACTGCAGGCCAATCCGATCGAGGTATCGAAGCGCGCCGCCGCCGCCGGCCTGGAGCCGAAGGACTACGTTGCGACGGCCTTGAAGTCGGGCGAGCTGAAGCTCTCCTGCGAGGACCCCGATGAGCCGAAGAACTGGCCCCGCAACCTGTTCGTCTGGCGTTCGAACCTGCTCGGCGCCTCAGGCAAGGGCCACGAATACTTCCTCAAGCATCTGCTCGGCACCAAGCATGGCGTGCTCGGCAAGGACCTCGGCGACCAGGGCCATAACAGGCCGGTCGAGGTCACCTGGCACGAGGAGGCCCCGGAAGGAAAGCTCGATCTGCTGGTCACGCTCGACTTCCGGATGTCGACCACGTGCATGTATTCGGACGTCGTGCTGCCGACCGCCACCTGGTACGAGAAGAACGACCTCAACACGTCGGACATGCATCCCTTCATCCATCCGCTTTCGGCGGCGATCGATCCGGTGTGGGAGTCGCGGAGCGATTGGGACATCTACAAGGGGATCGCCGAGGCCTTCTCCAGGGTCGCGCCCGAAGTGCTGGGAGTCGAGAAGGACGTCGTGCTGACCCCGATCATGCACGACAGTCCAGGCGAAATCGCGCAGGCGTTCGACGTCAAGGACTGGAAG
Source organism: Bradyrhizobium sp. HKCCYLS3013 (assembly GCF_051167615.1). Taxonomy (NCBI): domain Bacteria; kingdom Pseudomonadati; phylum Pseudomonadota; class Alphaproteobacteria; order Hyphomicrobiales; family Nitrobacteraceae; genus Bradyrhizobium; species Bradyrhizobium sp. HKCCYLS3013. The sequence goes on from NZ_JBNPTK010000011.1 coordinate 184,745, forward strand.
CAGGGCGAGATCGACCCGATCCCCGGCAAGACCATGCCGGCGGTCACGGTGGTCGAACGTGACTATCCGAATCTCTACAAGCGCTTCACCTCGCTTGGACCGCTGATGAACAAGCTCGGCAATGGCGGCAAGGGGATGGCCTGGAACACCGACCATGAGGTCGAGCTCCTGAAGCGCCTCAACGGCGTCGTCGCCGAGGACGGGCCGACCCGGGGGCTGGCTCGCATCGACAGTGCGGTCGACGCTTGCGAGGTGATCCTCAGCCTGGCGCCGGAAACCAATGGCGAGGTCGCGGTCAAGGCGTGGTCGTCGCTGGAGCATTTCACCGGCCGCGACCATGCTCATCTCGCCATTCCGAAGGAGGATGAGAAGATCCGGTTCCGCGACGTCGTTGCGCAGCCGCGCAAGATCATCTCGTCGCCGATCTGGTCGGGGCTCGAGTCGGAGAAGGTCTGCTACAACGCCGGCTACACCAATGTCCACGAGCTGATTCCCTGGCGGACGCTGACCGGCAGGCAGCAGCTCTATCAGGATCACCTGTGGATGAGGGCCTTCGGCGAGGGCTTCTGCGTCTACCGGCCGCCGATCGATACCAAGACCGTCAAGCCGGTGATCGATCGCAAGCCGAACGGCAATGCGTCCGTCGTCCTGAACTTCATCACGCCGCATCAGAAGTGGGGCATCCACTCCACCTATACCGACAACCTCCTGATGCTGACCTTGTCGCGCGGCGGTCCCATCGTGTGGATCAGCGAGATCGACGCAAAGGCTGCCGGCATCGCCGACAATGACTGGATCGAAGCCTACAACACCAATGGTGCGCTGGTTGCGCGCGCAGTGGTCTCGCAGCGGGTCAAGCAGGGCATGTGCATGATGTATCATGCGCAGGAGAAGATCGTGAACGTGCCGGGCTCCGAGCAGACCGGGCAGCGCGGCGGCATCCACAATTCGGTCACGCGTGTCGTTCCGAAGCCGACGCACATGATCGGGGGCTACGCTCAGCAGGCCTATGGCTTCAACTACTACGGCACGGTCGGCGCCAACCGCGACGAATTCGTCATCGTCCGGAAGATGTCGAAGATTGATTGGCTGGACCAGCCGACTGCTGACCGGTCGGCCACGACCCCCTCGGAGGCTGCAGAATGAAGATCCGTGCTCAAATCGCCATGGTGCTCAATCTCGACAAGTGCATCGGCTGCCACACCTGCAGCGTGACCTGCAAGAACGTCTGGACGAGCCGCGAGGGGATGGAATACGCGTGGTTCAACAACGTCGAGACCAAACCGGGCGTCGGCTATCCCAAGGATTGGGAGAACCAGTCTCGCTGGAAGGGCGGCTGGTCGCGCAATCGCGACGGGTCGATCCAGCCGCGGATCGGCGGCAAGTGGCGGGTTCTGGCGAACATCTTCGCCAACCCTGATCTTCCTGAGATCGATGACTACTACGAGCCGTTCACCTTCGACTATCAGCACCTGCAGAGTGCGCCCGAGGCATCGGCGATGCCGACCGCGCGGCCGCGCTCGCTGGTGTCCGGAGAGCGGATGGAAAAGATCGAGTGGGGACCCAACTGGGAAGAGATCCTGGGCGGCGAATTCGCCAAGCGCTCTCGGGACATCAATTTCGACGGCGTGCAGAAGGAGATCTACGGCCAGTTCGAGAACACCTTCATGATGTATCTGCCGCGGCTGTGCGAGCACTGCCTCAATCCGGCATGCGTCGCATCCTGCCCGTCCGGCGCGATCTACAAGCGCGAGGAGGACGGCATCGTCCTGATCGATCAGGACAAGTGCCGCGGCTGGAGAATGTGCGTCTCCGGCTGTCCCTACAAGAAGATCTATTATAACTGGTCCTCGGGAAAATCGGAGAAGTGCATCTTCTGCTATCCTCGGATCGAGGCGGGGCAGCCGACCGTGTGCTCCGAGACCTGTGTCGGGCGCATTCGCTATCTCGGTGTCGTGCTGTATGACGCGGACCGCATCGCCGAGGCCGCGTCCAAGCCCGACGAGGGCGATCTCTACCAGGCCCAGCTCGACGTCTTTCTCGATCCGAACGATCCCAACGTGCTTGCAGAGGCCGAGCGCCAGGGCATTCCGCATGCCTGGCTGGAGGCAGCGATCCGGTCGCCGATCTGGAAGATGGCGATGGAATGGAAGGTCGCCTTCCCCTTGCACCCGGAATACCGGACCTTGCCGATGGTCTGGTACGTGCCGCCGCTGTCGCCGATCACGTCGGCGGCTTCGTCGGGCAAGATCGGGCACGATGGCGAGATGCCCGACGTCAAGTCCTTGCGCATTCCCATGCGGTACCTCGCCAATCTGCTGACCGCGGGCGACGAGAAGCCGGTGACGCTGGCGCTCGAGCGAATGCTGGCCATGCGCGCCTATATGCGGGCCAAGACCATCGATGGCGTGGTCGACGAGGCGATCGCAAGGCGCGTCGGCCTGAGCGGCGCGCAGATCGACGACATGTACCACATCATGGCGATCGCCAACTACGAGGACCGCTTCGTGATCCCGACCGCGCACCGCGAGCTCGGTGCCGACGCGTTTGATATCCGCGGCTCCTGCGGCTTCTCGTTCGGCAACGGCTGCTCCGGGGGCGAGAGCGAAGTCAACCTGTTCGGGTCGCCGCGCAAGACCAAGAATCCGATGGAGGTCGCCTGATGAAGACGTTCAAGGTGCTGTCGGCGTTGCTGAACTATCCGAGCGGGGAATTGATCGCGGCCATCCCGGAGCTCGCGCGAGTGCTCGACCAGGAAGGCCTCGTCCAGCCTGGCATTCGCCGGGAGCTCGACGTGCTGCTGCAGGAGATCGCCTCGGGCGACGTCTACGACCTGCAGGAGCGCTACGGCCTGCTGTTCGACCACAGCAAGACCCTGGCGCTGCATCTGTTCGAGCACGTCCATGGCGAAGGCCGCGACCGCGGCCAGGCCATGGTCGACCTGCGCGCTATGTATGACAATGCCGACCTCGTCATCGCCGGCAACGAGCTGCCGGATTATCTGCCGCTGTTCCTCGAATTCCTCGCCACCCGGGAGCTTGCGGACGCGCGCGAGCTGCTCGGCCAGACCAGCCACATCATCGCCGCGCTCGCGGAACGATTGGGGCGCCGGCAGTCGAGCTATCGGGCGGTGTTCGACGCGCTGCTCCAGATCGCCGCGGACCAGCCCCGCGCGGAGATCGTCGATGAGCTGCTGAAGGCGGCGGACGTGGATCCGATGGACCTGCACGCGCTCGACGCGGCCTGGGAGGACGAAGAGGTCAGGTTCGGCCCGGGAGGCGGCGACCGGGCAGCCTGTGGGCACGACAATCTGATCGCAAAACTGCGCCACGCCAAACGTGCGGTCAACGCGCCGCCGTCACAGTTGCAATGAGGGGATTGGTCATGCAAACGCTCAATGCCATCGTCTTCGGCTGGTATCCCTATCTCTGCCTGACCGTCTTTCTGATCGGCAGTCTGATTCGATTCGACCGCGAGCAGTACACGTGGCGCTCGGGCTCGAGTCAGCTGCTTCGGCGGCGCCAACTGATCTGGGGCTCGAACCTTTTCCATGTCGGGATCCTTTTCATTTTTGCGGGGCATTTCGTCGGGCTGCTGACGCCGATCTGGGTGTTTGACATGCTCGGCGTGTCGCACGGCTTCAAGCAGATGCTCGCGATCGTCGCCGGTGGCGGCGCCGGGCTGATGTGCCTGGTCGGCATTTCGCTCCTCGCGCATCGCAGGCTCTTCGATCCCAGGATCCGCGCGACGTCGTCTTTTGCTGACACGGGTATCCTTCTGGTGCTGTTCGTCCAGCTGCTGCTTGGCTTGGCGACCATCCCCGTGTCGCTCGGTCATCTCGATGGTCAGGAGATGGTCAAGTTCATGGCCTGGGCGCAGGGCATTCTCACGTTGCAGCCTGGAATCGCCGCCAACATTGTCGACGTCCATCCGATCTTCAAGGCGCATCTGGTCCTGGGAATGACCATCTTCCTGCTCTTCCCCTTCACCCGCCTGGTCCACATCTGGAGTGCGCCGGTGTGGTATCTCGGCCGCCGCGGCTATCAGGTAGTGCGCAGCCGCGACGGACGCCGTCATCTTGTGCAACCGATTCAGCCTGCGGAGTAACCGATGGACTGTTCATTGGGCGCGGCGCTTCCAAAGCCGAAGATGGTCAGTGTGAACGGGGTCGTGATCGAACGCGACGTCATTGCCCGGGAAGTTCAGAACCATCCGTCGGACAAGCCGATCCTCGCCTGGCAAGCGGCGGCGCGCGCGCTTGCGGTGCGCGAATTGCTGAGACAGGAGGTCAGGAGGCTCGGCGTAACGGCCTCCCCTCTGCGTGATGCCGAAGGTCGCAGCGAAACCGAGGAAGAAGCGGCGATGCGGGCGCTGATCGCGCGCGAGGTTCTGATACACGAGCCGGACGAATCGACGTGCCGTCGCTTCTACGATCAGAACAGGCAACGGTTCCTTGTCGGCGAGCTCTACGAAGCGTCGCACATCCTGCTGATCGCGCCGAGCAGCGATTCGCTGGCTCGATCGGCTGCGCGAGACGAGGGGCGGACGATCATGGAGGCCGTGCGGAGAAGCCCGGAGGTGTTCGAGACCATCGCGCGCGATCGCTCCGACTGCAGGGTCTCGGCGGAGAATGGTGGCAGGCTCGGGCAGCTGTCGCGTGGGCAGACGACCGCCGAGTTCGACGCCGCGCTGGCCCGGATGTCGGTTGGAGAGGTCGGTCTGATTGAGACACGCTTTGGTATCCATGTCGTGCGCCTTGACCGGCGGGCCCCCGGACAAGTCCTGCCGTTCGACATGGCGAGGGCGCGCATTTCGCAATATCTCACCGAGCGTGTCCGGCACCAGGCGCTCGCGAAATATGTCGCCGATCTGGCAGGCCGCGCGGCGATCGTTGGCGTGACTTTGCCGGCGCCGCAGTAGAGGGGGCGATCATGCTGCTCGGGGATCTCATTCACGATCTCAGCGACGACGCGAAGTCGAGTGCGGTGTTGCAGGGGTGTGGCGACCTTACGCTCCTGGTGCGCGTCAGCTCTGTCGCGGATCGCCTCGGCGAGGATGTCGGTGAGTATGCGTCGGCTGCTGTCCGGCGCTTTGCAAATCTCGCCGAGAACGAGGATTGGCTCGGGTTGATGAGCGCCATCGACAGAGCCGCCGATCCCGCGATCGTCTGTCTGACGTCCATGATCAAATGGTCGCTGCAGAGGGATGAAATCGATCACTCCTAGGCCGGGTCCGCCACAGGCTATCTGTGCTGGAGGAGTGGGTTGGACATGTCGAAGCATCAAGCTGATGTTGGGATTCGCATGCACGATGAGATGGTAGAGAAGGTCGGTGTTGAGGCCGCGCCGCTCGTGGCGCTCGTCTACGACGACGGGAAATATCCCTACGAGACGTTCGATCACCTCGTGGATCACTCGCGTCGAGTGCGATTGAAGGTCGCCGGCGCACTGCAGCGAAGGCTGTTCCTCGACGAAAATCGCCGGTGCGACGTCCTGCTCGAGGAGATCGACACGGCCAATCAAACCCCGATCTTCGAGGATCGTGGATCGGGAGCGAGAGGTTGCCGGCTGGATGAATCGGCGCTGGCAGAGGTGACGGTTCGAGTCCTCGCCAGCCTGGATGCGCGTCCAAACATCCTGGTGTTGAACAAATTTGGCAAGGCAGAGTGCGGGGGACGCGGAACGCTTGATCTGATTGCCCGCGCGCTGGACCTCGCGATACCGACGATTGTCGGCGTGCCGCGCAGCAATATCGATGCCTGGAGAGATTTCTCCGGAGATATGGGGATTGAGCTCGAAGCCCGCGGAGACGTGGAGCGGTGGCTGGAAAGTGTTCGGCAGGATCGAACTATAGACTCAGCCAGCCAGCTGCGCTGATCGCGATTGCGAGCAATCGACGGGTCGGGGGACACAGAACTGCCGAGCCGGGCCGCCGAAGATATCTGCCGGCTGACATGGATGTTCCTCGACGCGACAGGGAGTCCGCCGGTCGTGCTGGAGTCGTCATCACGACGCTGATGACGCGAAATGTTGCGCTCCGACAAAGAATGGCCGGTCGGGCCCGACTAGCATCTTTCCGATGGTCGGGAGATTGTATGGCGCAAGCTCATTGCTCGCGCTTCCTTCGGGCGTGAGGGGACTGTGTTCCTCCGGGCGCCACGGCAATTGCCGAATGGCGCAGCGTCGTCGCGAGTGCTGCGTCCGCGATCAAGAACTGGAGCCGCTCATGATTGGAGCGAAAATCTCGCGCTGGACGATGAGCTATTTCGCGGCAGCGCTGGGGTGGCTGCTCGTTGCCTTGGCAATGCTGGTCGGCGGACTCGGTTACCCCGCTGCAGACCTCGGCGCTCCCGATACGCTTGTCGTTGTGCATGCGGTCTGCATCGGTTGGCTCAGTCTCTCGGTATGCGGCGCCTTGTTCCAGTTCGTTCCCGTTCTCGTCGCAAGGCCGCTCCCCTTCGACAAATGGGCCTTGCCGGCCTTGTTCCTCATCAACGTCGGTCTGGTCTGCCTGATATCGGGTTTCCTCTCACTGGCCGGACGAATTGCTCCAGCCGCTTGGCTTCTGCCGGCCGGCAGCGTGGTGCTCGGCGCCGGTCTGGCGATGGTCGCGCTCGATCTGGGCCTGACTCTCTTCAGCCAGCCGAAGGGGTCTGCTCTATTTGTCATCGCCGGACTTGGCTCGTTATGCGCGACTGTCGCGCTCGGCGCCGCGTTCTCGTTTGCTCTCGCCGGATCGGCGGGCACCTTCGGCGCCGCGCTCCTGGCCGCGGCGATTCCGATCCATGCGATTGCCGGGCTGGGAGGCTGGCTGACCCTGACCGCCATGGGGGTGAGCTATCGCCTGCTGGCCATGTTCATGCTCTCGGCGGACCTCGGCGATCGACAGAGCACATCCGCGCTGAAATTTGGTGCGCTCGCGCTATCGGTGGCAGTCGTGGGCGGATTGTTCGCAATCGGCCTCGCAGCCGAGCTCGGAGCCGTGCTCATCCTCGCTGCTGGTCTTGGGGTGATCTCGCTTGCGCTCTATGGACGGGACATCGCGACGATCTATCGCTCCCGCAAACGGCGCCAGCTCGAGCTGAACATGCGGATGGCAACCGTGTCTTTCGCCAATCTGGCGGCGACGGTGGCGCTCGGCACCGTCATCATCGTCACCGGAAAGGTCGGCGTTCATGTCGGCGCGTTCGCGTTCTTGGCCGTGTTCGGCTGGCTGTCTGGTCTCATATTCGCGAAGCTCTACAAGATTGTCGCCTTTCTGACCTGGCTCGAAACCTACGGTCCCGTGATGGGGCGCGGCCCGACGCCACGGGTTCAGGACCTGGCGGTGGAACGCCGGTCCGAGAAGTGGTTCATCATCTATTTTCTAGGCGTCTGGGCGGCGACCATCATGTTGATGATGGGCGAGGACCAGGCGTTTCGCGGCGCCGCGGCGGTCATGGCCGTGGGCAGTATTGGAATCATACACGAGCTTGTGCGAGTCCGACGTCTTTCCGATGTTGCGGGCTCCCGGAGGCTTCCGGCCGGAGCCATCGCGCCAAGCCTGTTGTTCGCCAGAAACTAGGAGGGAAGCCATGATCGCGTACATTGACGTCGACGTCCGACCGATTCTCAGGGCCGGAGGCGAGCCGTTCTCCGTCATCATGGACGCGGTCGGCCGGCTGGCGCCAGGCCAGGGCGTGCGGCTGATCGCGAGCTTCAGGCCGATTCCGCTGCTCTCCGTCATGGCAAAAAAGGGCTTCGCCCACACCGATCGACCGCTCGACGATGGCGACTGGGAAGTGCTGTTTTCGCCGCTGGCTGCCGAGGACGCCGGTCAGGAAGACGCTGGTGCCAGCCTCGCATTCGAGCGATGGCCAGATCCCGTGGTCACGCTCGACAACCGGGAGCTCGACCCACCCGAGCCGATGGTGCGCATCCTTGCGGCCGCGGAGGAGTTGGGCCCTGGAGAGACCTTGTCGGCACTTCTGGGGCGCGAGCCGGTGTTCCTGTTCCCTGAACTTGAGAAACGTGGCTTTCGCTGGCTCGGCGGGTTTACGCCGGATGGATCGACCTACGAACTGTCGGTGAGGGCTCCGCTATGAGCCGCGATGTCATCGACCGCATCCGCGACGCCATGCGCGTGGTCATCGATCCGGAGCTGGGAGAAAACGTGGTCGATCTCGGCTTCATCTACGACATCACGGCGACGGATGGCGTTGTGCATGTCACGATGACGGCCACGACGCCCGGATGCCCCGCAACAGGTTTTCTCAAGGAAGGGGTCGCATGCAGCATTGCGGAGATTGCGGGCGTCGAAGCCGTGGACGTGACGATGACATTCGATCCGCCTTGGACCCCATCCAGAATTGATCCGGCCGTTCGTGCTGCGCTGGGTTTCGACAACGTCAATTGACCGAACGAAAGCGAAAAGCTGGTGGCTGCTCGGCCGGGAACAGTCCAGGTTCGCGCGGCAGCACGGAGAGGCGGCGTCTGTACTCCCGCTCGTCGAAGAACACGTCAACCGTCGCAGACGCCTTCGGCTCATCGCCCGAGTGCGTCTGTCGTGTTCTGTCTTCAAGTCCTATCGTCTGTCTTGCTTCGCTACCTCAGCAAGATTGCTTGCTTCGGTCGTCCGGTCCGGAAGCCACTCCCGCGCGTTGGCGCGGAGCCCGGGGACGTCGAGCAGGTTGATCGCGCGGCAGGCGATCTGCTCGATGACGTCATCGAGCGACTGGGGCTTCAGGTAAAACGCCGGCACTGGCGGCGCGATGATCGCGCCGATCTCGGTGGCCTGCGTCATCGCTCGGAGATGACCGAGATGCAGCGGGCTCTCCCGCACCAAGAGGATCAGCCGGCGGCGCTCCTTGAGTTGAACGTCGGCGGCGCGGACCAGGAGGTTGTCGAGCTGGCCCCAGGCGATCGCCGAGAGGGTGCGGATCGAGCAGGGCGCCACGATCATGCCGGCTGCAGAAAACGAGCCGCTGGCGATGCTCGCGCCGATGTCGGCGACATCATGAGCATGCGCCGCCAGATCGCGCAGCCGCGCCAGGCTGCCCTGGCCGACCTCCTCGTGCAAGGTGCGCACGGCAGCGTCAGACACCACGAGATGGACCGTGCATTGCGGTTGCTCCGCGAGCCGTTCGACGATGCGCACACCGATCGCGGCGCCCGAGGCGCCGCTGATGCCGACGATGACGTGGTGCCGTCCGCTCATGCCGAGGCCACTCGACCGGCCCCGCCCTCGCCGAGGCCGAGGCTCGGCCACATCGCGTCGATGCGTGCCGCTACGGCGGGGTCCATCGCCAGCACCTCGCCCCAGGCGCGCTCGGTCTCGGCGCCGAGCTTGGTTGTGGCGTCGATGCCGAGCTTGCCGCCGAGGCCGGATTTTGGCGAGGCGAAGTCGAGATAGTCGATCGGCGTGTTGGCAAGCGGCACGAGATCGCGCGAGGAGTCGCTGCGCGTCGCGACGGCCCACATCACCGCGCGCCAGTCGCGGACGTCGATGTCCTGGTCGACCACGATGAGGAGCTTGGTGTAGCTGAACTGCGGCAGCATCGACCACAGGCCGAGCATGATGCGGCGGGCTTGGCCCGGATAGCGCTTCTTGATCGCTACGACGGCGATTCTGTAGGAGCAGGCCTCTGGCGGCAGATGGCAGTCGACCACCTCCGGGAATTGCTGCCGGATCAAAGGGACGAACAGCGTATTCAGCGCCTCGCCAATTCGAGACGGCTCGTCCGGCGCGCGTCCCGTGAACGTCGACAGATAGAGCGGGCTGCGACGCGTGGTGATCGCGGTGACCTGCAGCACCGGAAAGTTCTCGACGGCGTTGTAGTAGCCGGTGTGATCGCCATAGGGCCCCTCCGGCGCGGTTTCGGTGGCCGACACGACGCCCTCGATCACGATCTCGGCGGCCGCCGGCACCGTCAGGGGCACGGTGAGGCATTCGACCAGCTCGGGGCGGTCGCCGCGCAGGATGCCGGCGAAGCGCAGCTCGGAGATGGTCTCGGGCAATGGCAGCACGGCGCTGAGGATGGTGGCGGGATCGGCGCCGATCACGATCGCGATCGGCATGTCGCGCCCCAGCGCCTGCCACTGCTGGTGGTGGCGGGCGCCGCCGCGATGAGCGAGCCAGCGCACGATGGCACGATCGCGGCCGAGCACCTGCATGCGGTAGACGCCGACATTTTCCTGCTCGCCGGTGGATGCGTCCGGCGGGACGGTGATGACGAGCGGCCACGTCAACAGCGGCGCCGGCTCGCCCGGCCAGCAGATCTGGGCCGGCAAGGAGGTCAGGTCGATGTCATCGCCCATGGTGACACATTCATGCACCGGCGCGGCTGATCGCAGCCTCGGCCGGGTCGACAGCGCCGCGCGCGCCAGCGGCAGCTTCTGCAGCGCTTCCCTGATGTCGCGCGGCGGTTGCGGGGCGCGCAGCTCCGCCATCATCTTGCCGAGCTCCGCCAATCGTTCGGGCTGCACGCCCATGCCCCAGGCCACCCGCTCCACGGTGCCGAACAGATTGGTGACGAGCGGCATTGCCGAGAGTGAGCCGCACGCCTTGATCGGCCGTTCGAACAGCAGCGCGGGCCCTTCGGCGGAGATGACGCGGCGATGGATCTCGGTGATTTCGTGGACGACCGAGACGCTGTCGCGAATGCGTCGCAGCTGTCCCCGCTCGTCGAGAAAGCGCAGGAAATCCGACAGCTCGCGGAAGCGAGGGACATCACGTCGCAACGATAGGCTCCGTTCAAAAAACGCCTCGTAGCTGGAACAATCAGTATGATCTTTGTTCCGGGTCAAATACTTCCCCCGCCGATCCGGCCAGAGCTTGTGCCATGAGTTCTCTTCAGGACGCGTCTTCGACCTCACTGCCGCTGTTGCCGCCGCTGCTCAGGCAGGCGCTGCGTCCGTTGCCGTTGCTGCCGCTGCAGATTGCGCTCGGCGCTTTCCTGCGCGGGCTTCTGCGCCGACATCCGCATCTGCTCGACCGGCTCGGGTCGCATCGCGGAAAGCGCTTTGGCATCAAGCCGACCGATCTGCCGTTCGCATTCGTGATTCAGGCGGGCCCGCAGCAGCCGCAACTCGTGGCGGTGCGCGAGTTGCCCACCGGCCTCGATGCCTCCATCTCCGCGTCGATCGTGAGCCTGCTGGCGCTGGTCGAGGGCCGGCTCGACGGCGATGCGCTGATGTTTTCGCGGCAGCTCGTCATCGAAGGCGATATCGAGGCGGTGCTGGCGCTCCGCAATGCGATCGACGATGCCGGTCTGGATCTGGTCGCTGAGATCGCGACGCTTTCGGGGCCGTTCGGCGTGCCCGCGCAACGCCTGCTCGCGGCCGCGCGCGACTCGCTGCTGAGATTGACGACGAACGAAAGCGGGATGCGACGATGGAGCTGATCTGTCCGGCAGGGACGCCGGCGGCGCTGAAGAGCGCGGTCGAAGCCGGTGCCGATGCCGTCTATTGCGGCTTCGCCGACGAGACCAACGCCCGCAACTTTCCCGGGCTGAATTTCAGCCGCGCGCAGATGCGCGAAGGGATCACGTTCGCGCATCGGCGCGGCGCCAAGGTGCTGGTCGCGATCAACACCTTCCCGCGCGCCGGCGCCGTCGAGCTGTGGCGTCGCGCGGTCGATGATGCCGTCGAGGCCGGGGCTGACGCGCTGATCCTTGCCGATGTCGGGCTGATGGACCATGCCGCGCGGCGCCATCCCGAACAGCGACTGCATGTCTCGGTGCAGGCGGCGGCGGCGAATGTCGACGCGATCGCGTTCTACGTCGAGAATTTCGGCGCCCGCCGCGTGGTGCTGCCGCGCGTGCTGAGCGTGCCCGAGATCGCCGAGATCACCCGTGAGACGGCCTGCGAGACCGAGGTGTTCGTGTTCGGCGGACTTTGTGTGATGGCCGAGGGCCGCTGCTCGCTGTCCTCCTACGCCACCGGCAAGTCACCGAACATGCAGGGCGTGTGCTCGCCGCCCAGTCACGTCGCCTATCAGGAGACGCCACAGGGAACGACCTCGCGGCTCGGCGGCTTCACCATCAACCGCTTCGGCCGCGACGAGCCGGCCGGCTATCCGACGCTGTGCAAGGGCCGCTTCTCGACCACGCAGGGCGCCGGCTACATCTTCGAGGATCCGGTCAGTCTCGATGCCACGACCCTGCTCGAGGGTCTGCGCGAAGCCGGCGTCACCGCGCTCAAGATCGAGGGCCGCCAGCGCGGCCGCGCCTATGTCGACAGCGTGGTGCGGCATTTTCGCAGCGTGCTGGCAGCGCTCGATGCCGGCAGGTCCACCGAGGCGGCCGACCTCACGGCGTTCACCGAAGGGCAGGCCACCACGCAGGGCGCCTACCGCAAGACCTGGCGTTAGACGACATGACAATGGCGGATCAAGGCGTAGAGCGAATGCAACTCACTCTGGGGCCCGTGCTCTACAATTGGCAGCCGGAGCGCTGGCGTGATTTTTACTTTCGCATCGCCGACGAGGCCCCGCTCGACCGGGTCGTGGTCGGCGAGGTCGTCTGCTCGAAGCGCGCGCCGTTCTTCGAACCCCATTTGCCTGAAGTCATCGAGCGGCTTATGGCTGCCGGCAAGCAGGTGCTGCTGGGGTCGCTGGTCCTGGTGTCGTTGCGGCGCGAGCGCCGGCAGACGGCAAGCCTCGCCGAGTTCGGCCACGGTCTGGTGGAGGTCAACGACCTCACCTGCCTCAAATCGATCGCCGGCCGGCCGCATGCCATCGGGCCATTCGTCAACATCTACAACGAGGCCAGCGCCGCGTTTCATGCCGCCCAAGGCGCCACCCGGATCTGCCTGCCGCCGGAGCTGCCGCTGTCCTCGGTTGCCGCCATCGCCGGCGCCGTGCCGGAGGTGGCGATCGAAGTATTCGCCTTCGGCCGTGTGCCGCTCGCGATCTCCGCGCGCTGCTATCACGCCCGCCTGCACAAGCTCGCCAAGGACAATTGCCGCTTCGTGTGCGAGCAGGACCCCGACGGCCTCGTCGTAACGACGCTGGACAACCAGGCGTTCCTCACCATGAACGGCGTGCAGACGCTGTCGCATGGGTGCTCAAACCTGCTCGGCGATCTCGATCGTCTGAAGCAGAGCGGCGTGACATCGCTGCGGCTATCACCTCAGGCCTGCGACATGGTCGCGGTGTCCGAGCATTTCCAGGCGGTCCTGGCGGGGCGCGTGGAAGCCGAAGCCGCAACGGGCCGCCTGCGCGAGATCTATCCGGACGTTCCATTCGCCAACGGCTTCCTGCACGGCGCCCCCGGGGCGTCCTACGTCTCGGGATAGGTACTGCCGCGTCCTTTCGAGGTGAACTCAGATGTGCTCAGTCTGCATGTTGACTGACCACGGATGGACGACGTTGCGAGACGACGCGCAGCCCGTTCTTGCCGGCATGCTGCAGATTGCTGACCGCGCCAAGGCGGAAGCCCAGGAAGCCGGGGAAATCGTGGTCTGTCCCCGATTTCCCCTCCCAAGCCGGCTGACGTCCTACACGCCGACCGCAGAGCCCAGCTGACGGCCGGCGCCTCATCCCGACTTGTCGCTGAACGTGGCGGGAAGCGTCGCGAGGAACGCCATGACGCGCTGCGTGCGCAGGGGCGGCCGGCGGTTGGAGGTGCGCAGCATCCATAGGGGCTCCGCCGGCGCCCGCCAGGGCATAAGCACTTCGACCAGCTGGCCGGTGCGCAGGTCGTCATGGAAGAGCCACGCCGGCCCCCAGCCGATGCCGAACCCATTCGCGATCAAAGCGACCGACGCGTGCGCGTCGTCGCAAATGTGCTTGGGCTTGGGCGCGACGCGAACGAGCTTTTTGCTGCGCGGATCGGTGAAACGCCAGGTCAGGATCTGCCCGCTCGCGGGATTGCGGAAGCCGACGTGGTCATGTTCGGAAAGCTCGTATGGAGTCGCCGGCGCGCCGCGCGCGTTCAGATACGCGGGCGAGGCGCAAGCGATCCAGGAGAACGTGCAAAGCCGCCGCGCCAGATGACCGGGCGCGCGATCGAGGGGGCCTGAGCGGATGGCGATGTCGACGCCTTCCGCCGCGAGATCAAGAATCTCGTTGCGGAACTTGATCTCGATCTCGATTTCCGGCCGCTCCCGCAGGAACGCGGGAAGTCTCGGCAGGATGCAGGCACGCGCGAACGAGGCGGGGGCGGTCACTCGCACCCGTCCGCCATCGTTACGCGTGGCTTCGCCGAGCGCGGATTGGACGCGATCGAGACTTTCGGCCAGCGCGCGTCCCGCCGCCATCAGCCGCTCGCCCTCTTCGGTCAGCGCCAGCGAGTGGGTGGTGCGATGCAAAAGCCGTATCCCGCGAGCCTGTTCGAGGCGGGCGACCGCCTTGGACATCGCGGAAGTGGTGGTCCCCGCGCGCCGCGCGGCTTCGGCGAAGGAGCCCGCCTCGACGACGCGGACGAAGGCGAGGAGACGCGAGAGGTCGGGAGGCAAGGCCGTTGTGGACATCCTGTCCACATAGTCATGGCGGCGCGGTCGCTACAAGAGGCCGTTCCGATGGGCCAAATGGAGAGCGTCAGCGCGCATCCGCGCCACTAGAAACCGCGAGAAGTCCCATGAACCCCATCGAAATCACCCTGCAATCCCTCGACGCCGCCGAGCGCGTACTTCCCCTCGGCGAGCCGGTCTACATGCTCAATCTGCTGCGCTACCGCCCGCATGCGCGTTACGAGGACGGCTTCGACGCCGCGCCCTGTTCGGGCCGCGAAGCCTTCAACGAACGCTATAGACCGGCCTTCCGGCGTCTCGCAGCCGGTAAGCCGCTGGTGCGGATGTTTTCCGTGCCGGTCCTGGCGAGCCTGGTCGGCCCGCAAGGCGAACGCTGGGACGAAGCGGCGATCAATGAATACGGCGATTTCGCCGCCTTCCGCTCGATCGTCGACACCGAGACCTACCAGCGCGAAGTCGCCCCGCATCGGCACGCGGCGCTCGAGGATTTCCGGTTGTTCGCGCTCGCCAAGGCGATGTGAACGCATCGGGGCGCCGGCCTTCATTTGGCATCTCAGGACGTGGTTGGATCGCGCGCAAATGCGGTATTGGCGGACTATCCAACCGCCGCGAGGCCAGTTGGGCCGTTCGCAGGCAAAGAAGCAGAGCTTCCAAAATAGTGGGTCTCGCGATGTAGCGGACCCCCGCTACCCGCTTTCCTCGCATTTCCCTTGCTGGCGTGATATGCCTCTGCGTCGATCAGCAGGTTGAGATGGTGAGACTGAGTCCGTTTCCACCAGGTCCGGATTGCTCCAGTTGGCTCTGAAAATCTTACTTGCCGGCTTTGCCGTGTTTCCCTTGGTGCTGCTCTGGTTCGGAGGTCCAATTGTCTGGACCGCCCTGCGAACCGGGCGGCTGCTCGCTCGTGGAGCCGTCTACGATCGCGAGGTACAGCCTAAGATGTACTTTTTTGGGTTGGTATTCTGGTTTTGCATATTTTTCGTTATGGCAGGGATTAGCTCATCCGTGCTCGTGCATGTCGACGACTGGATTCTCAATTAGACGCTATCCTGCGATTCTTCGTTCCTTCCGCCGCGCTGCCGCGCATCGCCCCGGAATGACGGCGAGGCACCGAAAAAAAACGGCGGCCCGGGGGGGGGGGCCGCCGTTGGAGTCGAGACCACGCGAAGCTAAGCGTGGTGCTCAGGAGGCTCGGAGCTGGACGCGCTGGATCTTGCCGACGATCAGCAAGTAGGCGCACGCCGCGACCAGGGCGTTGAGGCCGACGAACACTAGTGCGCCGTTGAAGGAGCCGGTGGCCGACAGGATGTAGCCGATCACGATCGGAGTGGTGATGCTGGAGAGGTTGCCGAAGGTGTTGAACAGGCCGCCGGAGACGCCGCCGGCTTCCTTCGGCGAGGTGTCGGAGACCACAGCCCAGCCGAGCGCGCCGATGCCCTTGCCGAAGAACGCCAGCGCCATCAGGCCGACCACCAGCGCCTGGCCGTCGACATAGTTGCAGCCGATGATTGCCATCGACAGCAGCATGCCGCCGACGATCGGGATCTTGCGGGCGAGCGTCAGCGATCCCGTCTTGCGCAGGATGGCGTCGGAGATGAAACCGCCGAGCACGCCGCCGATGAAGCCGCACAGCGCCGGCAGGGTGGCGACGAAGCCGGCCTGCAGGATCGACAGGCCGCGCTCCTTGACCAGATAGACCGGGAACCAGGTCAGGAAGAAATAGGTCAGCGTGTTGATGCAGTACTGGCCGATATAGACGCCGAGCATCATGCGGTTCGACAGCAACTGTCCGATATGCGACCAGGTCGGACCACCGGAGGTAGCCTTGGCGTCCTTCGCGCCCTCCATGTCGACCAGCGCGCCGCCGTCCTTGATGTAGTCGAGCTCGGCCTGGTTGACGCTCGCGTGCTCCTTCGGTCCGTACATGGTCCTGATCCACATCAGGCCCATGAGGATGCCGAGCGCACCCATCACTGTGAAGACGTGGCGCCAACCGAACGCATGCGCGATCCAGCCCATCAGCGGCGCGAAGATCACGGTCGCGAAATACTGGCCCGAGTTGAAGAAGGCCGACGCCGTGCCGCGCTCGTTGCTCGGAAACCAGGCGGCGACGATGCGGGCATTGGCCGGGAAGCTCGGCGCTTCGGCGAGACCGACCAGGAAGCGCAACGCGAACAGCGCGGTGACCGCGGCGGCGCCGGAAAAGAAGCCGATCCAACCCTGCATCATGGTGAAGATCGACCAGATCACGATGCTGCAGGCATAGACCCAGCGCGAACCGAAGCGGTCGAGCAGCCAGCCGCCCGGCACCTGCGCGAGCACATAGGACCAGCCGAAGGCGGAGAACACATAGCCCATCGCGACGGGATCGAGATGCAGCTCCTTGGACAGCGAAGGTCCTGCGATCGACAAGGTCGCCCGGTCGGCGTAGTTCACGGTCGTGACCAGGAACAGCATGGTCACGATAAACAGCCGCACGCGTGATCGGCGCAATTCGGCCGTGGTTACGATAGCGCTCATGCGCTCCACCTCTCTTGTACGTTCCTCGATGACTGTCCTAGAGGAGAGGGAGGGCCGGGGTCCAAACCGAAGCCTGTATCAATCGATGCAAATTTTGGATCGATCCCCGGGGTCTCCATGCCGGTTGAAGCCTGGGGCTCGTCACCAGCCGCGGCTTGCGATGCATGAGCTGGTCAGGCTTGCGCGCCGAGGTTTTGCAGATTTCGTGGCGCAGTCGACCGCCGTCGCGGCGGATCTCTCCCCACATCCACCGCGCCTCACGCGCCGGATCGCCTGGATCCCGGCGCACTCGCTGCCGAGAAGATACGATGCACAGCGTACCGTTCCGCCGGTTGGAAGCTGCCGGCACGGACCGATCGACGTGCGAACCATCCGTGCTTGTATCCGTCGTGACTGCGTGCACAATCGTCGGTGCGAGCGAACAGGAGCCATTGCGCGTGAAGGCCGTCTACACCGAGCTGCATCGCAGCCATGATCCGCAATTCTATCTGGTGCGTGGCGTCGTCAAGCGCACCACCGAGCAGCCCGAGCGGGCGGATCGTTTGCTTGCGGGATTGAAGGCCGGCCATCACGAGTTGGTCGCGCCGCTTCATTTCGGCCAGGAAGCTCGCGCGCGCGTGCACAGTCCGGAATACCTCAATTTCCTGGAAGAGGCGTGGGACGCCTGGGCCGCGCTCGGCGATGCCGGTGCGGAAATGATCCCGAACATTCATCCCGTTCGCAATGCCGCCACCTATCCGACGCACATCGTCGGGCGGCTGGGCTGGCACACGACCGATACCTCAGCGCCGATCGGGCCGGGGACGTGGGAAGGCGCCTGCGCCGCGACCGACGTGGCTGCGACCGCAGCGCAACTGCTGCTCGACGGCGAGGATGCGATGTACGCACTGTGCCGGCCGCCGGGCCATCATGCGTATCGGGACATGGCCTCGGGCTTCTGCTTCATGAACAACTCCGCCATCGCGGCCGCGCATCTGCGTCAGCGCCACGAGCGCGTCGCCATCCTCGACGTCGACGTCCATCACGGCAACGGCACGCAGGGCATCTTCTACGAGCGGCCCGACGTGCTGACCATCTCGATCCACGCCGACCCCACGCATTACTATCCGTTCGTCTGGGGCTATGCGCATGAGCGCGGTGCAGGCGCCGGGCTTGGCGCCAACCTCAACATTCCGCTGCCGCTCAAGAGCGGCGACGACACCTATCTCAAGGCGTTCGAGACCGCGGCCAAGACGATCCATGCGTTCGCGCCCGGTGCGCTCGTGGTGGCGCTCGGCCTCGATGCCTCCGAGCACGATCCGCTCAAGGGGCTCTCCGTGACCACGCCAGGTTTCCGTCGCATCGGCGGCGCGATCGCGCGGCTCGGCCTTCCCACGGTGTTCGTGCAGGAGGGCGGCTATCTCTCGGACATTCTCGGGCAGAACCTGACCGCGGTGCTCGGAGGCTTCGAAGCGGCGCGGTAGGCCTTCATCTCGTCCTCGCGATCTCTTCCTGGTGTGCCTGCAGAACGCCATCGCAAATCATTCGCATGGCGGCGCTTGACGTGCGGAGGCGAGCCGCGACGCGACCACGCGAGGCTCGACAGAGCAGGTGACTGGCGAAACATCCGGCTCCAATTGCTGCACCATTTAGCAAGTGCTAGGCTTTGCGAACTACCCTCGGCTGTAGTCGGCTCGGAGGGACGTGATGAAGCGGCGAATGATCGGCCTGGATACCCTGGTCGGGGGACCCGAAGAGGCATTGGCCCAGCCGACGGCCAAGCTGACCCCGTCGGAGCTCAGCTCCGCAGCCTCGGCCGGCCGGCCATCCCGCCGAAGGCTGCTGGCCTCAGCCGGCCTCGGCCTCGGCGCTGCGGCATTTTCGTTTTCCTCCGGCCCGTCTTTCGCGCAGCCACGTGACGGCGCAAGCCTTGGCCGGCCGGTGCGCGTCAGCAAGGATCGGCTCGATGCGCTCGCAGCGAAGCTCCACGCCGTCTTCAATGAGCAGAATATCTTGCCGCCATTCTCGGCCGACAAGCACGGGGCGCGGGTCGACGTCGAACTGCGCCGGCTGACGACCTACACGCGCATCCCCAGCACCGGTGAGCGCGTCAAGGTCAGCGGCCTGCTCGCGCTGCCCGCCGATCACAAGGGCGCACTGCCGGTCGTGTCGTGGCAGCACGGCACCATCCTGTCGTTCGACCAGGTCCCGTCCAATCTCGTCAAGCTGGCCGATCCGAACTACGAGCCGCGCGACAATGTCGATTCGATCGAGACGCTGTTCAACGTCCAGCGCCTGGTCGGCAACGGGTTTGCGTTGATCGCGGCCGACTATCTCGGCAAGGGACCGTATCGCCAGGGGCGAGGCGAGGCCTATGCGGTGAAGGACGCGACCGTGCAGTGCTGCCTGGACGTGTTGAACGCGGGTCTGCTCGCGCTCGATCACCTCGGCCTGCGAAAGACCGGGCTGTTCCTGAACGGCTGGTCGCAGGGTGCCTTGAACACGCAATGGCTGCGCCAGGAGCTGCAGCGGCGGCGCGTCGCGGTGGCGGCGAGCGCCACGCAAAGTCCGTTCAACAATCTTGCGGATTCGATGCGCTATTGGGTGTCCGCCCAACCGGGCAGCGCGTCGACCGACAGCACCTATCCGAAGCAGCCGATCTGGATCACGCCGTGCGTCATCGTCCTCCTGGGCAGCTATCGCCAGTATTACCGGCTCGGCGACCTGTTCAAGACTGCGATCAAGCCGCAGCACGTCGCGCTGGCCGAGAAATACTTGGCCGACTACAGCATGGACGAGACGTTCAGCAAGTCGGTGCCGCAGCCCTCGGATCTGCTGGTCGACGGCTTCTTCGAGCGCTTCACCCACGAGACCAACAGCCGCTTCCTCCGCCGCCTGGCCGGCAACAGCTCGACCTATTGGGATTATGACTCCCCGATGCGGTTCTACTACGGCCTTCTCGACGAGGCGCTGCCGCCGAGCCTCGTCAAGATGCCGCTGGCGGCCGACGGGCGCTTTGCGCAAGGCATCGCGGTCGCCGGCGCCAGCCATCGCGGCACGTTCCTGGCAAGCCTCTATGGCGGCGGCGACGTCATCGGCGGCGCTTCGACCGTGCTGGACTTCTTCAAGACCAGTTCCTGAATTTCGGCGATGATCAGCTTGCCAGCGCCTGCGGCCTGTGGGTCGCGAGCTCCCGCTCGGCGGTGCGGACGATCTCCATGGTGCGCACGACGCTCGCCGGATTGACGCTGATCGAATCGATGCCGAGTTCGGCCAGATAGCGCGCGACTTCCGGATAGTTGGCCGGCGCCTCGCCGCAGATGCCGACATGGCGATGGTTGCGGTGCGCGCCCTCGACCGCCATCCGCAGCATCGCCAGCAGGCCGGGATCACGCTCGTCGAAATCGAAGGCGACGATGTCGGAGTCGCGGTCGACGCCGAGCGTGAGCTGGGTGAGATCGTTGGAGCCGATCGAGAAGCCGTCGAAATGTTTGGCGAACTCGTCGATCAGGATGACGTTGTTCGGGATCTCGCACATCATGTAGATCTCGAGCCCGTTTTCGCCTCTCACGAGGCCATGCCCGGCCATCGCCGCAATCACCTTGCGTGCCTCCTCCACGCGGCGGCAGAACGGGATCATGATCTTCAGATTGGAGAGCCCCATCGTGTCGCGCACGCGCTGCAACGCCGCGCATTCCAGCGCGAAACCGGCGGCGTAGGCGGGATGCGCATAGCGCGAGGCGCCGCGGAAGCCGAGCATCGGGTTCTCTTCCTTCGGCTCGAAATCGGAGCCGCCGATCAGGCTGGCATATTCGTTGGTCTTGAAGTCCGAGAGGCGCACGATCACCGGCCGCGGGTAGAATGCCGCGGCGATGGTGCCGACGCCTTCCGACAGCCGCTCGACGAAGAAGTCGGCGGGCTTCTTGTAGCGCGCGGTCAGGCGCTTGATCGTCGCGCGATCTTTTGCCGTGGTCACCTTTGCGGGCGTCGCCAGCGCCATCGGGTGGATGCCGATCGCCTGGTTGATGATGAACTCCATGCGCGCAAGGCCCACGCCATCGTTCGGCAGCAGCGCGGTCTTGAAGGCCAGTTCGGGGTTGCCGAGATTGACCATGATCTCGGTGCGCGGCTTCTCCAGTCTGTCGATCGCCAGGCGCTCGACATCGAACGGCAGTGCGCCGTCGTAGACATGGCCGGCATCGCCCTCGGCGCAGCAGACGGTGACCGTCGTTCCGGTCTTCGCGCGCTTGCTGAAATCCTCCGTGCCGACCACGGCCGGCACGCCGAGCTCCCGAGCGATGATCGCGGCATGGCAGGTGCGGCCGCCATGATCCGTGACGATCGCCGCCGCGGTCTTCATCACCGGCTCCCAGTCCGGACTGGTCGACGCGGCGACCAGCACCTCGCCGGGGCGGAACGCGTTCAGATCCTTGGGATTGCGGATCAAGCGGATCTTGCCGGTGGCGATCTTTTCGCCCACGGCGCGGCCGGTTGCCAGCGTCCTGCCGGTCTTCTTCAGAACGTAGGTCTCGATCGCCTCGGGCCGCCGCTGCGAGGCCACCGTCTCCGGCCGCGCCTGGATGATGTAGAGCGCACCGTCGCGGCCGTCCTTGGCCCATTCGATGTCCATCGGTGTCGGCCTGCCGGCCTTCTGCGAGTAGTGCGCCTCCACGACGATGGTGGCCTGCGCCAGCTCCAGCACGTCGGCGTCGCTGATGCAGAATTTCGCCCTGTCGGCCGGCGGCGTCGTCTCGGTGCGCGTCGTGGGGCCGCGGCTTCGTGCGCCGGCCTTTACGCCGGCTTTGGCATAGACCATCCGCTTGTCCTTGGCGCCGAGCCGGCGCGACAGCACGCTGCGGAAGCCGGCCGCGAAGGTCGGCTTGTGGACGTAGAACTCGTCCGGATCGACCGTGCCCTGCACGATGGTCTCGCCGAGGCCATAGACCCCGGTGATGAAGGCGACGTCGCGAAAGCCGCTCTCGGTGTCCAACGAGAACATCACGCCGCTCGCGGCGCGGTCCGAGCGTACCATCTTCATCACCGCCACCGAAAGCGCGACCTTGTCGTGGTCGAAACCGTTGTCGATGCGGTAGGAGATCGCGCGGTCCGTATAGAGCGAGGCGAAGCAGCGGCGGCACGCCTCGAACAGGTCCTTGGCGCCGCGAATGTTGAGAAAGCTCTCGTGCTGGCCTGCGAAGCTCGCATTCGGCAGGTCCTCGGCGGTGGCCGAGCTGCGCACGGCAACCGCGACGCCGCGGCCATACTCCTGCTCCAGCTGCTTGTAGGCCTCTGCGACCTCGTAGCGCAGGTCGTCACGGTCGGTCGCCGCGAAAACGATCGCGCGCGCCTTCGCCGCGCGTTTGGCGAGATCGGCGATGCGGCGCTTGTCGAGGCCTGCGAGCAGCTTGCGCAGCTCGTCGTCAGCGCCGGTCGCGCGCAAGGCATCGCGATAGGCGGCGGCCGTCAGTGCGAAGCCGTTGGGTACGCGCACGCCCTGCGACGCCAGCGCCGAATACAGCTCGCCGAGCGAGGCCGTCTTGCCGCCGACCCCGGGCACGTCCTCGATACGAAGGTCCTTGAACCAGCGGATGTAGCCGGGTGCCGTCATCAGTGATCTCCCGCATCGCAGCGCAAACTTCAGTTTGTCGCGACGGGCGGCGGCTGCCTTGCGCAAGATCAAGCAGGGCGCTCCGCGAGCCCCTTAAATCGCGAGATGACAACGGTTCCACCATAGGCAAGGATGTTTGGTAAGACTCATCAATCGCACCCATCCGGATCACCAATGATCTCCGACGACGAGAACGAGGACGGCAATCGCGAATGGTCGCGGTTCTGGCTCACGGCGCGGCAATTCTGGCTCGGATCGACGGCATGGCGGGTCTGGCTGCTCTGCGTCGCCCTGATCGTCCTCGTGGTGCTTCAGCTCTACGTGCAGTTTCGGTTCAATTACTGGAACAGGGATTTCTTCGACGCATTGGAAGGCCGCGATCCGACGCGGCTGCGGCAGCAGGCCGCTCTGCTCATTCCGCTCTGCCTGGCGAGCGTCGTGCTGGGGATCGTCTCGGTGTGGGGCCGCATGGTGATGCAACGCAACTGGCGGCAATGGTTGAGCACCAAGGTGATCAACTATTGGGTCGAGAACGATCGCTATGCGCGGCTCGCAACGGTGCAGGGCGATCTGAAGATTCCGGAGTATCGCATTGCCGAGGACATCCGCATCGCCACCGATGCACCGATCGACTTCGTGGTCAGTGTGATCTCCTCGCTGCTGACGGCGGTCGTGTTCGTCCAGGTGCTGTGGCAGGTTGGCGGATCCATCGGTTTTGCCGTAGCCGGGCACCAGTTGTGGATTCCAGGCTATCTGGTGGTCAGCGTCGTCATCTATTCCGGACTGGTGACCGGGGCGATGCTGTGGGTCGGTTCGCCGCTCACGCGCGTCATCCAGACCAAGAACCAGGCCGAATCGGAGCTGATTACCGCAGCACATCACTTGCGCGACATCGGCGAAGGCATCGCGCCCAAGCAGGAAGAGCGCAGCGTCATTGCTGGGCTGTGGATGGCGCTCGACCGCACGATCCGGCAATGGAAGCGGCTGTGCTGGCAGCTGATGCGCAATACCCTGGTGTCTCATCTGAATTCGCTGCTCGCGCCGATCATCGGCCTCGTGCTGTGCGCGCCGAAGTTCCTCGATGATCAGATGACGCTGGGCGAACTCACCCAGGCTGCCGCCGCGTTCACGCTGGTGCAGGGGTCGTTCAATTGGATGGTGGACAATTTCAACCGCCTCGCCGAGTGGATGTCGTCGCTGGAGCGCGTCGGCGGGTTGCTGCTCTCGCTGGATCGGCTCAACGGTGATACGGCGAGCGATGTCACGCCGTCTCGAGCCGCACATCAGCCAGCAGACGGCTGACGTCGGCGGGATCGGACAGCGCGGTGCCGGTGCGCAGCAGCGCCGCGGCACCTGCGGCGACTGCAAAGCGAAACGCTTCGTCCAGCAGCTCGCCCGCGGCGAGCTTCGCGACCAGCGCGCCGAGAAAACTGTCGCCGGCGCCGACTGCGTTGACCGGCACCATCGTCAGCGGCTGAGCGCGCAGCACGCGGTGGCGGGTGACCAGCAGGGCGCCGAGATGACCCATGGTCAGCGCGACGGCGCCGGCCTTGCCGCTCGCGACCAGCGCGTGGGCGGCTTTCTCCCAGGCCGTTGCATCGGGCAGCGCGCCGCCGACCAGCTCTTGCATCTCGTGCAGCGACGGCTTGATCAGGTCGACCCCGCCGGCAACCGCCGCAGCCAAAGCTGGTCCCGAGGTGTCGAGCACGAATTGCGCGCCGTGTGATCGTGCAAGCGTCGCAACGCGCGCGTAGAAGTCGGCCGGCACGCCACGCGGCAGGCTGCCGCTGCCGACGACGAACCGGGGGAACGGATCCTGGGCCGCGAGCAGGGTAAGGCCGGCCTGCCACTCGGCCTCGGTCAGCGTCGGACCCGGCAGGATGAAGCGATAGGGCTGGCCGCTGACGCGCTCCTGGACGAAGAAATCCTCGCGCGTGTCCTCGGCCGTTGCCCAGGTGTGGCTGGCGACGCCTTCCTTCTCGACGAGTTGCTTCAGCAGCAGGCCGGTCGGGCCGCCGACCGGATAGAGCGCAGTGACGTCGCCGCCGAGTCGGGCGATGACGCGGGCGACGTTGATGCCGCCGCCTCCGGGATCTCGCTGTTGCGTCGTGCCGCGCAGCTTGGCCACCGGCACGATTTTCTCGACGGTCGTCGAGACGTCGACGGCCGGGTTCGGCGTGATCGTGACGATGTCGCTCATTCGATCTCAGTGCGTCGGGGAGCCGCCGCTCGCGGTGATGCCGGCCTCGAAGAACGATTTGAGGCCGAGAAAGCTGATGTCGGGCTTGGTGACGAGATGAACCGGGATCGGACGCAGATAGCTGTCATAGCGCCCCTTGCTCTCGAACTGCCGGCGGAAATCGGATCTGGCAAAGTAGTCCGGAAACCGCGGCGGAATGCCGCCGGCGATGTAGACGCCGCCGCGGGCGCAGAAGGTGAGTGCGAGGTTGCCGGCGACAGCGCCGAGCCAGGCGCAGAACATGTCGAGCGTCGCGCGGCTGGTGGCGCAGCTGCCGTCGAGCGCGGCGTGGGTAATCGCTGCGGCATCGCGCGGCGGCACGTCGACGCCATCCACCGCCGCGACGGCTCGATAGACATTCTCGAGGCCCATGCCGGACAATGCGCGCTCGATCGAGACATGGCCGAAGCGCTCGCGCATCTTCGCCAGCACGGTGGCCTCGCGCGCCGTCGTCGCCGGCAGCGTGGCATGACCGGCCTCGGTCACGGCAACCATGGGGTGGCCGTCGCCCGGCAGATAGCAGGCGGCGCCGAAGCCAGTGCCCGGGCCGATCACCAGCATCGGCGCGCCGTCGACCGCGGCGCTTCCGCCAAGCGAAAACAGGTCGTCGGGATGTAGCGCTGGCAGCGACCAGCCGACCGCCTCGAAATCGTTCAGGAGCTTGGCCGAGCGCAGCTTGAACCGCTCCGCCAGTTCGGCGCCGTCGATCACCCAGGTCGAGTTGGTCAGCATGCCGCGATTGCGTTCGATCGGGCCGGCGACGTCGAGCACGGCCACGTTGGGCGCTCCGCCGGTTGCTTGGCGCGAGAGGAAGTCGGTGATCGCGTCAGCGATGGTCGGAAAATCCGCGACCTTGAGATGAGCAACCTCGCCGATGGTGCCGCCGTCAAGCAGCGCGAAGCGCGCATTGGTTCCGCCGATGTCGCCCAGAAGAACGCGTTCGCTCATCCTCACTCTTCCGCCCGGTTGTGCCGCCCGGCGGGATCGTCGGATGCCCGGTGAGCCGCAATCATGTTCGAATACCACCGCGCCGACGCCTTGGGAATGCGGCGCTGGGTGGCGCGATCGACATAGACAATGCCGAAGCGCTGCGAATAGCCTGCCCCCCATTCAAAATTATCCAGGAGCGACCAGACGAAATAGCCGCGCACGTCGGCGCCCGCCGCGATCGCCTGTTCCATCGCGGTCGTATACGCCTTGAGATAGCCGATCCTGCCGTCGTCCTGGATGCTGCCGGATGCATCGACGATGTCATTGGCCGCCGTTCCGTTCTCCAGGACGTAGATCGGAAGCCGGAACCGGCTGTGGATGTCCAGGAGCGTATCGCGGAACGCCTCGGGCACGACAGGCCAGCCGATTGCGCTGCGCGGCACTTCCGCGGGAGGCGGTCCGAAGCTGGCGCCCATCAGGTTGCTGCCCGCCTTGACGTAGTGCGGCGAATAGTGATTGAGGCCGAACCAGTCGACGGGGCGAGCGATCTGCGCCATGTCGCCGGCTGCGATATAGGGTGCGACGGCCTCCTGAAGCTCCGGCGGGTAGCAGACAAAAGCCTGCGGAAACGGGAAGGCATCGTTCCAATAGGCGGCGAGCCGCAAGGCGGCCGCGGCGTCCTCCGCACTGTCGCTCGCAGGGTAGCAGGGCTGCCGATTGTGGATGGCGCCGATCGAGGCGCCGGCCACGTCCCTGCGCAGCACGTCGACGGCGCGGCCATGGCCGAGATTGACGTGATGAATGGCCTTGTGCAGGGCCGCGCCGTCGGCGATCCCCGGCGCGTGCCAGCCGAGGCCGTAGCCGAACAGGGTGAACACGCAGGGCTCGTTGAAGGTCGCGAAGCGCTTGACCCGGTCGCCATAGCGCCGCGCGACCAGCGCGGCATAGTCGGCGAACCAGCCGGCGATATCGCGGTTCTGCCAGCCGCCGAGCGCCTCCAGCGCCTGCGGCAGGTCCCAGTGGTAGAGACAGAGCCACGGCTCTATCTCAGCGGCAAGCAGGGCGTCGATGAGGCGGTCGTAGAAGGCGAGACCGGCTTCGTTGGCCGCGCCGCGGCCCTGCGGTAGCAGCCGCGGCCAGGCGACCGAGAACCGATAGGCATTGAGGCCGAGATCGCGCATCAGCGCTACGTCCGCAGCGTAGCGATGATAGTGATCGCAGGCGGTCTCGGCGGTGTCGTTGTGGCTCACCCGGCCGGGGGCGCGCAGATAGACATCCCAGATGCTGTCGGCGCGGCCGTCGAGGTGCGCTGCGCCCTCGATCTGGAAGGCCGAGGTCGAGGCGCCCCAGAGAAAGCTCGGACGGATGGTCATGATCGAGATGGGCCCTTGCGTTGTTGCGATCAGCCGCATGATGGCGGTCGCCGGCGCTCCGCCGTTGACCGGGATCAAGCGGGCGATACCCCGGCCGGTGCGGTGTGCGAAGGTGCCTGCGTCGGGCAATGGCAATCATGCAGGCAACGGGCTTGCATCGGAGCCGAAAGCTGTGGAACGTGCGGCCGCCGAAAACTGGAGTCCCGGCGCGAATGAGCGTTTTTCTGCTGCGGCGCTTCCTGACCCTGCTGGCGACCCTCGTCGGCGCGTCGCTGATCATATTCCTGGTGCTCGACGCGCTCCCGGGTAACGCCGCCCAGATGCTGATGGGCGCGGATGCCTCGCCCGATGCGGTGAGGGCGCTGACCGTCAAGCTCGGGCTGGATCAGCCGCTGGCCTGGCGCTACCTGCACTGGATCGGCGGCCTGCTGACCGGCGATCTCGGCAACAGCTACGCCTATGGAACGCCGGTGGCCGAACTGATCCGCGAGCGGCTGGCGATGACCATTCCGCTCGCGATCCTGGCCATGGGACTCACGACCGCGCTGGCGCTCGCGGCCGGCATCTACACGGCCGCCAATCACAACCGGCTCGGCGACGTCGGCGTGATGTCGCTGACCCAGATCGGCATCGCCTTGCCGAACTTCTGGTTCGCGATCCTCCTCATCCTGTTGTTTGCAGTGAAGCTGCAATGGCTGTCGGCCGGCGGCTTTCCCGGCTGGGAGGACGGCATCTGGCCGGGCCTGCGCGCGCTGTTGTTGCCGGCTGTGGCGCTGGCCGTGGTGCAGGCCGCGATCCTGGCGCGGGTGACGCGCTCGGCCGTGCTCGACGTGCTGCGCGAGGATTTCGTGCGCACGGCGCGCGCCAAGGGCCTGACCAAGCGCGAGGTGCTGTGGCAGCACGTGCTGCGCAACGCGATGATCCCGGTGCTCACCGTGATGGGGCTGCAATTCGCCAATCTGCTCGCCGGCACCATCGTGATCGAGAACGTGTTCTATCTGCCCGGCCTGGGGCGCCTCATCTTCCAGTCGATCGCCAACCGCGACCTGATCGTCGTGCGCAACTGCGTGATGCTGCTGGCGGCGATGGTCATCATCGTCAACTTCGTGGTCGATGTGCTGTATGCGGTGATCGATCCGCGCATCAAGGTGCACGAGTTGTGAGTTCTGCCGTGGTCGTTGAAACGGGCGCTGCGCCTGCGTCCAATGCGTTCTGGCGCCGCGCGCTGCGCCATCGCAGCTTCACGGTCGGCGCGCTGCTCTGTCTGCTGGTGCTTGGCGCCGCACTGCTGTCGCTGGTATGGACGCCATGGTCGGCCTATGAGATCGACGTCGCATCCAAATTGCGGCCGCCATCAGCAGCGCATTGGCTGGGCACCGACGTGCTCGGCCGCGACATCGTCTCGCTATTGCTGGTGGGTGCCCGCGCGACCATTCTGGTCGGCGTCATCGCCGTCGGCATCGGTCTCACCTGCGGCGTCTGCCTCGCCCTGGTCGCAGCCGCCCGGCGCGGCTGGACCGAGGAGCTGATCATGCGCTTCAGCGACTTCACCTTCGCCTTTCCCGCGGTGCTGTCGGCGATCATGCTGGCGGCGGTGATCGGGCCGGGCATGGCGACGTCGATCGCCGCGATCGGCATCTTCCAGATCCCGGTGTTCGTGCGGGTCACCCGCGGCCAGGCCGGCGCGATCTGGGCGCGCGAGTTCATCCTGGCGGCGCGTGCCGCCGGCAAGGGCCGCTTCCGCATCACCATCGAGCACGTGCTGCCGAACATCCTGTCGATCCTGATCGTGCAGGCGACGATCCAGTTCGCCCTGGCGATCCTGGCTGAGGCGGCGCTCTCCTATCTCGGCTTGGGCACCCAGCCGCCGCAGCCGTCCTGGGGACGGATGCTGAACGATGCGCAGACATTGCTGTTCCAGTCGCCGAGCCTCGCCGTGTATCCTGGTGCCGCCATCGCGCTCGCGGTGCTCGGCCTCAACCTGCTCGGCGACGGCTTGCGCGATCTGCTCGACCCACGGCTGGCGAGGCAGCGATGATGGCGAGCGATCAGCCTCTGCTCGATGTGTCGGGTCTCGGCATTCGGCTCAATACCAGCCGCGGCTCGGCGCAAGCTGTGCGCGAGGTCTCCTTCGCGCTCCGGCGCGGCGAGACGCTCGGCATCGTCGGCGAGTCCGGCTGCGGCAAGTCGATCACCGCGCTCGCTCTGCTTGGGCTTCTGCCCGATAGCGCCGTCGTTAGCGGCAGCATCAAGCTTGATGGCCGCGAGCTGGTCGGTCTCGGTGATGCCGATTACTGTAAGCTGCGTGGCAACCGCATCAGCATGATCTTTCAGGAGCCGATGACCGCGCTCAACCCGATGCACACGATCGGCCACCAGGTGGCCGAGCCGCTGCTGCGGCATACCGGCTGCACGGCGACCGAGGCGAAGCGCCAGGCAATCGCGCTGCTCGACCGCGTCGGTCTGCCGGACCCCGTCCGACGCTACGACGCCTATCCGCACCAGTTCTCCGGCGGCCAGCGCCAGCGCATCACCATCGCGATGGCGCTTGCCTGCAAGCCCGACGTGCTGATTGCCGACGAGCCCACCACCGCGCTCGACGTCACCATCCAGCGCCAGATCCTCGATCTCATCGCCGATCTGGTCGCCGAGCGCGGCATGGCAATGATCCTGATCTCGCATGATCTCGGCGTGATCGCCGAGAACGTGCACCGCATGATCGTGATGTATGGCGGCACGGTGGTCGAGAGCGGCACCACCGACGCGGTGTTCTCGCGCATGGGTCATCCCTACACGCAGGGCCTGTTCAGGGCGCGGCCGCGGCTCGGGGCCCGCAAGGGCACGCGCCTCTCGACCATTGCCGGCACGGTGCCGGAGCTGGCCGATCTGCCGGCCGGTTGTCCGTTCGCAGATCGTTGTGGGCTGGTGATCGACGCCTGCCGCACCGCGCTGCCGTCTCTGGGCGAGATCGGCGCCGGGCACGGCGTCCGCTGCATCCGCGCCGATGCCGCGCTCGCGCGTGACCCGGTGGGAGTGGTCGCTTGAGCACCGCCGCGCAGATGTCGGCCGAGACGCCGCTGCTCGAGGTCACGGATCTCGTGCAGCGCTATGCGCTGCCGCGCGAGAGTCTGCTGCGGCCGCCCGGCGAGGTGCTCGCGTTGAACGGCGTGTCGCTGTCGTTGATGGCGGGCAGGAGTCTCGGCATCGTCGGTGAGTCCGGCTCCGGCAAATCGACCTTGGCGCGGCTGATCATGGCGCTGGAGAAGCCGTCATCGGGATCGGTGCTGATGGCTGGACGCGATCTCCACCGCCTTTCGGCGGATGAGTTGCGGCGCGCCCGCCGCGAATTCCAGATGGTGTTCCAAGACCCGTACGGATCGCTCGATCCGCGCCAGACCATTGCGCGCATCGTCGCCGAGCCGCTGACCGCTCTGGAGTCTCCTGATCGCGAAGTCCTGCGCACGCGCGTGGCCACGGTGCTGCGGCAGGTCGGATTGCGCGATGCCGACATGGACAAATATCCGCACGAGTTTTCCGGCGGCCAGCGCCAGCGCATCGCGATCGCGCGGGCGTTGATCACCCAGCCCAGGCTGATCGTCGCCGACGAGCCGGTCAGCGCGCTGGACGTGTCGGTGCAGGCGCAGGTGCTCAACCTGATGCAGGACCTGCAGGAGCAGTACGGCCTCAGCTACGTGCTGATCAGCCATGACCTCGCGGTCGTCGACTATCTCTGCGACGAGGTCGCGGTGATGTATCTCGGCCGCATCGTCGAGCGCGGGCGGCCGGAGGACCTGTTCGGCCAATGCGCGCATCCTTATACGCGCGCGTTGCTCGACGCCGTGCCTCGCGCGCAGGCTGGCGCTGTCAGGCGCCGGCGTACGGACGTTGCGATCGCCTCGCAGTCATCGGGAGCCGCCGGGTGTGCCTATGCGCCGCGCTGTCCGCTCGCCGATGCGCAGTGCCGCACGACGGCCCCCGCATTGCGAACGCTCACGGGAGCGCATTCGGCCGCCTGCCATAAAGCGGAAAGCGTGATGACGCTGCCGGCGCTCGCCGCAACGGAACAGCAGCCACTTGTCTCGAAGCCGCTTTGACGCGTAATTTGGTTTCCTCAGGGAGAAACAAACAATGTTGAAAAGACTATCGATCATCGTCTTGGCCGCGCTCGTTGCGGCCGCAGCGCCGGCTCTCGCGCAGAACAAGAAGGACAGCGTCGTCGTCGGCATGACCTTGGAGCCGCCGGGGCTCGATCCGACCAGCGCGGCCGCGGCGGCCATCGCCGAGGTGACGCTCTACAACGTCTATGAGACGCTGACCAAGATCAACGAGGACGGCTCGGTTTCGCCGCTGCTGGCCTCGAGCTGGCAGGCCTCGTCCGATCTGAAGAGCTACACCTTCAAGCTCGCCAAGGGTGTGAAATTCCAGAACGGCGAGGCGTTCGACTCCGCCGCGGTGAAGTTCTCGTTCGAGCGCGCCGGCGCCGCCAACAGCACCAACAAGGACAAGGCGCTGTTCCAGGCGATGGAGTCCGTGACGGCTCCCGACGCCGAGACCATCGTCGTCAAGCTGAAATATTCTGAGCCCAACCTGCCGTTCCTGCTCGGACAGGCCACCGCATCGATCGTCGAGCCGAAGAGCGCACCGACCAACGCGACGCAGCCGGTCGGCACCGGGCCTTACACGCTGGGCGCCTGGGCCAAGGGCTCATCGCTGACCTTGAACAAATGGCCCGAGTATCGCAACGCCGCAGCCGTGAAGCTGTCCAAGGTGACGATACGCTTCATCTCCGATCCGGCGGCGCAGGTCGCGGCGCTGCTGTCCGGCGACGT
This sequence comes from Bradyrhizobium sp. HKCCYLS3013, assembly GCF_051167615.1. NCBI lineage: Bacteria > Pseudomonadati > Pseudomonadota > Alphaproteobacteria > Hyphomicrobiales > Nitrobacteraceae > Bradyrhizobium > Bradyrhizobium sp. HKCCYLS3013. The sequence goes on from NZ_JBNPTK010000011.1 coordinate 216,673, forward strand.
GGACGCCTTCCCGCGCGGCACAACGGCGCGCACCTTGCCCCAGTTCAAGTCCGACCCGCGCTTCACCGTGCTGATCGGGGGCTCCAAGGCGAAGACCATCGTCACCATCAACAACAAGAAGAAGCCGCTCGACGACGTTCGCGTCCGCCGCGCGATCCTCGCCGCGATCGATCGAAAGGCGATGATCGAAGGCGCGGTCGACGGCCTGGGGACGCCGATCGGCAGCTTCTACGTGCCGGGCTCGCTCGGCTATGTCGACACCACCGACATCAATCCCTACGACCCGGAGAAGGCGAAGAAACTGCTCGCCGAAGCCGGCGTGACCACGCCGCTGCAACTGTCGTTGCGGCTGCCGCCGCCGGCCTATGCGCGGCAGGGCGGCGAGGTGCTTGCGGCTCAGTTGGCCAAGGTCGGCATCGTCGCCAAGATCGAGAACCTCGAATGGGCGGCGTGGCTGTCACAGGTGTTCAACGGGCCGCATGATTTCGACCTGACCATCGTCTCGCATGTCGAGCCGTTCGATCTCGTGAAGTTCACCGAGAAGAACTACTATTTCGGCTATCAGTCCGAGGCCTTCGACAAGCTCTATCAGAAGATCGTCGATACCCCTGATGAGACCGGGCGTGCCAAGCTGCTCGGCGACGCCCAGCGCATGCTGGCGACCGATGCCGCTGCGGGTTTCCTGTTCCAGCCGCAGTGGATCACGATCATCAACAAGAAGCTCAAGGGCGTCTGGAAGGACGTGCCGCAGTTCGAGAATGATTTCTCGAGCTGGTCGTGGGAATGATTGTCGCCGCTCTTCGTATAACACCGCAGTGAAGCTGCACGATACAGCGCCCTCTCCCCTTGTGGGAGAGGGCATCGCCGGCCTATCCGCGTGCGCGGTAGGGTGAGGGGTATTGCTAGCGGTATTGCTGCGAATACGGCTCTCGCGGCGGGAGACCCCTCACCCAACCGCGTTTGCCGCTCTGTCCTACTTGTCTCTCCCACAAGGGGAGAGGGCGTATAAGCAGCCGCCGTGCTTTCGCAAATGATCGTCTGGTGGCTTCGATGAGCCACACGATCCTTGTCCAAATCAGTTCGGCCAATCGATCGGCGTGAAGCGCAACTGCCGCCGCCGCATCTCGGCCTGGAGTTCCTGCGCATACTGCTTGGCCCGATCACCGATCAGGCGGTAGGGGCCCCCGATCCTGCTGTCGGCGGCCACCTGCTTTCGGACACTTTCGTAGTACGCCATCAAGCTTTCATCGGTCGAATTTACAAATCGCATCCACGCGCCCTCGCAACAAATCCCCCTCGCTGCCAAGTTTGCACGGCTTTTCCGCCGCGGCAGCGACATAAGTTAACACTCGATGGCCGTGAATGGTTCCATTCTTGTTCCGGCGTCTCCGCCAGTTGACAAGAGGATCAGGAACCGTTCCGCCTCCCGACATTTGGTTCCGTTAGTTGAACGAGAGCGACAATGCACACCGAAGTACTTATCATCGGCGGCGGTCCCGCAGGCCTGATGGCCGCGATCTACCTCGCACGGTTCCGGCGCCGGGTCGTGATCGTCGACAGCGGCGCGTCGCGGGCGGCGCTGATTCCCCGGAGCCATAACTTGCCGGGTTTTCCGAACGGCATGCCTGGAAGCGAGCTGCTCGCACGGATGCAGCGGCAGGTCGAAGAACTTCACGTTCCGATCATCCGGAGCACGGTGAGCGCTCTCGACACGCGCGATGCAGATCTCGTTGCGACTCATGAGCGCGGAACGGTCACCGCAAAGCGCGTCATCCTCGCAACGGGGATTGTCGACAAGCAGCCGCCGTTGGCCGATTGGCGAGCGGCGGTCGGTGACGGCGAGCTGCGCTATTGTCCCGTCTGCGACGGCTTCGAAACCATCGGCCACAAGATTGCGATCGTGGGCGAGCTCGCCGATGCCGCCGGCAAGGCGCTGTTCATGCGCGTCTACAGTTCGGACGTCACCTTGATCCCGATCGATGATGCGCAGGATGCGGCGAAGCGGCAGGAGCTTGCCGCCGCCGGCGTTCGGGTGACGCCGCAGCTTCATGCGTTGCAGCGCCGGGACGGTGCGCTCGAAGCGTCGTTCGTCGATGGCAGCCGCGCGCGGTTCGAGATCGTGTATCCTGCGATGGGGGCCGATGTCCGCTCCGACCTCGCCATCCGGCTCGGCGCGCGGCATACGACTGAGGGCTTTCTCGAGGTCGATGCCAAGCAGCGCTGCGGCGTCGCAGGACTCTATGGCATCGGCGACGTCGTCACCGACCTGCATCAGATCGCGGTGGCGTTCGGCCATGCCGCGGTCGCCGCCTGTCACGCGCATCATTCATTGCCGATGCGCCATGCGGAACCATAGCGGCAAGGCGGCGTGGAATTGATCACAATCTGAAATTGCGATATCCCATGTGAGCGCCGCTTGCGTTGATGTGTCGGACCATGATCTTATGGACAGAAGATCGGCATGCATGACTGCGGCATTGAGTTGTCGCGAGGAGGCCGAACGCGATCCGGCCCGCCGCGATCAGTGGTTGCAGCAGGCGTCGAAATGGATGGCGCTGGCGGCCGAGCAGGCCGGGCATGCCCTGATCGTCTGCGAGCATGGTGCCGCGGCGAGTCACGAGGCTCGCCGTTGACCATAGCTATTGCAGCGTCGGATCGAGCCGGTCGCGCAGCCAGTCGCCGATGACGGACACAGCGAGCGTCGTCACAACGATCGTGGCCGCCGGCGCCAGCATGATCCACGGCGCGCGCGTCAGATACTCTCGGCCATAGCCGACCATGTTGCCGAGGCTCGTCATCGGCGGCTGCACGCCAAGGCCGAGAAAGGACAGGCCGGACTCCAGCAGGATGACTTCCGGAAACACCAGCGTCATCGACACGATCAGGGTCGAGGCGATGTTCGGCAGGATATGTCTGAGATAGACGCGCTGCGGAGTCGCGCCGAGCTGGCGCACGGCGGCGGCATAGCCTTGTGCATTGGCGGAGATGGCGAGCCCGCGCGCGATGCGTGCGTAGCGTTCCCAGCCGAACAGGCCCATCAATCCAATCAGCAGCGGCAGCGAATTGCCGAAGAAGGCGAGCACCGCGAGCGCCAGGATCAGGAACGGCATGCTGGCCTGGAAGTCCGCCAGCATCAGCACGGCTTGCTCCACCAGGCCGCGGAAATGCGCGGCGAGAAAGCCGAGCGTGGTGCCGGCGATGGCGGAGATCGCAGTCGCGCCGAAGGCGATCAGGAGCGAGATCCGGATCGAGACGATCAGCCGTGACAGCACGTCACGGCCGAGCTCGTCGGTGCCTAGCCAATGCGCCGGGTTGCCGGGCAAGGACAGGCGATTGCGCAGATCGAACTTGGTGAAGCCGTATGGCGCGAGCTGATCGGCGAAGATCGCCAGCAACAGCATCGCGACGATCCAGCCGATTGCGATGGTCACGGAGACGGGAATATTCGGCCAGCGCGGCCGCCGCGCGGCGGGCGATTTCAATGCAAGGTCGGTCATGCCTCTGCTCCCTTGCTGCGCAGCCGCGGATCGAGCAGGCCGTAAAGGAAATCGACGATCAGGTTCGACGTGACCATCGTCATCGCCACCAGCAGCAGGATGCATTGCACGACCGCGAGGTCGCGGTTGGCGACGGCGACGACCAGCAGACGGCCGACGCCGGGCCAGGAGAACACGCTCTCGACCACGACAGCGCCGGCGATCAGGCTGCCGACCATGAAGCCGAGAATGGTGACGGTGGGGATCGCCGCGTTGGGCAGCGCGTGATTCGTGATCACCCGGCGCCACGGCACGCCCTTGGCCGACGCCGTTCTGATGTAGGGCTGACCGAGGATTTCCAGCATGGCGCTACGCGTGAACCGCGCCAGCACCGCGGCGCCGCCGAAGCCGAGCGTCACGATCGGCAGGATGGCGTGACGCCACGAGTCCTGTCCGCCCGATGGCAGCCAGCCGAGTTGCACGGCGAAGATCAGCACCAGCAGCAGCGCCAGCACGAAGCTCGGCACGGTGAAGCCGGCCACCGCCGTGATCATCACGGCGCGATCGATCGCCGAGCCGCGATGCAGCGCGGCGCAGACTCCGGCGGGAATGCCGAGCAGAACCTTGACCAGAAAGGCGGGAATCGTCAGCGCAAGCGTTGCCGGGATGCGCTCGATCACGAGCTGGATCGCCGGGCGCCCGTCGCGCATCGACCGTCCGAGCTCGCCCTGGCCGATTGCCTTGAAGTAGTCGAGATATTGCATCCAGATCGGGTGATCGAGGCCCCAGGCCTTGCGGAATGCCGCGATGACTTCGGGCGGTGCTTCAGGCCCCATGATCATCAGCGCGGGATCGCCCGATAGCCTGAGTACGATGAAGGCGAAGGTGACGACGAGCGCGATCGTCAACAGTGCACGCGCGATGCGGATCGCGAAAAAACGGAGCATCAGGCAGCGTCCTGATTCTGTGACGGCGCACCGGTCACGAGGTGGCATGCCACCTGGCGCTGCGCATCGAGCGCGGTAAGCACGGGCACCTTGAGGGCGCAGCGGGCGGTCGCGTGGCTGCAGCGCGGATGGAAGGCGCAACCCGCAGGGCGCGCGGCTGGATTGGGCGGGTCTCCCGTCAGCACGATGCGGTGGGTGCTGCGGCGGCCCGGAGCCGGGGAGGCCGATACCAGCGCCTGCGTGTAGGGATGCTGTGGCCGTGCGAACAGATCGTCGGCATCGCCATATTCGACGATGCGGCCGAGATACATCACCGCCACCTTGCTGCTGATCTGCCTGATGACGCGCAGGTCATGGCTGATGAACAGCATCGTCAATCCGAGCTGGGCCTGCAGGTCGACCAGCAGGTTCACGACCTGCGCCTGGATCGAAACGTCGAGCGCGCTGACCGGCTCGTCGCAGACGAGGAAGTCTGGCTTGGTCGCCAGCGCGCGGGCGAGCACGATGCGCTGACGCTGACCGCCGGACAGGGCGCCGGGATAGCGGGCGCCGTGGCTGTCGTTGAGATCGACCGCCTGGAGCAACTCACGCACGCGCGCGTCGCGCTCGGCTTTGGTGCCGATGTCGTGGATGTCGAGCGGCTCGCGGATCTGCAAGGCCACGGGAAGTCGTCGATCGAGCGCGCCGAGCGGATCCTGAAAGATCATCTGCATGCGCGCGCGCTGGGCGCGCCACGCCGCCGAGCCGGGTGCAGCGACCGGCGCGCCGTCGAAGCGCACGCTGCCGTGGTCAGGCGCCTCGAGACCGAGCACCATGCGGCCGGTGGTGGACTTGCCGGAGCCGGACTCGCCGACGATGCCGAGTGTCTCTCCCTTTTGGATCGAGAAGCTCAGGCCATCGACGGCGTGGACGGATGCGGGACGCCCGAACAGGCCGGACCGCATCCGATAGGTGCGCGAGATCCCGAGGACCTCGACCAGCGGCGCTGTCATTCGGCGGCGAGCTCCACCGGCAGGCGCTGCGGCCGCAGGCAGGCCACCGCGCGGTCTGGCTCCACCGGCGCCAGCGGCGGCACGCCGGCGTGGCAGCCGTCGCCGGCAAACGTGCAGCGCGGCGCGAAGGCGCAGCCGCTCGGCAGCGCGCGCGGATCAGGCACCGTGCCGGGGATCGCCTGTAGCCGCCGCCTGATGCCATCGAGCGGCGGCAGCGCGCCGATCAGGCCCTGCGCATAGGGATGCCAGGGATCGTCGAACAGCCGCGTGGCGGGTGCGCGCTCGACGATGCGGCCGGCATACATCACGCAGACGCGGTCGCAATTCTCCGCAACGACGCCGAGGTCATGGCTGATCAGGACCATCGCCATGTTGAACTCGCGCCGGATGGCCGACAGCAGATCGAGGATCTGCGCCTGGATGGTGGCGTCGAGCGCGGTGGTGGGTTCGTCGGCGATCAGCAGCTCGGGCTGTCCGGCCAGCGCCATTGCGATCATGATGCGCTGGACCTGGCCGCCGGAGAATTCGTGCGGATAGGCCGACAGCCGCCTGACAGCATCGGGGATGCCGACGAGATCGAGCAGCCTCAGCGCCTCGATGCGCGCGGCCTCGCCGCGCAGGCCGCGATGCAGCGCCAGGCTTTCACACAGCTGGCGCCGGATCGTGAGCACCGGATTGAGCGCGCTGGCGGGATCCTGGAAGATCATCGCGATGCGGCGGCCGCGCACCTGGTCGAGCACCTTGCCGTCGGCGCCGAGCAGCTCGCGGCCTTCGAGCCTGGCCGAGCCTGATACTTGCGCTTTGCCGGGCAGGAGACCCAGCGCCGCGAGCCAAGTCACCGACTTGCCGGATCCGGACTCGCCGACGAGGCCGATGGCCTCGCCCTTGCCGATGTCGAGATCGATGCCGTGCAGCACAGGCGTGCCGTCGAAGGCGACCTTCAGGCCGGAGATGCTGACCAGCGGCGCCACGGCGTCACGCTCCGTAGTTGCCGGTGCGGAAGTCCATCGCGAAGGCCGGCGAGGCCTTCCATTTGATCGACTTCGGCTTGGCGGTGAAGGTCGCGTTCTGGTGCAGCACCGTATAGGCGGGGTCCTCGCGCTCGGCGATCTCCAGCATGCGGCGGAACGCCTTCTTGCGCGCCTCGCGATCGGTCGAGGTTTCCAGGAACTCCGACAGCCGGTTGAGCTCGTCGTTGCTCCATTCGCCGACCTGCTGCTGCTGGCCGTTGGGGCCGTGCTGGGCGACCAGCGACGACACCGGATCGTTGAAGGCGGCCGAGTTCGACCAGTCGCGCACCGCGCGGGTCGGGCCGCGCTCCAGGATCTGCGACCAGTTCTCCTTGGTCTCGATCTGAACGTTGAGGCCGACCGCCTGCCACATCTCGACCAGCACCTGCGCGGTCGCGACCTGGTTGGTGTAGTAGTTGTTGAGCAGGCGATAGGGGATCGGGTCACCCTTGTAGCCGGCCTGCTTGAGCAGGTCCTGCGCCAGCTTCGGATCGAACGCCGGCACGCTCCAGTCGGCGATGAACATGTCGCCGTAGAACTCCCATTGCAGGCCCTTCGGCACCTGCGTGCGGCCGGCCCACAGGCTGTCGACGATGGCCTGGCGATCGATCGCATGGGTGAAGGCGCGGCGCACCAGGGGATTGGCGAGCTGCGGATGGTTCTTGTCGAACACGGTGAGACGGTGATTGAGGATGGTGCCGCCCTGGACCTCGAACGCCGCGTTCTTCTCGATGCCGGCGATCTGGTCCGGCGGGATGTCGCAGGCGAACTGGTATTCGCCGGACAGCAGGCCGTTGATGCGGCTCGCGACCTCCGGCACTTCCAGGAACCGGATGCGCTTCAGCGGCGGTCGGCCGCCCCAATATTCGTCATGAGCCTCGAGCGTCAGCGACACGTCGGGCTTGAACTCGACGATCTTGTAGGGACCGGTCGTGATCGGCTTGCGCGCCCAGTCGAGATAGCTCGCAGCCTCCTCCCAGCCGCGCCGGCTCATGATGTCGGAGCCGTAGCGCATCAGGCGGCCTTCGATGGTCACGTCCGGCGTCGCGTTGACGAAGCGCACGGTGTATTTGTCGACCGCATCGACGCGGACGAGATCGGGCCACATCCGGCGGGCGACGCCGATGACGTCCGGCGGCAGCTCCTTGCCCGGGCGCGGCGTCGGGATCTTCTCGAACGCCTTGATGGTGGTGCGGCTCTTGGCCTCGCTATCGCCGAACATGCGCTCGCGGCTGAACGAGAACACGACATCCTCGGACGTCATCTCGTCGCCATTGTGGAACTTGACGCCCTGTCGCAGCTTCAATTCGACGGTCTGGTCGTCGATGCGCTTCCACTCGGTGGCGAGACCGGGAACGGCTTCGAGATTGCCGCGGAAGTTCTTGGAGATCAGGCTTTCCCACAGCGACGAGTAGAACACGCGCTCGCCGACATTGGACTGCTCGCGCAGCACGTCCAGCACGTTCGAGTTGGTCACCTTTTGTACGGCGATGGTGACCGAGGGACGGTTTTCTCCCTGCGCGATCGACACGCGCGGCAGGATGAAGCTGCCGCCGATCGCGGCGCCGGCGCCGAGCAGGCCGCGGCGGGTGAGCTTGGTCATGGCAATCTCTCTGTGGTCTGAGGTCGTCTGAAAGCGCGAACGTGGTGGCTTACTGAGCCAGCTCGAGCGAGGCGAGATACGCCGCGCCGGCCTTGACATGATCGTGGTTGCGCAGCTCGAGGATCAGGCGCGGATTGGAGGTGAGGCGGGCCAGCGCGCGAAACACCGCCACCCAGCGGATGTTGCCTTCACCGGGCGCCCAGTGGCGGTCGGCATAGCCATCGGTGTCCTGGAGATGCACGTGGGTCAGCATGTCGCCGGCGGCGTCGACGTAGTAGTCGACCGGCGGTGCGCCCGTCGAATGATGCGCGTAGTTGGCATGGCCGGTGTCGAGCGAGACGCGCACCTTGCTGCTGCCCAGCGCCTTCGCCAGGCCCACGCGATCGAGCGGATCCTTGTCCTCGATGTTCTCGATCACCAGCTCGCAATTGGCCTGTTCGGCGGAAGCGATCACATCGGACAGCGTCGCCCTGACACGCTCGATCAGCGCCTCGCGGTTGTCCGGCAGCATGTCGATGTTGTTGTAGTCCCAGGTCGTGTAGGGCGAGTGGATCACCATCTGCGTGGCGCCGAGGAACTCGGCGACCTCGAGCCCCTGCAGCAGGCGCTTGGTGACGGCGCGGCGGATCATCGGATCGTGGCTGTCGATCTTGAAGCCCCAGAACGGGCCGTGGATGCCGAGCCGGCCGGTGTGGCCCGACAGCATCGACTTGATCTCGTTGGCGGTGCTGCGCCAGTCGCTGTCGAGAAGATCCGCCCGGAAGAAGTCCTGGATTTCGAGATCGCGCTGGCGTTCGAGCAGCCAGTCGCGATGCGCGGGAATGGACTTGACGGAGAGGGCGGCGCCGAGCACCGGCAGCGTGGTGGTCATGTCGAGGAAACCTTTGGCCTGCGTGAGACCCGGCAAGCGCTAGCGGAGTTCGATGACGCTCCCATGAAGGGCTGTGGAGGACGACCGCGACATGTTGTGCCTGCGCCTGCACGAAGCCGGTCAGCAGATCAATCCCTGGGGTAGTCGCGCATTCGTCGCTGCTACTTGACGTAGCCGCGGGAATTGCAACAATGCGGCGAAAACGGGGAATTGGGATGACGGTGCGGCGGGCGATCCTTGGAACGGTACTTTCACTTCTGGCGCTGACGGCGATATCTGCGTTGAACGAGACTGCGCATGCGAAGGGGCCCTACGGCTCCGTCTCCGTGGCCGGTTGGTCGGGCGGCGCCTACACCGACGACAACACCGGGAAGTTCTCGAGCTGCATCGCATCCGCCAGCTACAAGAGCGGCATCAATTTCGGCGTTCTCGCGCTGCCGACCTACAACTGGGCTCTCGCCTTCATCCATCCTGGCTGGTCGCTCTCGCAGGGGCAGAAGTTTCCCATCGTGCTCAGCTTCGACGGGCGCAATTCCTACAATGTCGAGGGCTCGGTGTGGTCGGCCAACATGGTCGTCGTGCCGATGCCGAACGACTCCAGCCTGATCAAATCGTTCAGGGCGGCTCGGACGATGTCGGCCTTCGCGCAGGGCAACCTGTTCCAGTTCGATCTGAACGGCACGTCGGTGCTGCTGCCGTCGCTGGCGAATTGCGTGCGCATGATCAATGCCGGCGGATTGGCGGCAGCGACGAATTTCACGGTGCAGCCCGGTGCTCACTCGGCGCAGCGTCAGGCAGCTCCTGCCGGCGCCGCGCCCGCCGCTACCGCCAGCACGCAGCCGTCACGTGCCGCGGAGGATTCTCCCGAGCTGCAGTTGGAAGCGATGCAGATCGCCTCCAACTTCATCCTCAAGGCCTCGCTGTCGCATCCGGCCATTCTGGGCGGAGGCGAGCGGCCGGTGTGGCTGACATCGGGCGGGGTCGCCTGGAAGGCGGACAACGCCACCGGCTTCGTTCGGATCGTGCCGCCACAGCGCAATGTCGACGGCCTGGAAGTCGCCGCCACGATCATCGGCAACGACGCGCGCGACTGCAAGGGTAAGTTCATCTCGGCGCGCAACAGCGAGCTGGTCGACAGCGCCGTGGTGTTCCGCGGCATGTCCTCCTGCGAGGACAGCGAGAAGTCGGATATCGCCGAATACTTCATCTTCCCGCGCAAGGCCGGGGGCTTCGTGCTGTTCTCGGTGGTCACGCCCACCAGGCCGGTCGGTGGCGGCGGTGGCCAGCAGCTGCAGACGCGCGAGGAGGCCAACGCCAATTTCCGCAAGGCGGCCTACACCTCGATCGGCAAGTAGGCCACTTCCTGTCGCGGAGCCGTCAGCGGCTCACCCTCGCGCCCGCTTCGGCCGCCTGATCGCGCGCACCTTGCCGCTGTCGCCGCCGCCGCAATACAGGGTCTCTTCGCCGTCGGATTCCATGCCGGAGACGCCGGTGCCGGCGGGCATGTCGAGCTGGTCGAGCACCTCGCCGGTGGCGGGATCGATGCGCCTGATGTCGCTGACGTCGTCCTCCCAGGTGCCGTGCCAGAGCTCGCCGTCGACCCAGGTGACGCCGGTGACGAAGCGCGTGCACGGAATGCTGCGCAGGATCTTTCCGGTCGCAGGGTCGATCTGGTGGATCTTGCGATCGCGATAGGCGCCGACCCAGAGCGATCCCTCCGCCCAGGCAAGTCCGGAGTCGCCGCCACCCGAGGGCGCCGGGATGGTCGCGAGCACGCGGCCGTCGTCGGGATCGACCTTGTGAATGCGATCTTCCGCGATCTGATAGAGATGCCGGCCATCGAACGCCGTGCCGGCGTGAGAGGGGAGATCGATGGACGTCCTCCGCACCGTGCCGTCAGCGGGATCGAACGCCTTGATGCTGCTGCCGGTCGCGATCCACACCTGCCGGCCGTCATAGCTGACGCCGTTGACGCGCTCGGCGCCGTCGAAGGGGCCGTACTCGCGAGTGATCTCCGCGGCTGCTCGTGTCATGTCTGCCATCCTCTGCTTCCGATGGACCCACGCTAGTCGAGCGACGACCACGCGGGGAGTAACAACGCCGTCGCGAATTCCGGCACGACCGGACAGGTCCAGCGTTGCGCGCGGCCGCGGCCGAACGACTGCACCTTCCCAGACGATGCGAGTTCGTCGAGGGCACGCTGCACCGTTCGCTGGCTTGCGCCCAGCGCCAGCGCGAGGCCGGAGCTCGACCAGGCCTCGCCATCGGCAAGGCAGGCGAGCACGGTGGCGTTGTCGTCCTCGATCGGCTGCGCCAGCACGACGACCTCGCGATCGTCACACGGCACCAGGGCGAAGCCGTCGCGCGTGGCATGGATCTCGGCGAGGCCTTGGAGCAACTGGCGCAGCCGTCCGATCTCGACGCGCAGGCGCGCGCGGTGCGACCCGTCGGCCTCCTTGCCGCGGAACGCATGCGCGATCAGCTCGGCCCGCGGCACGTCGTCGGGCGCTCCCTGGGCCAGTCGCCGGGCGAGTGCAAACAGCACCGGGCGCCGCGCCAGCGGCACGATCTGGCTCGCCTGGCGTACCGCCAGGCGGCAGGCATCGATGATCAGCCGGTCCGACCGCAACAGCCGCTCGACGTCGTCGAGCTGCAGCAGGCGTTCCTCGCCACGCCGGATCATCCGCGCCGCCGGTGCCGACAGCGCCGACGAGGCCCGCTCGATCTCCGCCCGGAGCTCGGGAATGCGGGCCTGCTGCGCCGACCGCGCGGCGCGTTCGAGCGCCGATCGCGCGGTCTTCGTTTGCAGCCGGCGCAAGGCCAGTCCGGCCACGATCAGTTCGTAGATCGTGCGGGCCGCCGGCAGCAGTGGCGAGGGATCGAGATCGGCGAGGCCACGCTCGGCGTCATCGAGGTGCCCGACCAGCACCATGCGCCTGATCTCGAGGCTGCGCGCATAGGCAGCGTTGGCGCGGTCGCCGTGCTGCTCCAGGGTCTCGCGCGCGGCCGCGAGCGACTTCGTCGGCCAGCCGAGGTCGCGCGCTGCAAGGGCGATCTCGGCCTCGGCGACGGCGCAGCGGGCGCGGGCCAGAACCGCCTTGGGACCGAAGCTTCGCGCGGCCTGCCGGAGCAGCGCCTTCGCGCGCCCGAAATCGCCAAGCCGCGCCATCGCGATGCCGCGCAGCGCCAGCGCCGGGGGATCATCGCGCAACGCGACCCGGTTCAATGCGCCGAGCGGATCGCCCGCGGCGAGCGCCTGCGCCGCCGCCGAGATCAGCGAGTCCATGCAAATCCCGCCATACTTGTCACTCCCGGTCGCTCTCCTGCCGATCCTAGTCTGAGCTGCGGTCAACACGCAAAAGGATGACGACCATGACCATGCATATCACCGGAACGCGCGAAGATTGGTTGAAGGCCCGGCTCGACCTGCTGCAAGCCGAGAAGGAACTCACCCGCCGCAGCGACGAGGTGGCGGAACGCCGCCAGGCCCTGCCATGGGTGCGCGTCGACAAGGCCTATCGCTTCGACACCGAGGACGGGCCGGCGACGCTGCCAGACCTATTCAAGGGCCGCTCGCAGCTGCTCGTCTATCACTTCATGTTCGGCCCCGATTTCCAGGTCGGCTGCCCATCCTGCTCGATGATCGCCGATGGCTTCAACGGCTTCCAGGTCCATCTCGCCAATCACGACGTGATGCTGTGGGCGGTGTCGCGCGCACCATTAGCGAAACTGAAAGCCTACAAGGCGCGCATGGGCTGGAGCTTCCCCTGGGCGTCATCGGCGAGCAGCGACTTCAATTTCGACTTCAACGTCGCGATCACCGAGGAGCAGCAGCGCCAGGGCGGCAGCGAGTACAATTATCGCACCAGTCCCCCGCTCGGGGCGTCCGATGTGCCGGCGATGGTGGCGGAGATTGCCGCCGGCGCCGGGACCGACGGCGCGACCTTCATGCGCGACCGGCCGGGCATGAGCGCCTTCGTCCTCGAGGATGGTGTCGTCTATCACACCTATTCGAGCTATGCCCGCGGCCTCGACGGCCTCTGGGGCGCCTATCAATGGCTCGATCGCGCGCCCAAGGGGCGCAACGAGCAGGGCGTCTGGTGGCGGCGCCACGACGAATACGGCAGACGCTAAGGAGCAGAGCCATGGCGTTCTTCCCGACCAGGATGCGCGTGATGCCCGACATCGCCAATGGTCTCCGCTACGCTGCGGCGCCGACCTTCGCGCTGATGGCGGTGCTGAACGCCATGGCCCGCGACGGCCGATCAGACGTGATCTGCTCGGCCATGCCGGCGGGTGCGCCGCTCGGCGACATGACCGTGATGTATCTCCTGATGAGCGCGTTCCATCTGGTGCCGTGGTTGAAGCGAATTGGAGGAAGCCTCCATAGGAATCGATGCGATGTGAGCTGATCGTCGACGCAGCAGTGAGCTATGCAGCTAAGAGTGTCCTTGCGGAGAGAGACCCTCACCCAAGCGAGTGTATGGATGAGCCGGCGATGCCCTCTCCCACAAGGGGCGAGGGCACTGCATTGTGCAGTCTTGCCGCGGCCCCAATTGGAACGCGTCGCTCGAGATCGCTTCAAGCGCGGTGGCCACTACTGCGCCCTCCCCTTGTGGGAGAGGGCATGTACGACAGAGCGGCAAACGCGCTTGGGTGGGGGTCTGTCTCCGCGATCCCGCTCGCAGAGGCGGCGCTGAGCGAGGCCACTTAGCTGGCGGCCACTTCTCACGCCTCCGCCGCCACCTTCAGCGCTTCCGCGCGAATTTCTTCCACCAGCCGCTCCTTGAGCGCGACGAATTCCGGCGAGGTCTTGACCTTGTAGGAGCGCGGATGCGGCAGCTCGATCTTGATGTCGGCCTTGATGCGGCCGGGCCGCGCGCTCATCACCAGCACGCGGCTGCCAAGGAAGATCGCCTCCTCGATGTCGTGGGTCACGAACAGCACCGTCTTCTGGTCGCGCTCCCAGATGCCGAGCAGCATCTCCTGCATCAGCACGCGCGTCTGGTTGTCGAGCGCACCGAACGGCTCGTCGAGCAGCAGGATCTTCGGATCATTGGCGAGCGCGCGGGCGATCGCGCAGCGCTGCTGCATGCCGCCGGAGAGCTGCTTGGGCCAGTGGTTCTCAAAACCCTTGAGGCCGATCTGCTGGATGAAGCGGTCGGCGATCGCGTTGCGTTCACTCTCCGGCACGCCGCGTTCGCGCAGGCCAAAGGCGATGTTCTCGCGCACGGTGAGCCAGGGAAACAGCGTGTAGGACTGGAACACCATGCCGCGATCGGCGCCGGGCCCTGTCACTTCACGGCCATCGAGCAGCACCTTGCCGCTGGTCGGATGATCGAGCCCGGCGACGATGCGCAGCAAGGTCGACTTGCCGCAGCCGGAGGGCCCCAGGATCGTGACGAAGTCGTTGTTGCCGATCGTGAGTTCGACCGGCTCCAGCGCGCGCGTCGGCGCATGTCCCCGGCGGGCCGGGAAGATGCGCGTGACGTTGTCGATGACGAGCGTGGTCATGCCAGCTTCCACGGGAACAGCCAGGCGTTGAACGCCTTGAACAGGAAGTCCGAGATCAGCCCGATCAGGCCGATGACGATGATGCCGAAGATGATCTGCCCGGTGTTGAGCAGCGCCTGGCTGTCGGTGATCATGTGGCCGATGCCGGAGGACGAGCCGATCAGCTCGGCGACGATGACGTAGGTCCAGGCCCAGCCCAGCACGAGCCGCAGGATCTCGGCGATCTCAGGGGCCGCTGACGGCAGCAGCACCCGGCCGATGATGCCGCGATCGCTGGCACCGAGCGTATAGGCGGCTTCGACGAGATCGCGCCGCGTGTTGCCGACGGTCACCGTGATCATCAGGATGATCTGGAACACCGAGCCGATGAAGATGATCAGCAGCTTCTGCAGTTCGCCGATGCCGGCCCACAGGATCAGCAGCGGAATGAAGGCCGATGCCGGCAGATAGCGGGCGAACGAGACGAACGGCTCCAGGAACGCCTCGACCGGCTTGTAGGCGCCCATGAGCAGGCCCAGCGGAATGGCGATCACGGCCGCTAGCACGAAGCCGCCGACGACGCGCCAGACCGTCATGCCGATATCGTAGAGGAAGCCGAACTTGACCAGCAGATCCCAGCCCTCGTGCAGCATGCTCAAGGGATCGGCCAGGAAGGTCTTCGGCACGTAGCCGCCGAACGTCGCCAACGCCCACGCCGCGACGAACACGACGAAAAAGGCGAGGCCGAGCGCTGTTCTGGACCGGGCGCTGACGGGATCGAGAGGACGGATCACGGATCGGGCTTTCGGGTTGGATGCGGCCCGCGAGGTGACGCGGGCTGCGGATGGTGACCTCGAATGAGTGGGCTCAGGGGGCGGCGCCAATGCTGCGCACGATGCATCAAGCTCGTCATTGCGAGGAGCGAAGCGACGAAGCAATCCAGGGTCTCACCCTGGGCCCAGGATTGCTTCCGCCTTCGCTCTACGAGCTTCGGCGGACACGTCGCTTCGCTCGCAATGACGAAGTCACCCAGATCGCGCTTCGAGTCTACTTGATGAAGCTCGCATCATAGAGATCCTCGATCTTCGGGATCTGCTTGATGATGCCGACCTCGAGCAGGAGCTCGGCCGCGTCCTTGTTGAAGGTCTTGAACTCGGTCTCGAAGAACTTCTGGCTCGCAGCCTTGTCCTGCCAGCGCAGATATTTGGCGGAATTGCCGAACTGATCGGCCGTCTGCTTCACGTCCGCGCCCATGATCTCATAGGCCTTGGCCTGGTCCTTGGCGATCAGGTCGAGCGCCTCGAAATAGCTGTCGGCGAGCGCCTTGGCGGCCTTCGGGTTCTCGGACAGGAATTTCGGCGTGCAGCCGAACGTGTCCATCACCATCGGATAGTCGAGCGTGGTGGCGATGATCTTGCCCTTGTCGGGGGCGGCGCGGACCGTCGAGAGATACGGCTCGTAGGTCATCGCGGCGTCGTTCTGGCCGGCGACGAAAGCCTGCGCGGCCGGGCCCGGCTCCATGTTGACGACGGTGACGTCCTTGATGCTCAGGCCGTTCTTCTTGAGCATCCAGGCCAGCCCGAAATAGGGCGAGGTGCCGGGCGCGGACGCCGCGATCGTCTTGCCCTTCAGGTCCTTGATCGAGGCGATGTCGTTACGCACGGCCATGCCGTCGGCGCCGTAGCTCTTGTCGAGCTGGAAGATCTGCTTGGTGGCGACGCCATTGGCGTTCCATGAGATCCAGGTCTCGACCGTCGTCGCCGCGCACTGCACGTCGCCGGCGGCAATGGCGAGGTGGCGATCCTTCTGCGGGATCTTCTTGATGGTGACGTCGAGCCCGTTCTTCTTGAAGATGCCGGCCTCCTTCGCCAGCGTCAGCGGTGCGAAACCGGTCCAGCCGGAAATGCCGACGCCGACCTTGACGTCGTCGGCGTAGGCGGTCGTCGAGGCCAGGAGCGCGGCCGTTACTGCGAGAAGCCCTAGTCTGCGCATCGTCATCGTCCTTTGCTGTGAGAGGAAGCTTGTCGTGCGGCTCGCAGCCGTGATGGCTGCGATCTCCGCTTGTCTTTGCATGCGTGCTTGCAAATCCCGTGCTCAGATCGGGCGCGCATGAGCCGTCTCATTCGCTGCCCCTGAATCGTGCTACCAGGCGGTGCTGCTCGCCGGGATAGATCAGCCTGACAGCCGTGAGCGGCTGCCCCTTGCGCCAGGTGTGGCGCTCGATCACGAGGCAGGGTGCGCCGGTCGCGATGTCGAGACCTTCGGCAATTGTATCGTCGGCGACGATGGCGCTGATCGCGTGCTCAGCCTCGGTCCAGGGCACGTGATGCAGCAGCCATGAGCCTGGCGGATCGATCTTGAAGTCGGCCTTGGCCGCATCGGGCACCGCGTCGAGATCGATCAGGCGATCCTCGATTGCGAACGGGACGTTGTCGGCGCTGTGCCGGCAGCGGATCGCAATCACCTTGCACGGTTTCTTGACGCCGAGCCGCTCGCGATCGGCAGCATTGGCCGTGCGGCGGGTCGAGGAGATCAACTGATAGCCGTAGGCGCGGCCGAGCGCGCCGATCTCGGCGCGGATGTCGGGGATCTTCAGCACCGCCGACAGGAATTGCGGACGCCGCACGAACGTGCCGGCGCGACGTCGTCGCTCGATCAGGTCGGCCTGGGCGAGCTCTGAGAGCGCCTTGTTCACGGTCATGCGCGAGCAGCCGTAGCGCGCCATGATCTCGTGCTCGAACGGGATACGATGTCCGGGCGGCCATTCGCCGGTGAGGATGCGGCGCTCGATGTCCTGGCGGATCGTCTTGTAGAGCGTGCCGGCGCCCGGCTTGACGCGATCCTCGGCGAGGCTCATGCGAGCAGCCTCCGCACCGCCGTGTTGAAGCCGCGCCGGGCGGCCTCGCGCGAACGATGATGGCCGCCCTGGACGACCTTGGCGCCGCTCGCCCAGACACAGTCGATGGCGTCGTGCGATGTCGCGAAGATCCAGCCGTCGAGCAGCGCATCCTGCGTCCGCCCCGCGAGCGAAGGATGCGACAGATCGAGCGTGACGATATCGGCACGGCCTCCGACCTGGAGCCCGGCGTTGGATTGCGCCAGCGCCTGAGCGCCGCCGGCGAGAGCGGCATCAAACAGCGTTCGGCCCGTCGACGCATGCGGGCCCGACGTCAGCACGTTGCGCTCGCGATGCGTCAGCCGCTGACCGTATTCGAGCTGGCGCAACTCGTCGCTGACGCCGACCAGCACGTTCGAGTCAGTGCCCACGCCAATGCGCCCGTGCGCGCGCAGATAGTCGCGCGCCGGGAAGATGCCGTCGCCGAGGCTGGCTTCGGTGATCGGGCAAAGGCCGGCCGTCGCGCCGCTCCGCGCGAGCGCCGCCGTTTCGTCGGCCGTCATGTGCGTGGCGTGGATCAGGCACCAGCGCGCATCGACGGTGTGGTGATCGAGCAGCCATTGCACCGGACGCCGGCTCGACCAGGCGAGGCATTCCTCGACCTCTTTGACCTGCTCGGCGGCATGGATGTGGATCGGGCCGCCGTCCGCGAGCGGCAGCAGCGCGCTCAACTCATCCGGTGCGACAGCGCGCAGGCTGTGCGGCGCGATGCCGAGATTGGCGCCGGGGAGCGCGCTGATCGCCTTGCGGGAGGCCGTCAGCAGCTTTGCGAACTGATCGACATCGCAGATGAAGCGCCGCTGGCCGTCATGCGGCGCCGCGCCGCCGAAGCCGCCGTGCGCATAGAAGCTCGGCAGCAGCGTCAGGCCGATTCCGGATGTCTGGGCAGCCGCGGCGATGCGCACCGCCATCTCGGCGATATCGGCGTAAGGCGTGCCGTCGCGATCGTGGTGCAGATAATGGAATTCGCCGACCCGCGTGAAGCCGCGCTCGAGCATCTCGACATAGAGCAGCGTCGCGACCGCCTCGACATCCTCGGGACGCATCGACAGCGCGAAGCGGTACATCGTCTCGCGCCACGTCCAGAACGTGTCGGTGGAATGTCCGCTGACCTCGGCAAGCCCGGCCATGCCGCGCTGGAACGCGTGGCTGTGCAGACTGGCGATGCCGGGGATCGCGACCTCGTGTTGCTCGTCTTCGGAGGTCGGAGGCACGCCCGCCGAGACCTGCGCGATCGCGCCGTTGCTGATGACGACCTGCACGTCCTCGGCCCAACCCGTGGGCAGAAGCGCGGATGCGAAGTGCAGTGACGCCATGTTTGATAAGCCCGCTGGACAGAACGGCGGAAGCGAGTTTATGTATAGACATATCGCCCGTCAAGCTTTCGTGAAGGTGGGAGGCAACATGGCCGAGCGTTTCGACCGGATCTGGCGCAATGCGCGGCTGGCAACGCTGCGCGAGAGCGCGGCTGGTCTTGGCGTGATCGAGCAGGGCGTGGTCGCTGCCCGCGACGGCCGCATCGTCTTTGCTGGTCCGCAATCGGATTTCCCGGCCGATGCCGACGCGCCCGAGCAGATCGACTGCGATGGCCGCTGGATCACGCCAGGCCTCGTCGACTGCCACACGCATCTTATTTATGGCGGCGACCGCGCCCATGAGTTCGAGCTAAGACTGGCCGGTGCGAGCTACGAGGAGATCGCGCGTGCGGGCGGTGGCATCGTGTCCACGGTGGCGGCGACGCGCGCCGCAACCGAAGAGAAGCTGATCGCCGGCGCGCTGCCGCGACTGGACGCGTTGCTCGCCGAAGGCGTCACCACGATCGAGATCAAGTCCGGCTACGGCCTGGAGACCGCGACCGAGCTGCGGCAATTGTCTGCAGCCCGCGCGCTCGGCGGCAGGCGGCCCGTCTCCGTGCGCACCAGCTTTCTCGGCGCTCATGCGCTGCCGGTCGAAGCGGATGGCGACAAGGATCGCTATATCGATCTCGTCTGCAACGAGATGCTGCCGGCCGTCGCCAAGTCCGGGCTCGCTGATGCCGTCGATGCCTTCATGGAGACCATCGCCTTCTCAGCGGCGCAGACGACGCGTGTCTTTGCCGCGGCCAAGATGCACGGCCTGCCGGTCAAGCTACATGCCGATCAGCTTTCCAATCTCGGCGGCGCGGCGCTTGCGGCCGAGTTCGGCGCGTTGTCGGCCGATCATCTCGAGCATACCGACGAGGCTGGCGCGGCCGCGATGGCCCGGAGCGGCACTGTCGCCGTGCTGCTGCCCGGCGCGTTCTATTTCATCCGCGAGACGCAGAAGCCGCCAGTCGATCTGTTCCGCAAGCACGGCGCGAAACTCGCGCTCGCGACCGACTGCAATCCCGGCTCGTCTCCGCTGACATCCTTGTTGCTGGCCATGAACATGGCGGCGACGCTGTTCCGGATGACCGTCGACGAATGCATCGCCGGCGTGACGCGCGAAGGCGCGCGTGCCTTGGGCGTATTGGGCGAGACCGGCACGCTCGAAGCCGGCAAGCGGTGCGATCTGGCGATATGGGACATCGGCCGTCCTGCTGAACTCGTCTATCGCATGGGCTTCAATCCCCTTCATCAGCGCGTCTGGAGAGGGCGATGAGCACGATCGTTGCGGCGCCCGGCCGCGTCAGTCTCGACGACCTCGCGCACGTCTACGCGGGCGGGCCGCTTGCGCTCGATCCATCCTATTGGCCGCGTGTTGACGCTGCCGCGGCCATCGTCGCCAAGGCGGCGCAGGGCGCCGAGCCGGTCTATGGTATCAACACCGGCTTCGGCAAACTTGCCTCGAAACGCATCCCGCCGGAGCAGACCGCACAGCTCCAGCGCAACCTGATCCTGTCGCATTGCTGTGGTGTCGGGCCCGCCACGCCAGAGCCGGTCGTGCGGCTGATGATAGCGCTTAAAATCATCTCGCTCGGCCGCGGCGCCTCTGGCGTGCGCCGCGAGATCATCGAGCAATTGCAGGCGATGCTGGCGCAGGGTGTGTGTCCGTTTGTGCCACAGCAGGGCTCGGTCGGTGCGTCAGGCGATCTCGCGCCGCTCGCGCATATGACGGCGGTCATGATCGGGGAAGGCCAGGCCTTTCTTGACGGCCGGCTGGTGCCCGGGCGCAAGGCGCTCGCGTGTGCCGGACTTGCGCCGGTCACGCTCGGACCGAAGGAAGGGCTCGCGCTCATCAACGGCACGCAGTTCTCGACGGCCTATGCGCTCGCCGGCCTTTTCCGCGCGCATGATCTGCTCGACGCGGCGCTGGTGACGGGCGCGCTGTCGGTCGATGCCGCGATGGCCTCGACCGCGCCGTTCCGTCCCGAGATCCAGGCGCTGCGCGGCCATCCCGGTCAGATCGCGGCCGGCCGCGTTCTGACCGTGCTGCTCGACGGCAGCGATATCCGCTTATCGCATCTCGAAGGCGACGAGCGCGTGCAGGATCCGTATTGCCTGCGGTGCCAGCCGCAGGTCGCCGGCGCGGCGCTCGATCTGCTCACCCAGGCGGCGCGCACGCTCGTCACTGAAGCCAACGCCGTCACCGACAATCCGCTGGTGCTGGTCGAGACCGGCGAGATCATCTCGGGCGGTAATTTCCACGCCGAGCCGGTGGCGTTTGCCGCCGATCAGATCGCGCTGGCGCTGTCCGAGCTCGGCGCGATCAGCGAGCGGCGCATCGCGACGCTGGTCGACCCCGCGCTGAATTTCGGCCTGCCGCCGTTCCTGACGCCGGAGCCCGGACTCAATTCCGGTTTCATGATCGCGGAGGTGACGGCGGCAGCGCTATTTGCCGAGAACAAGCAGCGTGCGCTGCCCTGCTCGATCGACTCCACGCCGACCAGTGCCAATCAGGAAGATCACGTCTCGATGGCCGCGCACGCGGCGCGGCGGCTGCACGACATGGCAGACAATCTCGCTGCGATCATCGGCATCGAGCTGCTCGTCGCCGCCCAAGGCATCGAGCTGCGAGCGCCGCACAGTACCAGCGCGGCGCTGTCTGCTGTCATTGCCGCGCTTCGCGCGCATGTGCCGGCGCTGGAGCACGACCGCTACATGGCCGACGATCTCGCCAAGGCCACCGCGCTTGTCAGCGGCGGTGTGCTGGCCGGGGCTGCGACGCATGCACTCGGACGCGATCCGTTCCCCAAACTTGGATGAGAGGGACCCATGAACCGACGCCTGGACAATGAACGGGTGATCCGCGCGCCCCATGGCAGCGAGATCAGCGCCAAGAGCTGGCTCACCGAAGCGCCGCTGCGCATGCTGATGAACAATCTCGATCCTGACGTGGCCGAGAAGCCCAGCGAACTGATCGTCTATGGCGGCATCGGCCGCGCCGCGCGCGACTGGGACAGCTTTGATCGCATCGTTGCCTCCTTGCGCAAGCTCGAAGCCGATCAGACGCTTGTCGTGCAGTCCGGCAAGCCGGTCGGCATCTTTCGTACGCACCCGGACGCGCCGCGCGTGCTGATCGCCAACTCCAACATCGTGCCGCATTGGGCGACGCTCGATCACTTCAACGCGCTCGATAAAATGGGCCTGATGATGTACGGCCAGATGACGGCGGGGTCCTGGATCTACATCGGCAGCCAGGGCATCGTGCAGGGCACCTACGAGACGTTCGTCGAGGTCGGCCGTCGCCACTATAAAGGCGATCTCGCCGGCAAATGGATTCTGACTGCTGGCCTTGGTGGCATGGGCGGCGCGCAGCCGCTGGCAGCCACGATGGCCGGTGCGTCGATGCTCGCCGTCGAATGCCAGCCGAGCCGCATCGAGATGCGGCTGCGCACCGGCTATCTCGATCGCCAGGCCGCCTCGCTCGACGAGGCCCTGGCGCTCATGGCCGAGGCTGCCAACACCAAGAAGGCGGTGTCCGTCGGCCTGCTTGGCAACGCCGCCGAGATCTTCCCGGAGCTCGTGCGCCGCGGCGTCCGCCCCGACATCGTCACGGATCAGACCAGCGCGCACGATCCGATCAACGGCTATCTGCCGAAGGGTTGGACGCTCGCCGAATGGGAGGCCAAGCGCGCGTCTGATCCCAAGGCGGTCGAGCAGGCGTCGAAGACGTCGATGGTCGGCCACGTCCAGGCCATGCTGGATTTTCACGCCATGGGCATTCCGACGCTCGACTACGGCAACAACATCCGCCAGATGGCCAAGGACATGGGCCTCGCCAATGCGTTCGACTTTCCGGGCTTCGTGCCGGCCTATATCCGTCCGCTGTTCTGCCGCGGCATCGGCCCGTTCCGCTGGGCGGCTTTGTCCGGCGATCCCGAGGACATCTACAAGACGGACGCCAAGGTGAAGGAGCTGCTGCCCGACAACAAGCATCTGCACAACTGGCTCGACATGGCGAGGCAGCGCATCAAGTTCCAGGGCCTGCCGGCGCGGATCTGCTGGGTCGGGCTCGGCGACCGCCATCGCCTCGGGCTTGCCTTCAACGAGATGGTTGCCCGCGGCGAATTGAAGGCGCCGATCGTGATCGGCCGGGACCATCTCGATTCCGGCTCGGTGGCGAGTCCGAACCGCGAGACTGAGGCGATGAAGGACGGCTCCGACGCCGTGTCGGATTGGCCGCTGCTCAACGCACTGCTCAATTGTGCGAGCGGCGCCACCTGGGTGTCGCTGCATCATGGCGGCGGCGTCGGCATCGGCTATTCGCAGCATGCCGGCATGGTGATCGTCGCCGACGGCACGGCCGACGCCGCGCGGCGGCTGGAGCGCGTGCTGTGGAACGATCCGGCCACCGGCGTGATGCGCCACGCCGATGCCGGCTATGAGGACGCGATCGCCTGCGCCGACGCCAATGGTCTCGATCTGCCGAGCCTCGCTCGTTGAAGCGCTGATGGGTTGAAGAGCGGCCCCTGATTGTGGTCTCATGCTGGCAACGCGGCGGGAACGCGTCGCGGCGCAGGGGACGCTCATGGGAATCGCCTTTCCGTTCTCGGCCATCGTCGGCCAGGACGAGATGAAGCTGGCGCTGATGATCGCTGCCGTCGATCCGAAGGTTGGCGGCGTGCTGGCCTTTGGCGATCGCGGCGCCGGAAAATCCACCGCGGTGCGCGCGCTCGCCGCGCTCTTGCCGCCGATGAGCGCCGTGATCGGCTGTCCCTATCAATGCGATCCGGCCGACGTCGCCGCGCAATGCGCCGCGTGCCGCGCGCGCTCCAAGCCGAGCGGCAAGGCGAAAAAGCCGGTGGCGTTGAAGGCGCATCAGGTGCCGGTTCCGGTCATCGACCTGCCGCTCGGGGCCACCGAGGACCGCGTCGTCGGCGCGCTCGATCTGGAGCGTGCGCTGGCTCATGGCGAGAAATCGTTCGAGCCGGGATTGCTGGCGCGCGCCAATCGCGGCTTTCTCTATATCGACGAGGTCAATCTGCTGGAGGATCATCTCGTCGATCTCCTGCTCGACGTCGCCGCCTCCGGCGAGAACGTCGTCGAGCGCGATGGCCTCAGCATCCGCCATCCGGCGCGCGTGGTGCTGGTCGGGACCGGTAATCCGGAGGAGGGGGAGCTGCGGCCGCAACTGCTCGATCGCTTCGGTCTCTCGGTCGAGGTCAAGACGCCCGCTGATCTGCCGACGCGCATCGAGGTGATCAAGCGGCGTGACGCGTTCGAGACAAATCCCACGGCGTTCGTCGGGCATTGGGAGAAGGAGGAGGCCAAGCAGCGCAAGCGCATCCTGGCCGCGCGCGAGCACATCGGCTCGGTGAAAGTCGCCGATCGCGAGCTGGAGCAGGCGGCGCGGCTGTGCATGGCGCTCGGCACCGATGGCCTGCGCGGCGAGCTCACCTTGATGCGTGCGGCGCGCGCCGCGGCGGCGCTGGACGGCGTTAAGGCGGTCGATGACGGCCATCTCAAGACGGTGGCGCCGATGGCGCTGCGGCACCGCCTCAGGCGCAATCCGCTCGACGATTCCGGCTCGTCGGTGCGCGTCGAGCGCGCGCTCAATGAGCTGTTCGCATCGTGAGCGACGGCGCCGCGATCTGGGCCGATGCGATGATCGCGGCTGCGCTGGCGGCGATCGATCCGGCGGCTGCGTCGGTGCTGTTGCGTGCGGGCGCCGGCCCGGTGCGCGATCAGTGGCTCGATCTGTTGCACGAATTGATGCCGTCGTCGACGCCTTTGCGCAAGCTGCCGCCGTCGATCTCCGACGATCGCCTGCTTGGCGGCATCGATCTTGCCGCGACCTTGCAGGCGGGGCGGCCGGTGCTGCAACGTGGGCTGCTCGCCGATGCCGATGGCGGCGGGCTGATCGCCGTGATGGCCGAGCGCATGTCGCAGTCGACGGTCGCACATCTCTGTGTTGCCCTCGACACCGGGGCTATCAGCATCGAGCGCGATGGCATGTCGCTGCGCGCGCCGGCTCGGCTCGGACTGATTGCGCTCGACGAGGGCATCGGTGATGAGCGCGTGTCGCCTGCCTTGGCCGACCGCCTGGCCTGCCATCTCGATCTCAGCAAAGTTGCGCGCGTCGATCTCGGCGAGAGCCTGTTCGACTCGTCCGACATCGCAGCAGCGCGTGCGCTGCTGCCGCAGGTCCGTTTGCCGGACGAGGCGATCGCGGCGCTGACGACGACGGCCTGTGCGCTCGGCATCGACTCGCTGCGCGCGCCGTTGGTCGCCTGTCGCGTCGCGCGCATCGCAGCGGCGCTTGATGGCAAGGTCGAAGTCGCAGACTCGCACGTCGCCTGCGCCGCGCGGCTGGTGCTGGCGCCGCGCGCCACCCGGCTGCCTGCAGCGGATGACGAGACCGAGAACAGCGAGGCGCCGGAGCCCGAGAATGAGTCGGCCGAGAGTGAGGACGACGACCGCAGCGAGAACGGTCCGCTCGAGGATCGCGTGCTCGAAGCGGCGCAGGCGGCCATTCCACTCGACCTGCTGAAGCGGCTGCAGGAGGAACGCGCGACCCGCGTCCGCAGCAGCAGCGTCAGCAAGCAGGGCACCGCTCAGAAGGCGTCGAAGCGCGGCCGTCCGATCGGCGCGCGACGCGGCGAATGGCGCGCCGGGGCGCGGCTCAACGTGCTCGAGACTCTTCGCGCGGCAGCGCCGTGGCAGCCGCTGCGGCGGCGGACGCAACGTTCCGGCAAGAGCGGCCGGCTGATCGTGCACAAGGACGACATTCGCATCACCCGCTTCAAGCAGCGCTCGGGCACCACGACGATCTTCGTCGTCGATGCCTCCGGCTCGTCGGCCTTGCAGCGGCTTGCGGAAGTGAAGGGCGCCGTCGAGCTGCTGCTGGCCGAATGCTACATTCGCCGCGACGAGGTCGCGCTGATCGCGTTCCGCGGCAGGAGCGCGGAGCTCCTGCTGCCGCCGACGCGCTCGCTGACGCGCGCCAAGCGCAGCCTCGCGGCGCTACCCGGCGGCGGCGGCACGCCGCTGTCGGCGGCGATCTTCGCCGCGACCGAGCTCGCGCTCGCCGTGAAGGCCAAGGGCCAGGCGCCGACCATCGTGCTGATGACCGACGGCCGGGCCAATGTCGCGCGCGATGGCGGCGGCCGCAGCGAGGCCGAGGCGGAGGCGCTGGTCGCTGCGAAGCAGCTCGCGCTGACCGGCATTCCGGTCGTGCTGGTCGATTCCTCGCCTCGCCCGCAGGACAAGGCCGCGCAGCTCGCCGGTGCGATGCAGGCGCGTTACGTCGCGCTGCCTCATGCCGATGCCGCACGGTTGTCGCAGGCCGTCATGGCGCAAGCCGGCCGCGGCTGACGGCGCTGGAACCCGCGGCGTCAAGCGGCGTTCCAACGGTGACTGACAAGAGGTTCGATCATCGCTATGATCGTCCCGGTCGGTCGGCAGCGGTGGACTCTGCTATCCGCAGGAAAAAGCCAGAGAGGAGCACGCCATGCAGGTCGCCTCGACCACACAGAGTGATCATGCCTCTGCTCCGGGTGTGGTCACGATGCCCCCGCCGTTGTCCGCGCCGCGCTTCGAACTTACGGATGCGCGCGTCGGACGCATCACCTGCTATGGCGATGGCCCGGCGGCGCCGGGCGATCGACGGCCGCTGTTGCTCATTCACAGCGTCAACGCCGCGGCGACGGCCTACGAGATGAAGCCGCTGTTCGAGCACTACCGCCAGACGCGTCCCGTCTATGCGCTCGATCTGCCGGGCTTCGGCCTGTCCGACCGTGCCGATCGCATCTACACACCGCGCATCATGACCGACGCGATCCTGCTCGCGGCCAACGAGATTCGCCGCCGTCATGGAGACGCCGCGATCGACGCCATCGCGCTGTCGCTCGGCTGCGAGTTCGCCGCGCGCGCCGGCACCGAGGCGCCGAACCTGTTTCGCACCTTGGCGCTGCTCAGCCCGACCGGCTTCGATCGCCGCGCCGAGGCCGCAGCCAAGACGGCTGGCAACAAGGACACGACCCGCGCCATGCCGTGGGTGCGCAATATCCTCAACGTCTCCCTGTGGAAGCACGGATTCTTCACCCTGCTGACCTCGCGCGCCAGCATTCGTTTTTTCCTGCAGAAGACCTTTGGTCGCAAGGACATCGACGAGGGCCTTTTGGAATACGACTACATCACCACGCACCAGCCCGGCGCCGAGAACGCGCCTTATTCCTTCGTCTCCGGCTATCTGTTCAGCGCCAACGCCGTGAAGCTCTATCAGGCACTGGCGATGCCCGTCTGGATGGTGCATGGCGTGCGCGGCGATTTCGTCGACTATCACGGCAAGCACGCCGTCGAGGCTCTGCCCAACTGGCGGATCGAGGTGATGCAGACCGGGGCGATGCCGCATTTCGAACAGCTTGATAAAGTCGTCGCCAGCTACGATGATTTCCTGGCGCGCGCGGCAGGTGGTTGATCCCGAGGGCCGCGTCCAACTCTGTGGGCCGGCATGAGCGACAAGCCGAACTGGAGCGTCGACGGCAGCGACTGGCCCAACCGGGTGGCCAGCCGCTTCGTCGAGGCCGCGGGCCTGCGCTGGCACGTTCAGATCATGGGCGAGGGGCCAGTCGCGCTGCTCGCCCACGGCACCGGAGCCGCGACCCATTCCTGGCGCGATCTCGCGCCGCTGCTCGCCAGGCACTTCACCGTCGTCGCGCCGGATCTCTCCGGCCACGGCTTCACCTCCACGCCGCATTGGCGGCGGCTGTCGCTCGACGGCATGTCGCGCGATCTCGCTGGCCTCTGCGAGAAGCTTGCGATCGCGCCTGAAATCGCGATCGGCCATTCCGCGGGCGCGGCGATCCTGACCCGCATGACGCTCGATGGCCTGATCACGCCGAAGCTGATCGTCAGCCTCAACGGCGCCTTTCTGCCGTTCGGCGGCGCGGCCGCGCAGTTCCTGTCGCCGCTCGCCAAGATGATGGCGCTCAATCCGCTGGTGCCGCGGCTGTTCGCCTGGCGGGGCCGCGATCCGGCGGCGGTGCATCGGCTGCTGAAGGGGACCGGCTCGACGATCGACGCGACAGGCGAGCGGCTGTATCGGCGGCTGGTCGGCAGCCCCGGCCATGTCGGCGCCGCGCTCGAGATGATGGCGAACTGGGACCTGCATCCGCTTGGGCGCGAGCTGCCGCGGTTGAAGACCGCGCTGCTTCTGGTCGCGGCCGCGCATGACCGTGCCATTCCGCCAGACGTAGCGCGTCGCGTCCAGCAATCGGTGCCTCAGGCGCAGCTCGAACTCATTGATGGCCTTGGTCATTTGGCCCATGAGGAGCAGCCGGCGAGGATCGCGGGCCTGATCGTCAATGCCGCCGAGCGCGCCGGCGTGCTCGCAGTGCAGCAGGAAATGTCAAACTAGATTGACATTTTTTGGCTAGCGAAAACGTCAGTTTCAATTTACGCTTTCGCCCATGCTCGACGTCTCCACCATCAAGGCCGCTGTCCCGGCTGCGCTCGGAGACCGGCCGCATGCGGTCGTGATCGGCTCCGGCTTCGGCGGCCTCGCCGCAGCGGTCCGGCTCGGTGCGCGCGGCTATCGCGTCACCGTCTACGAGCAGCTCGACGCGCCCGGCGGCCGCGCCTACGTGCATCGCCAGGACGGCTTCACCTTCGATGCCGGCCCGACCATCGTCACCGCGCCGTTCCTGTTCGAGGAGCTATGGCAGCTGTGCGGTCGGAGGATGTCCGACGACGTCACGCTCAAGCCGATCTCGCCGTTCTATCGCATCCGGTTCGACGACGGCACCGTGTTCGACTGCTCGGGCGACCCGGCCGAGATGCGCGCCGAGGTGGCGCGGCTGTCGCCCGGCGACGTCGACGGCTACGAGCGCTTCATGAAGGCGAGCGAGGCGATCTTCAGAAAGGGCTTCGAGGAGCTTGGCGACGTGCCGTTCCTGTCGTTGATGGACATGGCCAAGATCGCGCCGGCGATGATCAAGCTGCAGAGCTTTCGCTCGGTCTATGGCCTCGTCTCGCACTATGTCCGCGACGAGCGGCTGCGCATCATCCTCAGCTTCCATCCGCTGCTGATCGGCGGCAACCCGTTTACGACCACGTCGATCTACTGCCTGATCGCCTATCTCGAGCGACGCTGGGGCGTGCACTTTGCGATGGGGGGCACCGGCGCGCTCGTCGAGGGACTCGTCGACCTGATCGAGGGGCAGGGCGGTGCGGTGCGCTGTTCGACCCCCGTCGCGGAGATCACGACCAGGAACGGCGCCGCCACCGGCGTGCGACTCGCCTCCGGCGAGACGATCGCGGCCGACGTCGTCGTTTCCAATGGCTGCGCGGCCTGGACCTACAAGCATCTGCTGCCGAGCGTGCCGCGCCGGCGCTGGACCGATGCGCGCATCGACCGTGCGCGCTATTCGATGAGCCTGTTCGTCTGGTATTTCGGCACGAAGCGCCGCTACGACGACGTTCAGCATCACACCATCCTGCTCGGCCCGCGCTATCGCGAGCTGCTCGACGACATCTTCCGCCGCAAGGTCCTGGCGGATGATTTCAGCCTCTATCTGCACCGGCCGACCGCAACCGATCCGTCGCTGGCGCCCGACGGCTGCGATGCCTTCTACGTGCTGTCGCCGGTGCCGCATCAGGAGAGCGGCATCGACTGGTCGGCGACGGCCGAGCCGTTCCGCAAGCGGATCGAGACCGCGCTGAGCGACACGCTGCTGCCGGACCTTGCCGCCGAGATCGTCACGTCGCGGCTGCTGACGCCGGATGATTTCGAGCATCGCCTGTCGTCCTATCGCGGCGCGGCGTTCGGGCTCGAGCCGGTGCTGATGCAGAGCGCCTGGTTCCGGCCGCACAACAAGAGCGAAGAGGTCGAGCGGCTCTATCTGGTCGGCGCGGGCACCCATCCAGGCGCCGGCCTGCCGGGCGTGCTGTCCTCGGCGCGTGTGCTCGATGATCTCGTGCCCGCGCCGCATGAGCTGGAGCGGCGATGAGCTGGCAAACGGACATTGCGATCTGTCGGCGGATGTTGCGGGGCGGATCGAAGACGTTCTTTGCCGCCTCGAAAGTGCTGCCCCGCGGGGTCGGCGATCCCGCCGTCGCACTCTACGCGTTCTGCCGCGAGGCCGATGACGCGATCGACGGGCCCGGCCGCCGCGTCGACGCCGTCGAGCTGCTGCACGAACGGCTCGACCGGATCTATGATGGCACGCCGGACGACAGTCCCGTCGATCGCGCGCTGGCCGGCGTCGTGGCGCATTTCACGATTCCGCGCGCGCTGCCGGAGGCGCTGCTCGAAGGTCTCGCCTGGGACGCCCAGGGCCGTCGCTATGAGACCCTGAGCGACGTGCTCGCCTATGCCGTGCGCGTCGCCGGCACGGTCGGCGTGATGATGTCGCTCTTGATGAACCGGCGTGAGGCCGGGACGATCGGACGCGCCTGCGACCTCGGCATCGCCATGCAGCTCACCAACATTGCCCGCGATGTCGGCGAGGACGCGCGCGCTGGCCGGCTCTATCTGCCGCGGCAATGGCTGCGCGAGGCGGGCCTCGATATCGAGACCTGGCGTGCCGCGCCGTTCTTCGACGACCGCATCGGCCGGGTCACCGCGCGACTGCTCGCAGTCGCCGACGTGTTCTATGCGCGCGCTTCCGCAGGCATCGCCGATCTGCCGTGGAGTTGCCGGCCCGGCATCCATGCGGCGCGGCTGATCTATGCCGAGATCGGCCGCGAGGTCGCACGTGCCGAATTCGATTCGCTGTCGCGGCGCGCATTCGTCTCGATGCCGCGCAAGCTGCAGCTTCTCGGCAAGGCCGCGGTGATGTCGCTGCTGCAGGAGCAGCCGTCGCTGGCGCCGCCGCGGCCGGAGGCGCGCATTTTGATCGAGGCGGTCGTCGCGGCGGATGCGCAGCGCCCGCACGCGACCGCGCCACCGCGCCGGACTGTTCACGATCGCGCGCTGTGGGTGCTCGACCTGTTCGAGCGCCTGGAGCGACGCGATCAGTTGTTGCGCTCGGGGCGGTCGTCGTAGCGAGGCGAGGTCGTCGGCATGACGGTAAGGCGGCCGGCGCGGATTGCAGCGCTCGGAAAGTCGCGCGTGAGACGCTCAGATGCAGAAGGCCAAGGTCAGACCCGCGAGTGACGCGCCATGAGCGAGATGGGGGGCCTGCTCGAATTCGTCGTCGTCGCGATGTGCATCGCCGGCTGGCTCGTGCTCGAATGGCAGGGCCGTCGCCTCGACCGCCAGCGCGCCGAGCGCGAGGCCAGGGAGCGCGAAGCGGAGAAGCGGTAGG
Organism: Bradyrhizobium sp. HKCCYLS3013; assembly: GCF_051167615.1. Lineage (NCBI taxonomy): Bacteria > Pseudomonadati > Pseudomonadota > Alphaproteobacteria > Hyphomicrobiales > Nitrobacteraceae > Bradyrhizobium > Bradyrhizobium sp. HKCCYLS3013. The sequence goes on from NZ_JBNPTK010000011.1 coordinate 247,609, forward strand.
GTGGGGGGAGGCGGATTCACGTCTCAAACAGCGATCGACATAGCTTCGCGTTCTCGCGGCAGATGTTGCCCGAGCTTTGCGATCAGGTCGTCCCTCGCGAGAGTGCAGAGGGCGCAGGGAATGCCGGGTGAAGGCCTCACCCACGGCCCGCCTGCGAAAAAAATGCAGGCGGCAGGTACCACAGGCAAAGCCGAACACTCCGGCATTCCCTGCGCGACGGTCTTCACGCTTATACGCAGTCTCCCTGGTGCGCCGGGCTTGTTGGCCACCATCACCACGCGGCACATCAGCGCCATCGCGGCTTGATACCAGCGTCGGGGTATCAGGACGCTGCGATTTCACGTCCGCAGCAAAGCCGTTCGTCGGCGTGCCCGAAGACACGCTGCGGCTTCATCGCGGCCATCGCATCCCCACCTCGCGTGTCGTGACGATCGCGCGCAACGCCCCTCCGCGGTGAGGCGGGATGCGCGGAGATGATCATGATTTCAGAAAATACGCAAGAAGATTATTTTTTCCGGAAGTCAACTGAGGGCCGAGCTGGCGTTGATTACGGAAGGGCACAGTCGTGCCGGCAGATGCGGTGCGCTCCCTCTCCCCGTTCTTCACGGGGAGAGGGCTGGGGTGAGGGGCAGCGGCACGGGTGGTCTGCGAAGATGCAAAGCCGTTAGGCGCTGAGCGAAGCGGGAGTCAAACGAATTGGGGCAGGCTCGCCGCATGCACTTCCCGTGCGGCCGCCCCTCACCCCGACCCTCTCCCCGTGAAGAACGGGGAGAGGGAGCGCACTGCCCGTGCCGCGCTGGTCGGGCTCAAGTGCCGACGGCGAGGCAATGCGCCAATTTGCGTAGCCTCACCACGGCAGGCCGCAGAGGTCGATGGTGCCGCGGGTCGGCGCGGTGCGTTTGACGTCGTGGACCAGCGCGGACAGCCGGTCGAAGCGGATGCGGCCCTGGTCGGGCTGCTCGGCGTAGACGTCGCCGTCGAACGGGATGAAGCCCCTCGCCGTGTAGAAGGGGATGCGATCCGCCGCGCAGAACAGCAGGGCGTAGTTGATCGAGTCCTCGTGCCGCAGGGTCTGGATCGCGGCGTTGAGTCCCACGGTGGCCAGGCCGCGATTGCGCACGTCCGCGCGCGTCAAAACGCCGCCGATGCCGGCGACATTGACGTTCTGGCCGTTCCACTTCACGAGTCGGCGATAGATGCCGACATGGCACAGCACCTCGCCGCTGTCGTCCTGCACCAGCACCCGCAGGTCGGCATGCGCAAATGTGATACCCGCCCACGGTAATCCGGCGACCACCTCCGGCGGCCAAACGGCCTCGTAAAGCGGCTTGACCAGCGGCCAGGCGGCGTCACCATTCAATACGTCGATCTCGATGCACATCAAAGCGGCTCGCTTTTTCCAAATTCACGGTGTTTTAGGGTGTCGGAACCTTCTATAAGAAGGTCCCGTTAAATCCCGTCTTCCACAAGTTGCGGAACCGCCCCCATGACCTTTACGCTTCCCCCCCTGCCTTACGCCTATGAGGCCCTCGGACCCTACATGTCCAAGGAGACGCTCGAGTACCATCACGACAAGCATCATCAGGCCTATGTGACCAACGGCAACAATGCGATCAAGGGGACCGAATTCGAAGGCAAGTCCCTCGAGGAGATCGTCAAGGGCTCGTTCGGCAAGAACCCCGCCGTGTTCAACAATGCCGGCCAGCATTTCAACCACATCCATTTCTGGTCCTGGATGAAGCCGAACGGCGGTGGCTCCAAGCTGCCCGGCCGGCTCGAGAAGAAGATCGACGAGGATCTCGGCGGCTTCGAGAAGTTCAAGGCCGACTTCGCCGCGGCCGGCGTCGGCCAGTTCGGCTCGGGCTGGTGCTGGCTCTCGGTCAAGAACGGCAAGCTGGAGATCTCCAAGACCCCGAACGGCGAGAACCCGCTGGTGCATGGCGCGACGCCGATCCTCGGCTGCGACGTCTGGGAGCACTCCTACTATATCGACTACCGCAACCGCCGTCCCGACTATCTGAAGGCGTTCGTCGAGAACCTCATCAACTGGGAATACGTCGAAGAGCTCTACAGCAAGGCGATCTGATCGCTGACGCAAGCAAGTGACCAGGGCGGCGGCTTCGGCTCGCCGCCCTTTTTTTGTGACCAGCCGCGATCAGGACGATCCTTGCAAGGGACCAGACGTTTCGGCAGAGATTTTTCAGGTGATGCCGGGCGGGCAGGGGTCTGCTGCGGGCGCAGTCTGCGAGGTGAGGTTCCGTGAATCAGTTGTTAGGCTATCTGCTCGTTTTCGTCGGTGGCGGCTCCGGGGCTGCGCTGCGCCACGCCGTCAACATGGCGAGCAGCAAGGCGTTCGGTACCGGCTTTCCCTACGGCACCTTCATCATCAACATCACCGGCTCGACCGTGATGGGCCTGATCGCCGGCTATTTCACCTTCCGGAGCGGCGGCAGCCATCAATGGTGGCGGCTGGTGCTGATGACCGGCATCCTGGGCGGCTACACCACGTTCTCCGCCTTCTCGCTCGACACCGCGCTGCTCTACGAGCGCGGCGCGGTTGGCCTGGCGGTGCTCTACGTGGTGGGCTCGGTCGGCATCTCCATCGCCGGCCTGTTCGCCGGCCTGGCCTTGATGCGGGCATTGAGCTGAGGGCGATAGCTCGGATGCTTGCCGCACCGACGGTGCGCTCCCTCTCCCCGTTCTTACGGGGAGAGGGTTGGGGTGAGGGGCAGCGGCACGGGTGGTGCCAGTGAAAAGCCTTCCTCACTCGCGCACGGACTTGCCTGAACCGCGTGATTAAGGACGTCGCTTCGAGAACAAAGCTGACGTGCAGCGCCAGAAGAAATCAGTGAGAGCTGCGGCTCTCGCTACCTAGCACCACCCGTGCCGCTGCCCCTCACCCCCGCCCTCTCCCCGTGAAGGACGGGGAGAGGGAGTGCACCGGCGTTGCGGCTCGAGCTCGCCTTGCCCCTTGGCGGCGGGTGGGACCACCACCGTCCCAGCTGGAACGTCCCCCGTCGCGATAGACAGGGGTGATGTTATAATGTAACATTATGACGAAATGACCCAGTCCGCCCTCCATAGCCATGCGCATGATGGCCACGTGCACGGCCATAGCCACGCGCATGGCGCTCACGGCCATGCCCACAGCCACGGCCCGGCGGCGCCGCATCCGGCGCAGCCCGCGCCGTGGTCGATCCTGCGCATGCCGGTGACGACGCGGCTCGGCGCGGCGCTGGCGGCGAGCGCCCTGCTCTGGCTGATCGTCTGGCTGGCGATGCGGTGATGATGGCGATGGCACAACTGCAATTCCGCGACGTCACCCTGGGCTATGACCGCCACCCGGCCGTGCATCATCTCTCCGGCGAGGTGCCGGAGGGCGCGCTGCTGGCCGTGATCGGTCCCAACGGCGCCGGCAAATCGACCTTGTTCCGCGGCATCGTCGGCCTGTTGAAGCCGCTCGCCGGCACCATCACGGCCGCCGGCCTCAAGCCGCGCGAGATCGCCTATCTGCCGCAGATCGCCGATATCGACCGCTCTTTCCCGATCTCGGTGTTCGATTTCGTCAGCACCGGACTGTGGCGCAGCACCGGCATGTTCGGCGGCATCGGCGCGGCCGCGCGCGAGAAGATCGCCCGTGCCATCGCCGCCGTCGGCCTCACCGGCTTCGAGGGCCGCGGCATCGGCACGCTGTCGGGCGGCCAGATGCAGCGCATGCTGTTCGCGCGCGTGCTGCTGCAGGATGCCCGCGTGATCGTGCTCGACGAGCCGTTCAACGCGATGGATTCCAAGACCTCGGCCGACCTTCTGCAACTGATCGAGCACTGGCATGGCGAGCGGCGCACCGTGCTGGCGGCGCTGCACGACATGGACATGGTGCGCGCGCATTTCCCGCAGACCCTGCTGCTGGCGCGCGAGGCCGTGGCCTGGGGACCGACGGCGGAGGTGCTGACAACGGACAATCTCGCGCAGGCGCGCCGGATGTGCGAGGCGTTCGACGATGCCGCCGCGCCCTGCGTGCCCGCGCCAGCCTCCAAGGCGGCATGATGCTGCGCGAGGTGCTGTTCGCTCCGTTCTCGGATTTCGAGTTCATGCGCCGCGCGCTCGCCGCGGTCATCGCGCTGTCGCTCGGCTCCGGGCCGATCGGCGTCTTCCTGATGCTCAGGCGCATGAGCCTGGTCGGCGACGCCATGGCGCATGCGATCCTGCCGGGAGCCGCGATCGGCTTCCTGCTGTCGGGGCTCAACCTGTTCGCGATGACGACCGGCGGGCTGATCGCAGGCTTCGCCGTGGCGCTGCTGTCGGGCCTGGTGTCGCGCTCGACCGGGCTGAAGGAGGACGCGTCGCTCGCGACCTTCTATCTGGCGTCGCTGGCGATCGGCGTCACCATCGTCTCGGTCAAGGGCACCAACATCGATCTGCTGCACGTGTTGTTCGGCAACATCCTGGCGATGGACGATCCGACCCTGCTGATGGTGGCCTTCAATGCCACGCTCACCTTGGTCGTGCTCGCCGTGATCTATCGCCCGCTGGTGGTCGAGAGCGTCGACCCGCTGTTCCTGCGCACCGTCAGCCGCGCCGGCGCGCCGGCGCACCTGATCTTCCTCGGCCTGATCGTGGTCAACCTCGTCAACGGCTTCCAGGCGCTCGGCACCTTGCTCGCGGTCGGACTGATGATCCTGCCGGCGGGCATCGCCCGGTTCTGGTCGCGCGACGTCACGCCGATGATCTGCATCGCGGTCGCCTCCGCGATCGTCTCCGGCTATGTCGGCCTGGTGCTGTCGTTCCAGACCCGCATTCCCTCGGGGCCAGCGATCATCCTGGTCGCGTCGCTCCTCTATCTTGGCTCGGTGCTGTTCGGACGCGTGGGCGGCGTGCTTCCGCAACTGTTTCCGGGACGTCACCTCGAAGCCTGAAGTCCATCCCCATGAAACGTTTGCTGTCCGTCCTCACTCTGCTGCTGTCGCTCGTCGCCCCCGCATCGGCCGAGACCCGGCTGAACGTCGTCACCAGCTTCTCGATCCTCGCCGACTTCGTCCGCCAGGTCGGCGGCGACAAGGTCAGTGTCGCCTCGCTGGTCGGGCCGGACAGCGACGTGCACGTCTACACGCCGACGCCGCATGATGCGAAGGACGTCGGCGCCGCGCGGCTCTTGATCGTCAACGGCCTCGGGCTGGAGGGCTGGCTGCCGCGGCTGCAGCAGGCCTCCGGCAGCAAGGCGCCGATCATCACGGCCACGCAGGGCATCACCCCGCGCAAGCGCGGCACGGATGCCGATCCGCATGCCTGGCAGTCGGTCGGCAATGCCAAGGTCTATGTGAAGAACATCCGCGATGCGCTGGTCGCGGCCGACCCCGCAGACGCGGAGATATTCAAGGCCAATGCGGAGCGCTATCTCGGCGAGCTCGATGCGCTCGACCGCGAGGTCCGCGCCGAGATCGACAAGATCCCGGCCGAGCGGCGCAAGGTGATCTCGACCCATGACGCCTTCGGCTATTTCGCCGATGCCTATGGCGTCGCCTTCATCGCCCCGCTCGGCGTCTCCACCGAGACCGAGCCCTCGGCCCGCGACGTCGCCGAGATCATCCGCCAGGTGAAAAAAACAGGGATTCCGGCCGTCTTCCTGGAGAATTTCAACGATGACCGGCTGGTCGGCCGGATCGCCGCCGAGACCGGCGCCAAGATCGGCGGTACGCTGTATTCCGACGCCCTGAGCGATGAAAAGGGCCCCGTTCCCACTTACATTGCCATGGTCAGGCACAATATAAGGGCCTTGACGAGCGCGCTGGTCCGTTAGGGTTTTCAAGCCCTCGCGGCCAGCGCTTTTGAGCCATTTTCGATGCGATCTGAGGTTTTCGGAGTGAGCATGTCCGACGCGAGCAAGACACCAGTGACGGTCCTGACCGGCTATCTCGGGGCGGGCAAGACCACGCTTCTGAACCGCATCCTCTCGGAAGACCACGGCAAGAAGTACGCCGTCATCGTCAACGAATTCGGCGAGATCGGCATCGACAACGATCTCATCGTCGGCGCCGATGAGGAAGTGTTCGAGATGAACAATGGCTGCATCTGCTGCACGGTGCGCGGCGACCTCGTGCGCATCATCTCCGGCCTGATGCGGCGCAAGGGCAAGTTCGACGCCATCATCGTCGAGACCACCGGGCTCGCCGACCCCGCGCCGGTGGCGCAGACCTTCTTCGTCGACGAGGACGTGCAGAAGAACGCCCGGCTCGATGCGGTGGTGACGGTGGCCGACGCGAAGTGGCTGTCGGACCGGCTCAAGGATGCGCCGGAGGCCAAGAACCAGATCGCCTTCGCCGACGTCATCGTGCTCAACAAGACCGATCTCGTCAGCAAGCCGGAGCTCGCCGAGGTCGAGGCGCGCATCCGCGCCATCAATCCTTACGCGAAGCTGCATCGCACCGAGCGCTGCCAGATCGCCATCGCCGACGTGCTGGAGCGCGGCGCGTTCGATCTCGATCGTATCCTGGAGATCGAGCCGCAATTCCTCGAAGCCGGCGACGACCACGATCATCACCATCATGATCACGACCACGGTCATGATCATCATCACCACCATCACGATCACGGCCTGAAGCACTATCACGACGAGGAGATGCAGTCGCTGTCGCTGCGCTCCGACAAGCCGCTCGATCCGTCGAAGTTCATGCCGTGGCTGCAGAACCTGGTGCAGACCGAGGGCGGCAAGATCCTGCGCTCCAAGGGCATCCTGGCGTTTCAGGACGATGACGACCGCTACGTCTTCCAGGGCGTGCACATGATGCTGGAAGGCGATCATCAGCGGAAGTGGAAGCCGGATGAGGCGCGCCAGAGCCGCGTCGTCTTCATCGGCCGCGAGTTGCCGGAAGACGCCATCCGCGAAGGCTTCGAACGCTGCATCGTGACCTGATGACGTCGTTCGACCAGGGCGGCGAGGCCGCATCCATCGTCTCCGTCACCGACAAGGTGAAGCAGGTCGCGCTCGGCATGGCCGTCACGGCCGTGCACTATCTCGGCGACCGCGCGGTCTTCGTCGGCACCGAGGAGAGCGTCGCGGTTGTCGACGCGGAGGGCGAGATCAGCAAGATCGAGGTATCAGGCGGCGGCATCCTGTCGGCGGTGTCGGACGGATCGCGCATCCTGTTCGGCGGTGATGACGGCAAGGTCTCCGCGCTCGACAAGGCCGGCAGCGTCAGCGTGCTCGCCACCGATCCGAAGCGGCGCTGGATCGACAACGTCGCGGTTCACCCCGATGGGGCGATCGCCTGGTCGGTCGGCAAGACCGCGTTCGTGCGCGCGCCGAAGGGCGAGGAGAAGTCGCTCGAGGTGCCCTCGACCGCGGGCGGACTGGCGTTCGCGCCGAAGGGCCTGCGGCTCGCGATCGCGCATTACAACGGCGCCACTCTGTGGTTTCCGAACATGGCGGGCGAGCCGGAATTCCTCGGCTGGGCCGGCTCGCATCACGCCGTCACCTTCAGCCCGGACAACAAGTTCCTGGTCACGGCGATGCACGAGCCGGCGCTGCATGGCTGGCGGCTGGCCGATTCCCGGCACATGCGCATGACCGGCTACCCGTCGCGGGTCAAGTCGATGTCGTGGGGCAGCGGCGGGCGCTTTCTCGCCACCTCCGGCGCCGACATGGTCATCCTCTGGCCGTTCGTCGGCAAGGACGGCCCGATGGGCAAGGAGCCGGCGATGCTGGCGCCGATGAAGGCCAAGGTCACCGCGGTCGCCTGCCATCCCAAGCAGGACATCCTGGCCTGCGGCTACGAGGACGGCACCGTGCTGATGGTGCGGATGCAGGATGGCGCCGAGATCCTGGTGCGGCGGAACGAGACACCGCCGGTCGTGGCGCTGGGCTGGAATGCCGCGGGAACGTGGCTCGCTTTCTCTGATGAAAGTGGCGAGGCGGGCCTGCTGCGGCTGTAACGGCGCGTTCCAGGGCGGGGATGGGGCGTTGGGGCGCAGGTCCCAATGGGAACCTCGCCCCCTTCCATTCGTTGTTCCGCACATCACATGATGCGGATGACAGCCATGGCCTCGATCAACAGCAAACGGACGTTGCGAAGGGACCTGTGGCTCGCAGGCGGCCTGCTCGGCCTTGGCGCACTGGTGGCGATCATCTCGCTGACCGAGATCAAGGCCAACCATCTCGACCAGATGGCCCAGGCGACGCCCGAACCGTCGGCGACGCCAGCCGAATCCAAGCCCGGCGGCACCCGCCCGACCACACCGGCGCCCGAGCCGGCGCGCCCCGATCCGGCTGCTCAGCAGGAAGGCGCCAAGCCGGCATTGCCGCCGGCTCCCGCCGAGAAGGTCGCGCCGCCGATGGAGAAGAAGTAGCTGGCCGCTGCGAGCTAAGTGCTCGATCATCCGCACTCTGCCTCAACATCGTCATGCCCGGGCTCGTCCCGGGCATCCACGTGTTTCCGGCGGCGCAGGCTTCGTGGATGGCCGGGTCAAGCCCGGCCATGACGGAGGAGTGAGCGGGGCGCGAACGCGGCGACAAATTCCGCCGTCGTCCCAGCGAACGCCGGGACCCATAACCCCAGGGAGTAGTTCGGGGCAGTCTATTAGGTCCACCTCCCGCCACATACCCGTCACGGAGTATGGGTCCCGGCTCGAGGCCGGGACGACGGCGAGGGCTTACCGCACCAGGATGTTGCGGAACTGCCAGGGATCGGACGTATCGATGTCCTCCGGGAACAGGCCGGGGCGATCGTTCAGCGGGGTCCAATCGGTGTAGTAGCCCTTGACCGGGCCGAGATACGGCGACTGGATTTCCAGGCAGCGGCGGAAGTCCATCTCGTCGGCCTCGACGATGCCGGCGGTTGGGTTTTCCAGCGCCCAGACCATGCCGGCGAGCACGGCCGAGGACACCTGCATGCCGGTGGCGTTCTGATAGGGCGCGATGCGGCGGGTCTCTTCGATCGACAGCTGCGAGCCGTACCAATAGGCGTTCTTGCCGTGGCCGTAGAGCAGCACGCCGAGCTCGTCGATGCCGTCGACGATCTCGTTCTCGTCGAGGATGTGCCACTTCTCCTGCATCTTGCCGGTGGCGCCGAAGATCTCGTGCAGCGACAGCACCGCGTCGTTGGCCGGGTGATAGGCGTAGTGGCAGGTCGGGCGGTACACCACCTTGTCGCCGTCGCGCACGGTGTAATAGTCGGCGATCGAGATCGACTCGTTGTGGGTCACCAGGAAGCCGTATTGCGCGCCCGGGGTCGGGCACCACGAGCGGACGCGGGTGTTGGCGCCGGGCTGCAGCAGGTAGATCGCAGCGCCGCAGCCCTCGGTGTGGCAGCGGCCGTTCTCTGGCATCCACTTCTCGTGCGTGCCCCAGCCGAGCTCGGCCGGCTGCAGACCCTCGGACACGAAGCCCTCGACCGACCAGGTGTTGACGAACACGTCCATCGGCTTCGGATTCTTTGATCGCTGGGTGTCGCGCTCGGCGATGTGGATGCCCTTGACGCCGAGCTTCTGCATCAGCTGCGCCCAGCCTTCGCGGCTCTTGGGCTCGACGATCTCGGTGTTGGTGTCCTTGGCGATGTTCAGCAGCGCCTGCTTGACGAACCAGGAGACCATGCCGGGATTGGCGCCGCAGGTCGAGACGGCGGTGGTGCCGCCGGGGCTCTTGCGGCGGGCAGCCAGCAGCGTCTCGCGCAGCGCGTAGTTGGAGCGCTGCTCGACACCCTTCTGCTTGTCGAAATAGAAGCCGAGCCACGGCTCGACAACGGTGTCGATATAGAGCGCACCGATCTCGCGGCACATCGTCATGATGTCGACCGAGGAGGTGTCGACCGAGAGATTGACGCAGAAGCCCTGGCCGCCGCCTTCGGTGAGCAGCGGCACCAGGAGCTCGCGGTAATTGTCGCGGGTCACGCCCTGCTGGATGAAGCGGACGCCGTGCTTCTTCGCCAGCGCGCCGTCGTCATGCGGATCGATGATGACGAACCGGCTCTTGTCGTAATCGAAATGGCGTTCGATCAGGGGCAGGGTGCCCTTGCCGATCGAGCCGAAGCCGATCATCACGATGGGGCCGGTGATCTTCGCGTGGATCTGCGAGCTCATGAATGGTTCTCCGCGAAAGGTGCGTGGGATGGATGGACTCAGGCGGCGCGCGCCTTCAGATGCCTCGCCGCGTTTAGGTGCCGCGGCGCTTGGCGGTGACCTCGATCTCGACCTTCATCTCCGGCTTCAGCAGCGCCGCGACGACGACCATCGTGGCGGCGGGGCGGATGTCGCCGAGGACCTCGCCGCAGACCGCAAAATGCGCGTCGGCGTCGCTGACGTCGGTGAGGTAATAGGTCGCACGGACGATGTCGGCCATCTCGAAGCCGCCCTCCTGCAGGGCGGCCGCGATGGTCTTGAAGCAGTTGCGTGACTGGCTCGTGACATCGGCCGGCATCGTCATGGTGTTGTAGTCGTAGCCGGTGGTGCCGGCGACGAAGGCGAAGTCGCCATCGATGACGGCGCGGCTGTAGCCGGCGGTCTTCTCGAACGGTGATCCGGTAGAGATCAGGCGGCGGGACATGGCGGGCCTCGTGGCGGGATTTTCGGGGGTTAAAGAGCTTTTGCTGCACCTGCGCAACCCCTCGCGGGGCTGCTGCGGCGCCCGTTGCCGGAATGCCTAACGCAGGCGCGTGACGTCGGGTCCGGCAGACGGGCCGCTGCTCCAGCGCCGAACCACGATGTCGCGGACGATCATGATGCCGAGCAGGATCAGCACCAGCGTCGGCAGCCAGGTCCGCCGCGGCGGCTGCGCCGCCGCCTTGGTCCTCACGCCGCGCATGGCAGCGGCCGCTCCTTGCGGCGGCGGGCCTTGCGCTGGGCAGAGCCGGTGGCGACGATCATACCCGATGCGCCGTCCAGCGCGCCGTCGACCAGCTCGAGGCCGAGCAGGCGGGCGCGCTCGAACGCGCCGGGCAACTCGAGCGCGGCCGCCTTGGCCGCATCGAAGCCGAAGCGGGCGTAGTAGGGCGCATCGCCGAGCAGCACCACGGCGCCATGGCCGCGCGACGCCGCGATCATCAGCGCGGCATTCATCAGCGCCGCACCGACGCCGAGGCTGCGCGCCTCGGCGGCGACCGCCAGCGGGCCGAGCATCAGCGCGTCGCGTCCGCCGGCGCTGACGTGCCACAGCCGCAGCGTTCCCACGAGGACGCCGCCGCGCGTCGCCGACAAGGCGAGGCCTGCGGCGGGCGCGCGTCCGTCGCGCAGGCGCTGGCAGGTGCGCTCATGGCGATTGTCGCCAAAGCAGGCATCGAGCAGCGTCTCGCGCGCCGGGACGTCGGAGGCACGCTCGGCACGGATCACGAACGGAGCGGCAGTCCGAAGCGGCGTGGTCGAAGGGATGCGAAAAGCGGTCATGGCACGTCAGTCCCCGGCCTGCGCGGCGGACCTTGGGCTCGCGCGCAAACACGTGATGTCAGGTTGAAGATGACGGTGGATCGCTCCCTCCCCCGCTTGCGGGGGAGGGTCGGGGTGGGGGCAGCCCCACCCGAGGCTCTTGCCCATCTCACCCGCGCAGGGGCGAGGGCAGCCAGATCAGATGTGATAGGTCTTCAGCGGGGGGATGCCGTTGAAGGCCACCGACGCGTAGGTCGAGGTATACGCCCCGGTCCCCTCGATCAGCACCTTGTCGCCGATCGAGAGCGTCACCGGCAGCGGATACGGCAGCTTCTCGTACATCACGTCAGCCGAATCGCAGGTCGGGCCGGCGAGCACGCACGGGGTCATCTCCGCGCCCTCATGCGGCGTGCGGATGGCGTAGCGGATCGACTCGTCCATCGTCTCGGCGAGACCGCCGAACTTGCCGATGTCGAGATAGACCCAGCGCAGCTCGTCCTCGTCGCTCTTCTTCGAGATCAGCACCACTTCCGACTCGATGATCCCGGCATTGCCGACCATGCCGCGGCCCGGCTCGATGATCGTCTCCGGGATCTGGTTGCCGAAATGCTTGCGCAGCGCGCGGAAGATCGAGCGGCCGTACTGCACGACCGGCGGCACGTCCTTCAGGTACTTGGTCGGGAAGCCCCCGCCCATGTTGACCATGGTCAGGTTGATGCCGCGCTCGGCGCAGTCACGGAACACCGTCGAGGCCATCGCCAGCGCGCGGTCCCACGCCTTCACCTTGCGCTGCTGCGAGCCGACATGGAACGAGATGCCGCACGGCTCCAGGCCCAGGCGCTTCGCCAGGTCCAGCACTTCGACCGCCATCTCGGGATCACAGCCGAACTTGCGCGACAGCGGCCACTCGGCGCCGGCGCAATCGTACAGGATGCGGCAGAACACCTTCGCGCCCGGCGCTGCGCGCGCGATCTTCTCGACCTCGGCCGCGCAGTCGACGGCGAAGAGGCGGATGCCGAGCGCATAGGCGCGCGCGATGTCCCGCTCCTTCTTGATGGTGTTGCCATAGGAGATGCGGTCCGGCGTCGCGCCGGCGGCCAGCGCCATCTCGATCTCGGCGACGGTCGCCGTGTCGAAGGAGGAGCCGAGCGAGGCGAGCAGCGACAGCACTTCCGGCGCCGGGTTGGCCTTGACCGCGTAGAACACGCGGCTGTCCGGCAACGCCCGAGCGAAGCTCATGTAGTTGTCGCGCACGATCTCGAGGTCGACGACGAGACAGGGCTCGTGGTCCAGACCTTCCTCGCGGCGGTTGCGCAGGAATTCCCGGATACGTTCGGTCATAGCACCCTCCAAACGGCCCCAGCGACGAGACCCGTTCAAAATGATCCCGACACGGGTGCCTTGGCGTTGCCGCCCGATGGAAAGGCGACAAAACCTCGAACCCGTAGCCGAATTGTGCTGCCGTGGATTGGTTGGGAATTTCCCGCCCGCACACCTGGCAATGAAGGACAAGCCTTTTCAGTAGCCCGCGCCGGCTTTGGACTGCCGGTAGAGACCAAAAAAGCCCGATCCGTCGTTGCTTTAAGTCGCGTCCCCCGTTGAGAGCGGGGTGCGCCGGTTCGCCTCCGGCTGCCAGTCACGGTTGCAAAAGATGGGGTGACCTTCAGCGGCATCTCTTGAGAGAGATGCTGGGCTCTGGAGCATGACGATCTCGATCATGGTGATCTTGACCGCAACGATCCGAGGGCCCCTCGGTTCCTCATCCCTTGGCGGCTGTCCGGCCTCTTGTCCGGATACCTACCGACTGACACACGACCACAGGCACGTGCGAAATTGGGCAGAAGCGGAAATAAGCGTTTTGAATTTCGTTCGCAAGGCATTTTTGGACGCGGGGAAAGATTTCCCTCATCTGTGCTTGCGCGACACACAGAGCGGCGTCGATGTCTGAACGAACGTTAAGCGAGCTTAAACTTTCGTAACGCGTTCACGCTTGCAGGACAGTGTTTTTGTGCTGTTCACGCGCGCCTGGTGAAAGGCTCGATGCGCTGCGCGCCGCGGATGAAGCCGATCATCACGAACACGCCGATCGCGAACAGCACGGCTTGAACGATGTGCGCGCCGCTATCGCCGAGCCCGAACAGAATCGCCAGCGCCCAGCCGCCGGCGAAGGCCGCACCGAACACTTCGGCACCGATCAGGATCGCCGCCGAGATGACGGTGATCACGGTCGGCCAAGCGATCTGGCGGCCGGCTTTGGAGGTGGTCTCTGCGTTCATGGTCCAGGTCCTGTTGCGGGCCGCAATCTCTCCGAAAAGGCCCGGCCCTTCAAGGGGAAATGACCCAAAAAGGGCCGGCTCCGTGATATGAGGGGCGCATCGAACTTCCGGGAGAGGACGGACCCCAGCCGATGTCAGACACCACCGCTGTGATCGACGCCCAGACCAACCCGCTGCTCGTGGCCTGGGAGACCCCCCACCAGACACCGCCCTTCGACGCGATCAGGCCCGAGCACTTCCTGCCGGCCTTCGAGCGCGCCTTCGCCGACCATTCCGCCGAAATCACCGCGATCACTCACGATCCGGCCGAGCCCGACTTCGCCAACACCATCACGGCGCTGGAGCGCTCGGGCAAGCTGCTGTCGAAGGTCGCGGCGGTGTTCTACGACTTGGTGTCGGCGCATTCGAACCCGGCGATTCTGGAGATCGACAAGGACGTGTCGCTGCGGATGGCGCGGCACTGGAACCCGATCATGATGAATGCCGTGCTGTTTGGCCGCATCGCGCTGCTCTATGACAACCGCAAGGACCTCAAGCTCACCGGTGAGGAGCAGCGGCTCCTGGAGCGCACCTACACCCGCTTCCGCCGTGCCGGCGCCGGCCTGTCCGATGACGACAAGGTGCGGATGGCCGAGATCAACGAGAAGCTCGCCCAGCTCGGCACCACCTTCAGCCACCACGTGCTCGGCGACGAGCAGGACTGGGTCCTCGAGCTCGGCGAGGACGACCGTGCCGGCCTGTCCGAGAGCTTCGTGGCTGCCGCCAAGGCTGCGGCGGAAGAGCGCGGCATGCCCGGCAAGGCGATCGTGACCCTGTCGCGCTCCTCGGTCGAGCCGTTCCTGCAGAGCTCCGCCCGCCGCGACCTCCGCGAGAAGGTGTTCAAGGCGTTCACCGCGCGCGGCGACAATGGCAATTCCAACGACAACAACGCCGTCATCGGCGAGATCCTGGCGTTGCGCGAGCAGGCCGCCAGGATCATGGGCTTTCCCAACTTCGCCGCCTATCGCCTCGAGGATTCCATGGCGAAGACGCCGGAGGCGGTGCGCGGCCTCTTGGAGCGGGTCTGGAAGCCGGCCCGCGCCAAGGCGCTGGCCGACCGCGACCAGTTGCAGGCGATGATCACGGCGGAGGGCGGCAACTTCAAGCTTGAGGCCTGGGATTGGCGTTACTATGCCGAGAAGCTGCGCCAGGCGAAGGCCAACTTCGACGACGCGGCGATCAAGCCGTATCTTTCGCTCGATAACATGATCGCGGCCGCCTTCGATTGCGCCACGCGGCTGTTCGGGATCACCTTCGCCGAGCGCAAGGACATCCCGGTCTGGCATCCGGACGTCCGGGTGTGGGAGATCAAGGCGGCCGATGGCAGCCACAAGGCGCTGTTCTATGGCGATTACTTTGCGCGCTCGTCGAAGCGCTCCGGCGCCTGGATGACCTCGCTGCGCGACCAGCAGAAGCTCGACGGCGACACCGCGCCCTTGATCATCAACGTCTGCAACTTCGCCAAGGGCGCGGACGGCCAGCCCTCGCTGCTGTCGCCGGACGATGCGCGCACGCTGTTCCACGAGTTCGGCCACGGCCTGCACGGTATCCTGTCCAACGTGACCTATCCGTCGCTGTCGGGCACTGCCGTGTTCACCGACTTCGTCGAGCTGCCGTCGCAGCTCTACGAGCACTGGCAGGAGCGCCCCGAGGTGCTGCAAACCTTCGCGCGTCACTACCAGACCGGCGAGCCGCTGCCGCAGGACCTGCTCGACCGCTTCCTGGCGGCGCGCCGCTTCAACCAGGGCTTTGCCACGGTCGAGTTCGTCTCCTCGGCGCTGATCGACCTCGAGTTCCACACCCAGCCGGCATCGGCTTCGAAGGATGTGCGCGCGTTCGAAAAGGCCGAGATGGAGAAGATCGGCATGCCGCCCGAGATCGCGCTGCGCCACCGGCCGACTCAATTCGGCCATATCTTCTCGGGAGACCACTATGCGGCGGGCTATTACAGCTACATGTGGTCGGAGGTGATGGATGCGGATGCCTTCGGCGCCTTCGAGGAAGCCGGCAACATCTTCGATCCCACCGTCGCCAAGCGGCTTCACGACAGCGTCTATTCCTCGGGCGGCTCGCTCGATCCGGAAGCGGCGTATGTCGCGTTCCGGGGCCGCGAGCCCGAGCCCGACGCGCTGCTCCGCCGACGTGGCCTGCTCGATGTCCCCGCGGCGGCTTGAGGTGAAGGGGATGGCGGTGGTTCGTTTCGTTCTCGGTGCGCTGATGCTCGTGCTCGGCGCGAGCGCGGCGAGCGCCCATCCGCATGTCTGGGTCACAGCGACCAGCGAGCTGCTCTACGCGGCCGACGGTTCGCTGACCGGCGTGCGGCACGCCTGGACCTTCGACGACATGTTCGCGACCTACGCACTGCAGGGCCTCGAGACCAAGCAGAAGGGCGTCTACACCCGCGAGGAGCTGGCGCCGCTGGCGCAGACCAATGCCGAGTCGCTGAAGGAATATGCCTATTTCACGTTCATCAAGTCCGACGGCCGCAAGCAGAAGCTCGAGGATCCCGTCGACTACTACCTCGAATACAAGGACACCAAGCTGACCTTGCACTTCACTCTGCCGCTGAAGGCGCCGGTGAAGCCCAGGGAGCTTCAGGTCGAGGTGTACGATCCCAGCTATTTCATCGATTTCCAGATGGCGGAGAAGGATCCCGTCAAGCTGGTCAGTGCTCCCGCGGGCTGCAAGTTCGGCCTGGTGAGACCGAGCGACGGCGGCTCCGTCGCGCAGACCATGAACGAACAGACATTCCTGAGCGGCGGGGCGAACGCCAATTTCGGAATGAATTTCGCCAACAAGATCTCAGTGGAATGTCCATGACACCTCGCCCCAGCTCCGCCCGTCCGCTCCTCACCTGCGCTGCGATCCTCGCAGCGCTTCTCGCCGCCGACGCCGCCTCGCATGCGCTGCTCGCCAAGCCGCCATTCGGCGCGCCGGCGGAGCCGCAGGTCGGCGGCATCGTCGGCTGGCTGCTCGCCAAGCAATCGGAGTTCTACCGGCAGATGTCGGGGGCGATCCGCTCGGCCAAGCAAGATGGCTCGGCGGTGTGGTGGCTGCTGGCGATCTCGTTCGCCTACGGCATCTTCCATGCGGCCGGTCCCGGCCACGGCAAGGCCGTGATCGCGTCCTATCTCGTCGCCAACCAGGAGACGGCAAAGCGCGGCATCGTGCTCTCGTTCGCCTCGGGCCTGATGCAGTCGCTGGTCGCGGTCGTCATCGTCGGCATCGGTGCCGTGCTGCTCAACGCCACGGCTGCGAACATGTGCAGCGCCGAGAAGGTGGTGGAGATTGCAAGCTACGGCCTGATCGCGCTGCTCGGCGCACGTCTGGTCTGGGTCAAGGGCGCGGCATTCCTGCGCACCTGGCAGCCGGCGGCGCCGGCACTGGCCTTGGCGGGCGCGCCTGCGGCGGCGGTGGCGCCGTCAGTGCATGATCATGGCCATGCGCATGATCATCAGCACCGCGCGCCTCATCATGATCATCACGGTCATGATCACCATCATGATCACCATCATGGTCACGACCACCACGGCCACGATCATCATCACCACGATCGTGCGGACGCCCATGCTGCGGCGGCGCATGGTCACGCTGCTCACGATCACGTCCACCACGATCACGTTCACGGCGATGATTGCGGTTGCGGCCATTCCCACGGACCCGCGCCGAGCGAGCTCGCCGGCCCCGGCGGCTGGCAGCGCGGCTTCCAGGCGATCTTCGCCGCGGGCATCCGCCCGTGCTCGGGCGCGATCCTGGTGCTGGTGTTCGCGCTGGCGCAGGGCCTGTTCTGGGCCGGCGTCGCTGCGACCTTCGTGATGGGCATGGGCACGGCGGTGACCGTGGCGACCATTGCGGTGCTCGCCGTCGCCGCCAAGGACGTCGCCCGCCGGCTCAGCGCCGGCCGCGAGGGCGGTGGCGCGCTGATCATGCGCGGCCTGGAATTCGGTGCCGCGGGTCTGGTGTTGCTGTTCGGCGCGGGGCTGCTGCTGGGCTACATGGCGGCGGAACGCACGACCTGTTTCTGAGCGGGGTGCGCTCAGCTACGACGCTCCTGCCCAACACGTCCGCCACGGCGTACTGGATATGCCCGCCTGCGCGGGCATGACGGCGGTGGGGAGCGAGATCGCGCAACACAATCAGTGTCGTCCCGGACAAGCCACGAGCGCGCCATAGCGCGATCGTGGCGCCGATCCGGGACCCATACGCCGCGGCGGTCATGTTGGGCGAAGTGCCAACCACGCGCCTGCCTCAAACCGCTCCCTGGGGATATGGGTCCCGGGTCAAGCCCGGGACGACAGTGGAGTGCGTGGCGATAGCGGGGCTCATTGTTGGTCCGCGTGGCATGGCAATCGCGCGGACCTAGAACCTATTCAATGTTGCAGCGAATTCGCTGTGCGATACAGCGCCCTCTCCCCTTGTGGGAGAGGGCATCGATGGCCGATCCGAGCATACGGTTGGGTGAGGGGTTTCTTTCGGCGATTCGCGCTCTTGGAGAGAGACCCCCATTGGCGCTAACTTACCAAATTAACGCTTGGTATTCTCGTTTTCTTGGCGGCTCTCGGAGATGGCGTTGAATGTTCCGCGCAGCGGCCCGCAACGTTTGCACGTCGGGTTTGGGGATGACGGCGTCGACGAGGGCCTCGACGATCAAGCGCAATAGGCGCCAGACGCCGTTCTTCACGCGGCCTCCCGGCGGGGAGAGTCACCGAGATGTTCCGCGATGAGCGGCTCGGTCAGCAGCGCCAGCAGAAGATGACAGAGGATGTGCGCTCTCGCGCTCCTGGGATCCTCGCCCGGTGGTCGCGCGAGGCCGATACTGCTCTTGAGATGCTTGAAGGCGATCTCGATGCGCCACCGCAATCGATAGAGGCTGCTGATTGCTGGAAGTGGATATTCATCGCGATCGAGCGAGGTGATGATGATGACCCATTCGGCCGCGACCAACGTCTCGGGCTGCAGCTTGCGGCCCATGTCTCGTGCCCGGCGCGTGATCTTTTCGATCGTGGCATCGCGCGCCTGCTTCGGCTTTCGGATCGCCACCAGACGTAATGCGATAGGCTCTTTCGCCGAAGCCTTGATCCAGACGGGCCGATCAACCAGTCCCTTGCCACGCGACTTTTTTAGCAGAGCAATGAGATCGAGACGGTTCGCGTCGGCGTCGAGCCAACGAGCGCCATTCCATTTGGCGCGCACTACGATATCAGCGCTTTCAGCAAGCACCTTGGCGACCCGATCGGGCTGCAGATAGGCACGATCGCCGACGCGAATTTCGCCCGGCACGACACCGGCGCGATCGATGACCTCGCCCTCGCTCTCATCCGTCAGTTCGAAGGCGGTAAAGCGTTCGCTCGCCAGATCGAA